>JAVBLU010000020.1:0-221625 GCA_031553225.1 Eubacteriales bacterium
GTTTAACAACAACACAGCACTCCGCAAACGCGCAAGCTGACATCCGGAGTGAGACTCGTGACCACTGCGGAAAGGTCAAGGCAAGCGGTTAGCCGCAAGGCGAAGCTGTGAACCAAAGCCCCCGTGAATGTCGGCCGTAACTATAACGGTCCTAAGGTAGCGAAATTCCTTGTCAGGTAAGTTCTGACCTGCACGAATCGTGTAACGAGTTGGGCGCTGTCTCGACTAGGTGCTCAGTGAAATTGTAGTGGCGGTGAAGATGCCGCCTACCCGCAGAAGGACGGAAAGACCCTATAGACCTTAACTGTAAGCTGTCACTGTTTATTCGATCTTAATGCTCAGCGTAAGTGGGAGACTTTGAAATGAGCCTTTAGGGGTTCATGGAGTCGTCAATGAGACACCACCCTTTAATATTGGATGATCTAACCCCGAGCCGTGAATCCGGCCGGGAGACACTGTCAGCCGGTCAGTTTTACTGGGGCGGTATCCTCCCAAAGAGTAACGGAGGAGCGCGAAGGTGGGCTCAGCTCGGTTTGCAACCGAGTGTCGAGTGCATGGGCATAAACCAGCCTAACTGTGAGACCTACAAGTCGAGCAGATGCGAAAGCAGGCCCAAGTGATCCGGCGGTAGAAAGTGGAAGTGCCGTCGCTCAACGGATAAAAGGTACCTTAGGGATAACAGGCTGATTTCATCCAAGAGTTCATATCGACGATGAAGTTTGGCACCTCGATGTCGGCTCGTCGCATCCTGGGGCTGGAGAAGGTCCCAAGGGTCCGGCTGTTCGCCGGTTAAAGCGGCACGCGAGCTGGGTTCAGAACGTCGTGAGACAGTTCGGTCCCTATCCATCGTGGGCGCAGGAATCATGAGGGGAGCTGTCCCTAGTACGAGAGGACCGGGATGGACGTACCACTGGTGTACCGGTTGTCGTGCCAACGGCACAGCCGGGCAGCTAAGTACGGAGCGGATAAACGCTGAAGGCATCTAAGCGTGAAGCCGTCCTCAAGACGAAGATTCCCACAGCTAAAAGCTGGTAAGACCCCTTGCAGACAACAAGGTAGATAGGCCGTGGGTGGAAGCGCAGCAATGCGTGCAGCCACGCGGTACTAATCGGTCGAGGGCTTGATCTTGACGTGAAAGACGGATGAGCGGAGCGGAAGAGTGCCGGAAGGCGGAGGGAAGCGGAGGCGCAAGCCGAAGCGGACCGGCCGGAGGGCAGGAGGCGAATGGCAGGCGGTTGGTCGCCGCCGAGAAGGAGCCGAAGAACGCGCCGCGGAAAACAGAGGCGGGAACGGGCGACCGGTCCCCTGCAGTGAAGAGTCGAATCGCGTGTGAAGTTGTCAGGGTGCACGCAGCGCACCCGGACGGCCTTCAGCACCGCGGGGGCATACCCCGGGCAAGGCGGGCCGAACGCGGACGGCAGGTCCGCAGGCCATCCCCGCCGGGCGCGAGCCCGTACGGCAGGTCGGCAGGCCATCCCAGCAGGGCGCGAGCCCGTACGCACTGAGCGGGCCAAACCTTTGGCCCCCATCCAACCCAGGCGCGCCCGTGCGCCCGCGAACCTTCTCAGATCGACATCTTTCCGGTGGCAATGGCGAAGGGGTCCCACCTGTTCCCATTCCGAACACAGAAGTTAAGCCCTTCTGCGCCGATGGTACTTGGCTGGCAACGGCCCGGGAGACTAGGACGCCGCCGGATTTTTATATTCCTCAGTAGCTCAATGGCAGAGCACTCGGCTGTTAACCGAGTTGTTGTAGGTTCGAGCCCTACCTGAGGAGCCAGAATCCCCCGGATGTTAAGCCGGGGGATTTTTCATTTCCTGAACCCCAGAGTTGTTTATGAGAGTCGACTGTGCAGGAGGCGTCTACGAGGAGGCCGCAGCTTTTGGATGAAGGCAGGAAGGTGACGATGCGCAACGCCATGACTGGACGCTTGAGATGTCGCAAGCCGTCCACGCTGTCCCGCAGCCCGCGCCGAAACGGCGCGGGCTATCATGCCAATGCCCAAAGCCCGTCTCCCGGAAGGTTTTCGGCAGCTCACTCGTCCATTTTCCTATTGTATTGTTGCAGCGCGCGCTTGTTAGCTATGTAATACGCAAATGGATAGATTATCAAACAGCTTTTCAAATCCAACACGGGCCGCGAGCCTTTGGGATGCTGTGTTGCTGACATCCGTTGACCACTGAGGACAGATGTCGTTGCTCATCATGTCGCTTATACACGATAAGCACACAGTTTTTGCGTACCCGTTGCCCCGATATTCCGATAGTGTGTGGATTCCAATTTCTTGTACCATGTCGGACATGAACGGCATATCCGGAGCATCAGTAGCGCTGGCAAGTTGGCCGTCCAGTACAACACCGTGGCAATACCCTTTGCCGGCAATCTGGGTAAAGTACTCTTGAACCCATGACGTATCCTTGCAGTCCGGGTGAGCCTTCTTAAAAAAAACGAGGTATAACTCATAATCATCCACAGATAGTCTCTTCGCGGGTCTGTCGCTTGACACCGCATTTTTATAGATGTATTTGATGTTATGACTTGGCTCTACCGAGTACACATCGGTCAGAAGCACCTTCACTTGTTCAAGCGACATTCCGAGCGTCAAACTCTTTTCAATTTCGGGGATTTTTTCAGCTGCCCTGTCTCCATATGATAGGACAATCGTTGTGGGCGTGAAATAAGTGACAATATCGTGCGTATTCGTATAACCAATGGCCGGTTCATTCCGGAGCGGGTTATACACCAAGTGAACTCCGCGGTTATCGAACACATTCGGGTTTATCCCTAGCCATTTGGCATAGTATGCGTACGTTTTCTGCTTAGGTGACATGGTAGACCTGCTTTCAAGATACAAATTAATTATGCGGTGCAACAAGCCGATCTTATCACAGTCAATCATCCTTCGCAACGCGCTCATTCCTCATCGAGCCGTCCACAAGCGCGTGCGGCAGCGAAAGGATGGGCTGCGCGATGAACTGGCAGGAGCAAGCTGGATCCGTCCGGCCGCAGCGTAGCTGCCTGCGCTTGATAGCTGCGCTGGGCCGGACAGGCGGGGCGGGCGTAGGGGGCTGTCTGCCAACGAGGCGTCGCCATCCATCGCCGAGGCAACGGGAGCGGTCTGTGCGCCTATCTTTGAACCATGTCGTGTCACCTGCTCCCAGTCATTCGCGTTTCGGCGCCGCGCGTACGAGGGTGAGACAGCAGCTTTTCTCATGATTTTCTCACGAACGGAGATGATGTGTTTGAGCGTTCTTCGTCCTTATGCGCTTGACTAGCCGTCAAGCGCCGCGGGCCAAAACAGGCGAACATTTAGGAAGAATACCATGCGTTGTTCGCGGTCCTATGCTATACTAGTTCATGGCAATGAGATTCACTGGTAGGGGGCATTCGCATGAGAACGATCGGCACCCGCGCTATGGGTATTCGTACGCCCATCATCCGGGAAGGAGACAACCTGGCGGAAATAGTGGTACAGTCCCTCAGGGAAGCCTGGGAGAGCGAGGGCTTTTCCCTGCGCGACGGCGATGTGGTGGGTATCACGGAGGCCGTGGTCGCCCGCGCTCAGGGCAACTATGCCACACTGGACCAGATTGCCGCCGATGTGCGCGCCAAGTTTCCCTCGGGAGAAATAGGCGTCGTGCACCCGATTTTAAGCCGCAACCGTTTTGCCATGCTGCTCAAGGGTATTGCTCAAGGCGCCAAGCGCGTAGTGGTGCAGCTTTCCTATCCCAGCGACGAGGTGGGAAACCAGCTCATCTCTTGGGACGACGTGGAAGCGCAGAAGCTCAACCCGTACCTGGACCTACTGAGCGAGGCGGAGTACCGCCGGCGCTTCGGCCAGGAAGTGAAACACCGCTTTACAGGCGTAGACTACGTGCGCTATTACGGGAGCCTTGCGCCGAACATCGAAATTGTGCTCTCCAACGAGCCGCGCCACGTGCTTCAGTTTGTGCAGGACGTTATCGCGGCGGACATTCATACCCGCGCCCGCACAAAGAAGGTGCTCAGGAACGCCGGCGCGCGCAAGGTGCTTGGCCTGGACGAATTGCTTACCGCCAGCGTGAACGGCAGCGGCTACAACAAAGACTTTGGGCTGCTGGGCTCCAACAAGGCCAGCGAGGAGCGCGTGAAGCTTTTCCCGCGCGAGGGCCAGGCGCTTATCCAGGAGGTGCAGCGCCGGCTTTATGAGTTGACAGGCGCGCACGTGGAGGTTTTCGTTTACGGCGACGGCGGCTTCAAGGACCCGGTCGGCGGCATCTGGGAGCTGGCGGACCCGGTGATTGCGCCTTTCCATACGGACGGGCTCGTAGGCACGCCCAACGAGCTGAAGATGAAGTACATTGCGGATAACGAGTTTGCCCACCTGCGCGGCGAGGCGGCCATAGAAGCCGTGCGCGACGCCATCCGCAAGAAGGGCGGGCTGTCGCTGATGGGCAAGATGGAGGCCGAAGGCACCACGCCCCGCCAGCTGACCGACCTGCTTGGCTCGCTGTGCGATCTGGTGTCCGGCAGCGGCGATAAGGGGACGCCCGTCGTGCTCATCCAGGGCTATTTCGATAATTACGCATCATAAGCGTCTTGTTGGGCATAATATGGTACGGTTTACGTCCCGATTTCCGGGACGTAAATTGTCGTAACAAAGACCTTCATGACTACATATTGTAAGGCAGAGAGCACCTTCTACAACAGGCGGTGCTCTCTGCGCACATTCTGACACAATACCCAATTGCGGCTACCACGCACAGTTATATTACAAATTATGCGGTGAAATATAGCAATAACTATTAACGCCGGAGCGTATGCAACACAGAGCATAATGCGTAATAACGTGAAAAATAGAGGGTTTTGTAGAGTTTGATCGATTGATGAGTGTTTATGACTATATTCAGATTTCCCCTTGCGTGAGATACGATTTATGGTATAATACAAAAGAGGACACGCGGACCACAACTATGTGCGTGTTGAGAATAAATTGAGAGGGGGGAGCCCCAATGATAGAGCGCAATTCGTATCGTTTCATGGAGCCTGGGCAGCAGAATACGGGTAAACTGCGGGTGTTTATGAAAAAAAGGAGACGATTCGCCGGTATTCGCACGAAGCTGATTACTCGTCAGCGTTTTATCGTGCTGCTCATGGATGTGCTTCGCACGACGCTTCAGGCGATAGGCGTATCCAAGTGCAGCGCGCGGCTGGCGCAGGAACCCGCGCGAGGGTACTTTACTTTCTTTGCGGTGGACATCCGGGGCGCGTTGTCGGCTACGATGTTTCTGGCCATGCCGCCTTCGGCGTGCTGTCGCTTTCACGACGCGCGCTGCGCGATGTATGACTGCTGCCCGCATGGGCACGCGCCTTGCCTGGATGGTCCCGCCGTGGAATTCTTCAATTGGCTGGTAAGTTTTACCGCAACCTGCATGTGGGAGCGCGGTACGCCCATCTCCATCGGCACGCCGCGCCTCGTGCTGCGCGAGGACGGTTTGGCGCTCAGCGCGCGGTGCATCCGTGCTTCCTACGGCGCAGGCGAGCATTTTGCGCTGTATGTGGCGTTCAATTAGCGCCGTTGCAGGTGTTTTGCGCCAGGCGACGAAATAAACTCGTTATGTGCCAAGCGCGCATAAAGGGGGAGCAACCGTGTCGTTGGCGAAGGAAGACTTGCTGGCATGCATCGACGTGGGGTCCGGCTATCTGCGCATGGTGGTGGCCGAGCGACAGGGTGCGTCGCTGCGCGTGCTGGATGCGCTGCGCAGGCCGCTGCGATTGGGCCGGGACGTGTACGCCGAGGGGCGCGTTAGCTTTGAGACGCTTGCGGAAGCCTGCGATATTCTCGCAGGTTTTTTGCGCGCCTGCCGCGACTATGGTGTGACAAAGCCGGTGGCGCTGGCCACGAGCGCCATTCGCGAGGCTGCCAACCGCGACGTCGTACTGGACCGCATCCACATCGCCACCGGCCTGTCCGTGCAGGTGCTCTCCAACGCTCAGGAGCGCTTGTACCCGCTCATCGCCCTGCCCGCGTATCTTTCGGGGTTTGACAAGATGCGCCGGGAGGGCGTGCTTGTGGCCGATGTGGGATACGGGGGCGTGCAAACGTCCTATATCCGGCATGATGAGATGGTGTATTCGCGCTATGAAAGGCTGGGCGTCTTGCGGCTGTGGGAGATGGCGCAGCGCGCGCGCCGGCAGGGGCGCAGGGCGCTCATCATGTTGGACGAGCACATACGCGCGGCTACCTCGCAACTGCATGCGATGCAGCTGCAGGGCATGCAGCACGGCGTGATGCTCTTTGGCGACACGGACGCTTTGATGAAGCTGTGCGGGTGCACGGGAAGCGAGCTTTCCCGCGAGGCGGTGGAACGCACATGGAAACGGCTGCATGACACGTCCGCCGAAGAGTTGATGCGCGCGAGCGGCGTGCCGGAGCAGAACGACGAGATCGTGCTGCCGGCGGTGATGCTGGCGCATGCGCTCTTTGGCATTACCAGCTTGAAAGCGCTGCACGTACCCAACGTTTCGCTGTGCGAGGGCGTGCTGGCGCGCGCCGCGCAACCGCGGGCCGCGGCCGAGGCGGAACTTTCCGAGATACGTTCCTATACGCGCCACCAGCTGCGCGCGTTCCGCGTGGAGGAGAAGCATGTGCGCGCGGTTAGCGATGTGGCGCTTAGCATGTTCGATGGCCTGCAGCGCCTGCACAGGCTGACGCAGCGCGACCGGCTGCTGCTGGAGCTGGCGTGCCAGCTGCACGAGGCGGGACACTACATCGCTTCGCTTGATACGCCGGAGCAAAGCGCGCGCATCGTGGAAGCCTCGCCCCCGCTGGGCCTCTCGGATGAGGAGACGGCCGTCGTAGCCTTTTTGTGCCGTTACCACGGCGCGGAGCACCCGGCCGACACCGCCCCGCTGCAGGCGCAGTACTGCGTGCCGGCTCTCAAACTGCTGAGTTTTCTGCGCGCCGCGGATGCTCTGGACGCCGCTCACCTGCAAAAGTTTTCCGACCTGCGCGTGGAGGTACAGGAGGGACACTTGCTGCTGCGCGCGGCGTCCAGCCAAGACACGCTTCTGGAGGAGATGACCTTCGCGCAAAAATGCGGTTTGTTGGCCGACGTGTTTGGCCTGCAGCCCGATCTGCGCGTGAAGAGGGTGGAGAACGCATGACCAAGCGCAGGGAAGGCGACAGGCATACCGAACGCATCCTTAACCGCGAGCTTTCCTGGATCGAGTTTAACGAGCGCGTGCTGCACGAAGCGACGCGGCGGGAGAACCCGCTGATGGAGCGGATGAAATTTCTCGCCATCGTACAGAGCAATCTGGACGAGTTCTTTATGGTACGCGTTGGTTCGCTGGCCGACCAGATCGCCCGGGGCGATCTATCGGTGGACGCTTCGGGGTTAACGCCCCAGGAGCAGCTCCGCGCCATCCATAAGCGCGTGCAGGCCATGGTGAAAAAGCAGTACGATGTGTTTCGGCACGGCGTGCTGCCCGAGTTGCGCCGAAGCGGCGTGAGCGTGCTTCGGCCGGACAAGCTCACCGCCGCGCAGCGTTCGGCGCTTTCGGATTTATTCGAACGCACGGTGTTTCCCGTGCTCACCCCACTGGCCGTGGACTCTTCCCGGCCGTTTCCGCTGATCGCCTCCCGGTCGCTGCACATCGGGGTGCTGCTGCATCCCGCGGACGATCCGGATGGCGAACTTCGCTTTGCCACCGTTCAGGTGCCTGCCGGCCTTGCGCGGCTGCAGCGCGTGCCAAGCGAGACGGGCGCTACCTGCGTGCTGCTTGAGCAGATGATCGAGCGATTTTTGCCGCGCCTGTTCTCCGGCTGCCGAATCGTTGACACGTGTTTTTACCGTGCCACGCGCAATGCCGACTATATGCTGGACGAGGAGGAAACCGAGGACCTCGTGGTGGAGGTGGAGCGCACGCTTAAGGCACGCCGCAGCAGCACCGTGGTGCGGTTGGAGGTGAACGAAGGGACCTCCGCGCAGCTTGTGCGGCACCTGACCGAGGCACTGGACGTGGAGCCGGAGGCCGTATACGCCATAAACGGCTCGCTGAATCTTGATTTTTTGTGGCGCGTATACGCCTGGCCGGGCTACGAGCGCCTGAAGTATCCGGTCTTTATCCCTCGCCTGCCAAGCTGGTACGACGAGGAGACCGACCTGTTCGATGTGATTGCCCACAAGGACAGGTTTTTGCATCATCCATACGACTCGTTTGAACCGGTCATCGCCTTTGTACAGCGCGCCGCACGCTCTAGCGACGTTTTGGCCATCAAACAAACGCTTTATCGGGTGGGGGGCAACAGCCCGATCGTGCGTGCGCTGGCTGAGGCGGCTCAGTCCGGCAAGCAGGTGACGGTGTTGCTGGAGGTGAAGGCGCGCTTTGATGAGGAGAACAACATCGCCTGGGGCAAAAAGCTGGAGGAAGCCGGCGCGCACGTGATCTACGGGCTGATGGGCCTAAAGACGCATTCCAAGATTACGTTGGTCGTGCGGCGCGAGGAGAGTGGCATACGCCGCTACGTGCACCTGGGCACGGGCAACTACAACGAGTCCACCGCGCGCCAGTACACCGATATGGGGCTGCTGACTGCGGACGAGGCGATCGGCGAGGACGCCAGCGCCTTCTTCAATATGGTGACGGGCTACTCGGAGCCGGCGCGTATGCACCGACTGGTGCCCGCGCCCTACGCGCTGCGCGAGCGCTTCACCGCCCTGATCGAGGAGGAATGCCTGCATGCTCTGGCCGGGCGGCCGTCCGGCATCTTCGCCAAGATGAACTCTCTGGTGGACGAGGGGATCATCGAGGCGTTGTACCGGGCATCGCAGGCAGGCGTGCCCGTGCGGCTGATCGTTCGCGGCATTTGCTGCCTTCGGCCCGGGGTGGAGGGCTTAAGCGAGAACATCGAGGTGCGCTCGCTGATCGGGCGGTTTCTGGAGCATCCGCGCGTGTTTCTGTTTGAGGGCGGCGGCCGTTCCACCACGTGGCTGTCCTCGGCCGACTGGATGCCGCGCAACTTGGACCGGCGCGTAGAGCTGCTCTTTCCGGTGGGGGATGAGGACATCCGCGCGGAAATACGGCGCGTGCTGGAGCTGCAGTGGGGCGACAACTGCCAAACCCACCGCGAGCTGCCAGACGGCTCGTACGAGCATGTGAGTCGCCGCGGTCGGCCCGCGCTGAACGCCCAGGAGGCGCTCATCCGCCAGCCGCAGGCGCAGGTCTGATACAGAAAGTTTTTAGCGAAATGGCTCGAACGTAAGCATTTGACAGCTGCAGAAGTTTTTGTTATACTGGCTGCGAGCGAGGGGTATGCCGGGGCGGTCCACGATGTGGGTCGACCAGATATCCCTCGTTGTTTTTTCCCCTATTTGATGGGAGGTTGTGTATGTACCAGGTACGGTCCGGCAGCATGCGGTCTTTGGGCGTTCGCCAGTCGCGGGCGCTAAAAGGCGTGCTGCAGGAAAGTTCGCCGCGCTTTGTGGCCTCGCGCAGGCTGTCCTCGTCGTGGCGGTTTTCCGCACTATTGCGGGGAGCGGTGCTTCAGCGCTTTGAGCGCTTCGTGCTCGCCATGACGAACGCTTCTGCAGCGGGGCTGCGGCCCAGGCGCACGGTGGCGACGCTGCAAACCGCGGCTGCGCCCGTAGCGCCGCAGATGAGCGAAGAGGCGGCGTCAGCGCCGGGCAGGCGCGCGCTGTGTATCGTCGGCATTGTGCTGTGCGTGTTGTTTATCGCGGGTTTCATCGCCCATGCTTCCATGCAGAGCGGCCGAAAGCACATCGTGCTGGACGACGAAGGGCTGCAGGCCAGCATGATCACCAAGGCGCATAGCGTACAGGACGTGCTGGACGCCTGCGGGGTGGCCCTGGGTGAGCACGATGGGGTTATACCAGCGGCCGCGACGCCGGTGGCGGACGGCATGAGCATTCGCGTGCTGCGCGCCAACCGCTTCTCTGTGCAGGTGGACGGACAGGAACGCGACGTGATGCTGCTGGCCGGCACGGTGGGCGATTTGCTCGCCCGTGCCGGGACGGTGCTTGGGCCCCTTGACGAAGTGTCGCCCTCCATCAACACGCAGCTGGCTCCCGGTACGCCCGTGGTGGTGACGCGCGTAGCGTACAAAGTGATTGAGGACGAGCAAGCGATTCCCTTCCGTACGACCACGAAGAAGGACGAGTCCCTGGAGATTGGCAAGCAGAAGGTGGAGAAGTCCGGCAAGGAAGGGCTCAAGGTTATTCGCACGCAGGTGACGTACAGGAACGGCGAAGAAGTTGCGCGCGTGGTGATCGGCGAGCAGGTGAAAGCCGTGCCGCAGAACCGGATCGTGCTGGAAGGCGCCAAAAAAGCCGTGGTAAAGACGGCCGCCCCTAAAAAGACCGTGAAGGCCACCCCAACCCCCAAACCCACGCCCACGCCCCGGCCGGTTGTGGCCAGCAAGGTGACGCGAACGAAGGGCGACGCCGGTGAAATCGTGCTTGGCGGCAAGACGTACAAATACGCCGAGATGCTCAAGATGGAGGTGACGGCCTACACGCATTCCGGACGGCCGACCGCTTCCGGATCCTGGCCCAAGGTGGGCAGCGTCGCCGTTGACCGCGATCTCATCCCCTTCGGCACAAAGCTGTACGTGCCCGGTTACGGTATAGGCGTTGCGTGCGACGTGGGCGGGTTCGACGGCTATCAGATCGACCTTTTTATGGAAACAGAACGGGAATGCATGAAATGGGGCCGCAAACGCGGCGTATCCGTGTACATACTGGACTAGCGCCGTACCGGCGGCCCGCGCTATACGCCGAAGCGCCTCGGGAGAGTTTATATGTAAACCGGCGCACGCGCGCCGGTTTTTCGTGTACATAGCGCAGCGAAATCAGGGCACGGTTTTCGGAAAGAGCGGCCCGCACCGCCGGTAAGTAAGCGGAAAGGGCGTAGTTTCGTGAAATTTTTACCCGTTTGGGCAGGCAAGCAGGAAAAAGGCTTATGGCGGCGAAAAAAAGAAAACGGGATGAGCGTGGCTTTTCTGTCATCCTGCCACGTGCGCGTACAGCGCGAATATGTTGCGGAGGCGATACCATGGGTCAGCAGCTCGATCTGAGTTATTTGGGCATTACAGGCGCGACGAATATTTATCGAAATTTACCTGTGCCCCAACTGACGGAAAAGGCCGTTGCGCGCGGCGAGGGCATTTTGAACAAGACGGGCGCGCTGTGCGTGATGACCGGGAAGTACACCGGCCGCTCGCCTGACGACCGCTTTATCGTGGACGAGCCGTCCGTGCATGGCGAGATCGACTGGGGCAAGATCAACAAGCCCTTCGCCGTCGATAAATTCCAGGGCGTATACAACCGCATGATGGCCTACCTGCAAAACCGCGAGATCTTCGTGTTCGACGGCTTTGCGGGCGCCGACCCCACCTACCGCATCGGCGTGCGGGTGGTGAACGAGCTGGCTTCCCAGAACATGTTCATCCATCAGCTGTTGCTCCGCCCCGAAAGCAGCGAGCTGGACGGCTTTCAGGCCGACTTCACCATCATCTGCGCGCCGGGCTTCAAGTGCATTCCGGCCGTGGACGGCACGAACTCCGAGGCGGCCATTTTGGTCTCCTTCGAGCGTAAGATCGTCATCGTGGCCGGATCGCAGTACGCGGGCGAGATGAAAAAATCCGTATTCGCCATCATGAACTACCTGCTGCCCAAGCAGGGCGTATTTCCCATGCACTGCTCGGCCAACATTGGCAAGGCCGGCGACACCGCTCTGTTCTTCGGGCTCTCCGGCACGGGTAAGACCACTCTGTCCGCCGACCCGGAGCGCAAGCTGATCGGCGACGACGAGCACGGCTGGTCCAAAAAGGGCATCTTCAACTTTGAGGGCGGCTGCTACGCAAAGTGCATTCGCCTCTCTCAGGAGAACGAGCCGCAGATTTGGGATGCCATCCGCTTTGGCTGCCTGGTGGAGAATGTCACCATCGACCCTGTGACCCGCGAGTTGGACTATGACGATGAGTCCGTCACGGAGAATACGCGCGCGGGCTATCCCGTGGAGTTCATTCCCAACGCGCAGATTCCCGGCGTGGGCGGCCAGCCCAAGACCGTGGTCTTCCTAACGGCCGATGCCTTCGGCGTGCTGCCCCCTGTCGCCAAGCTCACGCGCGAGGCAGCCATGTATCACTTCGTTTCCGGCTACACGGCCCGTTTGGCCGGTACGGAGCGCGGCGTCACCGAGCCGCAGGCCACCTTCTCCACGTGCTTCGGCGCGCCCTTCCTGCCGCTGGCGGCGTCGGTATACGCCGATCTGCTGGGCCGGTATATCGACGAATACGGCTCCAACGTCTATCTCATCAACACCGGCTGGTCCGGCGGCCCGGCCAGCGGTTCCGGCAAGCGCATGTCCATCAAGTACACGCGCGCCATGGTGACCGCGGCACTCAATGGCGAGCTGGAGAAGCAGGAGTTTGTACTGGATCCCTTCTTCAACGTGCTCGTGCCCAAAACCTGCCCGAACGTGCCCGCCGAGGTGCTCGCTCCGCGCAACACCTGGGCCGATAAGGCAGCGTACGACGCCTCCGCCAAAAACCTGGCGGGGCTGTTCCGTAAGAATTTTGAGAAGTACAAGGGCATGTCCGAGGCGATCATCAAGGCCGGCCCGCAGGGCTGAGGCGACGCGAACGGCTTATACGAAAAGGCTGCTTGACCCAAACGGGTCAAGCAGCCTTTTGCATGCGTCAGGGGCGGGATCACGCGCGGCCCTCGCCGCCGAACAGGCGTATTTTGCCGGACATTACGTTTCGCATGGCCGCGTCCGGCGCGCGGTACAGCACGGACGGCCAGGCGTTTAGGCTGGTCATGGCGGTCACCGTTTCTTTCATGGCGGCGTTGAAGGCGAGCAGCACCTCGGAAAAAATGTTGATTTTGCAGATGCCCAGCGAGACGGCGCGCTGGATGTCGGCGTCCGGCGTTCCGGATCCGCCGTGCAGCACGAGCGGAACGGGGGAGGCGCTTGCAATAGCGCTCAGACGGTCAAAGTCGAGCACAGGAGTTTTCACATACACGCCGTGCGCGGTGCCGATGGCCACAGCCAGGCTGTCCACGCCGGTATGCCGAACGAAGTCGGCCGCTTCGCTTACCACCGTCAGGTGGGTTTGCGGGTCGTCGTGCGCCGACTCCTGCCAGCCTGTCTCGCTGCCGCCCACCAGGCCGTCCGTCACATGGCCCAGCTCTGCCTCTGTGGAGGCCCCATAGCGTTGGGCCAGGCGCACCACGGCCGCCGTGTTGTCGGCATTTTGCTGGAAGGGCAAAATACTGCCGTCATACATCACGGAGGTAAAGCCCGCGTCCAACGCGCGCTGGCACAGCGCGATGTCCGTGGCGTGGTCTAAGTGGATAGCCACAGGCACGCTCGCCCGCTCGGCGGCCGGGCGGGCCGCGTCCATGTAGTGCGCGAGTGATGCGCCCTCGATGTCCACGGCCAGCGCCATAAGGATGACGGGCGAGTGCAGGCTCTCCGCCGTCTCGATGGCCGCGCGCATCATGCGGCCGTCGCTCACGTCAAACGCCGCCACGGCGTACCGGCCCGCGCGGGCCGCCTTTAACATGCCGCTCATCGTTACCAGTGCCATGCGATCTACCGCCTTTCATACACGTACGACCATTCACGCACCGTTTTTCCAGGGAAATCTGCTGCCTGTATTCTACGCCTTGCGCAGCGAAAGCGACATGGGCTTTGCGTTGATGTCCCAGCTTTGCGCATACGCGCCTTCGGGCGCGGGAGTGTTGTACAGCGCGAGCGCGAGCACGTCGCCCGTGATGCTATGCTCATAGGCGGCTACGGCCGCGCAAACGGAAGCGTCGCCCTCGTACCAGACGTGTATGCGGTCCATCACGTCCAGGCCGGCGTCCTTGCGCATGGTTTGCAGCTTGGAGACCACCTCGCGCGCGTAGCCCTCCGCAACGAGCGCCTGCGTCAAGCGGCAGTCCAGCGCCACGGTGAGGCCCCGATCGGAGGCGGCGGCGTAGCCCTCGCGCTGCGCCTTTTCGATGAGCAGATCGGCTTCCTGCGCGCGCACTTCAATGCCCTCCGCCGTAAAGACCACCTCGCCCTTTGCTTGCAACTCGTCAACGAGCGCCGTGCCATCCAGGTTCTTCAGCGTTTCCCCGATCTTGGGCAGAATCTTGCCGTAGCGCGGTCCCAGCGTGCGCAGATTGGGCTTTACTGTGTAAGCCGTGAAAGCGCGGCCGTCCGAGAGGAACTGCACGTCCTTGACGTTCAGCTCGTCCTTGGCCACGGCCTGCAGCTCGGCGGGCAGCGCGTCCTGGCCGACCACGTACAGCGCCGCAAGCGGCTGGCGGATCTTCAAGCCCGCCTCCGCGCGCGCGGAGCGGCCCAGCGCTACGATTTGCATACAGCGGCCCATGTCGCGTTCCAGCGCTTCGTCGATGCGGTTTTTTTCGCAGACTGGGTAATCGCACAGGTGCACGGATTCGGGTGCGGCCGTGCCGGCGCACAGGTTTTGGTGCATTTGCTCGGCCAGGAAGGGAACGAAGGGCGCGATGAGCCGCGAGAGCGTAACCAGGATGTGATAGAGCGTCTGGAAAGCTGCGCTCGTGTCCTCGTTTTCCCCCTTGCCCCAGAAACGCTCGCGCGAACTGCGCACGTACCAATTGGACAGCTCATCCACAAAATCGGCGATGAGGCGTGCAGGCTCGGTCACCTTGTAGGCAGACAGCCCCTCGTCCACCTCGCGCACAAGCGTGTTCAGGCGGGAGAGCGCCCAGCGGTCCATCAAGGTGAGGCGCGCGCTCGCCAGGCCGGCCTTGGCCGGATCGAAGTTTTCGATGCCCGCGTACAGCGCGAAGAATGCGTAGGTGTTAAGCAGCGTGCCCATAAATTTGCGCTGCGCCTCGCTCCCCAGGTCCGGAGAGACCCGGGAGGGGAGCCAGGGCTGGGAGACGGAGTAAAAGTACCAGCGCACCGCGTCCGCGCCCTGCGCGTTCAGCACGTCCCAAGGGTCAATCACGTTTCCCACGTGCTTGGACATCTTGCGGCCGTCCTTGTCCTGCACGTGCCCGAGCACGATGCAGTTTTGATAGGGCGACTTCTGGAACACGGCCGTGCCGATGGCCAGCAGGGAGTAGAACCACCCGCGCGTTTGGTCGATCGCCTCGGAGATGAAGTCCGCGGGGAAGTTCTGCTCGAACAGCTCCTTGTTCTCAAAGGGATAGTGCCACTGGGCGAAGGGCATGGAGCCCGAATCGTACCAGCAGTCAATCACTTCGCTCACGCGCGTCATGTCGCCCCCGCAGGCCGGGCAGGTGAGGTGTACGGCGTCGATGTAGGGCTTGTGCAGCTCGATGTCCGCCGGTACGTTCTTGCCCATGCGACGAAGCTCCTCGATGCTGCCCACCACGTGAACATGGCCGCAGCCGCACGTCCAAACGGGCAGGGGCGTGCCCCAGTAGCGCTCGCGCGAGAGGCCCCAGTCCAGAACGTTCTCCAGAAAATTGCCCATGCGGCCTTCCTTGATGTTCTCCGGCAGCCAGTTGACGGAGCGATTGTTGGCGACAAGCTCGTCGCGCAGGGCGGACATGCGGATAAACCACGTGGCGCGCGCGTAGTACAGAAGCGGCGTGTCGCACCGCCAGCAGAAGGGATAGTCGTGCTCGTAGGGCAGCTCGCGCAGCAGAAGCCCCGCGGCCTGCAGGTCGCTTATGATAACCGGATCGGCCGCTTTGACGAACTGGCCCGCGTAGGGCTCGGCATCGGGCGTAAAGCGTCCCTGCGTGTCCACAAGCTGTACGAAGGGCAGGCCATTGTCATTGCCCACACGCGCGTCGTCCTCGCCGAAGGCAGGCGCACAGTGCACGATGCCCGTGCCGTCCGTAAGCGTGACGTAGTCGTCGCAGCACACCTTGAACGCGCCCTCGCCCGCCGCAGCCTTTGTGAAGGGGAAGAGCGGCTCGTAGCGCAGCCCCTGCAGGGATTGCCCGGGGAATCTGTCCAGCACCTCGTGCGCCGCGCCTGCAAAGAGCGGCTCCACCAGCGCGCCGGCCATGATGTACACGTCGTTTGCCACGCGCACGCGTACGTATTCTTCCTTGGCGTTCACCACCAGGCCCACGTTGGACGGCAGCGTCCAGGGCGTTGTGGTCCACGCGAGGAAGTACACGCCCGCCTCGCCCGGCACGGGGAACTTGACGTAGATGGAGACGTCCGTGACGGCGTGGTAGCCCTGAGCCACCTCGTGCGAAGAAAGGGCCGTGCCGCAGCGCGGGCAGTAAGGCACCACCTTGTGGCCGTGGTACAGAAGGCCGCGCTTGTGAATCTCCTTAAGCGACCACCAGACGGATTCGATGTACTTGTTGTCATAGGTGATGTACGGGTTCTCCATGTCCAGCCAGAAGCCCAGGCGGCGGGTCATGCGTTCCCACTCGCTCTTGTACACCCATACGGATTCCTTGCATTGTTTGATGAAGGGTTCCACGCCGTATGTCTCTATCTGAGGTTTGCCGTCCAGCCCCAGCTTCTTTTCCACCTCAAGCTCCACGGGCAGGCCGTGCGTGTCCCAGCCCGCCTTGCGCAGCACCAGATGCCCCTTCATGGTTTTGTAGCGGGGGAAGAGATCCTTCATGACGCGCGTAATCACGTGCCCCACGTGCGGTTTGCCGTTGGCGGTGGGCGGGCCGTCATAAAACGTAAAAACCGGCCGGCCCTGCCGCTGCTGCATGGATTTTTCAAAGATGCGCTTCTCCTCCCAGAACGCGATCGTATCCTTCTCGCGCTGCTGGAAGTCTAAGCTGGTGTCCACCTTGCGGATCATGGAAATCCTCCTTCATGGCTATGGACAAATAGCAAACGGCCTTTCGTCCCGGTTTCCGGGACGAAAGGCCGATCTTTCGCGGTGCCACCCGGATTGGCGGCATGCGCCGCCCGCCTCATGTTTCCCGATTACGAGGGAACCGTCGCCCGCTTGCCAAAGCTCACGCGCGCCGCTCCGGGGTGATCCGGCTCGCCGCGCGCCTGCCGGGCTTTCACCTGCCCCCGGCTCTCTACAAGCGGCCCTGCGCGCCCGTTCCCATCATAGCGTTTTACGTAGTATACCACCGGCAGGCGAAAAATGCAACACGGCGCAAGCGGCTGCAAGAGGGTGTTCCCACGGGAGCATGTTCGTGGTACACTTACACACGAATATGAGGGGGCGAGGCGCGGAATGAGGCGGATGCTTGCGCTGGCGCTTGCGCTTCTTGTGCTGCTGGGCGTGCGCCCGGCGCTTGCGCGCGCGGCGGGCGCTGCGCTGCGCGTGGATTTTTTCTTTATGGAGCCATGCGGCTCATGCAATACCGAGCAAGAGCTGCAGGAACGGTTTTTGAAGGCGGCGCGCGAGGCCGCGCCGGATGCCGACTTTGAACTTGTGATGCACAACACCGTGCGCAACGAGGAAAACGCCTTGCTGACCGCGCGCTACGACGCGCTTTCCCTGCCCGTTGCTCAGCGTCCGAACGAAGCGCTCTTTTGCGGCGAACGCGCGGTTTTGGGTCTGCCCGCGGACGAGGAGCTGGCGGCATTCGTGAAAGAACTTGCCGCCGCGCCGCCGCCCGAGCTTCAGCTTTGGCAAGGGCCGGCGCAGCGAGACGGGGATGCGTTTGTGCGCTCGACGGGCGGCGCGGTGCTCGTGTATTTTTACGTGACGGGCTGCCAGGATTGCGCGCGTGTGGACGGCGTGCTGCGTGCGCTGCCCGATACCGTGCGCCAGCAGCGTTACAACGTGGGAGAAGGCGAGAACCTGGCCTTGTTGCGCCGCTATTTTGAACGCTACGGCGTTGCGCCCGGGCGGCAGACCACGCCCATCGTGTTTGTCGGGGACGAGGTGCTTGCCGCGGAAGAGATCGACGCGCGGGCGATCGCCGGAGCGCTTGCAACCGGACAAGGCACGCTTCTGCCGTCGGGCGGGCCGACGGGTACGTTTCTGACGCTTCCGGCGCTGCAGTACGGCGGGGTGTTCCTGACGGGGCTGCTCAATGGCCTGAATCCCTGTGGGATGTCCATGCTGCTCTTCCTGCTCATGCTGCTGGGCACCCGGCGCGCCCTTCGCAACGGGCTGATGTTTCTGCTGGGAAAATGCGCGGCGTACTACGCCATCGGCACGTTTGGCTATCGCTTTTTCTTGGCTGCGGGCGAGAGTTTCCTGCCGGGACTGCGCATGGGCGTTCAGCTGGCGCTGGCGGCGGCGGCGCTTGCCGTCGGAGCGCTGCACATCAGCGACGCGCTTGCGGCAAAACAGGAACGGTACGGCAAGATACGGCTGCAGATGCCGCTCGCTTTGCGCAAAGCCTTTCACGGCCTCATGAAGCGCGTGGCGGACAGGCCCGCGTATCTCGGGATAGGGTGCCTTGTGGTGGGCGTGGTCATTTCCGGCGGCGAATTCTTGTGCACCGGGCAGATCACTCTGGCGTCCATCGTGTACGCGGTGCAAAACGTGGGCGGCGCCCAGGCGCAGTCCTTTTTCGCGACGTATGTGGCCGCGACGGTACTGCCGAGCCTTGCGCTGCTGCTGCTTTTGTGCCGGGGCAAATCCTCCTTCCAGCTCTCGGAGGCGCTGCGGCGCAACATGCCGCGCGTCAAGCTGGCCGCCGGACTGTTCTTTGTGGCGATCGCCGTTTATTTCGCCGTAACGGCGCTCTAGCACGGCGCTTGTAAGAGAATTCCAGCGGTGCTATACTGCCTTTGGAGTTGATCTCCGAGTAAATTTTTGGAGGTAGACTTGTATGGCAGTCAAGGTGGCAATCAATGGATTCGGACGGATTGGACGGCTGGCGTTTCGCCAAATGTTCGGCGCGGACGGCTACGAAATCGTCGCGCTGAACGATTTGACCTCGGCGGGGATGCTCGCGCACCTGCTCAAGTACGACTCGTCCCAGGGGCGATACCGGCGGGAGGTCGCCTGCACGAACGACGAGATTGTGGTGGACGGCCAGGCGATTCGCGTATACGCCCAAAAAGATCCAAGAAACTTGCCCTGGGGAGAGCTCGGGGTGGACGTGGTGCTGGAGTGCACCGGTTTTTTTGCCTCCAGGGCCAAAGCTATGGCGCACGTCGAGGCCGGCGCGCGTAAGGTCGTCATCTCCGCCCCGGCCGGGGACGACCTGCCCACCATTGTGTTCGGCGTGAACGAGAGTATGCTGAGTCCTTCGGACACCGTCATCTCGGCCGCCTCCTGCACCACGAACTGCCTGGCCCCGATGGCGGCGGCGCTGCACGCGCTGCGCCCCATACAAAAGGGCCTGATGACCACGATACACGCTTACACGAACGACCAGATGCTGCTGGATGGCCCGCACGCCAAGGGCGATATGCGCCGCGCGCGCAGCGCCGCCGCGAATATCGTTCCAACGTCTACGGGCGCCGCCAAGGCCATCGGCCAGGTGATACCCGAGCTGTCCGGCAAGCTGGACGGCACCTCGCAGCGCGTGCCCGTCGTGGCCGGATCGCTGGCGGAACTTACGGCTGTGGTGGAAGGCTCAGTGAGCAAGGACGAGATCCATGCGGCCATGAAGGCGGCCGCGAACGACTCCTTTGGGTATACGAACGAGGAGATCGTCTCCTCGGACGTGATCGGTATGACGTACGGCTCGCTCTTTGACGCGACGCAGACCAAGGTGATGCCCCTGGGCAGAGAGAGCCTTGTGAAGGTTGTGGCCTGGTACGACAACGAAAACTCATATGTGAGCCAGATGGTACGCACGATACGGTATTTTGCCGGACTCTAGAGGAGGGGTTGCGTATGACGCCAAGCATGATCGGCATCGCCTTCGACTGTAGGGACGCGGAGGCGCTGGCGGGCTTTTATTCCGTCATGCTCGGCTGGGAGAAGACGTTTAGCGGCAACGGCTGGGCGGGCATGCGCTCGCCGCAGGGCGTGGCGCTGGTCTTTCAAACCGTTGAGGAGTACGTGCCGCCCGTTTGGCCCTGGAAACCAGGAGAGCAGCAGCAAATGGCCCACATCGATTTTCATGTGGACGACCTTCAGGAAGCCGTTGCGCATGCGCTGCGCTGCGGCGCGCGCAAGGCAGAAGTGCAGTACTTCGCAACGTCCACGGTGCTGCTGGATCCCGAAGGGCACCCCTTCTGCCTGTCCACCGCCGATTCCTGAGAAGGGACTCGGCTGGCCAGCTTGCGCGATGTATGAGGGAGCATGTCAGGCCGCCCGGCGAATGTATCGCCGGGCGGCCTGTACTTAATGGCGGATGTGCGGCGCCTGTCTGCGGTGGCCGGCGGTCTCACCCTCGGCCTTGCGGCGCTGACGGATGCTCGATTCGCCAGGGCAACGACGTGGCTCCTGCATCGCAGTACAGATCATCGCCGCGCTGATCCGCGCGGCGGCGACGGGGGAAGGCAATAGCGCCTTGAAACCTGCGTTATAGACAATGGCGAGAATTGACATCGACAGAAGATGCGGTGCTATGGACAGGATGAAAGCGCCAAATTAGGCGCTTTCCATATATTTCAACATATACTATTCGCCAATTGAACAATTGCGCAAAGGCGCTATACTGTTGATAGGGCCGCAGCTTGCACCGAGAAACCTTGGCTGGGAGGATGCAGATGCAGAGCAGCAGAAGAAGCAACTTCGGCGTCTTTATCAACAAAAGCCAACTATACTTGATGGTGTTGCCTGCGGTATTGTACTATGCCATTTTTCATTATAAGCCAATGTACGGAATCATCCTGGCCTTCAAGGATTACAAGGCCATGCTGGGCATATGGAACAGTCCGTGGATCGGGTTAAGCCATTTTACTCGCTTGTTCTCTTCGTACTGGTTTCCCGTGCTCATGCGCAACACGCTTACGCTCAGCGCGTTGGGCCTGGCTATCGGCTTTCCCTTCCCGATCATCCTGGCGCTATCCCTTAACGAAGTGAGGAATGGCCGGTACCGTAAGTTCGTGCAAACCGTTACCTATGCGCCGCACTTCATTTCCGTCGTCGTGCTGTGCGGCATCATCACGCTCTTTCTTTCGCCGGAGGTCGGTATCGTCAACCATGCGCTCAAGGCGCTGGGAGCACCAAAACCCATCGCCTTCATGCAGCACGGCTCCATGTTTAAGTGGATCTATGTGCTTACGGGCGTATGGCAGAATGCGGGATGGAACTCCATCATCTACTTTGCCGCGCTCTCGGGCGTTGATCCTACGCTCCTTGAGGTGGCCCAGATCGACGGCGCTTCGCGCATGCAGCGCATCATCTACATCAATCTGCCGGCCATCATGCCAACGATCATGGTGTTGCTCATTCTAAACTGCGGCTCACTCCTGTCCGTGGGCTACGAAAAGGTATACCTGTTGCAAAACCAAGCGAACCTCTCCGCTTCGGAGGTCATCTCAACGTACGTATACAAGGTCGGCTTAGAGAAGCTGGACTACGGCTTTGGCACAGCCGTGGGATTGTTTAACTCGGTCATCAACTGCACGCTGCTCGTCACGGTGAACGCTATCGCAAGCCGGGCGGGTCAGACCGGCCTTTACTGAGGGGGGGGCAGCGGGCATGAGCCGAAAAATACGCAGAACGGAAACCTTTGATATCGTCAACAACGCCATGCTTGCCTTGGTGTTGCTCATCGTACTGTATCCTCTGCTCTACGTACTCAGCGCGTCTTTTTCCCATCCCAATTATATCTATACGGGTGAAATGTGGCTGCTGCCCAAGGGCATTACGCTGGACGGATACAGGAGAATCTTGCAATACAAGGATCTCTGGGTCGGCTATTACAACACGCTCATCTACACCGTGGGCGGAACCGTCCTCAACCTCGTGGTCACGCTGCCCTGCGCATATGCGCTGTCACGCAGGGATTTCCGCGCACGGCATGTGTTTATGACCATGTTTCTCGTCACGATGTACATCGGAGGGGGGCTGATCCCCTCATACCTGAATCTCGTGCAGCTCCGCCTGATCAACACGCGTGCGCTAATGCTGATTACCGGCCTTACGTCCGCTTACAACATCATCATCAGCCGGACTTTTTTTCAAAGCGCCATACCGCTTGAGGTTCAGGAGGCCGCAACCATCGACGGATGCAGCAACATGGGCATCTTTGTACGTATCGTGTTGCCTCTCTCCAAGGCGATCATCGCCGTGATGGCCCTATACTTCGCCATCGGCCATTGGAACGATTACTTTAACGCTATGATTGCGCTTCGGAACCGCGCCCTGTTTCCTCTGCAGTTAATTCTGCGCGAAATTTTGGTACAGAGCCAGATCAGCGCCGAACTGCTGGCCAACGCCGAGGCCGATACCGTCAAGGCCCTTCTGGAAAAGCAGATGATTGCCAACCAGCTGAAGTACGGCGTCATCGTGGTGTCGGCTCTGCCGCTGCTCATCGTCTATCCTTTCCTGCAAAGGTATTTTGTGCAGGGCGTGCTCATCGGTTCGGTGAAGGGTTAAAGCAACATGACCTATGGCTTATAACGGGAACCCGTTATAAAATAAACAAGCGGAGGTTGCTCATGAAAAGAAGCAGTGTCCTAAACAGGGTCGTCGTTGTGGTGCTTGCCTGCGTGATGCTTGTCATGGCGGGCTGTCAGAACACGCCTTCTGCGGCGCCGCCCGCATCTCCCGCGGCGGCAGGCACGAGCATACCTGCCGTCAGCGCCACGGCTACGCCGGAACCCGCGAAAAACGCCAACTTCAATCCGACCGGCTACCCGATCGTAAATGAAAAGATTACCGTCACGGTCAGCGGCGAGCGCAATCCTTTGTGCGCCTCGTGGAAGGATCTGATCATGGTCAAGGAAATCGAGGAGGACTTTGGCATCGTCTTTGAGTGCAAGGAGTATGCCACGGAAGAGTGGAAGGTGCAAAAAGGGTTGATTTTTGCTTCCAACGACTTGCCCGACCTATTCCTGAACAGCGGCCTTTCGCTGGCCGAGGTTGCCGATTACGGCGGGCAAGGCTTCTTCGCCCCGATGAATGATTTGATTGACAAGTACGGGGTGAACACCAAGGTTGTCTTCGGCAAGAATGACGCCATGGAGAAACTGTGCACAAGCCCGGACGGCAATATCTATACCCTGGTAACCGGCAGCGCGATCCCGGCGAATATGGCGAACCGCAATTGGATCAACGCCAAATGGATCGAGGCGGTAGGGAAAAAGTACCCAAAGACGCTGGATGAGCTGTACGAATTGTTTCAGGCCTTTGCGGCGCAGGATTTGAACGGAAATAAGGAAAAAGATGAGATTCCGGTTACCGGCCGCGTGCTAGACGAGATTGTACTCAACGCCCTTGGCATGCCGGTGAAATCCTACAGCGGCCTTACGATGATCGTTAAGGACGGCAAGCCCACCGCCATCGCGGCGGATGAACGCTACAAGGCATATCTCGAATGGATGCGAAAGTTTTACGCGGACGGCCTGCTCGATTCGGCCACATTTATCCAGACGACCGAGGAACACAATGCCAAAATCGCCCAAGGGCGTGTAGGGGCGTACGCCGCTGCCGCGCCCTGGCTGTTTGAATCCAAGGAGACGGCCTTTGACTTCGTGTATTTCGGCGGGTTGATCTCCGCGCAGAACAGCACCCCGATGGTGGGCGCGAGCAATGGATTGCTGGCCGTTGGCAATGTGCTCATTACCACGAAGAATCCCTATCCTGCGGAGTGCTTCCGCCTGCTTGATTACTTCTACTCGGATGAGGGATCCACCTATGGCTTTATCGGCAAGCAGGGCATCGGCTGGGACTGGGTGGACGAGTCGGCCGGCACCTGGAAACGCGTGATGCCGGCAGGCTGGACGGATACCGATGAGGCCTTCCGCGTGGGCAAACTGACGCTGGCGACGCTGAACATTTACCGCGACACGGAATGGAAGCTTTTTAAGCCGACGGGCAATAACGTATGGCTGTACGACGCATACACTGAAGGCGCGGTGCCGTACTTCACCGATATCTTCCCGGTGGTTTTGTTTACCGAGGAAGAGCAAAAAAAGCTTTCCTCGATCACAACCGACTTGAATAGCTACATAAGCGACGCCGTGGCTCGTTTTGTCCTGGGTGAAACCGATCTGGAGGCTGGATGGGGTTCCTTCCAAAGCACGCTGAAGACCATGGGCATCGACGATGTGATGAAGATCAACGCCGATGCGTACAACCGATATATGGGCCTGTAGTTAGGTACGGGGGGGCATTGTGCAAGCAATGCCCCCGCTCCCTCTTTGTAGGATCGGAGCAGTAAGCTTACCGTTTGAGCCGTGATGCTTAGGCGAAAACGCCACACGCAAGAAAGGGGTGCCAGGCGAACGTGACGAGCTATATCAAAAAGCTCTTCACCTCCTATGTGCTCATTCTCATTCCGTGTTATATCGCCTTTACGGCGCTAGCATCCGGCGTGTTTGTGCTGCTGCGCGAAGATAATCTGAGCATCATGCAGAGTCAGGCGCACAGCATCCGCAATAAATTCGAGCTCCAATACCAAACGTACGAGCTTTCCAGCATGAACATCAGTCTCAACAAGGATGTCACGACGCAAATGCTTACGCCGACGCGAACCAGTTCCATCCGATGCGTGCAAACTTTGCAGAGTATTAAGAACTACGACCCTATGACGCATGATGTGTTCATCACCATGAATGGAAGCGATATCTACGCGTCGGGCGGCATGAGCAGCATGGATACTTACGTGCGGTCGATACTGCGCATCAGTGATCCGGATCAGGCGGACGCGCTGAGTCAATTGATTCGGGACACGCAGGGCAGCGCCATGCGCTTCTTTTCATCAGCTGAGGAAAAGCTGCTGCTCTTTCATTACTCCGTGCCGGCGAACCGCGGGTATGAGCGGGTTTCGGTGAACTTCCTGGTCGGCGATGCATCCCTTATCCAGCTTATGAACGAGATGCGGCAGGGGCTGGACAGCTACGTTGGCATCATCCTGCCCAACGGCCAATCCATCGTCTTTCATGAGGAGCGGAACGGATCCATTGCCATGGTGCCGGATATGACCATCCGGGAAATGCCTGGAGCTAAACAACGCCATACCATGCTGACGAGCTATTCCGAGCACTTCCAGGTGGGCTTTGCGTTGTCATCGAGTACGGCGCTCCTGTTCGGCGATATCCTGCTGATGCAAATTGGCTCCTATATCTTCATTGCCCTGATCCTTTTTGCAGCGCTGCTGATGTCGTATCGTTTCAGCAAACGCAACGCCTATCCGATCCAGCAGATTGTCAAGGCTTTGGGCGTGAACAACAAGGTGGCTAACGAGAACAAGGGGCACGCCGGCGGCGATCTTTCCTACATCAGGGACATGATCGCCCTTACCGCGGAGGAAAACGCGCGCATGAGCGCCGTGGTGGAAAATGCGCGCCGTACGATCGCCGAACAGAATCTGCTGCTTTTGTTCCACGGCTTGCCGGACGGACGCGCCGGTCAGGCGGCGCTGGTGGACGCGGAAACGAGTGAAGGCTGGCGCTGCGTCGTGCTGATTTGCCTGCACGGCGTATCCAACCTGCAACCCGCCCAGATAGATGCCTGCTACGATAAGCTCAAAGAGCTGCCCGGGTGCCGTATGAACTGCCGGGAGATGATCTCGGACCGCCCGGTGCTTACCGTGCTGTACAATCTGCCGGATCAAGACGCGCAAAAGATCAGCCGACATGCGTTTGGCCGCAGGATAGTAGAGGTTAGCATGTTGTTTGATCTGGCAACGCCGTTCCTGTGCTTTAGCCGGGCCTTTGAGGGTTATGAGGATATCGGTAAAGCGCATGTGGAAGCTGTATACGCCTTCAATGCCCGCCCGGGAAAGTCATGGGGCGATGCCCCGCTGCTCTTCGACGAGCTCGTGGCGTTCGATCTCTCGGCGGCGCTGACCAAGGAAGAATCAAACCGCTTCCGCGAGGCGCTGCTATCACGCGATAGGGCATCCATCGACAGGCAGTTTGCTCATATGATGGAAAAAAACGAGCGCGAGGGGCGGGGCGAGGCGGCGAGGATCACCTTCCGCTACGAAGTGCTCAACTCCACCCTGCACTGCCTGATGGATATGAACGGCAGGTCCGCCGTGCTGACCGAAATTCTGCGAAGCGATCCCTTTGAACAGAATGTATATCGGCGCAACATGAACCTGCTCTTTGAAGCTATTTGCCGGGATGCGCCCGCGCTGCCGGCCGATTCCTTTGCCGTCGTTATCGACTACATTCGGCGTCATTACAAAGAGCCAGGGCTGAGCCTGAAAAGCGTAGCGGAGCACAGCAATCTTTCCACCGCCTACGTCAGCCGCCTGTTTCGCATAAAAACAGGAAAGAGGTATATCGATCACGTCACGGAAATCCGCATGAAGGAGGCCCTGCGCTTACTCTCCGGTACGGGCATGGGCCTTCAAGAAATCGTATGGGACATCGGTTACTCCGACATGGCGAGCTTCCATAAAAAATTCACAGCCATGTATGGGCTAACCCCCATGAAGTACCGGGAGCTGAACAAAAAAACATGCAAGACATGAGGAGGCAACATGGAATACTTTGTGGAAAACCGGAAAACCCCGGTGCTCGATTCGTATGATGTCATCGTCGTGGGCGGTGGCCCGGCCGGTTTCGGCGCCGCCGTGGCAGCCGGGCGCGCCGGGGCGCGCACGCTGCTCGTGGAGCAATTTGGGTGCTTGGGGGGCATGTGGACCAGCGGCCTTGTCAATCCTCTTTTTGACTTTCAGAACAAGGGCGGCATCGTCGCAGAGTTGGCCCAGCGCATCACGGCGATGGGAAAGAGCACCATGAGCGGCTTTCCCTACTACACGTTCGACTTCGAGACGATGAAACTGCTGCTCGACCGGATCACCGTGGCGGCCGGCGTTGAGATCCTGTTCCATACCTATTTTGCCGATGCGCTTGTGGAAGGCGACACCGTGGCGGGGATCATCGTTGAGAACAAGGGCGGCCGCGGCGCATATCGCGCGAGAATCGTCATCGACTGCACGGGCGACGGCGACGTGGCCGCGCGCGCAGGCGCGCCGTGGAAGATGGGGCGCCAAGCCGACGGCATGACGCAGCCCATGACGCTCATGTTCAAGATAGATAACCTGGATTATGTGCAGAACTACCCAAACCCGTACGGCAAGGATACCGAGCTCTTCATGTTGATGAAGCGGGCGCTGGAGCATAAGGGCATTACCGATTATGAGTTTAACTTCGAACGGCCCTGCCTGCTGCGCCTTCCAGGCCAACACGTAGGCGTCATGCAGATGACGCACATCCGGGGGAAATCAGCCCTAGATCCGAGGCAGCTCTCTGAGGCGGAGCTGGAGGGGCGCGAGCGCGTCAACGAGGCCATGGCGTTTCTCACGACGCACCTGCAGCAGTTTGAGCATGCGCAGTTAGGCCAAACGGCCGCCATGATCGGCGTGCGTGAAACCCGCCGTATCGATGGCCAATACGAACTTACGCTGGAGGATATGGTTCGCGGTGCGCGCTTTGACGACGGCTTTTGCGTGTGTACCTTTGGCGTGGATATCCACGAGCCCGACGGAAAATCGCAGGTGGACAACCCAAGGCATCACATCAAGCCCTACCATATACCCTACCGCTGCTTAGTGCCCCAAAGGGTCACCAATCTGTTGATCGCCGGCCGCTGCATATCCGGCAGCTTCGAGGCGCATGCCTCGTATCGCGTAACAGGCGATTGTGCTGCTATGGGACAGGCGGCAGGCACGGCGGCGGCCCTTTGCATCCGGAACGGCATTGCGCCCGACAGGCTGGATGGTCGCCTGGTTGTGGAACAGATGTCCCGCGATGGCGCGAGGTGCGACGGATGACCCGTGCCTTCCTGCAAAGCGCCGCATCGCGCGATATGGTTGTAGGAGGAAGAGAAAGATGAGCTTCATAACGGAGACGCGAAAAACGCCTATCGCCGGAGAGTACGCTGTCATCGTCGTTGGCGGGGGCCCTGCCGGCGTTGGTGCGGCGCTCGCCGCAGCCCGCTCGGGCCACAAAACCCTGCTGGTAGAGCAATATGGTTTTTTGGGCGGCATGTGGACGGCGGGCATGATCAATCCACTGTTCGACTACCTCAACAAGGGCGGCATCGTGCAGGAGATCGTCGACAACATAAACGGCATGGGCATGAGTTCTAGCAGTTACACCATGTATACCTTTGATCCTGAAGCCATGAAGCTTTTGCTCGACCGGATGATGGTGCGCGCGGGCGTCGATCTGCTCTTCCACACATACTTTTGCGAGACGCTCATACATAACAAGACTGCGACGGGCGTTATTGTGGAAAACAAATCCGGGCGGCAGGCTTATCTGGGCAAGGTCATCATCGACTGCACGGGCGACGGCGACGTTGCCGCCCGCGCCGGCGCCGCCTGGAAGATGGGACGCGATGAGGACGGTTTGGCGCAGCCCATGACGCTCATGTTCCGCATGTCCAACATGGATTTCGTACAGGATTATGAGCGTTTTCCTCTCAGCGGCGGGGGAGAGCTATATCACCTGATGAAGCAGGCGGTAGTGCGCGAAGGGCTGAGCGACTATGTGTTCAACTATACCGTGCCCGCCCTGCTTCGCCTACCCGGATCGCACACGGGCGTATGCCAGCTGACGCATGTGCGTGAGCGAAATGCACTGGATGCGCGCGATCTTACCCTGTCCGAGATTGAAGGCCGCCAGCTCGTGAATGAGACGTTCACTTTTTTTAAAAAGTATCTGCCGCAGTTCAAGGATGCCCAGCTCGATCAAACCGGACCGCATATCGGCGTGCGGGAGACGCGCCGTATCACCGGTGAATACGAGATTACCCTGCAGGATATGCTCGAGGGGGCGCGGTATCCTGACGGCATCTGCATCTGTACCTTTGGCGTGGACATCCATCAGCCGGATAAGAACGGGCAGGAAGGCCAGGCGGGGCAGGAGGCGGCCGGGCCGCGCTTCATCACCCGGCCCTATCATATTCCTTACCGCAGCCTGGTGCCGCTCGGCATCGACAACATGCTGGTGGCGGGGCGCTGTATCAGCGGGTGTTTTCACGCGCACGCCTCCTATCGCGTCACCGGCGATTGTGTTGCCATGGGGCAGGCGGCGGGAACGGCAGCCGCATGCGTCCTGGAGCGCGCCACAACCCCTCGGGCGCTGGACGGCCGCATCGTTGCCGATCGTATGAGGGCCGATGGAGCGAAGTGCTAGCGGTATTCCTGCAGAGAAAAATGCACGGCATGCTCCGCATCCGGCGCTTTGCCGATGAACCGCGTGAAGGGAATAACATGCTATGATACGCGAAACGTCTGTTTACAGGTTGGAACTTGATGATGTAAGCGGCGCTATCCGCTCGCTTCGCTTTTTAAGATCGGGACGGGAACTGATCGGCGAGGGCAACCGCGCGTTTCCGCTCTTCCTGCTGTATATGCGCGACGGTGCGGGCAACATGGTCAAGCTATCCCCCGCCGGCGTGCGGGCGCTTGATACCCAGGCGCCTGACGCCTGGATGCTGAGCTATGAATGGGTCGGCGGGCAGGAGATCAGCGTTGCTGTGCGCGTGTCATTTGACGGAAAGGATGCCATTCGCTGGCGCCTCTCGTTGGAAAACCGCACGGATCTGACTGTGGACAGCATTCACTTCCCTCACGTCGTCGTGCCCAATGACTTGGTGGGTGCCGGCGGCGATGCCGCCATCCTGTGGCCTGCCATGGAGGGCGTGCTGGTGCACGACCTGCAAATCAGGGAAAATGGCATCATTCCCTACGGTTTTGTCGGCTATCCCAGCAAAGGCTGGGAGGGTCTGTATCCCGGCCCCTGCCCTTCTCAATGCTTGGCCTATTATGGAAAAGATTGCGGCCTGTACCTGGCGGCAGAGGACACGGAATGCAGCGTTAAGGCGATTGAGTACTACGGCAAGGAGGGCGGCGTGGCGCTGGAAATTCGCTTATTTCCCGGGGCATGGGGGCGCGGCGCGCACGAGATGGGCTACCCCATGGTGATGCGCGTATTCGAGGGAGACTGGCACACTGCCGCCGACATGTACCGCGAATGGTTCCAGACATCCGCCATTGCGAAACCGCCAAAGCTGACCGATGCCGCCGATCTGCCCGCATGGCTGGACGATTCGCCCGTCACGGCTATCTACCCGATCCGCGGCCAGATGCATTTTGGCGATATGTCGGTCAACTCCGATTTTTATCCTTTTACGAAGGCGCTTGACGCCTTGCGCCGCCTGTCGCAAGCCACCGGCAGCCGGGTCATGTCGCTGCCGATGCAGTGGGAGGGAACCGCGCCATGGGCACCGCCGTACGTTTGGCCGCCCCTGGGGGGAGAGGACGCATACCGTGCATTTGTGGATGCGCTGCACCGCGACGACAACCTGGCAGGGCTGTATTGCAGCGGTATCGCCTGGACCAACCAAAGCAACCTGATCCCCGCGTACGAATGCCAGAGGGAGTTTGATGAGCGACACCTCATCGATATCATGTGCGCCGCGCCCGACGGCAGTACGCCCAACTCGCTCATCTGCAACGGACCGATCCGCACCGGCTACGATATGTGCCCTGCGAACGAATTCGTTGCCCAAACCTCCACTGCGGAGCTCCGCAAGATCGTCTCCAGCGGCTGCGACTATGTGCAGTACTTTGATCAGAACCTCGGGGGGGCCGCCAGCCTTTGCTACAGCAAGGAACACGGCCATCCGCCGGCTCCGGGCCTATGGCAAAACCGAGCCATGTCCGCTTTGCTGGACGCCATGGCCGCCGTGTGCCGCGAGAATGGACGAAACGTCGTGCTGGGGTGCGAGGCCGGCGCAGCCGAACCGTATATGCGCCATCTGCGCTATAACGACCTGCGTTTTGAGATCAACTATCACGTTGGCACGCCGGTTCCGTTCTACGCCTATGTATATCATGAATACATCAATAATTTCATGGGCAACCAAAACATGAGCTGCATGGCCATCGACATCGAGCAGTCACCCCTCAGCCTGCTCCAGCGGATCACGCATTCCTTTATCGCGGGCGATATGCTCTCGCTGGTGCTGCGCGATCACGGCGAGATTCACTGGGATTGGTGCACGAGCTGGGAGGTGGAAAAACCCGAGCAGCGCCCAATTATCGATCTGGTGCGCAACTACAACGCTTGGCGCAAGGGCCTGGGCAAGCCATATCTGCGCTTCGGGCGGATGCTTAAGCCCGCCGTACTGGCCGGCACGTACGATATTCCCATGGTGCTGCGAAATGGCAAGCGTCTGAGCTGCCCGTCGCTGTCCACCAGCCGCTGGGCGGCTTCCGGACGTCCGGAAGGCGAGAGCGCGCAGTTCATCGCCAACTATACCCACCAGCCGCAAAGCTGCACGCTTATGGCCGAGGAAGCCTGTGCGGCCGAGTTGTTCGCCGCGCCGGACGCGAATACGGCCGTGCTGCTTGACAGGCGGGCGGGGGGATACGAGCTTACGCTGGAGCCGCTGAGCGCGGTGATGGTGAGACTTTACAAGGAAAGCCCGCTCGTACAAGCAAAGTAGCGCTTCCTGGGGCTTGCGCTGGAAACCACGCTGCGGCCTGCGACCGGCCTGCCGGGCGCGGGCTTGCTGCACAGCGCGCGGCCGCAGGGCGACAAGCGTTTGATACGTCGTTTGCACCAAGGACGAATGAGAGTTCAATGAACGAGGCAGAGAAGAGAATCCGCCCGCGTGGTTCTGCGCTTACCGAATATGGACGACCACGCGCCTGTAAAGCGTTACATGCGGCTCATCCTTGGTGCGCACCTCCAAGATGATGTGCGCGGTGGCGGGCCCGCAGGAGCCCCCGCACGGAAAACGAACGGTGCAGGTCTGCGACTCCTGGTCCTTCAACAGAGCCCGGCCCCGATAGGTGCCCGGTTCGGGATAGTAGCGCCAGTGAAAGCGGAGCGGCGTGCCGCTTGGATGGGATGCCTCGCAGGCGAGGACGAGGTCGGCGCCATACGCTGCGGTGCGCGCGTTTCCGCCCAGGAGATGGACGGTTGGGTAACGCGCGCCTTCTCCGGGCGCCTGAACGCACCAATTCATTCGCGCGGCAAAATCGGCTTGAAAATCCGGGCGGTGGCGGTAAACGCTCGCCCATTCATCGCGCGCCTCTCCCACGGAATCGCACGCGTCGGTGAACACATTGGTTCCGGGCACGCGCTCAAAGCGTCCGCCCCAGCCGCCCTGATCGGGGTGCTCGGGGTCGGAAAGCCCGTTGGGGATTAGGTGAAGGAAAGAGGGCGTGTCGCCCTCTTTGAGCCCCTTCGTCGGCCCCAGAAAGTCGCCGAACGCGTCTCCGCCGTCGTATATGGGATAGGCATCGGAAAGCGCGCCCCGCCCCTTAATGGCCTTTTCAAGCCACTCTGGCGCGCACGTGACGGTGTCGCCCAGCCGGTACATACCTCTGTAGGCGTGGCGGGCAATGATGTAGAATACCTCCGGGCAAGCGTCGCGTATCCAAGGCCCGCTGTTGTCGTACTGGTCGCCGATGGCGTACACGCGCAGTTTGGCGGCAAACCGTTTGTACTCCGCCTCCGGCCTGGAGGCGCGCACGCGCCACAGCGCCTGCGCCAGTTCCGTCACGCCACCCCAGGCTGCAATCCACAGGGGGCGCTCGCTCGCATCCGTTCTGTCAATGATCAGCGCCGAGCCTTGGGTATCCTTGCCTTCGCCCACCTCGTCCAGCCCAGGGCGCGCGCTCCCCGCGGCGCACATGCGCCGCAGCTCTTCGGTGCGCGGATACCGCGGATCGTGTGCCGCAAGGCTGTCGCGTACCGCACCGAATGCATCCACCACCGCGTGCAGGTACTCCGGGTTAACCCCGCCCGTGTGGGGCGTATATGTTGCCACAAGCCCTTCGAGCCGAATGTCGTTGGCGTACAGCATAAGCCGCACCAGCGACTGCGTATCGTCCGGCTCGCCTTTGCTTGCCGTCAATGTACTGATGTCCGTCAGCACGAGCAACCTGACCCTATCGTTCATGTGCACACCTCCGCCAGTATGGTATAATAGCCGCCGTATGCGCCGGATATCACGAGGGCTGCCGAGCCGTAACGCCGCGCGTTTCGGCTTGCTTCACCCGTGCGCCTTGACCGCAGCATATGATGGTTTCGCGTGCTCATCCCGTCGCTCTCAGTAAATCTCGATGCAGCCCATGATGCCCGCGGGAACGGGCGTGCCGTACGTATTGGCCTTGCTCTCCCGCACATGCACAATCAGGCTATTTTTTCCCGCTTTTACAGGGATGTCGAGCGCGTGTGGTTTCCAGAGCGTCGCCCCGGCGTACACCCCGTTGACGTCCACCTCCGCCAGATCGCGCACGTCGCCCAGGTTAAGCCATGCGATGCCGTCGTCCGGCCAGTCGAAGGATATTGCGTAGGTCAGCACGCCTTCCCGGCGGGAAACAGGCGTGGGTTTGGGCAAGCGCAGGCCGCCGGAAACCGCCACCACCAGCGATTCGCGGCGGCCCAGCGCGAAAGGCACCAGCGTTCTGCCGCCATCACGAGCGAAGCGGGCTGGGGCGACGACTGCGCGGAACGCATCCCAAAGCTCGGGCCGGCCGTTGAGCGCAATGTCGAGCGTAGCGGCCAGGGCTGCATCGCCTTCATTGACCAGCAGGATGAGGTGGACGCCGTCCAGGGCAACATGCGTCATGCGCAAGTCCCTTTGCGCGGGCGCTACGCGAACCGCGGGGGAAACGCAGGAGAGCGCGGCGGCGGCGACTTCATCAGGGGTCAACCCGCCGACTTTTATCACCGTGCCTCCGCCGTTCACAAATGGCTCGAGCGCTTGCACAACATCGGATTCGAGGAGCGTTTCGTCCTCCACCAGAAGCGCGCGGTACGCCTGATTTTCAATACGGATAAAGCCGCTATCCATTGTAGCGGCAAACAGCGCCGAGCGGCAGAGGTAATTGAACTCGATTTGCCGCTCGTAGAGCGCACGCACGGACTCGTGCGGCAGATGCTCGTCGCTGGTCAACACGGCGAGCTGCGTCTGGTTGACGCCCGTCATGAGCATGCTCATGCGCTTAATGTAGTCAGCGACCTGCTTGTAGTGCGGCCACCAGATGTTGCCCGGGCCCACGTCGGGCGGGCGCTCTGCATACTGCATTTCGGTGCGCAGCGAGTAGTAAAACGCATGAGGGATGATGAGATTGCATCCGCGCACGAACAGATGGTCGAGATACCACTTGATATCGTCCGGAGGCAGCGACCAGTGGTTGCCGCCCGGCCCGCAGCAGCCGAATACCTCGCTGGCGTTGCGCGGGCGTCCCAGGTGCCGCGCGGCGTCGGAGGCGCACTTGGCGGCCGTGGAATGCACGCCGCTTACGCCCAGGTCGCTCTCCGGCGCAACCCAGCGCCATACGATGTCTTGCCCGGGGATTTGAAAAAAGGACAGAAGGCCAATGTCCTCGCTGGATTCCGGGTGCCCCGTGAGCGCGATGCCATGTGACGCGCACCATCGGGAGAGCGGCGCATAAAACGTGCGGTTCATGCGCTTGTACACCGCGCGCTGATAGTCGCGTCGGATTCCTTCCGTCGCCGTTCCCGCATTAAGGAAGAGCGCGGGCAGGTCGGCAAGCGAAAGGCCCGACGCTTCGTACTCCTGCGCGAATCCTGGCGTCCAAGGGAACATTGTATGCTCTCGGCGTCCGCGCCCCATGATGTTGGGTTCGTCGGTGAACATGGCGATGACGGTGGAGCCGAAGTACTCCTTGAGGTGCCGGTGGTATTTGTCGTGCGTTAGCCGGATGAAGCACGCGATGGCGTCCTCATTCAAAAGATCGGTGGATGGGGGCGCGTCGGGTTCGCCGTCGTCCTGGCCCGGGTGGATACCCCGGATGGTGCCGTGTGTGTACCCCATGACTATGGCTACGACCGTCTCCTTCCCGCAGGCGTCTCTGGCGTCTTTAATCACGCGCGCGCTGGAGCGGTCGTACGCGTTATCACCCGCCATGCGAAGCGCGACCAGTGCGATGGGTTCGTCACTCGGGTCCAACATGAGCTTGCCGTCCTCAAGAAATGCCAGCCTTATGCCCCGCGAGGCAAATGCCGCGTTCTCGGCGACGACCCGACCGCATGCCGAGCCCGAGGGGTACATCCCCTCATCATAGAGGATGACGCGCATATCCAGCGCCTTGGCCTCCGCCACCGCCACGCGCACCAGCACAAAGTATTCGTCCGACAGGTAGGGCGTTTCGCGCGGGATGCCCATGCGCGGGTGGATGATGAAACCGTCGATCCCCTTGTTCTTGAAATCATGGATCTGCCGGACGATTTCGTCTCTTTCCAGCGCGTCGTTCCAGAACCAGAACGGAAAAGGCGTGTACGCCGCTTCGGGGCTCAGGAAGTGCTGCTTCAGCGACTGCATGGACATTCCTCCCGATGCTCATTGTAGACCCAAAGGCGTGCCGGGACAAGCCTGCGGGCGCAGGAGGGGAAGATGACGCTATCCGCGCCAAAGGCGCAACCGCTGCGGCGTGCGCGCCTGATGGCAAACCCGCCGAGGCCGCCGTGGGCTTGCGCGCCGGGCACCCCATGAGCATGGCGGGCATGCCCGTTCCACAACCGCACGGAGAACCGCGGAGCGGGTGGTGGAGCGCTGGCTAACGCGCGGCAGCTTTCCGTAGAAGCGCTGTGCTGGGAGTTCGGGACGCATAAAATATGCGCACAGCGGACGTTCTCTACGGCCAAAGCCGCCCGACGAGCATGTCGCCGGGCGGCTTGTTTGCCTGAAGACGCGCAATGCCAAGGCTGCGTTTATTCGCCGTGATCTTCTTCGGTTTCGCCATGGCCGCAGCTTGAGCAGCCTTCGCACCCGCCGCCGCAGCCGCCGAAGAGCGATTCCAGAACGAAGGACGGCGCGCCCATGAGCACGTGCGGTACGCCCTCTTCCTGATACTCATCGCCCAGCACGATGAAGCCGTAGCGCTCATAGAAGGGCTGAACGCGCTTTTGCGCGCCCAAGCGCACCTCCTGCGCATCCAGCTGCAGCGCACGGTCGATGAGCAGGCGCATGACCAAATCGCCGACGCCCTCGCCCCGCCGGTCCTTTGCCACGCAAATGCGGCCGACGTGCATTACGCCCGGTTCTTCGGCAAAGATGCGCGCCGTCGCCACGGGCCGTTCGTCCTCGGTGATGTAGAGGTGCCAAGAGATTTCGTCCTTGTCGTCGCGCTCCGCAGCTTCGCTGAAGCCCTGCTCCTTCACGAACACGTCCATGCGCAGCTGCATGGGGCCGCTGATGTCGCCCGTGCCGGGAATCCAAGATCCTTGTAGCATTATTTGTACACGCGTCCTTTTAGGGCGGCCTCAATAGCCGCTTCGTTGTTCTGCGGGCGCTGTACGCCTCCAAACAGCTCCCACTTTTCCAGGTGGTCGATTTTGCCGCCGGGCTGTAGCTGGGTTAGAGGGGAGAGGGTCTCCATCTCGGTCATGAAATCGTTCGTATAGGTCTCAAACGACACGCCGAAATCCGGATAAGGCCCCTCGGGCTTGTGCGCATAGTGCTTGACGAAGAGCTGATCATGGTTGAACATAGCGGCCCAGCCATCCTCGTTCGTGGAGCCGAACTTGAAGGGGGAGGAGCAGGCGTTGTCCTGATGCAGCACGATATAGCGGTCGCCCCAGGTAACGCGCGGGTCGTTCATGCGTGTGTAGGGCCACAGAGCCAGCACGCGGTTGCCCAAAAGGCCCGTGTCACGGCGGGTTTGCGGCACGACCTCCATTCCGCCGGGCGCAAGCACCGTAAGCGCCCAGGCCGAACACTCTACAGTCCAGGGCCCCTCGTTCACCAGGCGGTGGTGCAGGTGCACCTTGGCCTCGTCCGCTGAGAGCACCACCTCAATCTCCTTGCGCAGCTGCGTCCAGGGCTCGGTGGCCTGCGAAAGCTTCACACCGCCGGGGATTTCCGTCCAGGTAATGGGCGAATTGTCCGGGCTGTAGCTGCGGGGCATGCTCTCGGGCGAGTGCCACAGGCGGTGCCCGCCGAAGATGCGCCATTCATCACCGCCGGTTTGCCCCATCTGGTCGGATTTCTCGCACATCATATTAGGCTTGCCAAGCATGGAAAAGCGAATGATGCGGGGCCCAACGTCGGTGGTCATAATGAGCTCGCATACATCATTGGCCAGCCGCAGGCAATTGAGCCAGCCCCCGTATGGAACCTTCGTCAGCGTGACGGGCATGACATTACCTCCCCATTTTTCAAACAGTTGTAGCCATTGTACACCCTTTGCCCGCCTAAAGGAAGGCCGCGCGAAAAGATTCCCGTAAAAAGCCACAATCTTCCTTGTGCTTCGGGCATAATTCGGTTACAATATCACGTAACGACCGAAAGGAGAACGAACGGGATGTCTGAGGAACGCGATATCGTCGTCTTTACGGACGATCAAGGCGCCGAATTTGAGCTGGAAGTGCTCGACTATTTTTTCTATAATGGCGTGGAATACGCCGTGCTGACGGATGCGCAGGACGAGTGCGACTGCTGCGAGCATGGCCATGACCACGGCCACGAGCATGGCCCCGACTGCGACCATGAGCATGACGAGCAGGAAGTATACATCATGAAGGTCGTCCAGCTGGAAGGCGACATGGAGGAATTCGTGCCCGTGGAAGATGAGCTGCTGGAAAAGCTCATCGAGGTTGTCCAGTCGCGCTTTGATGAGGACGAGGACGAAGAAGAGGAAGACGAGGAAGGCAAATAGCCATCGCAGCGTCTGCGCCCGCCGGATGACCGGCGGGCTTTTTGCACGCAGCACATTCGAAGTATTATTTTTAATATAACACTTTACAAATAAGATAATTGGAACGATAATATGAGCGAAGTGCTATATGGGAGGTAAGATGATCATGCACAACAAGAAGACGAACGCCGTCAATGAAACGCTTAGATTCCCCCTTGCCGATTCCTTCGAAGCCGACCTGACCGCCGCCCTGGAGGCGGAAGAGGACTCCATGCCTTCCGTCATCGCCATGCTTGACCTGGACTGCTTCCTGCACGTGAACGAAACCTTTGGGCACGCGGAAGGTGACCGCGTGCTCATTGAGACCGGCCGATATTTGAAGGAGAGCCTGCCGCAGGGATCGCGCCTGTACCGTTACGGCGGAGACGCTTTTTCGGTGCTGTTTCCTGCCGACACGCAGAAGGAGGACGCCTTTTTGGCCATGGAGGCGCTGCGCGCAGCGTTTGCCGTGAAAGCCATGGACGGCTCGCGCATCACGCTGTCCATCGGTATTGCCGCGGCGCCCGAGGACGCCTCGCGCTACGGCGAGCTAGTGCGCAAGGCGGACGGCGCCATGGCACGCGCCAAACATGCCGGCCGCAACCGCGTGTGCCTGGCGCGCGAGGAGAAGATGGTGACCAAGACGGCCCACTACACGCAGGAGCAGCTGCAGCGTCTGGCCAAGCTGGCCAAGCGCGAAGGTTTGGGCGAGGCTGTGCTGCTGCGCGAAGCGCTGGACGCCTTTCTGAAGAAACACGACGTGTAGGAGCGCTGCGGCAAAGGCCCGGCTGCCGCTGTTCGCGGGACCGGGCCTTGCCTGCAGGTAGGGCCGGTGCGGCGGCGGGCTGCGCTCTTGACGGGTGCGGCCGGCTGTGTTCTAATGATGGCGTGAGGAGGTGCTTGCATGCGCTGGAACCGCAGGCAGTATATCGATTTGATGACGTTTGGGGACGCTCCGCGGCCCATGTTCGTCGAGCTGTTCGGCCTGCTCATCGGCCTTGAGGAGGAATGGCGCGGCCAAGGCGCCACGCAGGATGAGATCGATCTGGTCGCTTTCGACTTTGACACGATTCAGCGCGTGGGCGTGGGCATCCACACCGGCCTGCGCGGCGGCTATGTACCCGCCACGCTGGAAGAGACGGACCCTTATGTCATCACGCGCGACGAGCTGGGCCGCACCATGAAGCTACTCAAGGGCTTCGCAACCATCGCACTGCCCCTGAGCTTTCCGGTGACCGACTTTGAGAGCTGGGAGCGCGTAAAGCCCTTCTACACCTTCGCGGAGGACCGCGTGGACCGTGAACAGCTGCAGCGCGCCAAAGCCGAGCAAAGGGACGGCGCGTTGACCATGGCAGGTATCCCAGGCGGCTACGACACGCTGCGCGAGCTGATGGGTGAGGAGATGGCATGCGTTGCATGCTACGAACAGCCCGATCTGGTGCGCGATATTCTGGACACGCTGCGCGATACCGCCCTGCGGTGCCTGGAGCGCGCGGTGGACGTTGTGCCTCTGGACCATTTGGGCGTGCATGAGGACATGGCCGGCAAGTCCGGCCCGCTGTTCGGGCCCAAGCAGATCGGTGAGTTTCTTAAGCCGTACTACTCCGCTTGCTGGGACGTGGCGCGCTCCAGCGGTTGCCGTCTGTTCTCGCAGGATTCCGACGGCAATATGAGCGCGGTGGTCGGTTCCTTCGCCGACTGCGGCCTGACGGTGATGTACCCCTGCGAGCCTGCATCGGGCATGGACATGGTCGCTCTGCGCAAGCGCTACGGCGGGCAGATGGCCTTCAAGGGCGGCATCGACAAGTTTTGCGTTATGCGCGGCAGAGATGCGATCGTGAAGGAACTGGAGTATAAAATGCAGCCCTGCATGCGCAAGGGCGTGTGCTTCGGCCTGGACCACCGCATTCCCAACGGCACGCCTCTTGAGGATTACCGCTTTTATGTGGACACGGCCCGAGAGATGCTCGGCATCCCAAAGCGGACGAAGGACGCCCGAGCCTGGGAGCGCATGGCGTTCTGAGGTTACGGGCAGGCACGAGTATCTGCGTCGATAAGCGCGAGGTAACCGCTTGCAACGCGTACCCGCCGCTGGTTTGGCGGCCGCCGCACGCTGCCGTATATCGCGATACGGTTCTGCCGTGCAGGTGCGGCCGCCAATCCATAGGGAGCGCATTCTGTTTGCGTATGGCTTATGGCCTTGCGAATGCGCCACCCGCGGGATAGGATGGCCGCACCGCTACGGGAAGAGAGAGGCCATTGCCTCCAGCAGGGAGGCGCATACGGTAACGCGGGGCAGCAGATCGGCGGGAACGGGCATAAGGTCAGGTATGGCGTATACCAGCGCGCCGGAATCAGCCGCGGCGCGTATGCCGGCTGGCGCGTCCTCCAGGGCGGCGCAGTATGCGATGGGGACGCGCAGGGCGGTGGCCCCGGCCAGGAAAATGTCCGGGAACGGCTTGCCGCGCGCGACCTCGTCGCCCGGCACGACGGCGGCGATGTAGGGGGACAGACCAGCGCAGTCAAGCTTCACCGCCGCGCGGTCGCGCTCCGTGCTTGTGCATACGCAGGCCGGAACACCCAGGCGCTGCGCGGCACACAGCAGTTCGAGCGCGCCGGGCATGCGCAGTTCGCCGGGAGAAGCGTTGCGCACCATCTGCTGGCCGATTTCGTGGCGGCGCTCTTTGATCAGGCGTACTGGCGCGTCTTTGCCCAGCAGATCGAGCAGGCCCTCGGCGGTCCTGTCCGAGCCGCGGCCCAGGAAGGACAGCGCGAAACCCTCGGGCGCTTGATAACCATACTCGCGCAGGGCCATATCCCAAGCACGGATGGCCATGCGTTCCGTGTTGAGCAGCAGGCCGTCCATGTCGAGCAGAAGTCCTTGTATCAACGGAATCGGTCCATCCCTTCCAACACTTCGCCGCGGGGAAGTCCCCCGCGCACAAGCGTTCCGTCCGACAGTGCGAGCAGGCGGGCGTAGAAGGCGCGGGCATCCTGCTCGTCCAGGGTTCCCGCGGTGAGGGCCGCATCCAGCGCGTCCTCGGCGCGGGCGAAGCTGCCGACGCTCTCGTAAAACTGCATCAGAAGGTGCGGGTCGGCCGGGATGCCGCGGCCGCGGAGCACTTCCACGTGTTCCACGACGTAGCCGCCGCCCTCCGGTCCCAGGCGCAGGTATACCTCCAGCGCCTTTTGCCGCAGTGCCGCGCCTTCCTCGGGGCACAACAACCCGTCGTCCAGGTCGGCCTGCATGCACATCACGCGGGCAGCGGCCAGCGTGCGGGCCGGCTCGCCCGTGCCGATCAGGTAGAACAGCCGCTCGGCGGGCAGGGCCCGGGCGACGGACAGCTCTACGCCCGTCAGGCGGTGCATGGCGTCGCGCAGCAGGTGCGCGGCCTCCTCCAGGCGCTGCTCCTCGGTAAGCCCCAGAAGGCGGCGCAGCAGCTGGCCGAGCGATTCGATCATCCGCATAACGGTGTCGCTTTGGTAGTACATGTCCAGCCTCCTTCCGTGGCGTTTGGGCCGAACGGTTACACGTACGCGCCGATGATCGCCCGCATGTCCGTCTCCAGCGCGGCGAGCCGGGCGGGCACGTCGCCTGCGGCGGCCGTGCGCGTGTTGAAATACAGCTTGATCTTGGGCTCGGTGCCCGAGGGCCTCACGCACACCCATTCATCGCCGGAGAGCTCGTAGTACAGCGCGTCCGATTCCGGCAGCGCAAGCGGCGCGGAAACGCCCTGCGCGGTGCGCACACGGCGCAGATAGTCGCGCACGGCAACGACCTGGGAGCCGCCGATGCAGGCCGGCGGGTGGTCGCGCAGCCCGCGCATAGCGGCCTGCATGGTGGCCACGCCGTCCTGCCCGGGCATGGACATGGAGATCACGCTCTCGCCGTAATAGCCGTAGCGCTTGTACAGGTCCTGCAGGCCGTCCCACAGCGACATGCCGCGCTTCTTGTAGGCGCAGGCCGTCTCGGCGATCAGCAGCGAGGCGATCACCGCGTCCTTGTCGCGCACGAACGTGCCGCTCAGGTATCCGTAGCTCTCCTCAAAGCCGAACAGGAAGTCATGGCTTCCGCTCTCCTCAAAGAGCTGGATCTGCTCGGCGATGAACTTGAAGCCCGTAAGCACGTCCACAGTGGTTACGCCAAAGCTGTCGGCGATGGCGCGGGCCATCTCGGTGGACACGATGGATTTAACGATCGCCCCGTTTTTCGGCAGGGTCCCCTGCGCCCTGCGCCCTTCCAGGATATAAGCGGTAAGCAGGCACCCGATCTGATTGCCGGTCAGGGTGCGGTAGCCGCTCTCGGTCTTTACCACAACGCCCAGACGGTCGCTGTCCGGATCGGTGCCAAAGATCAGCTCGGCCTGGGTTTCCTCCGCCAGCGCGATGGCCAGGCGGAAGGCGTCCTTGTTTTCGGGGTTGGGCGTGCCGACGGTGGTAAAGTCCGGGTCGGGGTTTTCCTGCTCGGGCACCACGCGCACGTCCAGAAAGCCCACCTCGCGCAGCACGCGCCGCACGGGCACGTTGCCCGAGCCGTTGAGGGGCGTGTAGATGATGCGCAGCGTGCGCCCGACCGTTTGGCACAGCTCCGGCTGCACGCACAGCGATTTCACGCGGGCGATGTAGCTGTCGTCCACCGCGGCAGGCACCATTCGCAGAAGGCCGGCATCCAGCGCGGCCTGCTTCGCCATGGGGAGAGACTGGGCATAGGTGCGCGCCTGTATATGCGCAACGAGTTGCTCGGTCGCCTCGGGCGGCATTTGGCCGCCGTCCGGGCCGTATACTTTGTAACCATTGTACTCCTTGGGGTTGTGGCTGGCCGTGATGACGATGCCCGCCGCGGCGCTCAGATGCCGCACGGAGAAGGAGAGAACGGGCACGGGGCGCAGGCTTTCAAACAGGTGGGCCGTTACGCCGCTCGCGCATAGAACCAGCGCGGCTTCCAGCGCAAACTCCGCAGAGCAGCGCCTGGAGTCGTAGGCGATGACCACGCCGTCCCTTTGGCGGCCCTGCTCGGTAATCAGGTCGGCCAAGCCCTTGGTAGCGCGCCGCACGTTGTACGCGTTCATACGGTTCGTGCCCGCGCCAATCACGCCGCGCATGCCCGCCGTGGCAAACTCGAGTTCGCGGTAGAAGCGGTCGGTTATCTCCTTGGCGTTCCCGGCTATCGCCTTTAGCTCGGACACCGTCTGTTCGTCGGTCGCAAAGTCATGCAGCCATGCCTGATAACGCTCCTGTGCCGTCATGCCCGTCACTCCTTTTCGCTCTGCTGCGGCTTGCGCGTTAGGCCCAAGCGTGAAGGTAACCCTGCAGCTCGCTCAGATGCCCGGATTCCTCGGCCACGATTGCCTTGAGCGCGGCGCGCAGGTCCGCCCGAGCGTGCTCCTGCAGCGCCAGATAGTAGAGAAGCGAATCCTTTTCTGCGCCGATGGCCGCGTGGAGCACGGCGGCGATGCTGTCCAGACCGCCTTCCATGGCCTGGCCCATCACCCCGCCCTTGTACACCACATCCGCCGCGATGGCGCGCAGAAAGATCGCCGCCTCGGCGGGGTAGGGCTGCTGCGCACTGCGCTTTTCCAGCAACGCGTCATACATGGCCCGAAAGCGGGCCGCATGGCGCGTTTCGTCCTCCAGCAGCCGCCGCAGCACCGCGCGCACGTCATCGCCGGACACAATCTCCACCGCCCGCTGATATAGCGCAGCGCCGCGCTCCTCGATGGAGATAGCGATCAGCAGAGCCTCGGCGTCGTTGAAATGCATCTGGATGCCCATATTCTACCACACCCCCGCAGGATACCATGATCCTATCATAGAAGATTTTCGGCCGCTTGACAAGCGGCGGCGCGTATCGTATTGTGAAATGTATTGCAGAAAGCGGGTGAACCTATGCTGTCGATTATGCCGCAGGAGCGGCTGTACACGCTGGCTCCCTTTTTTACTGGGTGCGGGGATACCCTCATTCACGCCGTGCTGAGCGGCCGACACGGCCAAGCCTTAGTGGACGATATGGATCATCCTACGGGGGTGGCGCTGCTCCTTGACCGCGAGGTGGCCCTGGCGGGCAATCCGGCCATTCTGTCCCGGTTGGTGGAAGTGTACGAGGGCGATTTTCTTGCGGTGTTTGTGGCTCCGCCCGCGTGCGAGCAGCAGGTACTGGCGCTGCACGCGCCCAAAACACAGGCCTTTGTGCGGTTTGCCTTTCGCAGGCCGCGCCTAGACCCGCAGCATCTGGAGCGCCTTGCCGCGCCTCCGGAGGGGGCGCAGCTGCGGCCATTGGACAGGGAACTTTTGCGCACCCTGCGCAGCCAGGCGTGGGCCGAGGACGTAATGGGCGTGTTTCCAGACGAGGCGTCCTTCCTGTGCGGGGCGCTTGGCTGGGCGCTGTGCGTGCAGGGGCAGCCCGTGTCCGTCTGTTCCACCGCGTGGAGCTTCCCGGGCGGCGTGGAGATCCAGATCGATACGCATCCTGACTACTACCGCAAGGGCTTTGCTTCCTGCGCGGCGGCGCGGTTTGCGCTTGATGCCATGGAGCGCGGTCTGCAGCCCACCTGGGACGCCGCGAACATGATCTCGCTGCGGCTGGCGCAGAAGCTGGGTTATCAGTTCGATCATGCCTATGTGTGCTGGGCGCTGTCCTGGCCGGAAAGAAAGGCGGTGGACGCGTGAGAGCACACGCAGTGATGGTGCTGGGCACTTCGTCCGGAGCGGGCAAATCAACCGTGGCGCTCATGCTGTGCCGGGCGGCCAAACGCATGGGGCTTTCTGTAGCCCCGTTCAAGGCGCAGAACATGACGCCCAGATCCATGTTCCGAAACGGTATGGAGCTGCCCGCGCCGCTCGTCATGCAGGCGCTGGCCTGCGGCGTGGAGCCAGAAGGGGACATGTCGCCCGCGCTTGTGAAATACGATGGAGGAAGAGCGGTGCGCCTGGTGGTATGCGGCAAGGATTCCTACGATTATCACAGCGAGGAAGGCCGCGGCATGCGCGCGCGTATGCCGGACATTGCAAAAGGCTGCTATGACCGCGTGGCCGCGCGCTTTCCGCACATGGTGCTGGAGGGCGCGGGCGCGGCGCTGGAGCCGAACCTGCGCGCGCACGACTACATCAACCTGCCCATGGCCACCTATGCCGGGGCCAAGACGATCCTTGTGGCGGATATCGACCGCGGCGGTATGTACGCTTCGGTGGTGGGGACGCTTGCGTTGATGAGCGCGCAGGAACGAGGCCTTGTGCATGGGGTGATCGTCAACCGTTTTCACGGCGATCCGGCGGACTTCGCGCAGGGGCGCAAGCTGTTGGAGGAGCTGTGCGGGACGCCCGTGCTGGCCGTGCTGCCCTACACCCCGCTGCGCCTGCCGCAGGAGGACGCGCCCCTTGCGGAAGACGAAGCGCCGGAGACGCGCTCGGATGAAGAGCTGCTGGCGCACATCGACGAGCTGACCGATGTGTTCGAACGATACGCCGACACAGCCGCCGTTGCATCGCTCTTTCGCTGACAGAGCACACGAAAAACCCGGCGGCTGCGTGCCGCCGGGTTTTTCGTGTGCTTGGAAACGAAGCCGTCTTCCGGTTCTTTTCCAAGAGCCTCTTGACAAGCCGCACATCATACGGCGATAAAGCGTCGGCGCGTGCGGCGCACTGCCGAGGCGGTGTTACCCGGGCGATCATCACAATGCCTCGCGGAGCGAGGCGCTGCTTCGCAGCCGCAGGCGACAGTTTTGCACAAATGCTGAGTTACGAGGTTATGACGCAGGTCGAACCGAAGACAAACTCGCGCAGAGGGGGTTGTCTTCGCTTCAGCGTGGAGGCCCGGCGGCAGATAAAGCCGCCGGGCCTCCATGTTGCCCACGTTACGGTTGATATCCGTCGTTGCGTTCGGGGAAAACGGCGCATACGTCGTTTTGCCAGGCCTGCAGTCTGGCGAGGAGCCGGGCAGCGATGTCCGGGCGGGCCTGTGCGAGATCGCAGGTTTCGGAAATATCTTCTCTCAGGTTGTACAGCTCAATGTGGCCGTCCTCAAAAAACTGAATGAGCTTATAGTCGCCCTCGCGTACGGAGCAGCCGGGCGTGCCGCCCTGGTTGCCGTAGTGCGGATAGTGCCAGAACAGCGGGCCGCGGGCGAAGGGTTCCTCCCTGAGAAGCGGCAGGATGGACACGCCGTCCATATGCTGCTGCGGCCGCAGGGATAAACCGCACAGCTGCAGGAGCGTCGGGTAAAAATCCGGGGTGGTCGTGGGTTCCTCGCACACGCTGCCCGGCCGCGTGGCGCCCGGCGCGCGAAAGATGAGCGGCTCGCGCACGCCGCCGTCGTACATCCAGCCCTTGCCCTCAGCAAGCGGTGCGTTCGTGGTAGGGGAGCCCTCGGCCGTAGAGAGGCCGCCGTTGTCCGAAGTGAAGACGATGACCGTGTCCTCGTACACGCCCTTTTCCTTCAACGCCGCCACAACGCGCCCCACGCTTTCGTCCACGCTGCGGATCATGGCGGCATACGCCGCGTCCGACTGGATGACGCGCCGGGTGACGCGTTGCGTTTTTTTATGCTCGCAGGGGAAGACCTCGCCCTGGATCAAGGGGTTGACCTTGTCGCGCAGCAGGCGGCGCGCTTTGTCCTCAAAGTAGGGAACGTACTCCTTTTTGGCCTGGATGGGCGTATGCACGGCATAGTGCGCGAAGTACATGAAGAAAGGCGTGCCGTCGCTCTCGCTGATGAGCTTGACGGCCTCGTCCGTCAGGCGGTCGGTAAGGTACGTGCCGTCCGTGCTTTCGCTCAGCGTGGGGATCTTCCAGGGCGCGTAGTAGCCGTGCCACGGCATGCCCATGTGGCAGCCGCCAAAGTTTACGTCAAAGCCGTGCTGAAGCGGCCAGTGCCTCTCATCGCCACCCAGGTGCCACTTGCCCACGTGCCAGGTGCGGTAACCCGCCGCCTTAAAGGCCTGGGCGATGGTGAGGTCGTCGTAGGACAACTCCTTTTTGTACGGGGCGTCGATCACCCGGCCGCGCGTGTGCCCGGCGGGCTTGCTGTTATCAATCCAGTCCGTTATGCCCAGGCGCGCGGGGTATTTGCCCGTCATCACCGAGGCGCGCGTGGGCGAGCACACTGGGCAGGACGCATAAGCGTTTGTAAATGTCATGCTCTCCCGCGCGAGGCGGTCGATGTTGGGGGTCTCGTAAAAGTCGCTGCCGTAGCAGGACAGGTCGCGCCAGCCCATGTCGTCCATCAAAATGAAGACTACGTTCACTTGGGGCCACCTCGTGTTCCTTGTCGTATGACGCTATGCCTGTATGGGAGGGTCGGGTTTATTCGTGCGGCTGATGGGGCCTTGGATGTAAGGCTCGCGGCCATGCGCCGCGCCGCCTGCGGGGCCGATTTGCCCGTCGCCCGTGACGGCCTCGCTCCGGCCGTCCTTCGCGGGGTCGGCGTAGCGCAGGAACCACTCCTCCAGGGCCGCGCGCAACCGCTCTTGCGTGGCCCGGTACCTTGGATCGCCCGTCAGATTGATCTCTTCGCACGGGTCGGCCTCCATATCATACAGCTCGTGCGGGCCGTACGGATAGCGGTGCACGTACTTCCAGCGCTCCGAGCGGATCATGCGCACCGGGCCGTACTCGTCGCACAGCACCACCTGCTGGGCGGACTGCTCCCCTCCGCCCAGCAGGTGCCGGGCGAAGCTGATCCCCGGAAGCCCCTGGGGCGGTATGGTTTCGCTGTCCAGCGCCTCCATTAGGGTGGGATACAGGTCGTAGTGGGAGAGCATGGCGCGGCTTACGCGGCCTGCGGGCACGCGCCCCGGCCAGCGCATGATGGCGGGCACGAGCACGGCCTCCTCATACATGTTCTGCGGAAAGGTGCCGTTGCCCTTGCCGTAGATGCCGTGGTGCCCCATGCTCATGCCGTTGTCGCCCGTAAAGACCACAAGCGTATCCTTCGCAAGGCCCAGCTCGTCCAGCCGAGCGAGGATCCGGCCGACGTTTCGGTCCATGGCCGATATAGCCGCAAAATAGCCGTGCAGCGCCGTTTTGCGAAAGGAGGCAAGCTCCTCGGGCGTGCGTAACTTTTTTTTATAGATGGAGTGCGGGTGCAAAGGCGGGTTGGGTGTGGAGGCGAAGGCGCAGTCGTCGTACATGGCCCACTCGTCCGGCGGGTGCTGTTCCCTCTCCCACGGGCTGTGCGGCGCGGTGAAATGCACGCACAGACAGAACGGGCGTCCCTCGTCGCGCTCCGCAAGGAAAGCCAGGGCGTCGTCGGCGATGTGGTCGGTGATGTACACGCCGTCCAGCGCATCGAAGCCATCGTCGGTGAGAACCGTGGCGTGGTAATAGTCGTCTCCGCCCATGGCGATGGTGCGCCACCACGTGAAGCCCGCCTGCGGACGGCCAGAGTCGCCCAGGTGCCATTTTCCGGCGAGCGCGCACTGGTACCCCTCCTCCGCCAGATCCTGCGTGAAGGTGCGCCGGCCCGTTAGGAAGCGCTGCGCCCTGTCGGTTGCGAGCTTTGCACCGCGCGCCCATGAGAGTTGCGGATCGGGGGGATTGGCCGTCAGACGCGCGGCGTGGCGCGGGGCGAGCTGCTGGCTGTCGATGTATCCGGCGGCCAGCCAGTCATGCACGCCGTGCTGCGAGGGGATGCTGCCCGTCAGGATGGACGCCCGCGCGGGTGAACACACCGGCGATACGCAATAAAACCGCTGAAAGCGCGTACCTTCCCGCGCCAAACGGTTGAGCGAGGGCGTGCTCAGCTCGGCGTTGCCCGCGCACTCCATCGCCCAGGCGCCTTGGTCGTCCGTCAGGATGAAGAGCAGATTGGGGCGGGACACGTCTGTCACCTCCAAATCGGAACTGCGCTGATAAGGGGATATGCGCGGCGCCCGTTCGGCGGCCTGGTGCGAACAAGGCCTGCACAGCGCAGGGACGCCCAAACGGGCGTCCCTGCCGTGCGCCGCGCGATTACTTGCGCAGGGTTTCCACCTCGGCGAGGACCTTATCGCCGCCCTGGGCGCGCCACTTTTGTGAAAGCTCGGCGATGCCCTTGTCGATGTCGGTCTTGCCGGTGAGCATGTCAATGAAGTACTGGTTGTACAAATCCGTCAGGATGGAACCGCTCTCCACCTGCGCGGCGGGCGTTGCGGCGATCAGGTTGGGCTTCATGCCGCGGGTAGCCACATCGACCGACTCGATGGCGCGCTCGCGGTTGGGCTCGGTTTCGGGCAGATAGTTCGACTCCAGAGGCCAGTAAAATGAGCCCCAGGCAAGCGGGTGCGCCCAGCCGTTGTCCGCGAAGGAATCCTTCTGGCGCTCCGGCTCGTTGTATACGATCTTACCGTTCTCCACGGTGTAGTGAATGCCCTGGATGCCTTTGCGCACCAGGTCGTGTCCCTCGTCCGAGAGCATGAAGTTGATAAACGCAGCCGCCTGCGCCGGGGCCTTGGACTTGTTTGTGACGGAGGTATACATGCCGCCCTTGCCCTGAGAGGAGGAGCCGAACGTGCCGGAGGGCCCTTTGGGGGCGTCGGCGTAGAGCAGCTCGGAGGCGGGGTTCACCTTTTGCATGGCGGACACGTGGCGGTTCAAGTTGCGGAACAGGGCAATCTGAGCCGCGCCCACACGGCCGGTCTGCAGCTTTTCCTCGAAGGTCTTCGTATCGTTGAGCATAAACTCGGGGTCGATGTAGCCGTCTTTCCACAGCTGGGCCAGGAATTGCATGCCCGGCTTGAAGCTCTCGTGCTCGTGCAGGGGGATCACCTTATTGTTGGCATCCAGCTCGTAGTCGCCGGTACGGCGGCCGAAGGCGTAAAAAATGAAGGCGAAGTTCCCCACGGGCTTGGTGGCCGACCAGCCGATCGTATCGGCCTTGCCGTTGCCATCCGGGTCGTCCTTGGTGAAGGCGGCCAGCGCTTTGGCGAAGTCATCCGTAGTGACGGGCGTAGGCAAACCCACCTTCTTCAGCCAGTCGCCGCGGTACACCACGCACGAGTTGGACTTGCTGTACTGATTGATGAAGGGATAGCCCATGTAATTCCCCTTGTCGTCCTTGGACCAGTCCAGCGGTCCGGTCAGCGCCGACTTCAGGGCAGGATTCTGGTCCAGATAGGGATTGAGGGGTACGAGCAGCCCGTCCTTGATCCAGGATACGGTGGCGGTGGCATTGAAGCCGCCCGTCACGATGTCGGGCAGGTCGCCGGAGGCCATGGCCACGTTGATCTTGGTCAGGTCGCCTTCCGGCACGGTTTCCACCGTCAGCTTGATGTTGAGAATCTCGTTGATCTTCTGTACGATCCGGTCGTCCATGTTCAGGGGCTTGGCGGCCGTGTCGCCCGGGGTAATCCAGCGGATGGGCGCGGGTGCGGGCTTTGCAGGCGCGGTCGCCGCAGCGCCGGACGTGCCTGCGCCGGGCGATGCGCCGCCTGCGCAGGCGGTGAGGACCAGTGCGAGCGCAATGAGGATTGCCATGGCGGTCAGCGAGCGTCGTTTCATGGTGCGCCTCCTTCTATGTGCTTCCGGTATGGCCCGGGATTACCCCTTAACGGCGCCGATCATGACGCCCTTGACGAAATGCTTTTGAAAGAAGGGGTAGGCGAGGGTGATGGGGATGACGGCCATCATTACGGCGGCCATCTTCATGGGCTGGCCAAGCAGGAACAGGCTGTCGGAACCGGACATGTACGTGGCCTCCGATTCAAACAGCATGGAGCGCAAAAACAGCTGAAGCGGCCAGCGCGCGCGCCGGGTGATGTACATAACCGCCGCAAAGAACTCGTTCCAGTAGCCCACGGCGTAGAAGAGGGCGATGGTCATCAGCCCTGCCTTGGAGATGGGCAACACGATGCGGAAGAGCACGCCCATCTCGGTACAGCCGTCCATCAGCGCCGATTCGGACAGGGAAGGCGGCAGCGCCATAAAAAAGTTACGCAGAATGATGAGGTTGTAGGTGGAGATGGCGCCGGGCAGAATGAGCGCCCAAAGCGTGTTCATGATGCCAAGCGTTCGCACAACGATGTACATGGGGATCATGCCGCCGGAGAACATCATGGTGACTACCACCAGGAACATGAGAGCGCGCCGGCCGGGCAGGTTCATCTGTGCCAGGGCGTATGCGGCCATGGCCGTGCTGGCGAGGGAAATGAGCGTACCGCCAACGGTAACCACAAGGGTGTTGCCGTAGCTGGACCAAAGCTCCGGAAGCTTTACGATATAGCTGTAGGCGTGCAGGGAGAGCGGCGCGGGCCACAGGTGCATGGTGGAGCCAAGATACCCCTCAAGCGTTGAGAAGGACACGATGAACGCATCCCAGAACGGATAGAGCGTGATGAGGCCGAGCAGCACGAGCAGTGCAGCGTTGAAGCCGTCGAAGAGCCGCTCGCCGAGGCCTGGCCGGATCGCCCCTTTACCCGCCATCAGTACACCCCCTCTTCGCCCATCATACGGGCAAGCTGGTTGGCCCCCGCAAGCAGCGCAAAGTTGATGGCCGATTTGAACAGCCCAACGGCCGAGGCCATGGCGAAGCGCCCCTCCATCAGGCCAATGCGATAGACGTATGTGTCGATGATGTCCGCCACGCTGTACACCGCCACGTTGTACAGAACGAAGATTTGCTCAAAGCCCGCCTGCATGATGCCGCCCATGCGCAGGATGAGCACCACGGCAATGGTGGAGGCGATGCCTGGGAGCGTGATGTGGAGCACTTGGCGAAAACGGCCCGCTCCGTCCACGCGTGCGGCTTCATACAGCTGCGGATCTACGCCGGAGAGCGCCGCCATGTAGATGATAGTGGACCAGCCGTATTCCTTCCAGATCATGGACACGACCATGGTGCCCACAAAATAGCGCGGATCGGTGAGGAAGGCGATCTTCTTTCCGCCCAGCGCAGCGACGAGCATGTTCACCACGCCGCCCTCCATGGACAGAAGGTTGACGAGCAGCCCGCCCATGATGACCCAGGAGATGAAGTGGGGCAGATAGATGACCGTTTGCACCGAGCGCTTGATGGTGACGTTCTTCATCTCGTGCAGCAGCAGAGACACGATGATGGGCGTTGGGAAGCCAAAGAGCAGGCGCGTAAAGCTGATGCGCACCGTGTTCCAGAAGGCCTGTTGAAACTGCATCAGCCCGAACAGCCGCCGGAAGTTCTCAAGGCCCGCCCAGTCGCTGCGCAGTATGCCGCGGCTGGCATTGAAGGTTTTGAAAGCAATGGTCGCGCCGAACATCGGAATGTAATGAAAGGTGATGTAGTACACCGCCGCGGGCAGCAGCATCAGGTAGACAAAACGGTAGCGGTACAGCAGGCGGCACAGGTCGCGCCTGGGCGCCAAAGCTGCGCTCTTGTGCGCGTGGGTCACATGATTTCCCCCTTTCACTTCGCCAAGCGGGACAGCGGACCGCATAATGGGGGCGGAATGAGTTGAGCGGTTATGCGCGCCTTTTTATAGCAGTTTCATACAAATACTATACGGTGCTTCTGAAAAACCTGTAAAGAGCCAAACACGCATGAGTTCGCTTATAACGAGGTGAATAAACGGTGCGCATAATCCGCGCGTAAAGCAGGTAAATGGATATTGACAATTATAACGCTGCATGATATATTTATCAAATATATAAACACGCGTGGTGAGCTCACATGCTTTTCCTGCGCGGTACGATCCGCTCGCGGCACTTCCTGGTGGCTTTTGCCAGCCTGGCGGTGTTGCTTTGCTGTTCTTTTGGGTACGTGACGCTCAAAGGGCTTCCCGCGCTTCACGAGAGCATCATGGAGGAGGTGCGCGCCGAGCTGCGCGTGGCCAAAGAAAGCACCCAGCAGCTGGTGCTGACGCTGTCCGGTATGGAGACGAGCATGGTCACGCTTAGCCAGGTTAACCGCGTGATGCAGCAGCCGCAATTCGACCATGCGAACATGAGCGACCTGATCGAGCTGAGCCGCCTTCTGTACATGCTTAACTACGGAAGCTACATCGCAGAAGTGCAGATCTACTTTGGCGCGTCCAACCGTGTGTATTGCCACGACCACGGCCTGTTCGACGCGGCGGAGTTCTATCCGGAAGGGTTTGTGGAAGGCGTGCTCGCAAGCCCGGGGCAAACGATGTGGCTGGCGCACATGCCCGGCTATCGCGTGGGCGACGGCCCGGCGCTGGTGCGTAAGCTGCCCGCCTACCGGCAGGGTATGGACGGGTTTGTGGCCATCGCTTTAAAGCCGACCGCACTGCGCGCCTTGTTTCCTGCACAGGGACGTTACAAGTATCGCGCGGCGCTGTATGTGGAGGGCGCGCGGCTGTACCCCGGCGACGGCGGGTGGGCCCAGCAGACGCCTCCGCAAAGCAACACCCTCGCCATGGATGGCGACTTGCAGTATGTGGTGCGCCTGGGCTCGGCCGACAAAGACGACCTGCTGGCGGTGGCGCTTTTGCCGCGCGCCACCGTGGTGCGGGCGCAAACGAGGTATGCACTGCAGATGATCGCTTACCTGTGCGGCTCGCTTGTGTTGGCCTTTGCCGTGGCGCTGGGCTACAGCTATGCGATGCTGCGCCCGCTTGCCGATCTGGCGGGCCGTATGCGGGGCAAGCGCATGCCCGCGCGAATGATGGGCCGCGATTACGAGCCGCTTTCCCTGGCCTTGGACGACCTGCTGGGACACACGAGCAAGATGGACGAGCTGATCGAGCAAAGCCGCCAGACTGTGCGCGAACGTCTGCTGCTGGACATCATCTGGGGGGTGCGCAGCCCTCAGCAGGAGGGATTTGCGAAGGTCTGCGCGGCCATCGGCATCGCCCCGCCCTGCGGGCTTTGCTGCGCATTTTTTCTGCAGCTGTACGCCATGGAGGATACCTCCGTCCCACACGATCAGATGGCCGTGTACGTGCGCCGTCACACCGAGCAGTCGCTTTCCGCCCTGTGCGTGGTACACGGCATTCTGTTTGAGCACGATAAACTGCTGTTCTTATGCCACAGCCTTCCGGGGAAGGACGCCGCGGCGCTGCTGCCCGCCCTGCGCGCCCTGCACGGACACGTGCAAAACGAACTGCACGTTTCACTGGCCATATCGGTGGGCACGACGGGCGGCGTGGCGGATCTGCGCTCCTCGTATCTGCGCGCGCGCAACAATCTGCTGTACGCGTCCGCGCACGACGAGGAGAGCATCCTTTTCGCGCAGGAAGGGCAGGGGCTGCTGTCCGTGGATCACCGCCTCCGCCAGCAAATCGTGGATCTGGCGCTGGAACCGGGCGCGGAGGCGCGGTATTCGGCGGCCTGCGAGCTGCTGCGCGCGGCGGGTGGGGAAAGCATGCCAAGAAAGCTCGGATTCCTGCTGTCACTGGCGTATGTAAGTCTGTGGGAGCGCGATATCGACGTGAGCGTGGCGGAGCTGTCCGCGGCGCTGCAGCGCGTGGAACGCGTGCAGGGCATGGAAGATGCAGGCCGGCTGCTCTCCCAGGCGCTACATGCCGCAACCGCCGGGGCGTACGGCGAGAAGGATGTGCGTGAGCCGTACGTCGCCCGAGCCATCGCCTTCATGGACGCGCACTATGCGCAGGACATCTCCATCGAGCAGATCGCCGCAGCTGTGCACCTGAGCGCGGCCTACCTGAACCGCGTGTTTCGGCTGTCTACGGGCCACACGCTTTCCGAGCACCTCAACGCTCTGCGCATCGACAGGGCAAAAACGCTGCTGCGCGATACGCGCCTGCCGCTGCAGCGCGTGGCCACCGCGGTGGGCTACAACGACGTGCGCGCCTTTGGCCGCCACTTTCGAAAACGCGAGGGCTCGTCGCCGGCCGACTTCCGTCGCGGCCGTTAAACACCCATGGCGGTTGACGAAAGGCGGCCGCCGTGCTACACTGAACACACAACAAATGGGAAAGGGCGTGTTTACGTGTCGGCGCGTGTCATGGTGGTCGTCAACTAAAGACGCCACCGGCATTGAAGACGGGCAACGGCGTTGCCCTGTTTTTCCGTGCCGGACACACCGGCTTGTGCACCCCTGCGGCTTCGTGTAGGCCCGCGGACGTCTGCGCACCTTGCGGTGTGCGGCGTCGCGCGGGTTTTTCATGCCAATGAAAGCAGGAGGCTACCACATTGACAGCCATAACGACGACCGGCCTGACCAAGGCCTACAAGCGATACGAAAAGGCGCCGGGCCTGCTCGGGAGCCTGCGCTCCCTGGTCGTGCGCCCCTATACGACCCACGACGCGCTCGTGGACTTTGACGTCAGCGTGGACGAGGGCGAGTTTGTCGGGCTCATCGGCCCGAACGGTGCAGGCAAGACCACGCTCATCAAGCTGCTCACCGGCATTATCGCTCCTTCAGGCGGTCGGGCGGACGTACTCGGCTTTACGCCCAGCCGCCTGCAGGATGGCCTAAAGCGGCAGTACGCGCTGGTGGTGGGGCAGAAGAGCCAGCTCTTTCCCGAGCTCAGCGCCGCGGACGCATTCCTCCTGTTCCGGCAGATTTACGGCATAGGCGATGCAGATTTTCGGCGCAACCGCGATGCTCTGGTGGACCTGTTCGGCGTGAGCAAGCTGCTGCATGTGCCCGTACGCACGCTTTCCCTTGGCGAACGGATGAAGATGGAACTGGTCGCAGCACTTCTGCACCAGCCGCGCCTTCTGTTTCTGGACGAGCCGACCATCGGTCTGGACGCCGTGGCGCAGGGCCAAATGCGCGCCTTCCTCGCCGAGGTGAACCGCATGCGCGGCACTACCATTTTGCTCACATCGCACTACATGGAGGACATCCGCGTCCTTTGCAAGCGATGCGTTGTGCTCGGCGCAGGCCGCAAGTGTTACGACGGAGACCTGCACGATCTGCTTGCGCGGCACTCGGATCTGCGCAGGATCACCGTAGAGCTGGCGGACGCGCACGGCGCGGCGCTGCCGGCCTGTGCGCAGCGCGTCGTGCGGGGCGAGGGCCGCCTTACGTTCTACGCACCACGGGAGGAAGCGCACCGCGCTGCGCGCGAGCTGCTGATGACCCTTGAGGTGCGCAGCATCGCCGTGGAGGACGAGGACATCGCCGACGTGGTGGGCCGCATCTACGCCGCCCGCGCGGAGGCCGCGCTGTGAAAAAGTACGTTGCCTTCGCAGCGGCACTGTTTAAAGCGCAGCTTGCCTTTCGTTTTGATATCTTTTTACAAGCCGCGTTCACCTTTGCCAAGATTCTGCTCGCCGTAGCGCTTTGGGGCTCCATCTACCAGGGCGGGCAAAGGATGGGCGGTCTTTCGCACGATCAGATGCTTGCCTATTATCTGATCACCTCTTTTTTCGCGCAGCTGGATTTGTCGGGCGAGATGGGGGGCGAGATCGCCGCGCGCATCCGCGGCGGCACGTTTGCCCGTTACATGACCATGCCCGTTGGGGTGATCGCCAGCTTCGGCGCACAAACCGCGGGCGCTTCTGCCTTCTATCTCTCCTTCAACCTGGCCGCGCTGGCCGCATGGAAGCTGCTCTTCCGCATACCGCTGCCGCTGAGCGCAGACCCGTGGCTCACAATCGGCAGCATCGCCATGGCGTTGCTCGGCCTTTTGTTTCTCAACCAGTTGAACGGGTTTTTGGGGCTGCTTGCCTTCCGTTTTGCGGACGTGGGCATTTTCCTCATGATTAAGAGTGACATCGTGCTGTTCGCCACGGGCGCTCTCGTGCCGCTGTCGCTCCTGCCGGCCGGCGCGCTCAGCGCACTGCGGGCGCTGCCTTTTGCACATGTGCTGTATACGCCCGCCATGCTGTTGCTGGGCGCGCTTCCCGGCCGCGACGCGGCCGTGGGCCTTATAAACCTGCTTTTTTGGAACGCGGTCTTCCTTTTCATCAACCGTGCCGCTTATCACCGCCTGCGCGTGCGCTTTGACGGGGTGGGCCTATGAAGCGATACGCGGGTTTCCTGTTCGCTCTGTTGCGCATGCGCCTCTCACAGATGATGGTTTTCCGGCTAACATTCTTCGGTGGTTTTTTTGTGGACGGCACGATGTTTGCGCTGCAGATCCTCATGTTCAACGCCATCTACGCGCATACGCCGGGCATCGGCGGCTGGGGCAGGGGAGAGATGCTCGTGTTCATCGGCACGTTCTCACTGCTCAACGCCCTGAGCATGGTGCTGGTTTTCTTTGGGCTGAACGGCATCCCTCAAAAGATTAAGAACGGTACGCTCGATTTGTACATCACGCGCCCAATGAGCCCGCTCGTTCGGCTGGTGTTTGAACGCGTGGACCTTGGATCCCTGCCGCTCGTCGCTTTGTCCATCGGCATCATCGGCTATGGCGTGCGCGTGATGGGAGTGCCGCTTGCCTTTGGCCGCGTCGCCGGGTATGCGGCCCTCGTGCTGTTGATGGAGATTCTGTACTGCGATATGGAGCTCATCCTGCGCACCATCCCGTTCTTCACCATATCGGCCATGGGTATCGAGCGTTTGGAAGGCGAGCTCATCACCCTGTGCATGAAGCTGCCCGGCATCTGTCTGCAAGGCGCGATGAAAACCCTGTTCTACGTCGTGCTGCCTTATGGCATTATGGCCACGCTGCCCACGCAGATGCTATCCGGCCTTCTATCGCTTAAGGGATGCCTGTTTGCCTTCTGCATGGCCGCCACATTTACCGCCTTTGCTTTGCTCTTCTGGCGTGCCGGACTGAGAGCGTACAAGAGCCCCGGCCTGTAAACGCGGTGCAAGCAAAAGGGCAAGGGTTCTGCGGTTTCTGCCGCGGGGCCCTTGCCCTAAAGTTGTGAACAGCAGGTATGCGCCGGGAAGGTGCGCCTTAGGGAAAGCCTCTCTGCTCAGCGCCAGATCTCCTCGATGAGGCGGCGCACGATGCGCACGGCGCGGCCGGGGCGACCGCGCTCGCCCATCACGGTGTAGGTGTCGCGGAAGATGATCTCGGCGGTGCAGCCGCGCGCGGCAAGAAGGGTACGGCGAATGTGGGCGGCGAAAGCCTCCTCGTCGAAGGTTGTGGCCACGCCGATGTAGTTGGGCGAAGGCTTGCGCGAGTAGATGACGGAGGAACCGGCTAGGCGCTCTCCCATGGCCTCCTCGTCGCACCAGGGCGATATGGACACCTTGCGCAGATGCGGCAGCGTCCGGATATCCTCCCAGAAGGCGTGCACGGCCTCGCAGCAGCCGTAGTACATGAGGCCGTACACTTCGGCGATGCGCGTGGCGTAAGGCATCACAAAATCGTGGAACATCGCGGGGGAAATCCCCACCGCTTCCTGCGCGTTCGTGTTGCCCCATGCATAGGCGAGCTTGGTGGGGGTTTGGTACGGCACTTCGTCCGTTAAGCCGATGCTGCCCGCGCCCGCGTAGTGAAGGCCGGTGTTGGGCGTAAGCAAGCCCTCGCGTTCCAGCCACTGCAGGGTGCGGATGGCGTCGGTGGTGATCATGTCGAGCAGGGCGTGCACGTCGTCGGGCTGAAGGGCCATCGCCACGTAAAGCTCCTCCATGCCCATGAGCAGCACGGCGCGGTTCATGGGCATCGTGGACCATGTCGGCCAAGTGCCGTGCAGGCGAAGGGGAACAATGTCGCCGATGAGCTCCTGCGCAAAGGCCAGAAATCCTTCCGTGCCCTCACGGTCGTAGCTGCGGGGCGCGTCGCCCAGAAGGGCAAGGTCGCGGGGTAACTCCTTAATGATGTGCTCGGGCATGTAGCCGATGGAGCGGCCCTGGCTGTCCGTGGCGCGGGCGGTCTCCTGGCGCACGTTCAGGGGGAGTACGTTTGTGCGGATGGGAAGCTCCAGGTAAGGCGTGATGACCTTGTCGTCGTCCACCAGCTCGTGCAGGGTCAGGCCCATCACAAGCAAGCGTTCCAGCGCGCGCGCACCCTGGTCCTCGCAGCTCAGGTCGATCATGTCGCTTGCGAAGGAGTCCATCTCCATCACAATCATCGGCCTATCGCCCGCAAGCTTGTTGTGAGCCATCCAGCGCTTGGTGCGCTCGGCCATGATGGGCAGCTGGGATGCCTCCATCCACTTGTGCGCGAGGGCGCGCAGCCTCTCCCTGTCCTTAGTCGAAACCGCCTGCATATGTCTACCTCCTACGGAAGTTGATCGGCGCAGCGCAGCCGCGCCATAACCCAGCCGGTAAAGAGTGCGTCGATCTGGGTCAGGAGTGCCGCGCGGGACGGCTCATCCATATGAGCAAAGCACTCAAGGAATGCGCAAAGGTAATAGAAGAACGTCTTGTAGGCGTAGTATGCGAGCGCGTCGGAACGCAGCGGGGCGGGCACCCCGCTGGTGGCCAAGGCCGAGGCGATCACCGCCATACGACGCTCGTCGTGCATGTGAAACCACGCGTCGCGCTCGACAGGGGCAAGCAGCGCGCTGTCCCAGTCCACCAGGGTGAAGCTCCCGTCCTCGGCCAGGATCACGTTGCCGCCCGCGTCGCCATGGGTGATCATCATACGATGCGAAAGGCCGCGGCAGCGGCGCGCAAATAGGGCAAGGCGAGCGGCGCATCCGGCGATGAGCGGTTCCTGTGGGGCGAGGCGTTCGCGCAGCTGCGGGGCGTGCTGGCCGCAAAGATCGGTGAGCCGACGGGTGAATTCCTGAGCCAACTCATCCCCAAATGTTTCGCGGGGCAAGAGCAGACCGGACGGATCGACGCGGTACACGGCGGACAAGCGGGAAAAGAGCAGGTGAAGAGGGAGATCCTCGCACAGGCGGCCGTCGATAAAGCAAAAGAGGCCGAGGGCCGCGCCGTCAAATCGGGCGTGCAGCGCCCCGCCCCGCGTGGGAACGACGCGGCTGATCCCCGTAACGCCGGCTTGGCGAAGGCGGTCAAGCGCCGTAAGGCTTGCCAGATAGGAAGGAATCTGCGCGCCGCAATACATGGCTTTCAGGAAGAGTGCGCCGCGATCGGTATCCAGGCGATAAGTTTCGCCAAAGAATCCGCGCTCTGCGGCGCTGCAGCGATGGATGCGCAGGGCATATGCTTCTTCCACCGCCGCGCGCAGGGCGGCGATGTAGGCGTCGTTGCGGCGAACGCTGCCGTACACGGGCATCACCCGCCGTCATTATACGCGCTTTCCTGCCAGGGCGCAAACCTTTCCGACGCGTTTCGCCGCACGTTTTCCTTGTCCTGTCGTAATCTATACCAGCATGTCTACAAGGAGGACAGCTTATGGAAAACGCGTGGAATCCCAGCGACATGAGCGCCCGTCTGATGGCGTATGCCTGTCAACGCCAACGGGAGCTGGAGGAAATAGCGCTGGAAACACAACAAAAAGAGGAGGACCAAAGGAATATGGCGCGCGATAATGAGTTTATGGACTATGCCGACAACGAACGGCGCGCGGCCCGGGAGGACGACTGGGAGCAGGGCGACCGCGAGGCCTACGAAGGCCGAGGGGAAGCCTGGCGGGAGGAATCCGGCGCACGGCGCAAGGAGGGGAACGAGTGCGATTGCGATGAATGCCGCAAGCGGCGCAACCAATCTCACCGTTTCGACTGCGACTGCAAGGAATGCCGCAAGAAGTACGACGTAGAATGCGGCTGCCACGACGAGGACTGCGATGGCCGCTGCGGCCCGCGCGGTCCGCGCGGGTGCCCAGGCCCGGTGGGGCCGATGGGCATCCAGGGCCCGGCCGGCCCGCAGGGCCCCATCGGCCCGCGCGGCCTGCAGGGGCTGCAGGGCGTTCAGGGGCCGCTCGGCCCCAAAGGCGACATCGGCCCGGCGGGCCCCCGCGGCCTGAGCGGCCTGAACGGCGTTTCAGATCAACCCGGTCCGCAAGGCCCGCAGGGCGATCCCGGTCCGCAGGGCCTGCAGGGTCCCAAGGGCGACGTGGGCGCCGCCGGTCCGCAGGGCCCTATGGGCCCGAAGGGGCCCGCCGGCTGCCCCGGTCCGATGGGCCCATGCGGCCCGCGCGGCTGCCAGGGCGAGCAGGGCGAACCCGGCCCGCGCGGCTGTCCCGGCCCGCAAGGCCCCCGTGGCCCGGTCGGTTCCACCGGCCCGCGCGGCGACGCCGGCGTGCAAGGCCCGCAGGGTATAGCCGGCCCGGCCGGCCCGACCGGCCCGCAGGGCCTGCGGGGCGACCAGGGCCCCATCGGCGCTCAGGGAGACGTGGGCCCGACCGGCGCTACCGGCGCCCAGGGGCCGCAAGGCCAGCAAGGGCTGCAGGGCGTACAGGGCGACCCGGGCACGCTGGTCGGCGTGCTCAACATCAATAATTTTGCCTGCCAAAGCGTTGCGTCGGGCAACGCGGTGCAGTTCGACCAGCCCCCGCAGCCGAACACGCCCGTGCTGGGCGTGTCCTTCCTGGCACCGGACGCGCTGGCCATTACCCGTCCGGGCCTCTACCGCGTAGATTATTCGCTCCTGGCCAAGCGGTGCGGCTCGACGTTCGCCCTTTTTCTGAACGATAACGAGGTGCCCGGTTCGCGCTACACCGTGCCCTCCTCCGGTGGCCCGCTTGTCGGCCACGCGTTCTTTGCCCTGACGGACACCGACGTGCCGGTAACGCTGCGGCTGCGCAACGTGGATCACCACACGGCGGTCATCGAGGCCGGCAACCTGCCCTCCACGGTGAACGCCTCCATGATCATCACCGTGCTTGTCGGTTAGCGTACGCTCAGAATCCTGCTAAAGGCGTTCCGCGCGGCCAAGGCCCGCGGAACGCCTTCATGCTTTACCGTTTCGGCTACGCCCAGTTCAGCCGCCACATGCCGAACACCGTCAGGCCGGGCGCGTGAAAGCGCACGGTGTCGCCCGCCAGTTCCAGAGGCAAGGGCATGCCGGTGGGCAGCACGGCGCCGGAAGCGATGGAACGGGGCGAACGGAATTCAACGCTGAAAGCCCCGGCGGGCACGAGCGGGTCAAGGTCCTGGGTGTTGACCGCGTGCAGGTAGGTGCAGCGGCGTTCCTCGTCGTTAAACACGGTAAACTCGACAAAACCGGGCGCATCCGTTCGAATGGGGCTCAGATCCCCGCTCAGGCGGGCCAGAAGGGCGAGGAACACATCGCGGTGCGCTTGCTGCGCGTTGCGCTCAAAGGAGGCGCAGGACAAAAGCACCCGTCCCTTGCCTGCCGTGCCCTGAAGCAGCGCCGGGGAGCGCGTGGGGATGCCGGGCGGGTTTGCATGGATGGTGGCAAAGTGCGCCGTGTCGGCGGGATCGGTGTAGGGCAGGGTGATGGTGGCGAGCGTCTGCGCTCCGTGCCCGCCCTCGTACAGCGCCTGATGCCCCTGATAGGCCAGGGGATACTGCGGGGTGAACATCCGGCCGAAGCATGCCTGCGCCTCCGGTTCCGGGGCGATATAGGTAATGCGCTCCTTGGTAAAGCCCATGCGCCGTGCGCCCAACAGGCGCATGGCCAGGCGCGGGTCGGTTGTGCCGCTTGCATACAGCGCGCCGCCGTTCTCCACGTAGGAGACCAGGGCGTCCAGTTCTTCCTCGCGCAGGAAGCACGCCTCGCTGACGATGACGAGTTTGTAGCGGGCGAGCCGCTCCGCTCGGGAGCCGGGCAGCACCGTATACGGGATGTGCGCACCTGCAAGCGCCGCCGCCGCACCCGTGAGCGCTTGCAGCTGGGCATGCGTCTGTTCGGCGGCTTCCGGCCCGGCCGGCTCGGCGAGCAGGTTCATCTTGGAGCCGAAGGAAAAGAAAAGCGCCACATCCGCCTGCAGGCAGCCGGTCATATACGGCTCATAGGCCCGACTCTCTTCAAATACCTGCCCGAGCACCTGGTAAAAGTATTCGTTCATCGTGCCGCACGGGTCGATGGCGTCGATGGCCAGGAACGCTCCGTGGTGCGCAAGCGTGATATAGTTGTGCTGCTGAAGGCTCTGCAGCGATTTAGTGGTCGTATGATCCTTTAGGTTCGGCTCGCAGCGCGAGGTCATGTACTCGAAGGGCTGATTGTTCGTCGTTTCGTAGTACAGCTTGCTGATGAAGCTTTGCTCCCTGTGCCCGCCGTACAGGTCGCCTCCGGCATAATCGCTGGCTATGCCGTTCGTCTGCGTAACGCCGCGCATATACGACTGGGCGATGGTGGAGTACTGGTGTTCCACGCTCACGCCGGGTTTGCAGGCCTTCATCTCGGCCGTGGCGAACAGTGCGAATTCGCCCATCCACCGTTCGCGCGCGCTCTGGAAGCGCAGCCACTGCTCATCCTGCCAGTTCACCTGCGTGGGCAGCTCGCGTCCCTGTTCCGCGCGATAGCGTGCGCGGCAGGCGTCGCAGTAGCAAACGCCGGGCCAGAAGGTCATGTCCAGAAAGATGCCTTCAAACTCGTACTCCCGGCACAGCTCATGGAATTGCGCGGTGATGAAGGCGCGGTACTCCATATTGTTGGGGCATACAAGGCCGTAGCGGCCCGGCTCGCGGCTGGCCCGGCCGTCCATATACCGTATGCGCCAGGCCGGATGGGCCGCGTACGCCCAGTTGTTGTAGATGAGCGAGTAATAGGCGACAACGTCCATGCCGCCTCCGTGGCACAGGTCGATGAGCTCCTTGATCTGGTTGTTCCCTCTGAAAGCGGGATGCGTTTCGCCGCTTGCCGTATCCCAGTTGCACAGACCGGTGTGCGACTGAAGATAGATCATCGGGCTTTGGATGTGCGCGGTTTTCAGGCATGCGTAATAGGCTTTGGGATCGAAGCGCGACAGATACTCCGCGCGGTCGCGTTCAATGTGCATATCCACCAAGTTTCGGCGAAAGCTGCGCTCATACCAAGGCATGACGGCACGCTCCTATCTGCGTTTGTTAAGCCAGGGGGAGGGCCGGGTGGCAGGCGAAGTGCGCCAGAAGCACCAGGTCCTCGGCGTCCGAATCATTGACGATGAGCACCCCGTTTGCTGCGGCGGGCGCGGTGGCAAAAAACTCATCGCGTGTGTCCTGACCAAAGCGGATAAGCGTGGGCGTTTCGGCCGCGTGCGCGCCAAAGCGGCCGCGTCCCTGCAGCAGGATTACCCCGAAGGGCGCGTCCATGCGAAGGGTGTAGCTGCGGCGTGGCTTGAGGGTGAGCCGCTGCGCGCCGATGAGCGGGTTTTTGTAGCAAATCCACTCCAGCAAAAAGCCCTCCCCGAGCTGTTCCGCCGCGTTTCCGGCGCACTTGGGGGCCATGTAGAAGGCCTCGTGCAGGTTGTGAGCCACGTTAAGCGGCCAATCGATTACCTCGAAGAGCGCCTGAATGTCGTTTGCCTCGCGCGCCCCCGCAGGGCTGTCCTTCCAAAGCAGGTCGCTTCCGACCACCTGGCCGCCGGGCAGCACGCTTTGGTACATGGCGAACACATCCGAAGCGAACTGCGGCTCGTAGGTGCACAGGCTTCCCGGTGCGTGCAGCACGCCCGGCGGAACGTTGAAGCCGGTGTCCGGCGTGAGGCGGAAGGCGCGCGCAAGATCGGTGATGCGGTTGTCGCCCTTGTCAAAATCGCGCAGGGCCTTCAGCACTTGCTCCTTGGTCGTTTCCGGGTTCAAACCGAAAAACGTGTAGGGAAACTCGCCCGGATGGTTGTTCATCTGTGCGGGAAAGAAGTACATCTCGGGCTTGCCGGACTGGCCGACCAGTGCGGCGTGTGCGTCGTCGTGGTGGATGTGGTGGGGCAGGGGGCCCATGTTGTCAAAAAACTTGGAATACATGGGGAGTCTGCCGTAGCGGGACTGCAGCGCCTCGCCGATGCCCGCGGCGCCGAGCAGATGCAGCGCGTCGCGCAGCAGAACGCGCGGCCCGCCGGTGTCGTTCACCACGATGTAGCTCAGGCCTTCGTCGTGTGTTGTGGCCGGGCCGTTCTCGGCGTGGGTGGCAGAAGAGAGCCACCGCTCGTCGATTCCCCCGCGCGGCGCCCCAAAGGCGTACGTGTCGTCCGGATGCAGCTTGATACGGCACCCGGGCCGGCAGAAGGAACGCGGCACCCAAGCGGGCGTCAGGCGGAACACGCCCGCGCCTTTATCAAGCGCCTCCTGTGTCAACGACTGTGTGGACATCGCTTTCATCCTCCGTTCCACGAAAAGGCCGCCGGCGTTCTGCCGGCGGCATGGCACGACTGCCCATACAGATTATAACTGAAGCGGCAGAAAACGTCAACGAATGGCGGGCATTCGCTGGCCGGCCTGCGGTGCCCCGCACGTGAAGCAATACGCATGCGCAGACAGAAGGTTTGCGCCGCACCGGTGGCAAGCGTTGGGGTGCAGGGGCGCGCCGCAGTGCGTGCAAAAATTGGCGTCGGGCGTCGGCCTGCGGCACGAGGAACACAGCGCCGTGATGGAGGGCAGGCGGTCGGATGTCCGCGCAGCGCTTGGCGCCGAAGCGGGCGCTAACGCTGAGCGTGCGCCCGGGCCGATACGTTTGCGGCTGCACTCTACGCACAAGCCGTTCTCACCCAGGTCGGCGGCGCATACCCAGCGCCGGCACCCGGGGCAGCAGTAAAAGTGGTTTTGCGCCTCCGCCTGCGCCGCATCAAACGCGCGGCCGTGCGCCTCCTGCCAGGCATGCGCGCAGTTTGGCCGGCGGCCGTGCGAGCCCCCGAGGCCGGAAGCGTCCTGCTTTTTTAGGATCAGGGCCTCCAGCAGGCCGCAGCCCTGGGCGATGTCACGCAGCGGCAGCCCTAGCGCATGCTGCGCGGGCATAAACTCGCTGTGAAAGCCTTCGTTGCACAGATCGCAATAAAAGGCAAACTGATACCCGGCTTCGGTGGACAGGTCCTCAAAGCGTCTGGTAAAGGGCAACTGCATGGATCATCATCCTTTGTCGCTCCGTGCGGCGCAAGCGTCTACTTAGCCTTCTTGCCGCATGAGATGAGCCCTGATTTGTTCTTGGCATAGGAAAACCCGACCGTATACCCGTCCTTCTCGCCGCTCACAAGGTAACCGCCGTCGGAGGCCAGCTTGTACTCGTTCTCCAGCTTGAGCGCTACGATCTCCTCGTAGTAGGCCTTGGCATCCTTGCTCTCCATGTCCTCAAAGGTGACGCTCGCGCCGGTGTCCGCCGTCACAGCGGCGATGATTGTGCACTTGGGCTTGGGCAAGGGGCCCATCTTGTCGGCCGGCCACTCGCTGCCGCCCACGGTAAAGGAGCTGCCGTCCTCGCCTTTGACCGTGAGCTGGCCTTTGGAGGTGTCCACGTCCACCTTGTTGCCTGTCGCCTTTTCCAAGAGGCTTGCGGCGAGCTGCTCGCCCGCCTTGTCCGCGACGGATTTGCAGCTGAAAAGCGTCGCGAGGGTGAGCGCTGTGAGTAGCAGGGAGATCCACCTGGCCGCTTTCATATAGAACCTCCTTGTGTGTCATTCGGGGCACAGGGCGAGAGAGCGTTCCTCAAGCGCTGGCCGTCTGTAAGATCATCATAGCTGCTCAAGTTCCCTCTGCCTATGACCGCAAGGATGATATTGCGCATTTATTCATCTCATTCTTGGGATGATGCGGCCCGCTCACACACACAGGTACGCCCGCACCGCGCGCGATAGCCCGGTCCACCGCGGCGGCACCGCCCGCGTCCGCATGTTTTGTTGAAATGACCGCTGGAAAAAGGTATAATGCAAAAAGACTGTGGGAGGGACGAGCATGCACATACCAACGGCTGCGGCGCAAGAGCCGCTCGTCAGCATCATCACGGTAACGCTGAACAGCGAGCGCACGCTGCGCGACACGATTGAGTCCGTGCTCGCACAGACGTACGACCGCATGGAGTACCTCGTCGTGGACGGCCTTTCAACCGACGGGACGCTGGCTATCGCCCGTTCCTACCAGGACGCCTTTGCCGCGCGCGGCACACCCTACCGTATCATTTCCGAGAGGGACAACGGTATCTACGACGCCATGAACAAGGGCATTGCGGCTGCGTCCGGCGCGCTGATTGGGATGATCAACAGCGATGATTGGTATGAGAAGGACGCCGTGGAGAAGGCTGTGGCCCTTTACCGGCGCGAGCGCTACGACATGATGTACGCGGACATACGCATCGTGCGCGGCAACAGCAGCTTCGTTAAGAAGGCCAGGTTGCGCGGCTATGTCACCTCGCGCGACTGGAATCACCCCACCACGTTCACGACCAAAACCACCTATGACCGTTTCCGCTTCGCCTGCGATTCGCTCTACGACGATTTCGATCTGCTGCTGCGCGTGCGGCGCGCCGGCCTGCGCGTGGCGGTGCTGAATGAGGTGCTCGCCAACTTCCGCTTTGGCGGAGCCACCACGCAGCATAGCCTGCGCAAGGCCTTTCGGCGCGTGTGCATGCGCTATCGAATATACCGCAGAAACGGCTATTCCGCGTTCTATCTTTTTGAATGCCTGTTGACGGAAGGCGTCAAATATCTAGCCAGTTGAGGGGGCGTTCCTATGACGAACCGGGGGCAGCTGTTCCTGCAGCAGAGCTACGTAGACGCCTGGAACGAATACGCCTATATACTCAACCATCCAAGCGCCGTGGGATGGGACCACGTGATCATCACGGCGTCCAGCGAAGAACAGGCGCAGGCATACCGCCTGCAGCTTGACGAGCGCCTGGCGCAGGCCCGCTTGCCCGGATCGGCGCGCTACGCGGTTGTGCCCGACCCCCAGAACAAGCGCGTGGGATCGGGCGGCGCGACGCTGAACATCCTTTCCTGGTTGTCTGCCCAGGGCGTGCGCTTTTCCTCCGAACGCATCCTCGTCATCCATTCGGGCGGGGACGCCAAGCGCGTGCCGCAGTATTCGGCGCTTGGCAAACTCTTCTCGCCCGTGCCGCGGCTGTTGCCGGACGGCCGCCGCTCCACACTCTTTGACGAGCTCATCATCGCCCTGTGCGGCATGCCCGCGCGCATGAACTGCGGCATGGTCGTGGCCTCGGGCGACGTGCTGCTGCTCTTCAACGCCCTGCAGATCGATTTGGAGGGCCACAGCGCGGCGGCCATCTCCATCAGCGAGGACGTGCAGACCGGCCAGAGGCACGGCGTATTCCTGGCCGGCGAGGGAGCCGTGCGCCGATTCCTTCATAAGAAGGAGGAGGCGATCCTGCGCGCCTGTGGCGCCGTGAACGCCCAGGGCAAGGTGGACATCGACACCGGGCTGATCTGGATGCACGGCGACGTGCTCGGCGCCCTGGCCGACATGATCGCGCAGGAGCCGCCCGAGCGATTCGTCAATGAGCGCGTGCGCTTGAGTTTCTACGGCGATTTTCTGTACCCCCTGGCCGAGGAGGCTACCCTGCAGGATTATCTCGCCGAGGAGGCCGAGGGCGTCCCCGGCGGCGAGCTAACTCACTGCCGCCGGCGTCTTTGGGAAGTCCTGCGCAGGTATCGCATGAACCTGATCCGACTCTCGCCGGCGCAGTTCATCCACTTTGGCACCACGGCGGAGCTTCTGCGGCTGGTTACCGACGGCGCGCAGGCGTATGCCCATCTAGGCTGGAACGCCCGCGTGCTGACGAACGCGGGCGCGGGTGATTTCTCAGCGAACAATGCATACATTGCCCCGGGCGCGCAGATCGGCTCCGGCAGCTATGTGGAGGACAGCCGCGTAGGCGCACGGGCCCGCGTGGGCCGCGGGTGCATCCTCTCCAACGTATGGATGGAGGAAGGCGACGTGCCGGACGGCACGGTGCTCAGCGGCGTTCGCCTGAGGAATGGGCGGTGTGTGGTGCGGCGTTTTGCCGTGAGCGACAACCCCAAGGAGGACATCGGCCGCACCTCTTGCGCGGGCCAGGGCGCGGGCGACTTGTGGGCGGCGCCGCTGTATGGGGACGGGGCGGACTGGCCCGAAGCGCTGGCGGCGGGCGGGGGAAGCCATAGCTTAAGCAGCAGCTTCCAGGATGCGGACGCGCGCGCGATGCTGCAGGAACAACGCCGCTTGGAGGATGAGATTCGGTGCGCGCGCGCCATGGACGGCATGGCCCGCAGAACGTCCGGCCAGGAATGGCTTGCCGAGCTGGGGAATGGGGATGCCCTGGAGCGGCAGACCAAGCGCCTGCTGGACGCCGCGCCCGCAGCGCCCTTTGGGCAGAAGATGCGCATCTATGCCTGTGCCGCCGCCATCGCCCGCAACAAAGGCCTGCCGGAGGGAGCTTTGCTGGAATCGTGCTACGCCACGGTGCGCGACATGATCGAGCACACGGCACTCGAGCCGGGCGAGGCGCGCTTCGTCCGGGAGGAAGCGGTGAGCTCGCTGCCTCTGCGCGTCAACTTCGGCGGCACATGGTCGGACACGCCGCCCTACTGCCTGGAGCGGGGCGGCGACGTGCTCGCGGCGCCTGTGCTTCTGCGTGGGCAGCGTCCCGTACAAACCGTTGCACGCAGAACCGACGAGCCGGTCATCGTGCTGGAGAGCCTGGATCAGCGCGTCGCCGCCGTCTTTGAGGACTGCCGGGACCTGCGGCCGCGCATGGACCCCTACGACCCGCACGCGCTATGCAAAGCGGCGCTGAGCGTGGCGGGCTTCCTGCCGCCCGAGGACGGCGATCTGCGCGCGCACCTGACGCGCATGGGCGGCGGGCTGTGCCTGGCCGTGTCCGCCAGCGCGCCCAAGGGTTCCGGCCTGGGCACGAGCAGCGTACTGGCGCTGTCCTGCCTTCAGGCGCTGCTCGCCATTACCGGGCGTGAGGCGTCGGCCCAGGAGCTGGCCACGGGCGTTTTGCGTATCGAACAGCTCATGGGCGCGGGCGGCGGCTGGCAGGACCAGTGCGGCGTGCTCTTCCCGGGCCTGCACATCGTGCGCACGCGGCCCGGCAACCTGCAGGTCTTCCAAAACGACCCGGTGCGCATGGATCCGGCGACGCAGCGTGCGTTTCAGGAGCGCCACGTGCTCGTATTCTCCGGTCAGCGCCGCATGGCGCGCAACATTTTGCGCGAGGTGGTGGTGCGCTACCTGATGGATGAGGAGCATTGCGCGGACGTCATCTATGAAAAGCGTCGTCTGGCGGACATACAGCGCTTCGAGCTGGAGAAGGGAAACATCGACGCCTTCGGGGCGCTGCTCACCGAGCAGTTCAGGCTGAGCAAGCGGCTGGAAGCCGCCTGCACGAACACCTGCATCGAGCAGATATTTGACTCCTGCGACGATTTGATCTGCGGACGCTATGTCTGCGGCGCGGGCGGGGGTGGATTCCTGCAGATGCTGCTGCGGCAAGGCGTGCCCAAGGCGGCGCTGCACGAGCGCTTGTCCGAAGTGTTCGGCGATTGCGGCGTGCAAGCCTGGGATTCCAGCATCGTATTCGATTTTACGAACGGTCAATGACCGGCGAAAGGCGGCAAATCGCTTGATTTACATAGATAGCGAATTCGGGCGGCGCACGGGGAAATGCGGCCGGGGGTCCGAGTGCTGCACACTCCTGACTGGGCGCATGGTGAACGCCCATGCATGAGGACAGACCCTCCAAGTCCGACCTGGCGCGCCAGCGCATTTTGGACGCGGCCGAGGAAGAGTTCGCACAAAAGGGGCTCTTCGGCGCGCGCGTGGACGAGATCGCACGGCGCGCGCACATCAACAAGCGCATGCTGTATGAATACTTCGGCAACAAGGAGGACCTGTATCGCCAGGCGCTCATCGGGGTGTACAAAAAGCTGGACGCGGTGGAGGAAATTTTCTTCAGCCACGAAACGGCGCCCGAGGACGCCCTGCGCAACATCATCCGCCTGCACTACCGTTTTTTGCATGACAACCCGAACTTCGTGCGCCTGGTGATGTGGGAGAACCTGAACGGCGCGGCTTATCTGAAGCAGGCGGGAGAACTCAATATTAAGGACGTTTTTTTGCAGGCCATGCGGCGCGCGGTGGTGCAGGGAAAGCAGCGCGGCGTGTTCCGTTCCGAGGTGGACGAGGACCAGCTGCCCATGACCTTTATCGCGCTGAGCTTTTCCTATTTCAGCAACCAGTACACCTTGTCTCACCTGCTCAAACAAAACCTGTTTGATGAGGCGTATATCGACGCGCGCATCCGCCATGTGACCGATATGGTGATGAGCTACCTGCTCAACGTGTCCGGGAGAGACGCGTCGCACACGTAAATCGCATCTTTATATATGGCACTTTTTCACTAGGAACGCTTGCTTTTCAAGGCACAGCACGTTATAATGAGCTCAAAAGTAACTAACTGGTTCGTTATGATTCCTGCTGTGCGCTTTTCAGGATCAATACGGATCTAAAAGTAACTAACCGGTCATTTACTAAAGGGGTGCGGCTATGGAGGAAATGCAGCTTGAGCGGATGCTTGCCATGCCAAGCGATGCGCTGGTCGAGGATATGGCGCGTCTGGACGGCGACCTGCTCATTCTAGGAGCGGGCGGAAAGATGGGGCCGTCGCTTGCGCTGCTGGCCGCGCAAGCGCTTCGGCGCGCAGGCAACAGCGCTCGCGTGACGGCCGTTTCCCGTTACACCGACCAGGCCGCTCTGCGCACGGTGGCCGACGGGGGCGTAACGCCCATCGCCGCGGACCTGCTGGAGCCGGGCGTTTTGTCAAGCCTTCCGGACGCCCGGTACATTTTGTACATGGCCGGCCGCAAGTTTGGCACGAGCGGCAGCGAGGAACTGACGTGGGTGATGAACGCCAAGCTTCCGGCCTACGTCTGTGACCGCTTCAAGGGCGCGAACATAGTGGCCTTCTCCACAGGGAACATCTACCCTCTGGTGAGCGTGCATTCGGGCGGCGCTACGGAAGACACGCCCCCCGCGCCGGTGGGGGACTATGCCATGTCCTGCCTTGGACGCGAGCGGATGTTTCAGCATGCGGCCAAGGAGCACGGCACCCGGGTGCTGCTGTATCGCCTGAGCTACGCCATCGATTTCCGCTACGGCGTTTTGCAGGATATCGCTCAGCGCATCGTGCATGGTCAGCCCATCTCCCTGTCCACAGGGTGCTTCAACTGCATCTGGCAGGGCAGCGCGAACGAGATTGCCCTTCGCTCCCTTTTGCACTGCCAAAGCCCGGCTGCGGCACTCAACGTTACCGGCCCGGAGACCGTGGGCGTACGCTATGCCGCCGCACGGCTGGGGAAACTGCTGGGCGCCGAGCCTGTCTTCGAAGGGGAGGAGAGCGGCAGCGCGCTGCTGTCCAACGCCGGGCGCGCCATCAAGCTCTTCGGGTACCCGCAGATGGGCGTGGACGAGATGATTGAGCGGCAGGCCGACTGGCTCTTGAGCGGCGGACGCACGCTGGGCAAGCCCACCAAGTTCGAGGAGCGGGGGGGCAGCTACTGATGACACCGCTTCAGCTGCTGGCGAAGGGCACCGTTATCCCCGCCATGCCTTTGGCGCTGAACGCGCAGCGGAAGCTGGACGAGCGCCGCCAGCGCGCGCTCGTGCGCTACTACGCCGCATGCGGCGTGGGCGGGCTGGCCGTTGGGGTGCACACCACTCAGTTTGCCATACGCGAGCCGTCCGTGGGCCTTTTTGCCCCGGTGCTTGAGCTGTGCGCCGATGAACTGCGCGCGCAGGAAAAAACGACGGGGCGGTGCTTCGTGAAGGTGGCGGGCGCATGCGGCCCGGCCGGGCAGGCCGTTGCCGAGGCGAAGCTCGCGCGCTCGCTGGGCTATGACGCGGTGCTGCTCAGCCCGGGGGGGCTCGGCGGCCTGTCCGAGGAGCAGATGCTTGAGCGCACGCGCGCCGTTGCCGATGTGCTTCCCGTGATCGGCTTCTACCTGCAGACGGCCGTGGGCGGCCGGGCGTTTACCGAGCGGTACTGGGCGGAGCTCGCAAATATCGAGGGCGTCGTGGCGGTCAAGGCAGCGCCCTTCAACCGCTACCAAACGCTGGAGCTGGTTCGCGCCGTGGCCCTTTCGCGCCGGGCCGACCGGATCACCCTCTACACGGGCAACGACGACAACATCGTGGTAGACTTGCTCACCACATACCGCTTTCCCAAAGAGGACTCAATCGTGGAAAAGGGGTTTGTCGGCGGGCTTTTGGGACACTATGCGGTGTGGACGTACACGGCTGTGCGTCTTTTTGAAGAACTGAGCGCCGCGCGCGCCTCCGGGCGCGTCACGCCCGAACATTTGACGCTGGCCGCCCAGGTGACCCACAGCAACGCCGCTTTCTTTGACGCGGCGAACGGGTTTGCCGGTTGTATAGCGGGCATCCATGAGGTGCTGCGCCGCCAGGGCCTGCTGGAGGGCATTTGGTGTATCGATACGAACGAAGGCCTCTCGCCCGGGCAGAGCGCCGAAATTGACCGTGTGATGCAGTTGTATCCCCACCTGTCCGACGACGCGTTTGTGGCCGAGCACTTGCACGATTTTTTGCGATAGGGGGGCGAGCATGAAGACCAGGCGGCGCATACTGACAGGGACGAACATTGCGCTCTACTGCATGATTTTACCGGTGGTCATCCACTACATACTCTTCTCGTATCTGCCCATGGCGGGCATCGCCTTAGCGTTTTCCGATTTTCGTGTGTCCGGTTTCAAGGCCTGGGTAGGGCTGGAGAATTTTCGCTACATCTTCGGCCTTCGGTATTTCTGGTCGTCCTTCAGCAACACGTGGGTGTTCATCGGGCTGAACTACCTGTTCTCCTTCCCCGCGCCCATCCTGTTTGCTTTGCTGCTCAACGAGGTGCGCTCCAAGCACTTCCAAAAGGTCGTGCAAACCGTCTCCGTCATGCCGCATTTCATCTCTTGGGTGGTTGTGTCGGGCATGTGGATGGCGCTGCTCTCTCCAACGACCGGGTACGTCAACTACATCATCAAGGCGCTGGGCGGCGAGAGCGTATACTTCCTGGGCAGGGCGAACCTGTTTCCGTGGATCCTTACGTTCATCCGCATGTGGAAGGGAATCGGCTACTCTACCATCGTGTATCTGGCAGCGCTTTCCGGCGTTGACCAGGAGTTGTACGAGGCGGCCGTGATTGACGGCGCGTCGCGCTGGAAGCAGACGCTGCACATCACCCTTCCCTCCATCAAGTCGACGATCCTTGTCGTGTTCGTGCTCTCCTTCTCGGGCGTGCTCAACCTGTTCGAGCCGGTGTTTGTGTTCTCACAGAACAACAAGATGATCTCCTCCACCGCGGAGGTGCTGGACACCTACATTTATACCGTGGGTATCGTCAATGCCAAGTATTCTACGGCCGTGGCCGTTGGCCTGTTCAAATCGGTTATCTCCTGCGCGCTTGTGCTGGGCACAAACATGCTAAGCAAAAAGCTGACCGAAGACGGACAGTCCGTCATATAAGGAGGGGAAAGCATGATCACTTCGCGCGGCGAGCGCATCTTCAAGGGCTTTAACGTGGCTTTCCTCACCCTGATCACCATCGTTATGGTCTTCCCTGTGCTGTACGTGCTCAAAAAATCGCTGGATGTGGGCGCGCAGGGCGAGATCGAGCTCAGCCTCATCCCGAGGCAGTTCTCGCTCATCTACTACAAGAGCGTGTTCCTGAAGTCCAGCGTGTACAAGTCCTTCCTCAACTCCATCTACATCACGTTCGTGGGCACGGCCATTTCCATCGTTATGGAGGCTCTGGCCGCCTGCGCCCTCTCGCGGCGGGAGCTGCCCGGCGCTCGATTGCTTACCTACATGCTCATCGGGCCGATGATCTTTTCCGGCGGCCTTGTGCCCAGCTATCTGGTTGTAAAGTACCTGGGCCTGATGGACTCGCTGTGGGCGATCATCATCCCGGCCTGCGTGAGCGGCTGGAACATACTGCTCATACGCAACTACTACTGGACCATCCCCGAATCCCTCCGGGAATCGGCGCGCATCGACGGCGCGGGCGAGTTTACGGTGCTCTTCCGCATCATCATTCCGCTCTCCATGCCCGTCATGGCGGCTATCACCCTCTTCACGGCCGTGGGGTACTGGAACACCTTTTTTAGCGCCATCCTGTACATCAATACGCCCTCTAAGTATCCCTTCCAGATTATTCTGCGCGAGCTGATCACCGTTCAGCAGAATATCGAGACCGAGATGATGCATATGGGCCTTTCCTCCGACAACCTGAAGAATGCCAGCTCGGAAAACCTGGGCGCGGCCATGATCGTGGTGTCCATGGTGCCCATCCTGTTCATTTACCCCTACCTGCAAAAGTATTTCGTCAAGGGGATTCTCGTGGGATCCGTCAAGGGTTAGGTTGCTGGCGGCTTGCCGCTTCAACATAGTTGCGTTTCCAAATGAAAAAGGAGGCCATACCGCATGAAGAGAGCCCTTGCCTACGCGCTGCTCGCCTTGCTGCTCGCCGGCTGCGTTGGCTGCGCTGCGCAGCCCGCCGCCACGTCAGCGCCTACCGCCGCGCCGGCCGCGCCGACCGCTGCTCCCGCTGCGCCCACCGCCGCCCCCTCTGCCGCCCCCGCAACTGCCGCTCCCGCCACCGCGGCGCCCGCGGCCCAGTCCAAAGGCACCATCGAGCTGACCAAGTGCTTGGTCTTCAACGATGCGACGGACTATCCCGACCTTAAAGAACAGCTCTCCAAGGATTTTGAAAAGCTCACGGGCTACACCCTCAAGCTGAACATCCTGCCGCGCAACGAGTACATCGAAAAGCTTAACCTGCAGATGATGTCCGGCACTCTGCAGGGCCTGGTGCAGACCTTCGGCGTGAACGACCTGATCCGCTACAAGGCGGACGACGTCATCCAGCCCATGGAAACCCTGCGCAACAACGACGCCTGGAAGGCCATGCCGCAGGAGTTCCAGATCGCCGACGAGTTCGACGGAAAGATCTGGGGCATCCCCCAGGGCTTCACCGCCAACCTCTTCGTGCGCAGCTACCGCCAGGACTGGCTGGACAACCTGGGCCTGAAGGCGCCCAAGACCGTTGAGGAGCTGGCCGCCGTGGCCAAGGCCTTCACCACGGACGATCCCGACAAGAACGGCAAGGCCGACACGACCGGCCTCACCGCCGCTGGCACCTGGAATCTGCAGGACGTCTTCCAGGCCTTCGACGCCCGTTTGGACCACACCGGATCCCTGGCCATCGGCTATGACCCGGCGCTTGGTTACTGGAGCGATTCCATGACCAAGCCCGAGATGATCGACGCGCTGAAGTACCTGCGCGACCTCTACGAGAAGGGCTATCTGGACAAAGAAGTCTTCACGAACAAGGGCAGCAACATGCGCGAGAAGATGTGGTCCGGCAAGTACGGCTCCACCTTCTACTGGAATGGCTGGGCCGCCATCGACACGATCACGAACTTCGTGACGAACGAGCCCAACGCCAAGATCACCGAGGTCATGTACACCACCGGCAAGCGCACCGAAAAGGTCAACTTCCTGGCCCCGGCCAGCGGCGCGCCCATCGTGATGGTGAAGGGCACCAAGGACGCCGATAAGATGGCCGAAGCCTTCATGACCACGTTCTTCAGCGACGAGGCCGCTCACCTGCTTGGCCGCTTCGGTCTTGACGGCACCACCTTCAAGCGCGAAGGTACGGACGTTGTCCGCCTGATCGATCCCGCCACCAAGAACATGTATCCCCAGTCCTCCATCGTCTCCGAGATTCCGCTCTTTGGGCCGAGCAAGATCGCCGTTTACTCCGACGGCACCGCCGAGGAGAAGGCCAAATTCAAGCAGAACTTCATCAACCTGAACACGGTGAAGGATGCTGCTCTGAAGGATCCCGCCATGTACCAGGCCGTATACGACACGATCATCTCCGATACCTATACGAAGGTCTCCGCCGATATCACCAAGGCCACCAACGACTGCATGGCCGCCGCGATCACGGGCGGCATGAGCGTTGAGGATGCCGTGAAACAGTATAAGTCCGTCATGGACTCCATCGGCGCCGCCAAGGTTTTGGACGAAGTGAACGCCGCGTACGGCATGACGGCCCCCGCGTTCTCCTACAAGTAAATCAGCATTCCGCAAGGAAATCGTGTGGGGGACGCAGAATTGCGTCCCCCATATGGCAAGGAGTGATGGCCTTGGCTCAGCGCCTTTTTTTCGACATCAACGCCAAGATCGGCAAAACGCATAAGCGCGACGAGATGACACCCTATCAGGTGGAGACCCTTCTTGACGATATGGATTACTACCGCGTGCACGGCGCGCTGGTGGATAACCAGGAGGGGTGCGACTACTCGTACGTAGCCGGAAACGACGCGCTGCTGCAGCGCGTTCGGAAAAATGATCGCTTGTTTGCCGTGGCGGCCGTCGCTCCCAGCTACCGCTTCGAGCTGCCCGAAGGGGACGCGTACCTGCAAAGCCTGGTGGACGCGGGCGTGCGCGCCTTTACCACCAAGCCCGGTTACTTCGTGCACTCGCTTTCCCCCTCCACCATGGACCATCTGTGCGCGTTTATGGCGGACAAGGGCTTGCCGCTTTTGCTGGACGCGCCGCAGATCGAGATGGGGGAGCTGGAGGAACTGCTGCGCGCTTTTCCACAGCTGAACGTGGTGCTGCTCACCGCCAAATGGGCGATGAACCGCCGCGTATACCCTCTGCTGGAGCATTACGGCAACCTCTACACCGACCTGTCGGCCAACCAGTCCATCGATCTGCCCATGATCTTTAAGCGGCATTTCGGCGTGGAACGCCTCTTGTACGGCTCGGGTTACCCGCAGCGCATGATGGGTGCGTTGAAGACCATGATCGCCTATTCCTCCGTCTGCGAGCGCGAGAAGGACATGGTAGCGCACGGCAACGCCCTGCGGCTGCTGCGCCTGCCGGCGGATACGCTGAAGGCCTACGCGACGCCTTCCCGCCTGGACGATCTGGCCCTGACCATGGAGGAAGGCAAGCCCCTTTCCGGCGTGTTCATTCTGGATTCGCACGCCCATATGCTGGACAAGGAAGCGCGCGTGGTGAACTTCACCATGGTCTCCGACGCGGACCCGGCTTCCATGGTGCGCGTGATGGACCGCACAGGCATCGACCAGGCGATCGTGTCGCCCTTCGAGGGCCTGATGACGGACGGCGTTTCCTCCGACCACACCATCCTGCAGGCCAGCCAAGCCTACCCGGGTCGCTTCATTCCTTACGCCTGCGCCAACCCACACTTTGCGGACGATATCGGGACGGTCGTCGCCCGCTCGCATGCGGCGCATCATTTTCCGGGCCTGAAGCCCTATTGGGTGTATCATGGCTTACCGCTTACGCACGACAAGTACCGCGATTGGTTTTCCTACGCCAACGAACACCGGCTCTTCATGCTGATCCACTCGGGCGAGGACCATATTATTCCCGAGACGCGCGAGCTGGCGCTGCGTTATCCGGATATGACATTCCTGCTCGGCCACTCTGGCATCTCCTTTCGCGTAGCGCGCATGAACGCCGCGCTGGCGAACGAGTTGCCCAACGTGGTGTGCGAGTTGAACTTTACGAACCTGACGCGCGGCGTCGTCAAGTTCCTGGTGGACACCTGCGGCCCGGACAAGGTGCTCTTTGGCACGGACATGCCCCTGCGCGACCCTGCGCCCCAGCTTGGATGGATTGTGTATGAGCGCCTGCCGCGGGAGGTTAAGGAGCAGATTCTCAGCGGCAATATGAAGCGCATTCTGGCCCGCTGCCGCTGGTAGCGGCAAACAGCAATAAGGCATTCGAAACAGCACACAAGGAGGCATTCCCATGGAGAAGCTCGCCCTGCTCGGCGGCCCGAAAGCGGCCGCACATAACTATGAAGCCGACTGCAACCTCCCCCTGGTGCCGGACAAGGCCTACCGAACCGTGAACGAAATGCTGATGGGAGGGCACATCTCCTCCGGCCCGGTCGTCAAGCAGTTTGAGGAGCGGTTTCGCGCCTACGTGGGCGCGCAGTACTCGCTTTGCGGCGTGAACGCTACCTCGCTCATCCAGGAATGCCTGTCCGCCGTGGGCGTTGGCCCAGGCGACGAGGTGCTCGTGCCCTCCTACACGTTCTGGGCGACAGTCGCGCCCATCGTGGCTGCCAACGGCGTGCCCGTATTCTGCGAGATCGATAAGGATACCCTGCAAATCGACCCGGCCGACATGCAGAAGCGTATTACCCCCCGCACAAAGGCCATCCTGGCCGTACACGTGTGGGGCTGCCCCTGCGATATGGACGCGGTGATGGCCGTTGCCAAACGCCACGGCCTGAAAGTGGTGGAGGACTGCTCCCATGCGCACGGCGCCCTGTACCACGGCCGCAAGGTGGGCACCATCGGCGACGCGGGCGTCTTTTCGCTGCAGGGCTCAAAAACGCTGCCTGCAGGCGAGGGCGGTATTCTAGTAACGAATACCCGCGAGGTGTACGAGCGCTGCGTTGCGCTTGGCCACTATGAGCGGCTCAAGGGCCTGCCTGAGGATTCCGCGTACCGCCGCTACTTCTTAACGGGCATGGGCTACAAGCACCGCTGTCACCCCCTTGGCATTGCCATCGCCGACGCGCACCTGGATGTGCTGGACGAGCGCAACGCGATGCGCTATGAAAACGGCCTGCGCTTTGACCGGGGCGTGGCGGACATTCCCTTTATCGCCGCGCAGAAGCAGTACGCAGATACCCTGCGCTGCTACAGCTACCACTACTACACCTACAACCGCCGGCAGTTTGGCGGCGTAACCCGCCTAACCGTGCTGCGCGCGCTGGCCGCCGAGGGCGTGGTGTGCGGCGACTGTGGTTACGGCCACCTTCACGAGGCGCCTTTCTTCACCGAGGGCATTCCAACGCCCGCCGGCTTTGCGCCGCATTTCCCCCGCCAGGCCATGGAGCCACTCTCCCTGCCCATCACCGAGGACCGCGCCCTGAATACCTTTATGGCCGTTCCGCGCTTTGAAAAGCCGTGCGACGAGATCATCGACCGCTATATCGCCGCTTATCACAAGGTGTTTGCTCAGCAGGGCGAACTGGCCGCTTATGAAAAAGCGCATCCGGTGCTGTCGGAGGCGCCCACGAGCGGCCGCAGCATCAACCTGTTCGAGGGGTAGGAGGAAACGCATGGAACCGCGTCTGTTCACGTCTCCACAGGAGATCCAGCGCATTAAGGAACGCCTAAAACGCTACGATTGGTATCAGGAATCCTTCCGGCACACGAAGGCGTGCGCTGACGAAGCCATAAGACGCGGGCTTCTGGTGCCGCAGAAAAAGGGTTTTGTGTTCTTTGACACCTGCCCCCGAGACAACACGCGCCTTGTGCACGACCCGTACGGCGAGGACGCGGGCGTTTGCCCCAAGTGCGGCATGGCCTACCGCGACGAGCCCTACCGCCGCGCGCGCCTTCTGCACATACACCACTGGCTCTCCCAGACGGCGGTACAGCTGGGCATTTGCTACCAGATTTCCGGCGACGAGGCTTACGCTGCGGCCGTGCGCAAGGTGCTTGCGGACTATGCGGCCGTGCTGCCCGCCTACGAGAACAACGACAACGAGCTGGGGCCTACGCGCGTGTTTCAGTCCACATACATGGAAGGCGTGTGGGTTTCCTACCTGGCTTGCGCCTACGACATGACGCGCATGAGCGGGTGCTACGCGAAGGGGGAGCGCGAACGCATCGAGGAGATCGTCTTCCGTGAAGCCGCCCGCGTGATCATGGATTACGACGAGGGCCGCAACAACCGGCAAGCTTTCAACAACTCGGGCATCATTGCTGTCGGGTGCCTGCTCGAGGACAAAGCCCTCATCGACTACGCCCTCAATGGCCCGCACGGCTTCGTCAACCATCTGCGCACCTCCATCCTGGAGGACGGGCTGTGGTATGAAGGCGACAACTACCACTTCGCCACGCTGCCGTCCATGGTGAATATCGCCGAGTGCGCGATGCGCTCAGGCATCGACTTGTACGGCATGGAGGAAAACGGCCACTCCATCCGCAGTATGTTTGACGCGCCTCTCAAGAGCCTGCAGCCGGATACCACCTTTCCTTCGCGCAAGGATTCCGGCTACGCCAACGACATGCGCCAGCGCTGGTACGCCGGCCTGTACGAGCTGGGCTACGCCCGCTACGGCCAGGAAGCTTACGGCCGCATTCTGCGCGAGGTGTACGACACGCCCAGAGACGACGCGAACATGCGCAACGCCGCCGCAGGCTGCATGGACGTGTTCAAGGCCGCCTCCGCCCGGCGCGACCGGCTGGACTGGCGCGGCTTTTTGACCGCCGAGCCCGACCTGGGCGACAAGAGCGGCGCGCCGTACACCACGTGTGTGAACATGCCGGGCACAGGCCTTGCGGTGCTGCGCGACGAGAGGACGTACCTGGCGCTGGACTACGGCGATTACGGCGGCGGGCACGGCCATCCGGACCGGTTGAGTATCGCCTACTTCCGGGACGGTCGCCGCCTGATTACGGACTATGGCACGGGCAACTACTACTTCGACCACCTGCGCTACTACCGCTCGACGCTCGGTCACAACACGGTGGGCGTGGACGGCCGCGACCACCTGCCCGTGAACGGTGTGTGCACCGTGTTCGGCGAGCAGGACGGCATGCTGTGCGCCGGAGGGTCCATTCAGGGCATCGCACCGGGCGTGACGTTCAGCCGCTACGTGCTGCACCACCGCGGCGCACTCATCGACCTGTGCCAGCTGCAGGGCGAGAGCGAGCACGCATACCGCTATGCGCTGCATGGCTTTGGCGAGCTGAGCGTCGGCGGGGCGTTCGAGCCCTGCGCGCTGAGCGGCGACGGGTATTCCTTCCTGCACGACGTGCGCCGCGCCCAGCTGCCGCATGGTCTTCACGGCGAGCTGCGCATGCCGGAGGGGGTTCTGCGCGTGCTGACACCGGAGGAGTCCACGACGGCCTACACGGCCATGGCCTACGGCCCGCCCGTGCGTATCCCAGACCTGTTTCCGGTGGTACTGCTGGAGCAAACCGCCAAAGACGCCAGCTTTGCGCTGGCGCTCGACCCGTCCGACAAGCCGTGCGTCGCCGCGATTGCGCGCGCGCAGGACGGCGTGGACGTAACCTACGCCGACGGCTCAACGCTTGAAGTGCGCGTGTGCCACCTGGGCATTAAGGCCGTGGAGCGAACGGCGGAAGGGGAGAAAATTTACCTCTTTGACGCGCTGCCCGCGAAAAAGGTAACCTCCGCCTTCCCCGTAACGGCGCGCGCCTTCCTGCCTTACGACAAGGGCACCGCGCTGTGCATCGAGCTAACAAATCGCTCCGATGCGCCGCAAAGCGTTTCCTGCTCGCTTTTTGATGCGCCGGTCGCGCTTGAGGCGGGGGAGACGCAGCTGCGCAGCGCTGCCATTGAGGATTCCTGGATTCACGGCGAGCGCTTGTGCGTGTCATATGCCCTGATCTGCGGCGAGCGGAGCGAGCAGGGGACGCTGGACACGGCGTTCCTGCGCGTACCCCGCAGCGCGCCGCACCGCCCTTTGTTTGAGGGCGCGCCCGTTAACCTGCACATCGACCAGGCGTCTCAGATACGCCGCAACGAGCGGCATTGGCGCGGCGCGGACGACCTGTCCTGCGAAGGGCAGATCCTAAACGACGGCGAGCAGCTGCTGCTTCGCCTCCACGTGCTTGATGACCATGTTCTGTTCACTGGCGGAAAATACCCTTACGACAACGACGGCGTGCAGCTGTATATTGACCGCCGTCCGGACAGCCTGCGCCGCACGGTCAATCAGGTAGGCCGCGAGGTGTACGCCTTCGCCGTGCAACCGCCCGTGTTTGACCAATGCGCCAAGGTGCGCTCTCTGGGCAAGCCGCTCAGCGACGACATCCGCGTGGGTGTTAGCGTGTATGCGGCGGAGGGAGGCTACTGCGTGGAGCTGTCCTTCCCGTGGGACACCATCGGAGGCGCGCCACGGCCGGGCGATATGATCGGCTTCGACCTGCTCGTGAACGACCGCGACAGCGGCACGCGCCGCGACATTCAGGCCATGTGGTCCGGCAGCCGCCCGAACGAGCGCGTGTACTTACAGGAGGATCACCACGCGCCCGCGCGCCTGGGCGTCTTACAATTCCTCTAATGCAACGCAGCGGGTAGTCTGGCCGTCCGGCGAAAACCGGACGGCCCTTTTGCCGTCACGGCCCGAATGCGGCGCGATGATTGTCATTTTGCCGCGTATCCTGTATGCTAGCATCATACTGCGTATGGGAGGACTGTACATGGACGGCATCAAAGACGCGGCGGTTCCCCTGCGGCGCGTCAGCCCTGCTGACGGAACGCACTACTATTTCGGCTACTACGACAACCCCGCCTTCGACGCTTCAGGGACGCGTCACCTGTGCAACCGCGCGCCTTTCTGGGATCGGCTGCCGCGCCGCGACGACGCCTGCGACCTGGGCGTGTTTGACCTGCGCACCGGCGCGTGGACGGCGCTAGCGAGGACGTCGGCCTTTAACTTTCAGCAGGGTGCGATGCTGCAGTGGAACCCGCAGGACGAACAAGAGATCATCTATAACGTTCGCGAGGGCGGGCAGTACCGCTGCGCTGTGCAGAATGTAGGCACCGGCTTTCGGCGGACGCTGCCAAGGGCGGTTGCGAACGTGTCGCCGGACGGACGGTGGGGCCTTTGCCTCAACATGAACCGCGTGTTCGATTTTCGGCCGGGCTACGGCTACAGCGACGTGCGCGACGACTGGTGGGACGTGCCTCAGCCGGAGGACGACGGCATCATTGTGCAGGATATGGCGACGGGCGAGGGCCGGCTTATCATGAGCTATCGGCAGATGGGCCCGCTGTTTGGCATCGCGCCGGACATAAAAATCGTCGTGAACCACATCACGTTCAGCCCGGGGGGCGAGCGGCTGCTCTTCCTGGTGCGCAGCTTTCCCCAGCCAGGGAAGCGCGGGTGGCTGACCGGACTGGGCACGATACACCGCTCGGGCGAGGATTTCTTTTTGCTTAACCCCATGTCCATGGCCTCACATTACCACTGGCGCGATGAGTGCCATCTGCTCATCTGGGCCACGGCGGGTGGCGAGACGGGCATGCATTTGATGAGGGATGAAACCCGCGAGACGCGCGTGCTGTCGCCCGCCTTTTTTACCAAGGACATCCACTGCATCTACAGCCCGGATAGACGCTACATCCTGGGCGACGGGTATCCGGACGGCGAGGGATATCGCCCAATCTACCTGTTCGATACCCACAAGGGCGAGGGGCGGCTTTTGTTACGCGCGCTCTCCAGCCCCGCGGCCGAAGGCGACATCCGCTGCGATCTGCACAACCGCTGGAGCCGCGACGGCAAAACGATCTCATTTGACTCAACGCACGAGGGGTTTCGCGGGCTGTACACGGCCGACGTGAGCGCCGCACTGTAGGCAACCTGTCTTGGCCGGCTCATCGTGCCGAACTGGTGAAAACCGCTAACTTTCGGCGGCCGGGTTGCGCCGAAAGAGAAATACTGAAATGCTATCCAATGTTCGAAAAGCTGCATTATGCGTGCATAAATATAGTGAAAAATTATATAAATTACAAAAAATGACATGGAAAAATGGACAAATTGCGTGGTGTCGGTGAATTTTGCTTTACAAAGGATGGAAGGGCTGTATAATAGAGACACACGAGGGAAAGGTGTGATGACGACTTGACGCAGGCGCGCAGTTTGCCCAAGAAACGCAACCGGATTCACGTGGCTCCCATCGATATGCTGTTCTACGTGCTGGACGACGTGCTCCTCTGGTTTTGCCTGCTCATCGTCATCTTTCCTTTGCTCAACGTCGTTTCCCAGTCTTTGAGCACGCCGGAAGCCGTCATCAACGGACAGGTGCTTTTCTGGCCCATCGGTTTCAACCTGGATGCCTATAAGCGCGTTCTTGGCAGCCCTATGATCATGACGGGCCTTCTGAACACGGTGTTTTATGCGTTCTTTGGCACCCTCATCAACGTATTTCTCACGGTGACGTGCGCTTACCCACTTTCGCGAAAGGACTTTGTGGGGCGCGGCGTTTTTATCGGCATCTTCTTTTTTACCATGATCTTTTCGGGCGGCATGATTCCCGCCTACCTAAACCTTCGAAACCTACACATCCTCAATACCCGCTGGGCCATGCTCCTGCCCGGGGCGATGAGCGTTTCCAACATGATAATCGCCCGTACGTACTTCGCCACGACCATCCCCGTAGAATTGTACGACGCGGCCGAGGTGGACGGGGCCAGCGATTTTATGGTCATCCGCAAGATCGTGGTGCCTCTTTCTGTGCCTATCATTGCGGTGCAGTGCCTCTTTTACGCCGTGGCGCACTGGAACGCCTTTTTCAACGGCATGCTCTACCTGAACGATCCAAAGCTGTTCAACCTGCAGCTTGTGCTGCGCAACATCATCTCCAACATCAATTTGCTCAATGAAAAGAACGAGTCCATGACCGAAGCGGCCAAGGCGGCCGCCTTCAGCGAGGTACTGCGCTACGCCGTGCTCGTGTTTGCCAGCCTGCCCATCATGCTCGTGTATCCGTTCGTGCAGAAGTACTTTATCAAAGGCATCATGGTCGGCACGCTGAAGGGATAGGAGGAATGGACGTGACAACCCAGGCCGCTTTGCGCAAACCCAACCCCTCGCACATCGCCCATCTCTTCCGGCGCGCCATGCGCCACTGGCAGTTCTACATCATCATACTGCCGGCGCTCGTCTATGTCGCTATCTTTCAGTATGTGCCCATGTACGGCATCCAGATCGCCTTCAAGGACTTCATGATTATGAAGGGGTTTGCCGGAAGCCCGTGGGTGGGGCTGGAGCACTTCCGCACCTTCTTTAGCTCCTTCTATTTCCGGCGCATCATCCTTAACACGCTGGGCATCAGCTTCTATTCCTTGGCCGCGGGGTTCCTGCCGCCTATCGTTTTGGCCGTTGGGCTTAACGAGTGCCGCAACCATTACTTTAAAAAGACGGTGCAGCTGGTCACCTACGCGCCGCACTTTCTCTCCACCGTCATCGTGGTGGGCATGGTGCTGCAGGTGCTCTCCTACAACGGCATCGTGAACACCATTTTGGTGGCTCTAGGGCATGCACGCATCCATTTCATGGGGAACGCCGCCTACTTCAAAACCATCTACGTGCTCTCGGGCATCTGGCAGAACGTGGGCTACAGCTCCATCCTCTACATCGCCACGCTCGCCTCCATCAACCCGGAGCTGTACGAGGCCGCTACGGTGGATGGCTGCAACATTTGGCAGCGCATCTTCAACATCGACATTCCGGGCATCGTGCCCACCGCGGTCATTCTGCTAATTATGAACACGGCGAGCATCGTGAACGTTGGTTTCGAAAAGGTGTTCCTGATGCAAAACGCCCTGAACATGGACACATCCGACGTCATCTCCACCTACGTGTACCGCATAGGCCTTACGAATATGGAGTATGACTTCGCTACGGCCGTCAACCTGTTCCAGTCCGTGGTATCGCTCATCCTGATCACCGTTGTGAATACGATTGCGCGGTCCCTGGGAGAAACAAGCCTTTGGTAACGCGCAATGGTAGATATAAAGGAGGTAGACCATGAAGAAGCATCGGGTTCTCGCTCTCGTTGCGCTCTTACTCGGGGTCGTGCTTGTCAGCGCGGCGTGCGCCGGCAGCCCTGCCGCCACGCCCGTGCCCGCTGCAACCGCAGCGCCGCAGGCTGCGGCTACGGCCGCCCCGCAGGCAGCTACGGCGGCTCCGGCAGCCCCGGCGGCATCCGCCGCCCCGGCCAGTAAGTATCCTCTCACGCAAAACAAGGAAACACTGTCCGTATTTGCCATTTCCACCGACAAGGCGAAGGACGACAACTACACGGTCAAATGGTATGAGGATCTGACCAACGTCCACATCGACTGGAAGCAGGTTCCCGGTGACGACTACAAGACGAAGATGAACCTGCTCGTGGCCAGCGGCGAGCCGGTGGACATCATCGCCATCCCCAACCTGGGCGTTGCCAAGCCGACATTCACCGAGGTGTACCGCCTGGCTAAGCAGGGCCTGCTCGCCCCGCTCAACGACATCATCGCCAAGAACAACCCCAACTACACGCGCATCCTGGCCGATTACCCGGAGCTGAAGAAAGTGATGACCGCTCCGGACGGGAACATGTACGGCTTCGGCATACAGGGCACGTGCTATCACTGCTCCATCTACAACAAGCTTTGGTTCAACAACAAGTGGGTGGAGAACCTGGGCATGAAGACGCCCACCACCACCGACGAATTCGCCGAAGTGCTGCGCGCTTTCAAAACCAAAGATCCCAACAAAAACGGCAAGCAGGACGAAATCCCCATGGCCACCTTTGCCAAGGGCAACTCGTACACGAAGATCGAAGTGTTCCTGATGAACTCCTTCGTGTTCTACGATTCGCAGGCCGTGGCCGGCCGCCTGTATGTGGACAACGGCACGGTGAAGTGCTCCATGCTGGATCCGAACTTTAAGGAAGGCCTGAAGTACATCGCCGGCCTTTACAAGGAAGGCCTGATCTATCCGGATTCCTTCACCATGGAGCAGAAGGACCTCAAGGCCATCAATGAAGGCGGCACCGAGGCCATGATCGGCGCCATCCCCGGCCCGCACGGCGGATACGTGGGCAATACGGGTACGAGCAACCGCTGGTTTGAGTACGGCGTGCTCCCGCCCCTGAAGGGCCCCAACGGTCTGCAGATCACTGCGAACCACGACTACACCCTCATTGAGCCGACCGTCTTCATCACAACACAGTGCAAGAAGCCCGAACTTGCCGCCCAGTGGCTGGACGGGTTCTTCACCGGTCTGGACGATCAAGGCCTGACGCTTGTGTACGGCGAGAAGGACGTCGCCTGGAAGTACCCTGACGCGGGCGAGGTCGGTTCGGACGGCAAGCCGGCGCTCTACCAGTCGCTCAAGGTTCCCGAGACGAATCCCTACTTCGGCAACATGAGCATCGGCATCAACCTGGTCATCACCACGTTCTTCCACAGCAATCAGCGTGCGCCCAAGGACATCTACGCCGCGGATCTGACGGGATTTGAGCGCTGGCTGTACACCGAGACCGAGAAGTATGAGCCCTACCGCGCGCCCATCGACATGCAGCTGCCCAACCTGTACTTCGACGAAAAGGACATCAACGAAATCTCCAAGATCAAGGCCGATCTGGATACGTTCATGAACGAATCCATCGCCAAGTTCGTTACGGGCGCGTATAACCTGGACGCCGACTACGACAAGTTCCAGGCCGACCTGAAGACCATCGGCGTGGACAACTACGTCTCCCTGACGCAGAAGACGCTGGACGCATGGAAAGCCGGACAGAAGTAATACGCGGCGACACACGCTCAGAAAAAGCGGCCGGGGCTTATGCCCCGGCCGCTTTGGTTGTATGCGGGATTACAGCAAGCTTTCTGGCGCGACGCCTTTGGGCACAAGCAGGTAGCGGCCGCCGGGTGCGGTAGGCAGCTGGAAGCGCTGGCCCGTCAGCGCGGCGGACAGGCGGAGAAAGCCGTCTCCTTCCTCATACATGTCGGCAGGGCCGCCAAATGGGTTTTCCATGCACAGGGGCAGGCCCTTCTCGCTGAGCACGCGCACGAAGAGTACCTTCTCGCCGTCGAACGCGGAGGAGGCCAGGTAAGCTCCGTAGCAGCGCAGAGTGTCAAAGCGCGCGGCGTGGCCCCGGGGCCATACGGGGAAGAAACGCAGCGTGCCGTCGTAGCTTTGCAGCATCATTTCGTTGATGGTGGAGGGAATCCCGCTGGAGTCCTCAATGCCCCCGCCGCCGTGCCAGATCACGCCGTTTGCAAACCCGTGCAATTCGCATTGCTCGCGCATCTTGTTCAGGATGGTCTGCGGATCGTATCCAAGGCGGGCCGCCGTTGGGTAGTACGAGTTGAAGCAGTTGTAGTCGTCCCAGGCCGCGTGCGCCTCAAAGGTATCCAGAGCGCGCCGCCGCACCTCCTCGGGCGAGGAAAGCCCGATCTGGTTGGCAGGGTAAACAATCCACATGCCCACGCCGCCGCGGCCCCACCATTGCTTGCCGCCGGACTCGGTATAGGCGTACACGCTTTTGCCGTTCACCTCGCAGGTGGGCAGCTCGCTTAGGTGCGCTAGGATGTGCCGCCATTTCTCTGCGCGCGGCTCGTCCATATCGCAGTACTGTATGATACGCAGCATGCTGGTGAAGAAATTGCGCAAAAGCGCCAACGTCAACCCCGAGTTCTTGCAGTTTGTGCTGGTAATTTCCTCGTGCGGGCAGTCGTTGAGCACGACATAGCGGCCATTTTCCCATACGAGGTAATCCTCCCAAAAATCCGCTACCTCGGACAGGAAGGGCCATACACGCTCTGCGTACGCCTTGTCGTAGGTGATGAAGAAGCGGATGAACAGGTTGACGCAGCAGTGCAGGGCGTTTGCCTTCTGCGTGTGGAAGAGTGTGGAACAGATCGTGCCCCAGGGTCCAAGTTCTACGGGCAGGTATACGCCGCGCACGTTCAGGTGTTCGCGTGCGAACATCCGTCCCAAAGGGATGATGTCCAGAAGCGTGTCCGGGTAGGAATCCGCAATGTCGTGGCGGTTGGAGGAATATAGCGCGTAGAAGGGCGACTCGTAGTTGTAGTTCAGGGTGTAGGAACCCGTCCAGTTCGGCCGGTCCACCGTGTTCCAGTGGCCGTTCAGGCCGGGAATGGGCTTACCGGTGCGCGTGCACGAGCCGATGACATAGTGGCCGGCGTAGTAGTATTTTTCCAGAGTTTCGTCCTGAAACTGCACGAGCGAGCGGCCCCAGAAATCCTCCCACCAGGCGCAGTGCGAGGCAAACAAGCGCTGCACGCCCGTTTCGTCCAGGGCTTTTACTGTCTCAAGCGCCGCCAGCTGGTAGCGGGGGGTGTCCAGGTCACTGAGCGCGCAGGCGACGAACGTAGCCGTTTGGCCGCGCTCGATGCGCAGCTGAACGCTCTGCAGGAAGTGCGGCCGGTTCTCCACGGCCTGCACCGCCGTGCCAAACGCGCGCGCGCCAACCATAACGATGCGGCGGCCGGGAACGTTCTGGCTGTTTGCCGCGTAGCGGAACCACAGCGCGTCGTCCTGAAGGCCGCAATCGTAGGCGAACACCTCTGACTGCTTCGTTTCGCCCGCGTTCAGGTGCAGCTTAACCAGCAGCGGATCGGCGCCGTCCCATGTGACGCGCGTGACGATTACGTTGGCCGTGGCGCACACGAAGGAGTGGTACACCGCCGTTCCGAGGCCAGCTTTGTGAAAGGTGCCTGTAACGCACGCGCGCAGCAGGTCCTGTTCCTGGCGGTAGCTTGCGCCCTGAAGCTGCGGGCTGAGCAGCTCAACCTGGCCGAGCACGCGCACGTTCGTACCTGTGCGGCGGCCCAGCTGATGTAGCAGCCTGTCGCGGCGCTGCTCGTCCGTTTCGCCCACGTGCGCCTGCATCCAGAAATCGCTCTTGCCCAGGTAGAAGACTTGCTCGTCCGCCCCGCCGGCAATGGCCACGCCGATATCGCCATTGCCCAAAATGGGGGCGTCGGGAATTTGGCGGCCGGGTATTCGTACGGGCGGCTTGTCCATCACAAAGCTGTGGCGCCCCACCACTTTGTGTACGTCGGCCTTTGATGCAAACACGCGCTCCACCTCCAGCGGCAATGATGGATCTATTATACCATTTGCTTTTAAGGGGAACAATGCGCGGCGTTGTTTTCCTGGGGGCAGGCATGGTAGAATGGGGCAGAGGAGCGTGGATAACGTGGGAAAAAGGCGCGATTTAGGTGTCTTGTGGCAGAAGGAGACCGATCCCGCAACCGGCGTTTCCCTGATACGGCTGAGCAGCTATAAGGGACACGCGCATCACCTGTATTTCACCAACCCAGGTTGGTACGACGGCGGTCGGCGGCTGCTGTTTGCCGCCGACCGGGAGGACGCAACAAATTTGTGCGGCCTGAACCTGCAGACCGGCGAGACCGACCAGCTCACTTTCTTCCTGCCGGACGAGCCTGCGCCGGACCTGCTGCACATGTGCGTAAGCGGGGCGCGGCAGGAGGCGGTATTCTGGCGGGGCAAAACGCTGTATGCGCTTGACCTGCAAAGCCTTGAGGAGCGCCCGCTGTGGACGCTGCCCCATAAGCGCAACACAGGCATGGTGAACGTGACGGCGGACGGACGATACGCCTTGTTCTGCATGTCCGAGGACCTGTCCGACCGGATTCGCCTGGACCTGCTGCACGGCTATGTCGGCTTTGCGGAGATGTTCGCGGCCAAGCCCTTCTGCCAGATCATGCGCATTCCCATGGACGGTTCCGGCAAAGCCGAGGCGATACATGAGGGGCGCGTATGGATGGGCCACCTGAACACCTCGCCCACGCAGGAGGCACACGCCACGTTCTGCCATGAAGGGCCGTGGGAGTTGGTGGACAACCGCATGTGGGCACTGCGGACGGATACGGGCGAGACCTGGGCGCTGCGTCCCCGCAAGGAGGCGGGCGAGCGTATAGGGCACGAGTATTGGTTTGCCGATGGCGAGCGCGTGGGGTACCACGGCGCGGCGGGCGAGCGCTCCTTTTTAGGCAGCGTGCGCTTTGACGGCGGCGATGAGGTGGAAGGCGCATTCCCGCACCACACCACGCACGTGCATTCCAATGACAAAAGCCTTGCGGTGGGCGACGGCTCGGTGAACGGTGATATCATGCTGTGGCGGTGGCTTCAGGGGGCGTACGAAGCGCCGCGCGTGCTGTGCGCGCATCGCTGTTCCATGCACATGCAGGAGCTGCACGTGCACCCGAGGCTTTCGCCCGACGGACGATATGTGCTTTTCACCAGCGACAAGACGGGCTACGGCTCGCCCTATCTTGCCGAGCTGCCAGGCGATTTGACGGCGCTGCCCTTTGCGCAGACGCAACAGTGATGCCCTGGGTGCGCACGGCGCTTGCGCTGATCTTTTACGCGCTGCTCGCCGGGCGGGCGTTCATGCTGCGCCGCCGAGGGATACGCGCCATCGTGTTTGGCCTAACTGACAAAAGCGATTTTTTGCTGCTGCCCGTTATGCTGTTTTTTACGTATGCGGCGGTCGGCGAAGCGTTTCGCCTGCCTCTGCCGGGCGTGCTGGGTACGCCTCTTGGCGGCGGCCCGGCGGTTTCTGCCGCAGGCTTAGCGCTTTGCGCTGCAGCGCTGTGCGGATTCGCCGTGTCGCTGCGGGCGCTGGGCGACTCCTTCCGCGTAGGGATCGACGTACAGAAGCCGGGCGAGCTTGTCACGTCCGGCCCGTTTGCCATCAGCCGCAACCCAGTCTACGTATGCTTTGGGCTGTTTTATGCGGGCATGCTGTGCATGAAACCCTGCCTGGCCAACTTACTTGTGCTGCTGTGTTTTTTGCCCGCTATTCATCGGCAGGTGTTGCGCGAGGAAGCCTTTCTGCGCCAGCGCTACGGGGCGGAATACGCTCGGTACGCCGGCCGCGTGCGGCGGTATTTGTAGCCCTACAAAGAGATGTATGCGCCGGACACGAGCACAAAGAGCATGGCCACGGCCAGCGTGCATACCGCGGCGCAGGGTACGAGCAAGGTAAAGCGTCTGTGCTTCGTCTTGTGGCGGAAGGCGCGCATGCCAAAGAACGCGCCCACCCCGCCCATCAAAAAAGCGCAGATGAGCAGCGTGCGCTCGGGCACACGCCACGCCTTGGCGGCCGCCCGGCGCTTATCCGCCCCGAACAGGCAAAACACGTAGATGTTCCAGACGACGACGAGCACGGTTGCCACCGCCATTAAAGAAAGCACTTCCTTTCCCGGCCATTATATCAAAGGCGCGGCCTGCGCGGCAACCGCGCGCGGCGTCACATCCACGCCGTCCACACCTGTTTAGGGACCGAAGCGGTTTGCATGCGCCGCGAGAAAAGGAGTAGACCGTGCTGTACCGGGTGAATGAAAAAAACGGCGACAGACTTTCGGCGTTGGGCTTTGGCTGCATGCGCCTGCCGCGCAAGGGTGGCGCTATCGATCAGGAGAAGGCCGGCGCGCTCATTCGCGCCGCGGTCGCCGCGGGTGTAAACTATTTTGATACGGCGTACATTTACCCCGGCTCCGAGGCGGCGCTGGGCGAGGCGCTGCAGCAGGCCGAATTGCGCGAGCAGGTGTTTCTTGCCACGAAGCTGCCTCTGCAGCTGATCCGCACCCGCGAGGATATGGACCGCTGCTTGGACAAGCAACTCCAGCGCCTGCGGACCGGATACGTGGATTACTATCTGCTGCACATGTTGGGCAGCGTGGACCTGTGGGAGCGGCTTCGGACCCTGGGCGTGGAGGAGTGGATCGCCCGGAAGAAAGCCGACGGCGTACTGCGCAACATCGGGTTCTCCTTTCACGGCGGGCGGTACGCTTTCGAGCGGTTGATCGACGCGTACCCGTGGGACTTTTGCATGATTCAGTACAACTACCTGGACGAACACAACCAGGCCGGGCGCACGGGGCTTGCCTATGCCCGCAACCGCGGCGTGCCGGTGTTTGTGATGGAGCCGCTGCGCGGCGGTATGCTGGTGAACGGGCTGCCTGCCGCTGCGCGGGACGTGTTTTCCGCGGCTGCGCCCGGGCGGAGCCTTGCGGAGTGGGGCCTTCGGTGGGTGCTGGATCAGGCAGAGGTGGGCATGCTTCTCTCTGGAATGGGCGATCAGGAGCAGTTGGCCCAAAACGTGCTTGTGGCGGGGGAGGCCGGCCCTGGGTGCGTGACGGACGCTGAGCGAGTTGCCTACAGCCGCGCCGTGCAGGCCACGAAGACCGCCGTGCGGGTGTCATGCACGGCCTGCGGTTACTGTATGCCTTGTCCGCACGGGGTGGACATACCAACCTGCTTCTCCTGCTACAACGAATCCTTTAGCGGAGCGCCGTCGGCGGCCCGGCGGCGGTACTTGATGGCCACGGGGGCCGTGTCGATAAAGCCGACCGGCGCGGCGCGCTGCACGCAGTGCCGCGCGTGCGAGCAGCGCTGTCCGCAGGGCATCGCCGTCAGCGGCGAGATGCAGGCCGTCGCCCGGCGCATGGAACCGCCTCTGATGCGCGCCGCTCTATCGCTTGCGCGGCGCGTGATGCGCGCCCGGCGATAGGCACCTGAACGTCCTCAGGCCAAAGGATGCTGGCCCGTGCGGGCCAGCATCCTTTGAGGCAATAAGGGCTTATGTGAAAGAACGCACCGTGTCGAGTAGGGCGACGATGTTCTCGTAGGGCACATCGTCCTGTATGTCCTGCGCGGGAGAGGAGATGTACCCGCCGCCTGCGGACAGCAGCTCGATCACCGCGCGCGTTTCTTCGGCCACCTGCTGCGGCGTGCCGTAGGGGAGCGTTCGCTGCGTGCTGATGCCGCCCCAGAAGCAAAGCCGCTCGCCATAAACGCGTTTGATATCGCCGATGTTCATGCATTCAGGCTGCAGAGGGTTGAGCACGGACACGCCCATGCCGCACAGATCGGGCAAAAGCTCCCAGATATCCCCGCAGGAGTGGATCCACACCTGCTTGCCAGCTTCGCGGATGACGTCGTACTCGCGCTTTTCCCCTTCATAGATCATGTCCATCCACATGTGGCGGCCGATAAGCAGGCCGCGCTGCGAGCCCCAGTCCGATCCAAGAAGGATGCCGTCCACGCCCTCTGCCTCCAGGGCGTTCTCCAGCATCACCATGTTTTTGTCCATGATGCGCTGAAGCAGCGCCTTCGCGGCCTCGGGCTCTGCGGCCATGTCGGCCAGAAAGTTCTCAAACCCGCGGCTGCTCTGCGCTTTTTCAAAGTGGCTGCCGTAGATCATCACGAGCACATAGCAGGACAGTTCGTCCCTCAGGCGCAGGGCTTTTTCAAAGTAATCCTCGTAGCTGCCCATGCCGCGCACGCGCTGGGAAAAGTACAAGCCATCTTCGGCGCGCGAGCGCTCATCCGGTATCCAGGCCCACCAGGGCACGCGCACGCGAATGGCGTGGTTGCCCAGCGCAACCTCCATCACCTCGCGCATTTCCAGGCCCTCGCGCTGGATGTACCGGCGCTCGCGCTCGCCCGCGTAGCGCTTGATCAAGTCCTGGCCGTACTTTTCGGCGCAGGCGCGCGTAAGGGTAACAAGCATGGGCACGCGATCGCTTTCGTGGGCGATGGCGGCCAGGGTCTGCTCCCGTCCGGTCATAAGCTCCTCCTTATCGGTAGGCCATCTCGGCGCTTAGGTCCAGATACATCTTGATGCCCTCGGGGCTAACATTCCAGGGAATGTGGTTGCCGATGCACATCATGTACCCGCGGCTCATGCGCGCCGTATCCACCATGCTTGCGACCATTTGCGCAATGCGCCCGCGGTCGGCCGTGTGCAGGATCCGGTTGTCGCCCTCACCGGCCAGAAAGCAGTCCTGATATTTGCGGGCGATGGACTTGTAATCCGTGTATGGCTCGCTGATGACGCCCAGCGCACCGCAGGCCATGATGTCGTCCACGGCGGGAGAGACGTTGCCGTCGCCCATGTAGATCACCCGCTTGCCGGCGGCCTTCAGCATACCCCAATATTCTTCGTAGCGGGGGTATACATAGCGGCGCATCCACTTGGGCGAGCACACCAGGCCGCGCGTATTGCAGATGTCGTCGTGACAGGTGACGAAGTTGACGGGCAGGCGGGCGATGGCGGCGAACACGCGCCGGTTGATCATGGCGAACTCGTCCATAATCCGCTCGAAGCGCGCGTCAAGACAGCACTCAAGGAACAGCTCCCAACCGAAGGTGAGCAGCGGCCACATGAAGGTGGTGTTGTAGAACCCCGCGCTGACGGCCGAGCCCTCCGGCGCGTTGTCGCCCCATTCGGCGGGATAGCGTTTGCGCATCTGTTGGTAGATCGCCTCCTCGCTGGAGAAGTCGAGCATCTCCACAAGGTAGCGCTTGCCGCGGCAGTCCGTATGCTCCAGCGGCGAGTAAGCGAACACATCCTCGGCGCTCTTAAAGAACGCCTCGCCGTGCACCCAAGGCGCGGTAACGTCGTCGCCCCAGCGCACCACCGGGCGGCGGTTGCCCTGCTCGTCTACGTAGGTGTCCGCAGGGCGTGGTTTGGGCGTGTCCGTGTCGGGGATGGACAGACGCAGCATCGGATATAGCTCCGCTAGCCGCTGGCGGCACAGGCGCGGGTGGTCGTAATAGTCGATGCCCGTCAGGTACGTCTCAGCGTCCGGGTTGGACCAGTGCTCCCAGTGTACGAGCTTGTGGCCGCCCTGGCCCAGAAAGGTGAGATACCGCTCCTCCGCCATGCGCTCAGCCCTCCATAGGCCGCACGATGGCTGTGGAACCGGCGGCCAGGCTGAAGGTAACATCAGCGCCGGAGGCGATGGTCTTGCCGCCGCTGAGCACCTGCACCGGGAAAGGCATCATCAGGCGCGTTTGCCCCGCGCTTCCGGCACGCAGCATCGCCTCGGTCAGACGTCCCTTGTCCCAGGCCATGTCCACACTCAGGTTCCCGCGCGCGCGCAGGCCGCACACGCTTCCCGCGGGCCATTTGGAAGGCAGTGCGGGCAACAAGCGCAACGCGCCCGCATGGCTTTGGATGAGCATCTCGGCAAGGCCGGCCGCGGAGCCGAAGTTGCCGTCAATCTGGAAGGGCGGGTGCGTGCCAAAGAGGTTGGGGTGCGTGGAGTGGGAGAGTATGTGCGTGAGGAACTGGTGCGCGCGCTCGCCGTCCAGCAGGCGCGCGTAAAAGTTGATGATCCACGCGCAGCTCCAGCCGGTGTGACCGCCGCCGTTTTGCAGCCGCAGCTCCAGCACGCGGCGGCAGGCGTCCAGCAGGTCGGGCGTCTTGTGCGGCGAGATCCAGCTGCCAGGATGCAGCGCGAACAGGTGGGACATGTGGCGGTGACCGGGCTCGGCCTCCCGGTACTCCTGATCCCACTCGACGAGTTGCCCCTTGCTGCCGATCTGCGGCTTGGGAAGCCCCGCCTGTTTTTCACGTACGGCCTTGAGGAACTCCTCATCGCCGCCCACAACCTCGGCCGCTGCCGCGGCATCCTCGAACAGCTCCCACAGGATCTGCGCGTCCATGCTGGGTGCGCTGGCGATGGAACCGCTCTCGCCGGAGGGCAGAATGTAGGTGTTCTCCGGTGACTGGGAAAGCCCGGTGATCCACTCGCCCTTGTCGTTTTGCACCAAATGGTCCAGGAAGAACTCCGTGGCTTCGCGCAGGATCGGATAGCCGCGCGTGCGCAGGAAGTCCTCGTCCAGGGTGAACTGATAGTGCTCCCATAGGTGCAGCGCCATCCATGCCGCGCCCAGTGGCCAAAGGTACACGCCCGCCCCCGTGGGGGCCGTGTCGCCCCAAATGTTTGTGTTGTGGTGCGCCATAAAGCCGCGGCACCCGTACATGCCGCGCGCGGAGCGGCGGCCGGGCACGCGCATGCGCTCCAGCTGGGAGACGATCGGCTCGTGCAGCTCGGAGAGGTTGCACGTCTCGGCGGGCCAGTAGTTCATCTGCAGGTTGATGTTGATCGTCATGATGGATTCCCACGGCGGGATGTGGCTGTCGTTCCACACGCCCTGCAGGCTGGCCGCCAGCCCGCCCGGCCGCGAGCAGGAGATGAGGAGATAGCGGTTGAAGTTGAACTGCAGCGCGATGAGCCCTTCGTCGGCGCCGCCTTGCTTCACCGCGTTCAAGCGCTCGTCCGTGGGCAGAGAGGATTCCTTGGCGCAAAGATTGAGGGCCACGCGATCGTAGTAGAAGCGATAATCCGCCGTATGGGCTGCCAGCAGCGCGTCGTAAGGTTTGCCGCAGGCGCTCAACAGCTCTTCCTCGCACAGGGCTTGCGGGTCGCGCACCTGGTAGTCCGTGTGGGCTGTGAGAAATAGGGTGACGCTGCTGGCGCCGGATACGCGAACGCAGTCGCCCTTCGCCTCGATGGCGCCGCCTGCGCACACGCCGCTCAGCATGGCGCAGTAGGTCAGCCCGCCATCTACGGCGCGGCCCTTCATCATCACGCAGCCGCTTGGGAGTACAACGCTGCCCGGATCGTAGGGACGCCGCATCAGGTTGGCTGCCAGGGACAGCGCGCCGGGCTTGTCGGCCGTGAGATGCACCACCAGCGTCTGGTCCGGCGCGCTGATAAAATAGGTGCGCGTGTAACGTACGCCGTTAGCCGTGTAGCTGACGCGTGCAACGCCCGCCTGCAGGTCCAGCTCGCGCCGGTAGTCGCTCACCGCGCCTTGGCTCTTCAGCGGGCGCACAAACAGGTCGCACAAAGGCAGGAACGGCCCGCCGTAGCGCGGAACGCCGATCATGTCGGTCTTGGCCAGTTCCTCTGCTTCATATAGCCGCCCCGCGCGGAGCATCTCTCGCACCTTGGGCAGCGCCTCGCGGGCCAAGGGGTTGTTGCGGTCCTGCGGTTTGCAACCGTACAGCGAGCTTTCGTTCAACTGTATGCGGTCCTCAGCGGGACGGCCGAACACCATCGCGCCAATGCGTCCGTTTCCCAGAGGCAGAGCTTCCACCCACTGCTTGGCCGGCCCGGCGTACCATAGCCTATGTTCCACGCGGCAATCCTCCTTGTGCCTCCGCAGGGCCGCTCGGCGGCCGCGGTTTCTCTATGTAGTGTAACACATGCCGCCCTCCCGCGTCCACACGGGAACTGCCGCTCTATAACACCAAATGGCGCATTTCAATTGACGAAACGGCAGGGCGTTGTATACTTGTACATGGGAATACCGCCCAGGAAAATCCGTGTGCGCCCAAGATCCATCGACGATACGCTGGAAAGGGAGATGGGACATGAACCGACCCTACGACGTGGCGGCCTATATCTGGCCCGGCTATTCGGGCGACGAACCGCGCGCGCGCATGTTTTGGCCGGAGGGCATAGGCGAGTGGCAGACCGTTAAGAACGCCGTGCGCAAGTACGAAGGCCACAGCTGGCCCCGCAAGCCGCTGTGGGGCTATGTGAACGAGGCCGATCCGTACGTGATGCAGATGCAGATTGAGGCGGCCACCGATCACCTGGTGAATACCTTCATTTACGACTGGTACTGGTACGACCGGCGGCCGTTCGTGGAAAACTGCCTGAACGACGGTTTTTTAAAGGCGAAAAACAACGGAAAGATGAAATTTTACCTGATGTGGGCGAACCATGACGTGAAGAACGTGTGGGACATCCGCCTCTCGCACGACCTGTCGAACACGATTTGGGAAGGCGCTGTGGACCGAACGGAGTTCGACCGCATAGGCCGCCGCCTGATCGAGCGGTACTTTCGTCTGCCCAACTACTATACGATCGACGGCAAACCCGTCTTCATGATCTACGATACGGCGAACCTGATCCGCGGGCTGGGCGGGGTGCGCGAGGCGCGCGCCGCGCTGGACGACCTGCGCCAAAGCGCGGTAGCGGCAGGCCTTCCGGGCCTTCATCTACAGATGACCATGTGGAGCGAGCGGGCCCTGAACTTAAGCGGGGTGGATGGCGGGAGGGATATCGCGGCTTTCGACCTGATCGGCGCGCTTGGATACGACAGCTTGACGCACTACCAGTTCGTGCACTTCGTCAACGTGGATCGTCCCTACAAGGAGATCCTGGCGGACGTCGCGGCCGAATGGGCGAAGATAGAGAGCCGCGCCGGCGTGCCGTACTTTCCGCACGTATCGCTTGGATGGGACAACAACCCGCGCTTTTTGGAGCGCCACGGCCCCGTGGTGCGCGAGGACGCCCCCGAGCAGATCGAAGCCGCCTTTCGTATGGCGCGCGCCTACTGCGACCGTCATCCCGAGCAGCCGCCGCTCGTTAGCGTGAACAGCTGGAACGAGTGGACCGAGACGAGCTATCTGGAGCCGGACGACCGCTACGGATACGGGTATCTGCAGGCCGTTCGCCGCGCCTTCAGCGTGTGAGGCTCGGACGATGAAGGCGTGGGTGCGCGAAAAGCTCAACCAAATAGCGGAGCTGTACCCTGAACAACGGCTTGCCGAAAGCCGCGCGCGATGGCGCGCGGTTTGGGCGGGTGCCCCCCCTAAGGACCGCTATCCTTACGTGTGGAACCCCATGGGCTTTAACTATTACAACACCGTATACGCCAAGGAGGAGGGGCTGCGGGCCTACCTGGACGAGATCGTCGGCCGTGGCTTTTTGCAGGACGATTTCATTCCGGCCTTTTTTCCGGGCTGCAAGCAGAGCACCATCCCTTGCATGTTCGGCGCGCAGGAGGTGGTGCTGGGCGGCGATTACAGCACAAAACGGCTGCTGCACAGCTACGAAGATATCGACCGCTTGCCCGCGCCGACGTTTTCCCCGGGCACGCCTGCTGCCCTGTGGCTGCAGATGGAGGAATACTATCTGGGCGAGTGCGAGGGCCGCCTGCCCGTGCATGTGTGCGATATGCAAGGGCCCATGGACGTAGCCGGGCAGCTCATCGGATATGATCAGCTCTTTCTGAGCGCTTTTGATGATGAGGAGCGTTTCCACCGCCTGCTGCGTATCTGCTGCGACGCGTTTATCGTGCTGTGGAACGCCCAGAAGGAGCTGCTTGGCGAGCGCTTCGTTGCCACGCACCTGTTCGGATGGGACTGGGCGCTGCAGGACGGGGCCTCCCTGTCGGCGGATTCCATGGCCATGGTGTCCGGCGCGTTCTTTGCAGAGCACTATAGCCGGCACCTGCAATACATCGCCGATGCGCTCGGGCCGCTGAGCGTGCACTCCTGCGGCAATTTTTCCGCAACGGCCGCGCCGCTCGGGCGTTTGCCCTGCGTGCGCGCCGCCAATGCCAGCCAAATGTCCGTGGAGGCGTTGCTGGACGCCGGATGGGACGCAGGGAAGATGATCATTCTGCTCGCCGACCCAGGCAGCGCCAAGGCGATGTTCGACATGGCGCGAAATAGGGGACTCCGGCTGGACGTAAGTTTCGTGTGGCAGGCGCCCCGAGGTGAAGGGGGCCCCGTTCCCCCGGCACGCTGGACGAAAGAGCAGCGTGAAGCCATGCGCCGCGCGGACGAGGCCGTTGCCGCCGCCGCGCGCGCGTAGCGCCTGATACCGGCACGGGGCGCACCGTATGGCGTTTCGTGCCGGTTCGTTGTGAGCGCACCATCCTATGCGCTGGTGAGATGTGATGATTGACAGAAAACGGGTGTTGAAGTACAATTTAATTTAATGTGTCTTAGGCGCACGGTCTATAGACGACAGAAAATGCGCGGCCACGCTTTATTGTAGCGTCTGTCGCAGCGCTGTGCCACGCGACTTGAATGCTCCATAAGGCGGGGGAGAACCCATGCAGCCGTACACCTGGGTCGTTGGCATCTACGTGTTTGCCATTTTGATATCGCTGTTTGTCATGATTATGGCGGTTTATCGTCGCCGCGCTCCCAAGTCGCTCTATTTCGCTTTTATGGCAATAACAATATTTTTATATACATATGGGTATTATGTCGAGATCACATCCACGTGTCTGGATATGGCCATGGCCGGCACGCGCATGCAATATCTGGGCCTTCCCTTCATCGCACCGCTCGTTTTCATGTTCATACTGGACTATTGCGGCCATCCCATGCGCATGCGCGAGATATTGGCCATTATGGTTGTCCCTATCATCGCTTGCATGTTCGTTCAAATCCCGGCGCTTACGGGCCTGTATTACCGCCAGATTATCTTCGATGCGGGTGCGCCTGTGCCGCACCTCATCGTGTATGGAACGGCGGTGTACTATGCCTATTTCGTTTATATGGCCCTGCTGCTCATCTCCGCTACGGCGGTGGCCATCTATCACTACGGCCGAGGCGACGCCATCTACAAAAGGCAAACGGCCGTATTGATTATCGCGTTGGCTACGCCCACTCTGGGCAGCAGTTTTTTTCTGGTGAAGAGCAACCTGATCGAATTGGATCTCTCGCCGTTGCTGCTGAGCGTCAGCTGCCTCCTGCTGAGCTATATGTTCCTGCGCATGGGCTTTTTTCAGATTGCCCCCATCGCCCGCGATCACATTATGGAGCGCATGAGCGACGGTTTCGTGCTGATGGACATGCAGGGCCGGTATGTAGACGCAAACCCTCAGGCCTTGCGCATCATCCCGCAGCTCGCAAACGTCAGCATCGGCGCGTCGCTGCGCGGCATTCCAGCCATTCCGTGGGTAAGCCAGGAAGACGGCTCGCTCCTGCACGAGTTCACCGTAAAGGACAAGGACGGCGCGCTTCGCAACTATCGCACGTCTGAGACGGGCGTGCAGCACGAGGGCAAGCCGATCTGCCGGTGCATCCTGTTCTACGACGTGACCGCCGAAAAGAAGCTGTTGGACGAAGTGAGCGAGATGGCCGAGCGAGACGCCCTGACCGGACTGATCAACCGCGGAACGTTCTTCCGGCGCGCCGAGGCGCTCTTTGCCCAGATGGCCGCCTCGGGCGGGCAGGCCAGCGTGCTGATGATGGATTTGGATTTCTTTAAGCGCGTGAATGACACCCACGGCCATCTGGTGGGCGATGAGGTGCTGTCCACGATCGCCCGGCGGCTGAGCGAACGGCTGCGCAGCACCGATCTGTTCGCGCGCTATGGCGGCGAGGAGTTGTGCGCTCTGCTGCCCGGCGCAGGGCGCGATGCCGCGGCCGTGATTGCCGAGCAACTGCGCCGATCCATGGAGCAGCTGCAGTTCAAGGCCGAAGAAGGGACCTTCCGCGTCACGATCAGCATTGGCATCGGCGTGTACGACGGGAGCCGCCATAAGACGCTGCAGGCGCTGCTCGCCGAGGCCGACCGCGGCCTGTACGACGCCAAGAAGGACGGCCGAAACCGCATCGTGATCGGCGGCCCCACCTAGGCTATCGCCCGGCGGCACTGTGCGCGCTTGAGCTGAAAAGCAGCAGATTGACGGCCGCGGGGCGAAGGGAAAACCCTTCGCCTCTTATCTTGTAAGCGCGGCACTTTGTGTTGTAGAATGGCGCGGGCGCATGTACAATGGCGGTATGGGCCGGATGCAGGGCGATAAGAAAGGCTGGTTGCGATATGGTCATGAGCCTTGGTTGTCAGCGTCACGGCATGCTTCTGGAGGAAGGACGCAAGACGCTCCTTGTTCGCGGAGCCTCTGAGGCGCGCACGGCGGTTTCTGAGGAAAGCGCCCGTCCATGGAAGGCGCGCCGGCAGCTGCCGAGTCCTTTTCCCAAGCGCAAGCGCCGGCAGAGAGCGACGTAGGCATGGGGGCGTGGATAGCCGATCTGCATATTCACTCGCGTTACGCACGCGCAACGAGCGGCGCGTGCGTGCCCGAGACGCTCGCCTTCTGGGCGCAGCGAAAGGGCCTGCAGCTCATCGGCACGGGCGATTTCACCCATCCGGCCTGGCGCCAGGAGCTCGCCTTGAAGCTTGCCCCCTGCGAAGAAGGGCTGTACCGCTTAAAGGACGAGTTTTGGCGTGACCCGGGCGTGGCGGGCATGGGCGATGCGTCGCGTTTCGTCGTCTCCGGCGAGATCAGTTCCATCTACAAGCAGGATGGCCGCGTGCGCAAAGTGCACAACTTGATCCTGCTGCCCGGTCTGGCCGAAGGCGAGGTACTGACGCGCCGTTTAGAGCGCATCGGGAACCTACACTCCGACGGGCGGCCGATTTTGGGCCTCAGCAGCCGCGACCTGCTGGAGATCACGCTGGAGGCGTGCCCGCAGGCCATCTTCATACCCGCGCACATCTGGACGCCGCACTTCTCGCTGTTTGGGGCGTACTCCGGCTTCGAGCGGATCGAAGACTGTTTCGGCGATCTTACGCCGCACATCGGCGCGCTGGAGACCGGTCTGTCTTCCGACCCCGCGATGAATGCCCGCCTGTCCGCGCTGGATGGTTTCCGCCTGGTGTCCAACTCGGACGCCCATTCGCCCGCGAACCTGGGGCGCGAAGCGAACCTGCTGGACACGGATCTTTCGTACGCGCACCTCGCGCGCGCGCTGGACGGCCGCGATCCGAACGCCTTTCGCGGCACGATCGAGTTCTTTCCCGAGGAAGGCAAATACCATTTCAACGGGCACCGTGACTGCAAGGCCTGCCTGTCGCCGGAACAGACGAGGGACGCATTGGGACGCTGCCCTGTGTGCGGCAAGCAGGTGACGGTGGGCGTTTTGCATCGGGTGGAGGAACTGGCTGACCGACCCGCCGGCGCGCCGTGCGTGCGGCCGTTTGAAAGGCTGATACCGCTTGCGGAGGTGATTGCCGTCTCGATGGGCCTCACAACGGCCGCGCGCCGCGTACAGCAGACGTACGAGAGCATGTTGTCGGCGCTCGGGCCGGAGATGCACATCCTGCGCGCAGCGTCTCTGCCGGATATTCAGATCGCCGCCGGGCCGCTTCTGGCGGAAGGGATACGCAGGCTCCGCGAGGGCCGTGTGGACATCCGCCCGGGCTATGACGGCGAGTACGGCCGTGTGAGCCTGTTTGCGCCGGGGGAGATCGAGCGGATGCGCGGCCAGATATCGCTGTTTGAGGGGAGTGCGCCTGCCGCGCGTAAGCGGCGCGCCAAGGCTGCATCCGCAGCGCAGCCCGAACCCGCGCAGAAGGAGGAGCCTGTCGCGGTCTCGCGCTTACCGTACGGGCTGAACGGGGAGCAGTGGGCGGCGGCGTCGGCCGGAGAAGGGCCGGTCGCCGTGATCGCCGGGCCGGGCACGGGCAAGACAAAGACGCTCACCGCCCGCGTGGCGTACCTGATTGAACGCGGCGTGACGGCGGCGTCCATCACCGCCGTCACCTTTACGAACCAGGCGGCGGGCGAGCTGCGCGGCCGTCTGCGCCAGCTTCTGGGCGCGGAGGTCGCCTCGGCGGCGGCCATTGGTACGTTTCATCAGCTGTGTCTTGCGTCGCTGTCCGCGTCCGGTGCGCAAACGGACATTATCAGCGAGCCGGACGCATTAGCTCTTATTGCCGAAATCCTGAACGAACTATGCTTGACGGATGCGCCGCGCGATATCCAGACCGCCATCTCCCGCCACAAGAACGGTGCGCCTGAACGCGCGGGCGAGATCCTGCCAGATGGCGTTCTGTCGGCCTATGACAGGCGGCTGGAGGCAGTCGGCGCGCTGGACTTTGACGACATTTTGCTGCGCGCCCTCGCCCGGGCGGAGGGGACGGGAGAAGGGCCGTGCGCTCCGGACGGCTGGCTGTTTGTGGACGAGTTCCAGGATATCAGCGATGTGCAGTACCGCCTGGTCGTCGCCTGGGCGCAGAGCTGCCGGGGTGTGTTCGTCATCGGCGACCCGGACCAGTCCATCTATGGGTTTCGCGGCGCATCTCCCGCGTTTTTTCAGCGCTTCGTGTCGCAAATGTCCGGCGCGTTATGCATACGCCTGCGCTGCAACTACCGCTCCACGCCGCAGATTCTGCGTTGTGCGGGCGCGCTGCTTGCTGCGGCTGAAGGGCAGCCCGCACGGCACGACTTGCTGCCGCAACGCTCGCCGGGCCCTTTGGTGCGCGTGGTGCGCGTGCAGGACGCTCGCCAGGAAGCGCAGTTCATTGCCCAGGAAATCGGCCGCCTGGTGGGCGGGCTGGACATGCTCGGCGCGCACGAGCCCGCGCCGTCCGGCAACGGCGCGCGGGGCATGCGCGGCTTTGGCGACATCGCCGTGCTGTACCGCACAAACCGTCAGGCAGAAGCGCTGGAGCAGCGCTTTAACCAGGAGGGCATCGCGTACGCGGTCGGCGGGCGGCACGACTATCTTGCGGACGCACAGGTGCGCGGCGTGGTCGCCTTTTTCCGCTATCTGCACAGCCCCTTGCGGCAGACGTCTCTGGGCGCCTTCCTGCGCACGCTGGGCGGCTTTCGTGCAGACGAGGCTCAGGAAGCGCTCGCGCGCTGCCGCGCAGCCGGGCCGAGCGTACTTGACGCCGCCGACGCGTTGGAGCATCTGACGCCAGGACAGGCCGGCGCGCCTTGTGCCGCTGCACTTCTGCGCAGGTTTGCGCCGCTTGCACGCGCGGGCGCGCCCGCCGCCGTTTTGCGCGCCTTCGCCGCGGACTGCGCGCTGCAGGGCAGCCCCGCCGTCGATCTGCTGCTCGACACGGCCGTGATGTACGAGGATATGTCAGCCCTGCTCGCCAGCCTTTTGCTCGGCCGCGAGAGCGACGTGCGTCGCAGCGGCAAACGATACGCGCGCGAGGCCGTGTCCCTGCTCACGCTCCACGGCGCGAAGGGTTTGGAGTTCCCGGCCGTGTTCCTGTGCGGCGTAAACGACGGCTTGTTGCCTTACCGGGGCAAGCGCGATTCCGACGCGGAGGAAGAGCGGCGCCTGCTGTTTGTGGGCATGACGCGCGCCCGTGACGAGCTGACCGTGATGACATCCGCCCATCCCTCGCCCTTCCTCGCCGCGCTGCCCGAGGATGCCGTGCTGCGGCAGGACGCTTATGCAGCCCGCGCCGTTCCCGGTTTTCGTCAGCTTAGCCTGTTTGACCGCTGATCGCACGCACCCGGTGGACACCCATGCAGAATCCTCCTGATGAAGCGCCGCTTCCCCAGGAGGATTCCGTTGTTCATATTCTATTGGGCGGTGCAGCGGACGAGCACACGGTCCTCGCCGCCGTAGGTGCAGGTGAGCAGCGTCAGGTTCCACTCGCCCAGCCAAAGGCGGGGCACATCGCTTCCGCTCACGCGCTCTAGGGAGGACACGACAAAGCGCCGTTCTTCGCCGGGCAGGCTTAAAGTGACCGGGTCGCCGGCGGCCAACTCACTCAGTCGCTGAAAGTGCGCCTTGTAGTTGTGGCCGGCAATGACGATTCTGCGCTCATCCTCCGGTGCGCCCTCTGCGTAGCGGCAGACGGAGATTTTCAGCAGTGCCGGCGTGCAATCCTTCAGCACCGGCAGTTCCAGATCGAGCGCGGGGATGCTCAGTACGCCCATCACGTCCATGGCCAGCTGGCGCTGTATGGGAGGGGCTGCCGCATTCCCCGTGAGCGAGTCCGTCACGGCGGCCGCCTGTTCATCCGATGTGGCCGTGCTTGCCGTGGCCAGGGGTGCGCCGGGCGCAGGCTCCGCTCGGGCGGCTTTCGTCTCTTGCAGCAGGAGACGAGCGCTCTCTCCGGCCCGCCGGTCTTCGGCCTCGTTGCGCGCCCAGAACCCGCCGGCAAGCAACACAAGGCCGATGCCGCCGAGCACGAGCGCCTGCGAAAGGGATCGTCTCATGAAGTCTTCTTACGGCGCAGGCCGATGAGTCCGGCCCCGATCATCAACGCGCCGCACGCAGCCAGCAGCCAAGGAAGAAGCGCGTTCTGGCCGGTCTGCGGCAAGTTATTCGGGTAGCTGCCCGAGGAAGTAGAATCGGTGGTAACGATGTTGACGGGGATGTCGTTCGTTCCGGAAACGGGCGTGTAGACGCCGGTTTGCGCGATGGGCCCGCTCAGGCCCGTACCGACGGGCGCGGGGCCGCTGCCGCTCCCGGCAGGGATGGGCGTCTTGGGCCAGTCCACGCTCATCGTGTTCGTCACCGGATCCACGCTTTGGCTCGTGAGGGTCACGCGCTGCCTGGAACTGAACAGGTAACCCGCGGGCTGGTTCTCCTCCTCAATCGTATATTCCTCGCCCAGCGCCACATCGTTAAAGCTCAGCCACCCGCCGCCGTCCGTAGTGGCCGTGGCGACCACGCTGCCGAGGCGGTTCGTCAGTTTAAAGCGCACATTGACGAGCGGCATATGCGTGTCGACGGTAAACTCTCTCACCCGCAGATCGGCCTTTTGCACGGTGTTGACGATTTCGCGGTTCACAATCTCCGCGCCCGACGGAGCGGGCTGGAAGATTTTATATGTTTGGTCGGCATATACCTGCACAGTGTAGGTCTTGCCGGAAAGCGCGTGGTAGGGAACGGTCTGGCCAGCGTCCTCGACCAGGTCGTACGTGCCAAAGGGAATGCTGCTGAACGTGGCGTAGCCGTTCGCGTCGCTTGTGGCGTGATAGGTCGAGGGCGTCGCGTGGTCGGTGAGGGTGAACTGGACGCCGTCCACCGGGAAGCCCAGGTCGTTGACCTTGCGCAGGGCCACGTCCGCGCGTACGGGCTCGTTGGCGATCAGCTGGGTGTGCGTGCCGCGCATGGCCAAGTTTACGTTAAAACTTGAGTCCGTGGCGAGAGCCAGCAGATTCGCCGGCACGATGTAGCCGGGTTTGGGCGTAAGTTCCACCAGCTTGTAATCCGCGCCGGGGGTTAGGGGGTAGAACACGGCCGTGCCGCCGCTCGTGGTGGTGGCCACCTGCATAAGCGTATAGGCGGTGTCGCTTTGGTTCAGTTTGCGGTACAGGCCGAAGACGACGCCGTCCAGCACAACGCCCGGGCGTGCAGCATCCGCCTTGGTGAGGATCAGCTTGGCCTTTTTGGAGCTGCTGCCGCCGCCTCCGCCGCCAACGCTGCTGACAGCGCCGCTGGGCGTACCTTGAACGGCCTGGCCTTTTAGGGCGATGCTGTTCGTGAAGGTGACCGCAGAGCCAAAGACCGTGCGGTAGCAGTCGTACGCGAGCACATATACGCCCGGTCCGTCCGGGAGGGCCAGAGTGAAGGTGTTGCTCGAGCGGTCGTAGCTGAGGCCCTTATGCTGCGTTGTGGGGGAAGCGGCCGCGGGTAGGGCGATGGAGCCGGAGGAGGAAACGGTGGACGGGTACAGCCTCAGGCTGTCAACGTCCAGCTCCAGCCCGGCAGGCAGGGTATCCTCAACGAACAGGTCCGTGAGGCTGATGCCGTTCGGGTTGATCTTTACGCTGTAGGAGACGATGCCTTCGCTGTGGTTGTACGAGCCTGCCTTATCGAGCATCTTGTTGGACACAAGCTGTGTGGCGGTGGCGGGCGCATCGCCATAGACGTCGCGCTTGAGAGCAGCCGTGTTCTGCAGCGTGGTCTGCGTAGCGTAGCGCAACTCGGCGATCGAATCCACAAGCACGCGCGTTTTGTAGCGTACGGTGGTTTGGGTGGAGAGCGTGTTCCAAAGGATGCTCAGATGTCCCGCCGTGACGGTTTGCATGGCATAGGAGTCGCCGGAGATGAGCAGAACCGATCCGGCGACGAACTGCTGGTTGGCCGGGCTGTCCTCGTCAACGCTGGCGTTCGTCATGGGCATGCCATTTTGGTTGACGACGACCTCCCAGGTGATCTCGTTTGAGGAGAAGTCGTAGCCGATGCCCTTCTTGGAGGACACCTGGCTGACGACCTGCGTCGAAGCGGAGGCGCTGTCGACCACCCGCGTCGGGAGGCCGACGCCGGGCACGATGAAACCGTCGAACACGGCCGTATTGGTAAACGTTGCGGCCGATGTGTTGTATGCGTACAGCGCCGGGTCGTTCACCGAGGTCTTAAAGCTGAAAGAAGCGCTCTGTGCGCCCAGACCGTTCACGTCGACGCTCAAGGTGTTGCCGGTGAAGCTGCCTGTTAACCCGGGATTGTCGGCCTGGAAACTGTCGGGACTGCTCACATAGGTCAACCCGGCAGGGATGACGTCGGTGATCACGCCGCTATCGACGTTCACGTTGTTGGGGTTAACGGTCACGTTCCAGGTGATCTCATGCGTGGCGCGGTTATATACGCCGCTTTTCACAACGACATTGGCGTCCACGCCCACCCCGGTCGTCATGTGCGGCAGGACAAAGCCGGCGTAATAGTCGCCGCCGCCCACATAGTTCAGCCAGTCGAATTGCAGCCAGGCGCTGTTATGAAACTCAGGGACGCCCACGCCGCCGTCGAAGATGCTCTGGTCCACGGCGGTCTGGTATGTAATGACGAATTGTCTGGACGCGTAAGGACCGTTGCCAAAGGCGATACTGAACAGGGTGCTGCCGGGCGAGGTACCGGCGGCGGAAGTGAAGGCATAAGGCGATGTGGACACAGGGACGCCGTTCACCTGTACGCTGCCTGCGTTTAAGGCCAGCCCGGCAGGCAGCTCATCAAAAAACATGAGATTGGCCAGATTGCGGTCCAGTGTGGAGATGGTGGCGGTCCAGGTGATCGTTCGGCGGTCGGAGCTCAGCGCGCCCCCCTTGGCCAGCCAACGCTTGCTTGTTTTTGATGCCGTGGCGGAAGCCGTGACTGGTCCGCACAGCAGGTTGGCTCCATCCATCGCCGACACAGCGTTGGACACGGCGGTGTCCGAACCTGACGCTGTGATCTCGGCGTCCGTCAGGGCCGTCTCATACGTCATGACGACCGTTTGCCCCTTGGACAGCGCGGCCGTGATGGGATACGTGATCGTGGTAGAGGTGGATGCGGCGGCGGCCAGCGCGTCCGGCTGCACTACTGCGGGGTTGCCGGCTTCGCTGACGCTGAGCGAACCCGGAACGAAAATCTGCTTTTCATTGGGGAATACATCCACCAGCGCGATCGTGCCGATTGCCGGCGAATCCTGCTTGGTGTAGGTAACCGTCCAGCGGAAACGCATGCTGGCGGGGTCGAAAACACCCGCCTTGGTAATCTGATCGTCCGCCAGCTGATTATCGCTGATTTGCAGCAGGACGGACGCGCCCGTGGCGAAGGTGATTGTATACGTTGGGCTGCCGTTGATAGCCGCCAGATCTATCCGGCAGCCTGCCTCAACGTAAGCGTTGTCCAGCTCGTCGTTGTCGTCCCAGTAGGAGCCGCCGAACACAACGTACGCCTCGCGGGTTCCGCTGCCGGAATCGATGTGCAGCGTGCCGAAAGGTTTTTGTACGCCGCCGTCGTCGGCGTGGAGGGTCACCGGGGCTATGTCGGCCGGCCACGCAAGGCCGGACGGCAGAGGCAGGCGATACTCGGTGCCCAGGGCCCCTTTGATGGCTGCGCCTTCGGCGGCGTCAATAGTGAATAAATAGCGTAGCACCAAATCCTCCGTGCTGGAGACGGAGGCGCCGTTGCTCAGTTGGGCCGGGCTAGCGGGGGATGGATCGTTGGCCCGAAAAAGATAATTCTGCGTGACGCTCACACCGCCCGGAAAGGCAGGCCTCACGGGCGGGTCGGCCAGCGAGGCGCCTGGCGCGGTGGCGATGAGCAGAACCGCAAGGAGCAAACAAAAACCGCCGCGCATGGGTTGAACAAAGCGCCGCCGCACATGATTCATCGGTTGATCAGAGCCTTTCTAAATGAAATGAAAGAACATGCATTTCTTGCTATTCCTGCGATAATATACCATATCGTGAAAATCAAGTAAATAAGAGAGCTACACATTTCGACTAAAAAAGCTCATGCGTGCCCCTGGGATCATGAAAACGGCAGTATCGGGCGCCTCGTCTGACAGAAACGATTTTTGAGGCACGCGCAATTACCTATGTTTTTCCATGAAAAACGCGCCGCTCACATGAATGCGGCGGCGCGAACCGTATGAGGCGATGGATGTGACATGAATCAATGGCCGATGGTCCCGGAGTCGGAGATGGGAAACTGCATGTATACTATATCACATCATGAAACACGAATCTGTTGCATCCGGCCGCAGTAGTATTGCACGAGCTCGAACTTCGCGTCGGGCGGAATGCGGTGATCGGGGCATGGGATGAAGCCGCCCAGCGCCATGAGGGGCTTCAGACGCTCGATCTCCCGGTCGACGGCCGCACGGTCCTGCGCGAACACCGTCTTGTTCATGCCGCCCACCCCGCGAATGTCGCGGCCGTACTGCGCGCGCCAGGGGGCAATGCTTGCCTCCCAGGTGCCTACCTCGATGGGGAACATCGTGTTCACGCCGTTCTTAATCCAGGTAGGGATAAGCGCATCGATCTTGCCGTCGCAGTCCACGGACACGATGTCCACCCCGTGCGCAAGCAGCAGGTCGCTGATGCGCCGGTACCCCGGCCCCACAACGCTGTCAAACACCCGGGGATTGAGCAGGGGCCCGTTCTTAAAGCAGATGTCCTCCCAGTAGTGCGCATAATCAAAATGCGCGCCGCTGTGCAGCGCTGTCTCCGCCCATCGGTAGGACAGGCCCGCAAATGTCTGCGCAATCTCCACAAACAGGTCCTCGTCGTCGGCGTATAGGTAGCTGAGCTGCTCCACGCCCAAAAAGTTGCGCATGGTGCCCATCAGCGATCCGCAGTGCAGGCCGATGGGGATGCCCGAATCGCGCGTGGCGGCCAGCAGGCCCGCAAGATCGTAGCGATCCTCGGACCACTGCATACGGGGCAGATACAGCTCTTCCCACGCCCGGCGGTCGGTGAGCGAGGTGCCGATCTCCGCCGGGATGGACACGGTGCCAGGTTTCACGCGCACAATCAGGCCGCTGCTGTCGCGCACCACGCGCGTGCCATCGGCGCTCTCCTCCAGCACCTGTGAGGGGAAGCGGGGAAACAAATCAACCTGCGCGCCCGCGCAGGAATTCCAGTTGAAGTCAAAACCAAGGCGCTTCATTATGGAGCGGTCGCCGTCGTGGTTATCGCCGTTCCGTTGGTAGTCCTCGCACTCCTCACGGGAGATGTGCCCTTCGGCCGCCCATTTTTGCAGCGTCTCCCTCCAGTACCCAAAGGAGACGACGGGCATCTTCTCAAAGGGCTGGTAGTGGAGAATGGCCCCTACGTTTTCACGAAAAGTCATGTGCAGCGTCCTCCATCGTCGGCATTCGTCGTTATTCTACCACAGGCACCGGGCGCGGAGGAAGCCCGTTTACAGAAGCGCCCATGCGCGGTTCAGCACGCGCTTGGCGTTGGCGATGACGATCTGCGGGTTTTCATCCTTCCAGGGCTTTACCTCAAAACTGAGCACCAAAGGGTTTTCGGCGCGGAAGAAGCCCTCCTCGCGGAGCACGCGCAGATAGCTGACAACTTCCGGCACGTCGTTTACGCCGCCGGGGAACCCAAAGCGCGGGTGGGTGTCGCCGAAAGCCTCCGCGCCCGGCGTCAGCACGGCGCTGCCCAGGTGCAGGTGCCCGATGTAGGGGCGCAGCGTTTGCACCACAAACTGCACCGTCTCGCGCGTCTGCGGAATGTGCGACAGATCCACCATCAGTTGAAAGTTGCCCGTCGCCCTGCGCACGTCTCCGGCGAAGGCCGCAGCCAGCGGCGCGGGGCCAATGAGTGACTTTTTGTCCAGATCGAAATCGAACACCTCCAGGGTGATCGTCATGTCTTTTGTCGCGGCGTAAGCGCACAGGTTTTTCGTGGTGCGCAAAAGCTGCGCGTAGGCATCGCTTTGCCTCTCTTTTTCATATTTGCCCGCGAGAAAGGCGATGCCCTTGGCGCCCAAATACGCGGCCTCGTCGATGGAGTCGATCAGGACCGCCTCTGCCTTCATGCGCTCCGCCTCGTCCAGGGCGTTCGGGTTCAGGCCGGCGCTCAGCAGGCGGGGCTGTGCGCCGTAGCATACGGTCATGTGGCTCTGGGCAAGGGCGTCGCGCACCTGGCGGCGCACTTCGTCATCGGCGATGTGCGTCAGCTCCACCGCATCAAAGTAGTCGTCACAAGCGATGCTCGTGAGTGTCTGCAGCACAGGGCCCTCGCCCTTCATGGTGGCCGGGTAAGCCATGAAGTGGATCAGCCCGACCTGAAAATAGCGATGCATCGATTCGTTCATACCGCACCTCCTAAAGTGTTGTTTGCGCTGCAGGACCGGGCGCTTAAAGCCATTGTATCGTGTAAAGAACAGCTCGCGAAGGCGTTTGCAACGGTTGTGGCCGGCGATGAAACGACAACGCCGACGTGATTAAGCCTTCCTGCAGCGCCCCACGCTGTCGCGAATCAGAAGCTCGGTCTCCAGAATGATGTTCTGAAAGGGATACGCGTCCTGCGCATTCGCCGCGGCGATGCGCTTGAGTAGCAGATTGGCGCTGCAGGAGCCGATTTCGTACTTGGGCTGGCGAACGGTGGTGAGGGCAGGCTGACACAGCGCCGCCATGCTGATGTCGTCATACCCCAGCACGGAGATATCTTCGGGCACCTTCAGGCCCCTGTCGTGAATCGCTTTGATCGCCCCGATGGCCATCAGGTCGTTGGCGGCAAAGATGGCGGTCGGCCGATCGGGCATGCGCAGAAGCTCGGTGGTGCAGGTGTGGCCGCTGTGCCAGTCATACGCGCCTTTTTTGATGAGCGCATAGTCCACCTCTATGCCGCAGTCGCGCAGACCTCTAAGGTAGGCCTCATGACGGGAGGAGCCGGATTTGGACGCGATGCCTTCGATAAAGGCGATGCGGCGGTGTCCGAGATCGCACAGCATCTTCATGGCGTTCAGCGACCCGCGAAAGTCGTCTACATCCACGAAGTCGCAGGCGGGTTCGGCTTCGCCGGGCGCATCCACCAGCACCACCGCGCAGCGGGCTTGAATCTCAACAATCTCCTGCGGGGTGATGCTCGGTTTTACGAGGATGATCCCGTCGGCCTGCTTTTCGATGAGGTAGTCGATATACTTGCGCTCCTTTTCGCGGTTGCGGTCGTTGTTGCACAGAAGAAGGGCGTAGCCGTTGCGCATGGCCACGTCTTCCACTCCGCGGGAGACCTCCGGATAAAAAGGGTTTATGATGTCCGGTATGATCAGGCCGATGGAGTGCGAGGCGTTCGTCTTCAGCGTGCGCGCAGCGCTGTTGGGCCGGTAATTCAGGCGCTTGATTGCCTCCTCCACTTTGCCGCGGTTCTCCTTGGTTACGCTGGGCATGCGGTTGAGCACGTTGGAAACCGTACCCAAGGAGACCCCGGCGGCATGCGCCACATCCTTCATCGTGGGCACGGCGGCACCTCTCCTTCGGTGAAACGTTCGTAATGATGGAAGCATACGCCGTATACGGCCGAATGTCAATGTGCGTTTCATACCAATAACGGGCTCGTGTTTACGCCTAGTTAATCAATAAAACTTGTGCACAGCATCCAATTCAGGCGAGCGTTGACATTGGAAGTGAGTCGTGCTATGTTTTACATGAAACGTATCATATGGCCACGACGGCCCCGGGAGGGAAAACAGGTAAGGCTCACGGGGTCCCCTGTTCTTGCTTGTCCTGCTTGCCACATGCCCTTTGGGATGCCACGGCAATGAGCCCGCCGTGACGGTGCACCCACTTAGCGCCCGCAGCGGCGGCTCCCGCCACGGCTGCGCCGAAGCCGGCGACGGGCGTACCGCCGTATAAGCGCGAGCTCGCGATGTACCGGCAAAAGAGGATCATCACGCGCATCCGCTCCTGTGGAAGCCCTCAGAAGCGCTGCCATTACCATGGAGCGGGTCTCGACATCCTCGGCCCGGCTCAGGTTACCGCGAACGACTGGACGCGGTGCGCAGCGCCCTCATGGGGCGGGTTACGCCGGACGGGCGTACCGGCTCCGCCGTCGAGATGGAAGGGCCGGGGGAGCTCACGGTGGCCGAAGCGCGCAGGCGCAGGGCGCTGGGGCGTGTTTCCGGTAAAGCGTCCGGATGAAGCGATTAGGAGGAACAACGCGATGGACCGTTTTTTTGATAAAATGTATGGCTGCCTTGTAGCCGGGCTGATCGGCGATGCGATGGGCGCGCCGGTAGAGAACAAGACCTACGAACAGATCGAGGCTGCCTACGGCGAGGTGGCAGATTTTGAAGGATCCGGCACGGATGATTCGGCCATCAAGCTCATCCTGTGTGAAACAATACTGCGAAACAACGGCTACGTGACGGCGGATGAGTTCGCCGAAGGTTTCCTGCGCAACCGTGACAAGTACGACTTTTTCTATGTCCCCGTGCGTAACGCTTTCCATAAGGTGGACAGCCGGACGGCGCTGCCCGTATATGCCGGCCTTGGGAACATGCCCAGCAGCAGTTCGGCCATGGCCATATCGCCCATGGGCTTGCTCAACGCCTGCAACCCACGCCAGGCGGCCATGGAGACGTACGATGTGGCCGGGCTGATTCACGGCGGCGAGACCTCCACGTTCTGCCGGGACGGCGCCTCGGCCATGGCGGCCGCCGTGGCAGAGGCGATGAAGGTGGACGCGACGGTTGAGTCCGTGGCGCATGCGGCGACGGCGTACCTGCACAAAACCAGCTCGGCCGAGATGGTCGGCTACATAGAAAGGGCATTTGCGCTGGCCCGCGAAACAGGGGAGTACAAAGCCTTCCGCAAAGCGTACTACGCCGCCAACCGCCAAACGATTACCTGCGATTCCCGCGAGACCGTCTCCTGCGCGTTTGCGCTGTTCCACCTGGCGGGAGGCGACCCGAACAAGGCCGTGTCCTATGGCGCGAACTACGGCCGGGACGCCGACACGATCGCCACCATGGCCGGCGCGCTCAGCGGTGCGCTGCAGGGGGCGTCGGCCATTCGTCCCGAATGGCTGAGAAAGGTGGAGACACACAACCGGGGGCAAAAAGAGCTTGCCCGGCGTATGATGGACGTGGCGCTTCGCAAAGCGGCCGATGCGACGGGGCATATAGAGAGCCTGCGCACACTCAGTGCCAAGTGAAGGAGTATTTTTATAGATGGACGCAGTTTGGATAGGCAACGACCACGGCGGCTATGAGTTAAAGCTGCAGATTCTAGAGCACTTGCGCGCCAAGGGCATTGCAGCACACAACGTTGGCGCCGATTCCGCCGAGATCTCGCGCTATCCAAGGTATGCGGCGCAGGTCGCTCAGGCCGTGTCCGCGGGCGCGTGTCGGCGGGGGATACTCATCTGCTCCACGGGCATTGGCATGAGCATCGTGGCCAACCGTTTTTCCGGCGTACGGGCGTCGCTGTGCACAAGCACGTATATGGGCAAAATGACGCGCGCACACAATGATTCCAACATTCTATGCTTGGGCGGAAAGATCACGGGCAGCCTTGAAGCGCTGGATATCGCGGACGCGTGGCTGAACACGCCTTTCGAGGGCGGGCGGCACATGATCTCCTTGTCGATGCTCGCCCGGGCGGACGCAGGGCGCGACCCTTCTTTGGCGTGCGATGAGCCGAGAGCGGCGACGTAGAGAATGCGGCGCGGCGAGCGAGCAAGGCTGAACCGCAAGACACACCCGGCGGCACAAATCAGACCGCAGGCAAGCCCGCGCACTGGGGCTTACCTGCGGTCTGATTTGCGCCGCATCCTCCCGTTTCAAGTTTTTTCCGGAGAACAACCGCACGCGGCGCTGCTTTTGCATGCATTGAAGCGCCGGATTTCCTCGGCTGCAAGAGCTTTCACTTGACGATAAACCAGGAAAAGGGTATAAGGGAAGCGGATAACGGGCTGATTCGTAAGTAAGCGGCAAGGGTTGACGTTGTCGTCTGTCAAGCCCGCCGCTATCTGGGTATCCGCTGGTTTATTCGCTTTCGTCCTTCGCTTCCTCATTCAGGGGATTCCCAAAGGGGATCGAGATCCCTTCAGAATCACTCCGGGTTGGACTTGACGGCCGCGCATCAACCCCAATGCTGTCGCTTAAGCTCTGTGACGGATGAGGGCACGGACTGATCCATCGCAGACCTAGAGCTGCAGGCGTCACTGAAGAGTGGTTCGTCATGCCAGGCCCTCAGGGGTCAGCAACGGACATGAGACACCAGTAAGACAGGGAGCAGGGGATGATGTCGCATGGCCGAAAATGCCGAGTTGCAGAAAGTCAGAGAAGAGACCGTACGCTTTATGCGGGGCAAGTACCTTCTGGACGAGGTGCGCGGCAAGTATTACGACACCGATTGCCTGAGGTTCCGCCAGGGAAGGAAAACCATCCTGTCCATCAACCTGCATGATGATCATTATGATTTCCAAGTCGTTTACGGCAAGGCCGAGCGGGAGAAGTTCGAGGCGCAGCGCGGCGGGTTTCCGCAGGCAATCGTTGATCTGTACGATCATGCGCAGACGTATCACGACGGCAAGTGGATGCTCATCAGGGTGGATACCCCAGAGGAGCTGGAAGCTGTTAAAAAACTGATCCTCATCAAGAAAAGGCCGAACCGAAAGCCTTTTCCCAGGGACGATGCGGTATACGGCAAGTGCGGCCACAGGTGCGATTTGTGCATCCACTTTTCGGGCGGCACGATCGGCGAAGAGCTGAGAAAAGAGTTGGAAGAACGCTTAACGCGCGTATATGATGTTGCGGACTGGTCCATGCGCTGCTCTGGATGCGGTACGGCGGGATGCCATACAAAGCTGTGTGATCAGCTCAAATGCGCCGCGGAAAATGGCAGCGATACCTGCGCGGCTTGCAAGCAGTACCCATGCCTTAAGGCCACGGCCGGATACGCTGAACTGGGAGCAAAGAGCATTCGTGCCGACGACGTAACATGGGCGATTCTGCCGTATGTTCCCTATCAGTACGGAAACTGAGTTTCGATTTGAGAATTGGAGGAGGTACATCATGTACGATGTGATCGTGGTAGGCGGCGGCTTTTCCGGGGCCATCGCCGCCATCGCTTCCGCGCGAGAAGGCGCGCACACGTTACTGGTGGAGCAGTACGGTTTTTTGGGCGGTATGCTGACCGCGGCGGGCGTCGGGCCGATGATGACCTTCCATGCGGGCGAGCAGCTGCTCGTGCAGGGTATTGCGGATGAGGTGGTAAAACGCCTTGTGGGAAAGGGCAAGTCGCCCGGCCACATCTTTGACACGACCGGCTATACCTATACCGTAACGCCTTTCGACGTGGAAGGGCTGAAGACCGAGCTGGAGGAGATGGCCCAGGAGGCGGGCGTGAAGCTCTTGTACCACACCATGCTGGCCGGCGTGCGCATGCAGAACGGGCGGGTCGCCGCCATCACCGTTTGCAACAAGGCGGGTTTGACCGAGCTGACCGCCAAAGCGTACGTGGACGCTACGGGCGACGGGGATCTGTCGGCCATGTGCGGCGTGCCTTTCCGCAAAGGCAGCCCCGAGACCGGCAAATCGCAGGCCATGACCATGATGCTGCGCGTGAACAACGTGGACACGCAACGCTGCAAGGCCTATATCCGCGACCATGACGAGGAGTTTCCGCGTCTTGAGCACGACACGCAAAAAGTGTACCGGGCCGATCGCCTGTCCATCGGCGGGTTCACCGTTACCGCTCCGCGCGCGGCGCGGGAAGAGGCCTTGTCTTTCCCGCTAAAGGCCGTGCTCTTTTTTGAGACGAGCAACAAAGGTGAGTTCATCATCAACACCTCGCACATCATCGGCCTGGAGAGCCTTGATCCCTTCGACTACACGAAGGCCGAGATAGAGGGCCGTCGGCAGGCGAACGAGCTTTTCCTGCTGTTTCGCAAGCACATCCCTGGCTTTGAAGAGGCCCGCCTCATGTTCACCGGGCCGTTCGTGGGCGTGCGAAGCTCGCGGCAGATTGAAGGGATGTACACCCTGAGCGACGAGGACATGTACGCCTGCACGGCTTTCCCAGATGCGGTGGCGCACTCCGCTTACCCCATCGACGTGCACGAAGCCACGCCCGCGAATCAGCCGGAAAAGAAAAAGTCGGACGCTTCGCACTTTGAGGAGAACCGGCGCTACTGGGGCAAGATCCGCTCGCTGCCGTACCGGTGTCTGGTGAACCCTGTGGCGGACAATCTGATTACCGTGGGGCGGTGTGTGTCCGTCTCTTACCGTGCGCAAGGCGCATTCCGCACGGCGCCCATTGTGGGGGCCATCGGACATGCCGGCGGCGTGGCGGCGGCGATCGCATCACAAGGCGCGCTGCCCGCGCGCGATGTCGACGTTGCGCTGCTGCAGGCGCGCATCCGGGCACAGGGCGGCTACATCCAAACGACATGACGGGGGCGCAGGATATGCGTGAGCAGGCGATGGACCTTCTGTGCCGGCACAACGAAAGCCCGGCGCTCATCCGCCACGCCCTTTGCGTGGAGGCTGTGATGCGCCACTTCGCGGCGCTGGCGGGCGAGGACCGGGAACTATACGGCGCGGTGGGCCTTTTGCACGATTTGGACTACGAGCGTTGGCCGCAGGAGCATTGCCGCAAGTCGGCCGAGCTCTTGCGCGACGCCGGGTACGACGAGACGGTGGTGCGCGCCGTGCTGAGCCACGGATATCGCATGTTTACCGTCGAGGAGCCGGTGAGCCATATGGAGAGAGTTCTCTACACCGTGGACGAGCTGACCGGCCTGATTGCCGCAGCCGCGCTCATGCGGCCGTCGCGCTCGGTGATGGACCTGGAGGTTGCCAGCGTAAAAAAGAAGTGGAAGGACAAGGCCTTCGCCGCGGGCGTGAACCGCGAGGTGATCAGCCGCGGCTGCGAGATGCTTGGCCTTTCCCTGGACGAGGTGATCGCCCGCTCCATCGCCGGCATGCGTCTTGCCGCCCCGGCGCTTTCGCTCTAACGGCGATGGCGGGGGAGATTACGCTCACGCGCGGCGAGGTCGAGGAGTGCCTTGCCGTCATGCGTGAGGCGGCGGCGTGGCTAACGCAAACCGGGCGAACCATGTGGACCCCGGACGAGTTGACGCGCGAGCGGATCGCAAACCCAGCGGAGGAGTTCCTTTTGCTGCGGCGTGACGGTATGCCTGCCGCGGCCGGGCTGCTCAGCTTTTATGACCCGTACTTTTGGCCGGATGTGCCGCCGGATACGTCCGGTTTCCTTCATAAGCTGGCCGTGCGCCGCGCGTTCGCCAGTCAAGGCATGGCGGAGGAGCTCATACGCCGCGCCGCCGCGCTGTGCCGCAGCCGGGGCGTCCGGCAGCTGCGGCTGGACTGCGACGCTGCGCGTCCGGCGCTGTGCGCCCTGTACGAGCGCGCCGGGTTTCGCCTGTTGGAAAGGAAGACTGTGCACACAAGGCGCCTGGGGGCAATCGCCGTAGCGATGTATGTGTTGGACATCGAGTGAGACCGCCAAGCGCGCGCAAGAGAACGGCCAAACCGGCGGAAGCCTCGCAGGGGCTCCGCCGGTTGTGCGTGAGGGATACGCGGGTTAGGGCGCTTGCGCCTCGGCGAGCAGGGCGTCCAGCGCCCGCACAAATGCCTCGTTTTGCTGCGGCGTGCGTTTCTTTGGGCCGCTTGTGCGCCCGCCCGCCATGCGTATCTTGCGGGAGACGTGCCGCTGCAGCAGCAGCGCGCCGATGTTGTCGGCCGTATAGCGCATGCCGTCCTGGCTGAGCGCAAGCGCGCGGCGGGATAGGCACATGGCAGCGAGCCCGTAGTCCTGCGTAACCACGGCGTCGCCGGGCGAGAGCATGTTGACAAGAGCAAAATCCACGTTGTCCGCGCCCTTGCTCACCGTCACCGTGCGTGCGCCCGGCCTTTGCATTTCGTGCGACGTGTCGCACACAAGGACGCAGGCCACGGCGCGCCTGCCGCATATGCGAATCGTTTCCTCAACGACCGGGCATCCATCCGCATCGATGTAGACCGTTATGTGATTGCCCCCTTGTGTTATATGTGCTGGGTCGGCGTGCGCCGGGTTGCGTTCATCTTGCGGTACTGGCCCGGCGTGCAGCCCGTGTGCTCGCGGAACAGCTTGGCGAAGTAGGCGGGCTGAAAGTAGCCCAGTTTGGCAGCTATGGATACCACGCTGCCGCTTGTGTCGCGTAGCAGGGTCATGGCATGAAGCAGCTTCTGCTCCACTACGTACGCCTGGTAATTCATGCCGGTGCATTCCTTAAACAGACGGCTTAAGTGCCCGGTGCTGACCTTCATCTCCTCGGCCACGCATTTTTGCGACACGTCCCCTTCGATGTGCTCGCCGATGTAGGCCTTGACGCGCTCCATATAAGCGGAGTGCAGCGTGCGGTCATCTGCCGCGTGGTCGATCATGATGAGGATGTCGCCCAGCCACTCCAGGTACTCGTCCACCGTGTCCGCCTGCATGAGCCCTTCCGAGAGCGCGCCGCGCCCCGGGCGGTGCAGATCCGCGTCCATTGCCGCGGACGTGCGCAGGACGGCCCCGATGACGGCGCTGACCGATACGCTGACGCTCTCGCACGTAGCGCCTTCCTGCCGACAGCGGGCGATGTATTCGCCCACGCAGGAACGCACCTCGTCCGCCCGCCCCGCGCGCAGGTGCGACGCAATGTCGTCCAGCTCGCTTTGTTCGATGATCATGTGCCGGCGATTTTGCAGGTCGGCGGGCGTGAAGACGTTGCCGCCGGGGTACAGGAAGGAGAGGCGGATGACGTCCTGTGCGGATGCGTAGGAGGCGGACAATTGCGATACGCCCCGCACAGGATCGGCCAGAGCGATGTTGCACTGCGCGCCCAGCCGACTGTGCAGGCTGGCAAGCGCCTGACCCAGTACCTCGGCAAGCGTATCGGCTTTTTCCAGGTTGATGACCACGATTGCCTCGTTGCGCGAGAGCGGCATGCCGATAATACAGCAGGGCAGGGAGGAAAACCCCTGACGGATTGCCTCAACGGCCACGGTGAGGAAGCCGTCTGCGTAGGTTTCGCCCAGCGTCTGCATGTCGCGCATTGGGAAGCGCATGATGCAAAGCGTGAACGAAGGATAGGGGAGCTTCAGGCAGAGGGCCTCCATACGCGCGCGTGCCTCCGGCTCACTGTGCAGCTGGCCCGTGATGATGCTCAGCAGAAGCTTGTGTTCGCGCAGCTGCCGATCGCCGCTGAGCATGCGGCGCGCACCCAACAGCTCGCCCGTTATGTTGCGAAACGCCCTGTCGATCGTCTCCACGTCGCCGCCAGGTCCGGCGCCCACCCGTTCGCTGCGCAGCCGGGCCACCAGCTTGTTGAAGGGCGCGAATACGCGCGTGCCCACAAATGCGAAGGCAAGCAGCGTAAGCAGCATCAGCACGGCGGCGCCCGCGCTAACGGCCAGCGAAAAAGACTGTATGGGCTGCAGAAAGGCCCGCGAGGACGCGGCGACGGCGTAGTACCAGCCGCCCCGCTCCGAGCGCACGAAAGTGAGCATGTGCGGCGCGCCGTCCAGCACCACGTTGGATACCCGGCCCGAGGACAGGTCGGGCAGAGACAGCGTCTGGCCGACTACGCCTGGTATGTCGCTGTAGAGAACGCGCAGATCCTCGTCGAAGATAAGCAACGAACCGCGCACATGAAGCAGCGTGGGCGCAACACTCTGCTGAAAAACCGTCTCGTTGCAGTTCACGACCACAACGCCGGACGGTTTGCCCTGCGTGAGCAGCACCTGGCGGTAGGAGGGCACGCGCTGGTCTTTCGCGAACACGTCGTATGCGCCCCAGGCGGGCGCGTCCGGATCGCAAGCCACGCTGAAGCGCGCCAGGTCGTAATAGCGGCGGTAAGGGTTATCCTCCGCGGTGAAATGAAAAAAGACCCCTTCGTTGGACGATATGAGCGCGTCATTGACGAAGGAGTACACGTATACGCTGTTGATGAAGTCGCTGCGTCTGGACAGGGGCCCCAGCTGCGTGTATACGCGAAGCGGCAGCACGCCCTTTGTGCCTTCCTGGCTGGTATAGAAGAGCTTGTCGGGCTGGCCGGAATCCAGCAGCTGGTCGGTAGCGTAGATGTGGGCGGCCATGGCGATTCCGTCGTCATACCAGTTGCGCACCTGCGTCGTTGCCTGACGCATGGAGCCAAAGAGGCTGTCCGCCATTAACCCGGCGGTGAAGTGCGCGCCAACAAACACCACGCCCGTCAGAATAAAAAACATGACGGCGCTGAAGTAGCCAATCACGCGCACATCCAGCTTTGCTGCGCTCATACGCGGCGGCTTCATGGCACACCTCCCGCCTGCCATCAGATAGAGAAATTATACCCGCAGGGAGCAGTCGCGTCAAATTTTTATGGGGTTTCGCATATTTATCTCTCCTGTTTTTGCTGCATTTGCATGCTATCCTTTTTTAAAGGGCATGGAAAGGGGAGATGCGCATGGCGCAGGCGGGCGTACAACGCAGGAAAGCCGAGCCGGCAATGCCGAGGCGTCCAAGCGTGGGCAAGAGAGTGGTGAAATACCGCGAGCTGTATGTGATGATGCTGCTGCCCGTCGCCTACTACGTGATCTTTCATTACGTGCCCATGTATGGCCTGACGATCGCATTCAAGGACTTCAACCTGATGAAAGGCATCATGAACAGCCCGTGGGCGGGGTTGAAGTACTTCTCTCAGGTGTGGGGAAACCCCATGTTTTGGCAATCGTTTCGCAACACGCTCATCATCAGCGGCTTAAAGCTGCTCATTACCTTTCCGGCGCCTATCCTGCTGGCGCTTTTGCTTAACGAGATACGCGCCATGAAGTTTAAACGCGTGGTGCAAACCATCTCCTACCTGCCGCACTTCATCTCGTGGGTCGTGCTCTCGGCCATCGTCATCAACTTTCTCTCGCCGTCTGTGGGGCCGGTGAACGCACTCATCAAGTTAACCGGCCACAACGCCGTAAACTTCGTGGCGGATAAACGATGGTTCCGCACGGTGCTTGTCATTTCCACGCTGTGGAAGGGCGTTGGGTGGGGCACCATCGTGTATCTGGCTGCGTTTTCGGGTATCAACCCCGAGCTGTATGAGGCGGCCGTGCTGGACGGCGCCGGACGGGTACGCCAAACGCTGCACGTGACGCTTCCCGCCATCATGCCCGTAGTGGTCATTATGCTCATCTTCGCCGTGGGCGGCATCATAAACGACGACTTCGACCAGATCTACAACCTGTACAACCAGGCCGTGACGAGCGTTTCAGAGGTCATCTCCACCTACGTGTACAAAATAGGGCTTTTGCAGATGAACTACAGCTTCGGCGCAGCCGTTGGGATGTTTAAGAACGTCATCGCTTTCGCGCTCATCATCATGACGAACGCAATCGCCAAGCGCGTAAGCGATTACGGCATTTGGTAAGGAGGGGATAGGATGCTGCGCACGCGTGGTGAAAAGGTTTTTTCCGTGTTTAACTATGCGCTTATGACGGTGCTTGCCATCCTGTTCGTGTATCCCATGTGGGACGTCATCCGCGTGTCCTTCTCCTCCACGGCGGACGTGGGGCGGCTGGGCTTTCGGCTTTGGCCGATGCAGACGAGCCTTCAGGGTTACCAATTCGTGCTCGCCAACGAATACATCTGGAGCGGCTACCGCAACACCCTCTACCGCCTTGTGCTGGGCGTGCCCATCAGCATGACGCTCATGGTGCTGTGCGCCTACCCCATGGCCCGGCGCGACATGCCCTTCCGCACGCCGCTTACGCTGTTCATCGTTTTCACCATGTTTTTCTCGGGCGGGCTCATTCCAGGATATATGCTCATTCGTTCGCTGGGCATGTACAATACGATTTGGGCGCTCGTGCTGCCCGGAGCAATCCCCACGTTCTCTATGCTCATCATGCGCAACTACTTTTTGTCGCTTCCCGATGAGCTGGAGGAGTCGGCCCGCATCGATGGCGCCGGCTACACGCGAACACTTTTGTCCATCGTGCTCCCCTTAAGCATGCCCATCCTGGCCACGGTCGCCCTGTGGTCCATCGTGGGGCACTGGAACTCCTGGTTCGACAACTTGCTGTACATTAAAAATGGCACGGATTACGGGCTGCAGGCTATTTTGCGCAAAATTATCATCGACGCCGCGCCTTCGTACTCGCCCGACCGCATTCCCGGCGAGGAGCAGCTTATCCTGCCTTCGGCGGAGGTGACCAAGTGCGCCACAATCATCGTGTCCACCGTTCCCATCCTGTGTTTCTACCCCTTCTTTCAAAAGTACTTCGTTCAGGGCGTTATGGTTGGAGGCCTTAAAGGATAGACAAAGAGATTGGGAGGTATCGCGCATGAAGAAACTCGTCACCGTCCTGCTCACCGTCTGTATGTTGGCCATGGTGGCCTGCCAGGGGGCAACGCCGGATCCAGCGCCTGCTCCGGCGGTCACCTCCGCCCCGGCTACGCCCGCGGCAACTGCGGCCGCGGCGCCGGCAACCGCTGCGCCGCAGCAAACCGCGGCGACAACAGCGCCGCCCCAGTCGCAGCCGCCCCTGAAGATAAGCTGGGTGCCCCAGAACGACGCGCCCGTGAACCCGGACTCCCCCGGCGTGCTGGAGTTTGAAAAACGCATGAACATCGACATCGACTTTGTGTACTTCGAGCGCGCGCAGCTGGCCGATCTTCTGCAGCTGCGCGTAGCCACGGGCGACATCCCGGACGTTATGTGGCTGGTAGGCAACCGTAACCTCGCCACGAACCTGTCCAAACAAGGCGTTCTTGCCGAGATCAAGCCTGAATATGTGAAGGAAAAGATGCCGGCTACGTGGGCGGGAACGAACGAGCTGTGCGGCGAGGACATTTGGGAGCTCAATCAGATCGACGGCAAAAACTACGGCATCCCCACGCCATTTTCCGAGAACATCTACCCCTTCGTGCCCATCATCCGTGACGATTGGCTGAAAAAAGTGGGCATCAACGATTTGCCCGTCACTCTGGAGGATCACGAGAAAGCCTTCTACGCCTTTGCCAATGACGATCCGGACGGAAACGGCAAGAAAGACACCTACGCCCTGTCTATAACGGGCATGAAGCCGGTGTTCGGCGCTTTCGGCGGCCTGCCCATGGAAGCCTCCTGGCAGCGGCAGGGCGATAAAGTGGTGTACACGCCCACCATGCCCGAGATGTTCGAGGCGCTTACGTATCTCGCTAAGTGGTACAAAGACGGCCTGATCGATCCCGAATTCGTTACGGGCGAGAACAAAGGCCAGGCCTGGGCGAACACGGTCACCTTCTGGAACGGCGTCATCGGTTATTCCTCGCCCGGCATGTACTACCATATCCGCGGTATCCTGAACCCCAACAACCCCAAGGACCTTGGATCGAACACGTATCAGCAGTTCAAGGCGATCCAGGGGCCCAACGCCACCTACAAGGAGATTAAGCCCATGGTCGGCCCCAAGGGCGCCAGCGGTTCTATCCTGTGGGGCACGGCCGGATCGGTGCCCGACCTGACTCTGGGCGTCCATCTGGAGAAGGACAAGGCCAAGTACGACCGTATTATGGAAATTGCCGAGCTGCAGAACAAGGACTGGGATCTGTACCTTCTATGCACCAGGGGCGTTGAGGGCGTGGAGTACGAGAAGACGAACGACCCCAAGGAGCCCTTCCGCACCCTTCTGGACACCTCGGATAACCTGATCAACGCCAAGCACGGCCTGGGCCTGACGGGCATGATGATGAGCCGCAACAACATCAAGTTCATCAACGATGCCGCCAACCAGTACGAGGTGGAGTACAAGCGGCAGTTCCTCGACTGGCCGGGCTACACAAGTTTTGTCCGCCTCACGCTGCCCTCCGCGGCCATGTACGAGTCGCAGATCAACACCGCGCGTAACGAAGCATACTGGAATTTTGTGATGGGACAGAGGCCCTGTACGCAGGCCGAGTGGACGAAGTTTATCGGCGAGCTGAACGCCCTGGGCCTGGAAACGCTGGAGAAAGAAGCCAACGAATACCTGCAGATGTACTACAAATAGCCGCGTAAATAGCCACACCATGCGGCGCGGGGCCCCGGCGGTCTGCCGGGGCCCCGATCATGAGGAGGGAATGTGCATGTTGCTCACAGCCGTGGAAAAGGCACTGGCACAGGATGCCTTGGCGCCCAGGCAGTCATACCGGCCCTTTCCCTTGTACAGTGACCGTGCAGCTTGGGCAAACCTGTCCGGGGAAGTGAAAGCTTACTATGCGGGTTTTGCGCGCGCCTTTGATCCGTCGGCGCTGCTCACCCCGCTGCCCGCCGTGCGCTACATGGACTTCCAGCGCGACGGCAACCGCAAGCGCTACGAGAACCTCTTCTTTCCCCGGCGGAGCAATCTATTTGCCCTCACGCTGGCCGAGTGCATCGAGGGCCGAGGCCGCCATATTGATCACATCATCAACGGCGTTTGGGCCATCTGCGAGGAGTCAAACTGGCTGATTCCCGCCTGCAACACGTACCTGCGGCCGGGCGAGCCGCCGCGCATGCTGCCGGACATCGAAGCGCCGGAATATGTGGATCTGTTCGCCGCCGAAACCGGATCGCTGATGAGCCTGGTGTACTACCTGCTGGGCGAGGAGATTGAAAAGCGCGCGCCACAGGCCAGGCGCCGCATGGAGATTGAGGTGAAGAAGCGCCTGCTGGACCCGTACCTGCAGGACGACGGCTACTGGTGGAAGGGCCTTGTGCACGAATACCCCGTGAACAACTGGAACCCGTGGATCAACAGCAATATGCTCACGGCGTATCTGATTATGGAGATGGACGAGGCGCGCAGGGTCGAGGGCGTGCGCCGTACGGCCATGTCCATACAGCGGTTTTTGCACTTTTATAGTGAGGACGGCGGATGCGACGAAGGGCCCGGCTACTTTGGCGTGGCGGGCGCGTCGCTTCTGGACTATCTGGAGGAGATGAGCCTTGCAACCGGCGGGGCGGTCAACCTGTACGACCAACCGATCATTGCCAATATGGCGGGCTACATCGAAAAGGTGCACATCGCCGGGCAGTACTATGTCAACTTTGCCGACGCGCCGCCCAGGGTTTCCGTTTGCACGGGGCTGCTGCAGCGCGCGGGACGGGCCATAGGGAACGAAGGACTCGTGCGCTTCGCCGACCACCTGCTCGCCACGGGGAATGCCGATAAGCCGTACATCGGCGGTTACAACACGCTGTTCCGGGTGCTCAGCAGCGCCTTCCACTACGATGCCTGCTGCGAGGGCGCGGCGAAAGAGGCGTATGCGCCTCCGCGCGATCACATGTTTGCGGGCATCCAGGTGATGACCGCGCGGCAGGGCGCGCGGGCGGAGGACGGGCTGTTCCTGGCCTGTAAAGGCGGGCACAACGCCGAGAGCCACAACCACAACGACGTGGGTAATTTTATCATCTATTTGAACGGCCGGCCGGCCGTCGTCGACGCAGGCGTTGAAGCGTATACCAAGTTCACCTTCAACGAACAGCGCTACTTCATCTGGACCATGCGGTCCGAGTACCACAACGTGCCCACCGTGAACGGGTGCTTGCAGGAGAACGGCCGTTCCTTCGCCGCGGCCGATGTGCACTACAGCGTGGAAGGCGGTCTAACGACCTTGTCGATGGACATCGCGGGCGCGTACCCTAAGGAGGCCTGCGTTCGGCGTTACGCGCGCAGCGTCTGCTTGGACCGGGATGCAGGCCGGGTGGTTATGGCAGACGAGTACTGCCTGACGGAGGCAAAACTGCCCCTTCAGCTCAACCTGCTCTGCTTTGACCGGCCGCAGTTGCTCGCGCCGGGCCGCGCGCAGCTGGGTGAACTGACCCTGACCTTTGATGGTGAGCTCTTCAGCGCCGAGGTGGAGACCGTCGCCTTGACGGATGAGAAAATCGCAAAAGACTGGGACAAAGGCGAGCTGTACCGCATGCGCCTCACCGCCCGCGAAGCGCAGAACCAGGGCGGCTATACGCTCGTGTTCGCCGCGCCGTAACCTGAAGCCGGGTTCGCCGGGTATGGCTATACGTCGTGCCCGGCGTTTCTCTGATCGGTGGCGCACGGCCGGATTCATGCGCACACGTGATTACCAGGCGGCAGCGCCCCGTGTTTGCGTGCACACAGCAGCCCGGCTCCGGCCGCATCGGCGCTGGCAACGGTTCTGCGTCTGACGCGCGGGCACAGCGGCCGCGGCCGGAACCCTTTCAGCAACCGCGCTTTATCCGTCGCTTTCCTCCTGTTATCGCCTTGCGGGGCAGACATGACGGCGCGCAGACGGATGGAATTTTCTATTGCGGCGGCGGGATTGGCGGCACAAAGCCGCCCTGGCCTCCGCCCGGCCGGAAACCGCCGCCTCCGCCGGGGAATCCGTCTCCGCCCATGCCGCCCGCCATCCTGCCAAGGGCCTGCATGTCGATGGAGGAGGCGTTCACGAGCTTGCCGGGCTCCGCGCTTTGCCCCTGCGCGGTGGCCGGAATGCTTCCGTCAAGCTGCCCTTTGATGCTCTGCGCGCGCAGCTGCAGCAGCTGCCGGAGCATGGGCGCCGCGGCCGTGTACTGCTCATAGGTCACGAAGGACGAGGCGTCCGCCTGCACATAGGCCTTGATCCTTTCATCCAGCGCGGCGATCGTGTCGGCGATGTCGCTCAGGTACCCGTCTGCAATCTGCTGCAGATAGGCGTGGTAGCGCGCCTTGTAGGTCTCGTTCTCCAGCAGCCGGGCGAGCAGCGGCCGCTCCTGCATGGATACGCCGCTGACGGGCGTGTCGATGGGAAAGTTGACCGTCTCGGATGCGCCGCCGCCCTGAAAGCCGCCGAAGGCGAGATTGTAATCCCAGGGCAGCACGCTGAGCACGCCGTTCTTTTCGTACAGATAGTAGTTCTGCGCCATGTTCGACACGTAGCTGTCCAGGTTCACCACGACCGTGTGCGCCGCGAAGTAGCGCAGGAGCTGATCGACGTCGAAGCGCACCTCCCAGCCCTCGCCCGTGTTCAGTGCCTTGATTGCCGCGACGACCGCTTGCTTATCCGCGGTGTTGATCTGGCTGGATACCGCGCTGTCGAAGATGGCCGCGTAGCTGGCCGGATCGTCGTTGGTATACACAAGCGCGCCGCCGGAACTGGCCGCGCCCATGCCTCTGCCCATGCCGCCCGCGCTTTGTCCGCCTGGCGGCATGCCTTGGGGCACACCCTGCATGGTGGCCGCGGTTGCGGGCATATTCGCCAGCCCGGCCTGATCGGCTGCCGGCTGCGCTCCCTGGCTGTCCGGCATTTTAACGTTGTACAGCTGGCCCGAGGTATCCCCGTATACGCGGCTCTCAAAGGCGTCGTCATATTTTTCCACTGCCAGGTAGAAGCCCCAGGCCGCGCCATTCACGCTGATATCGGCAAACTGCACCAGAGGCGTGTTCACGCCGATAAAGCGCATGATGTCGTAGGAGAGGTCTTCCTTCATGTAGGAGGCGTCGCCGATCATGTTGTTGAGCACGAAATCCGTCAGACCGAAACAGGTCTGGCCTTTGACGTACTTGTCAAACTTCAGGCGGAAGCTGTAGCGGTCGCTGTCCGAGCTGGCCACCTGCCTCAGGCTGGAGTTGCCTTTAGGCCGTATACCCACACTGCGGAAGGTAGTGCCGTTGATGCGCACGTCGCAGGGGAGGTACTCCTCCACCTCGGCGTTTTCCAGCATCCGCGCCCAGCTCTGCTCATCCGCGGTGATCTCCAGCGTGATGACGCCCGAGCCAAACAGTTTGACGACGTACTCCTGGCCGAAGGGCAGCGCCGTATCGCCTGCGGCCGCCGCACCTAGGCCGGCGGCGCATCCGTTCAGGCAGGGAAGAAGGAAGGCGGCTGCAAGCAGTACGGCGGCGGCGCGCCGTGCGCTGGTAAGCATCAAGCTCATGGTGCTCCTCCTACCGACGGCCAGGTCCGCCAAAGCCGCCCATGCCACGAGCCGCCTTGCCGATGCTGGCGGACTTGCCCGAGAGCGTGGCAGAACCGACCACGGAGCCGTTCACCGCTGCCGTGTATACTCCGCCTTCCAACAAAAGCGGGCTGCTCAGGTAGATGAGGCTGGCGTCCTTGCGCGCCGTGAAGGAGAAAAGCGTCTGCCCGCTCTGGTCGGTGACGCTGATCTGCGCGCCCTCAGCAAAGGAACCTGCGACCCAAAGGGAGCGCTGCGCAGATTCGCCGCTGACGGTGACGCCCATGCTCCCGCCGGTGGCGGCGAGCGTGCCGCCGTTGACGGTGTACACGCCGCCGCGGTCGCCAATGTCGAGCGGGCTGTTGGCGTTGTTGCCAGAGGCCGCCCAAAGGTCGCCGCCGTTGATGGTCAAGTTACCGTTGGAGTCGATGCCGTCGCCGCCGCAGACGATATCCAGCGTCCCGCCGTTCACAACGATCTCCTGCCCGGCATTCAGCCCGTCGTCGCTGCAGGCGATGGCGATATCGCCTCCGTATACGCACAGTGTGGTTTTGCCTTCGATGCCTTCCTGGCTGCCAGTTATGCGAATGCTTCCGCCGTCGATCACTACGCTGCCTTCGCTCCCGATGCCGTCCGACGCGGCGATGATCGCAAGAGAACCGCCGCTCATGCGCACGCCGTCGTTGGCGTGCAGGCCGTCGGTCACGGCGGTGATGGCGATGTCGCCGTTTTCGATGAGGATGTCGTCGTCGCTGGCGATGCCGTGCTTGTAGTTGCCCGTGATGATGAGCCGACCGCTGCCCTTGATTTCCAGCGTGTCGTTGGAAAAGAGCGCCGCCTTAGCCTGCGTATCCACATAGACGGCACCATCGGAGAGCTCGTTCACCGTGCCCTCGGCGATGGTAACGAAGGACTTTTTTGACTGCAGAAAGTAGATGGCTGGGCCGGTGCTGCAGGCGATGGAGACGCCGTTTAAGCGCAGTTTTACCTCATCCTGCGCGTTCACCACGATCTGTCCGTCATCGAGCGTTCCGGCAAGCGTGTAATCGCCCCCCGCCGTGATCGTTACCACGCTGCCCTGAGCGGATATGCCCGCGCCCGCGTAGCTGATGGTTGGGCCCAGGGTGATGACGCCCACGTTTGTCCAGGCATCCTGCGCGGCTGTGGTGTCGTCCGGGGCGGGCGAATCCGCCAGGCCCGGGGTGGGCTGCGCCGTGGCAGGGGCGAGCGAACCGGACGCGGACAAGGCGGCGGAAGGAAGTACGTCGGCCGCGCCGCATCCGGCGCCCACAGCAAGAAGCACAAGCGCGGCCAGCGCCGCATACAGGCGCGCCTTCCAGCATTTCATGCGATTCCCCCCGTTCAAAACTCGGGCGCGTTGCCCGCGAGCACGAGCGTGATATTCAGATTGCCGTTGCGGCAGCGCAGAGCGTCCAGAAACTCTTTGCTGCTGGCATCGGGCTTAAGCGTTACGCTATAGGCAAGCTCATACAGGCTGCCCAACTCGCTTAGGCGCACGCGGCGCAGCGCGCTGTCCTTTGCATATTTCGCCATCACGTCGGCGAATGCATCCTCGTAGTCCAAATTCTCCGGCACCGTGATCTTAAGAAGCCGTTCACAGGAGCGGTTTCCGGCAAATCCTGTGCGCTCCAGCAGGTACATGACCAGGCACAGCACCGCCGCCACCACCGCCGCGTATACCGCATACCCCATGCCGGCCGCCAGCCCGACCGCCATGCAGAGGAGCACGTAGGTGATCTCCTTGGGGTCGCCCGGAGCGCTGCGGAAGCGGATGATGGAGAACGCACCTGCCAGAGAGAAGGCCCGCGCCACGTTGCTGCCCACCAGCAGAATGATGACGGCGACGACGGCCGGCAGCAGAACGAGCGTTAAGCGAAAGCTGGAAGAGGGTGGCTGGTCCTTGTGCGCATGGCCGTATACAAGGCTGATGAGCGCGCCCGGCGCGAGCGCCGCCAGCAAAGCGACGCATAGGTTGCCGGCGGTGACGAGCGTTTCCGCGGAGGGGGTAAAGAGTGAACCCAGCATGACGTCCTCCCCTTTCATAATGACTCAACAGGCTGCCGCGCTGCGGGCGCCGCGACGCGCTTACACGCGCAGACGATGGCTGCGCAGCGCCGTTCAAGCTGGCTTTTGTAAGCCGCGCCGTATTTGGAGTAGCTGATGGGGCACAGCGCGTGGTCGCTGAGCAGGCGCGCAAGCCATACGGGCATGCTGCGGGCCACCTTCACCTCCATCAGCCATGTCCCGTCCGGAAGCAGCGGCTCGCCGTAGCTGCCAAGCTCCAGCCGCAGGTCGTCGCCCCGGGCGCGCAGATTCGTGTCGAAGGAGATGCGTACATCCTCCCGACCGATACCGAAGTAGGCGCGCCGCTCATACGAAAGGTACATCATGGGCTGCAGCGGAAGCCGCTGAAGCATACAGGCGATCTCCTGCAGCACTTGGCGGTTCATCCCGTCGGTGTTCTGTGGAAGCCTTCCGCTGTGCAGAAAAGCATATGCGCCTTCCAGGGTGATTGGGCTGCGGCGCTTGTTCACCAGGCCGGCAACCTTCTTCTTGATCTCCACATACGTTTGCGAGAAGGGGGCAGGCTGCGCGTAGGCGCGCAGGCGCAGCTTCTCCTTGTAGACGGGCTTTTGAAGGGATGTTCGGATGAGCAAGCTGTCGGGTGTGTCGTAGTACAGGTTCGCCACGGGGTAGGTCGGCTGCTCGCGGTTAAATGAGTCCGGCTCCATGTACTCGGCAAGACGGCTTTGAAAGCCGCTCAACTGTCGCTCGTCGAGCAGATACTTGCTTTCATAGCGGTTGAACACCTCGACGGCCATGCGCCCACTTCCTTTCGCACTGCATCGCTTGTGCAGCTCTATCGTAAGCGGCGTACCTGTCGCCGTTGTGTACGGCGAGTGATCGTTTTGTGAAAAAGCATAAACAGATGATGAACAAAACAAAATTGCGCCGGGCCTGCGGCATGACGACAAAGCCGTCCTGCGATCTCCTAGACACTCTTTGGCAAGGAGCAGCCAAGACGGCGGAAACCCGGCGGCATGCACGGCGGTTTGTGAGAAGGCTCAGACCGGAGCATAGACGCGATTCAGACCGAAGGCAAAACCCGCGCGGCGGGGTTTGCCTTCGGTCTGGGGCCGCGCCGCGGCCTGCAGAAAAGATTGAGCCGTATGAGGATCAATCGGTTGCAAGGAGCACGTGCGGGTAACGGAGCGCCAGGGAGCGGCGCACCTCCTCCATGCGCTCGGGCGAGGGAGGCTGCGTTTCCGGCATGGGAAACGCCATGCCCAAGGCCTCATATTTGCCGGAGGACATGCCATGGTAGGGCAGAAGCCGCACGGCCGGAGCGGTGTGCAAACCGGCGAACAGCCGGCCTGCATCGTCCAGGGCGTCCTCGCCGTCGTTCACGCCGGGCACGATGGGCATGCGGATCTCCATGGCGGCGCCTTGACGGTCCAGGCGGCGCAGGTTGTCCAGAATGCGCGTGTTCGGCGTACCGGTATAGCGCTCGTGGCGGGCGCTGTCCGTATCCTTCACGTCGTACAGGAATAAGTTTGTCTCGGGCAAGACGGCCTCAAAGGCGGCCCAGGGCACTTCGCCGCAGGTGTCCACGGCCGTGTGCACGCCCTGTTCGCGCAAACACCCCAGTACCTCCGCGCAAAACTCCGCCTGCAGCAGCGGTTCTCCGCCTGAGAGGGTGACGCCCCCGCCGGAAGCGCGGTAGAAGCCTTCGTCCAGAAGGAGCATCGCCGCTGCGTTCAGCGCGCTCATCTCGCGGCCATACAGCCGCAGCGCGCCGTGTAGGCAGGCTTCTGCGCATACGCCGCACCCGCGACAGAGGCCGCTCTCTATGCGCGGCCCGCCCTCCACGCTGATCGCCCCGCTCGGGCAGACGCCCGCACACGCGCCACACCTGTGACAGAGGCGCTTTGTGTAGGCAAGCGCCGGCCGAAGCGACATGTTCTCCGGGTTGTGGCACCAAAGGCACCGCAGGGGGCAACCCTTCAGAAACATTGTGGTGCGGATGCCCGGCCCGTCGTGCACGGCAAGGCGCTTGATGTCCGCGACGCGGCCGGTCATGCCAGCTGCTGCATCGTCGTGGCGATGAAGGCGTCCTGCTGCTCCTTCCCGAGCGTTGCGAAATACACGTTCCAGCCGCACACGCGCACTTGCAGCGTTGCGTATTCTTCCGGGCGCTGCTGCGCCGCCCTTAGCTCCTCCGCGTCCAGCACGTTGAACTGGATGCCGAACCCGCCCAGAGCGAAGTATGCCTTGATGAGCCCCGCGATCGCCTGGATGCCCGCTTCGCCAGCGACGGCGCTTGGATGCAGGTAGATGTCGAGCACGGAACCGTTCGGGATGTCCGCATAGTTTAGCTTTCCGGCGGACTGGATGAGCGCGGTCACCCCCGCCTTGTCCAGCGCTGTGGACGCGCCGATGCCCTTGGCAAGCGCCTGACGCGCGGGGCGGCCGTCGGGCAGCGCGCCCGTGCAGCGTCCCAGGCTGATGTTGTGGTCCAGCGAGAAGAGCGAGGCCGTGAACTGCCCGCCGCGGTTGTTGTGAACGCCGTTCACAAGCGCCGCGTAAGCGTCGGTGATGCGCACCGCCATGTCGTCGGCGGCAGGGTCGGCGTTGCCCCATTTGGGCAGGCGGTGCACGATGCGCAGGCGCAGCGTTTCCTGCCCGGCAAAATCCGAAGACATAGCCTTCATCAGCTCGGTCATACCGATTTCGCGGCGCTCATATACCAGCATGCGTACGGCGAGAAGGGAATCGGCAGCGTTGGCCAGCCCCGCGCCCATGCAGCCGGTGTTGTTGTACTTTGCTCCGCCCGCCGAAAGATCCGCTCCGGCCAGCACCGGATCAAACAGCGCGCCGGAGAGCAGAGGGCTTGGATTGATCTGCGGCCATACGGCTTCAAAGTCACGGATGGCCTGTTGCACGGCCCGCAACTGGTGAGCAAGCTGGGCCTCGTAGGCGGCAAAGAATTGCTCAAAGTCCGCAAAGCCGCATGGATCGCCCGTATCGATGCCGATCATGCAGCCTGTGGTCGGGTCTACGCCCCGGTGCATGAGCAACTCCAGCGGTTTGGCCAGACTGAAGCGAATCGACATGTTGCAGCTGATCTCGCGGCCCTCAATCGTGGGTTCGTAGCAACCGATGAGCAGGTAGTCGCTGACGTCCTCCGCGTCCCGGCCGTGCTGGAGAAGCGCTTGGCGGGCGACCTGGTCATTGATGAGCACCATGGCGTTGCGCCCGTCGCGTATGCAGCGCGCCACCTGCCGGTACAGGCTTTCGGGCGAGCGTTCGCTCAGCTTCACGGAAAGCTTCGGGTCGGTTTGGCGCAGCTCGTAGAACACGTCCAGCGCGAGCGCCGTCAGGGCATTCGCGGCCTCGCCGCCTCCGCGCGTCAGCCCGCCGAAGTAAAAATTTTTGCCGTTGTCGAGGCCCTGAGTGCGCGCGAAGTACTTCATAAAGTAGAAGCGGATGAGCTCGGAGGCGTCATCGGCCGTGATACGTCCGGCGGCCAGATCGGCCTCGTAAAAATGGCCGTACGTGCGATCGAAGCCGCCCATGGAGCGCACGCGCACGCCCTCGAATTCGATGAGTTGGTGAAACAGATAGGAGAGCTGCAGCGCCTGGTAAAACGTGGATGGAGGCCCCTGCGTCAGGGCGTCCAGGCAGGAGGCCAGCTTGTGCATGCGGCTGCGGCAGGCGGGATGCAGCTCCGCCGTGCGAAGAGCTTCCCGGGCGAGGCGCTGGGTGTAGCGCAGCATAGCGTCGTAGACGCGCTCCACGGCGTCATAAAAATCCGTCTGTTCGGCGGTCAGGCCGTCGTGCTTGGCGCGCGCCTCGCGCGCACGGGCGATCAGCCCGGGGATGCCGAGCTTCATCATCATTTGCCAGCCGGGCGAGGCATGACCGAGGTCCAGCTCCGCGCCGAAAGCGCCGGCGGCCGCGCCGGCGCGCAGAACATCAGCGGCTTCCCGGCAGGATCCTTCCGCGGCGGCGGATCGCCATTGCTCGCGCAGATGGTCCAGACGCATGCGGCCCTCGAAGTGGTCCGCGAACCAGTCAACGGGCGATACGTCGATGCGCGCGTGCGTAAGGAACAGGGCAAACGCACGCGACTTGCGCGCCATGTGCGTGCCCGCGCCGTCCACGATGGCCGCCATGCGCGCGTCCAGCTCCTGGGCGCAAAGGCCCGTGCAGGGCTCGTAGGAGGGGCGCTGGTACTGGACGAAGAGCGTATCGCGCACGGCGTAAAAGTCCGGCCCGTCGGCGGTGAACAGGCGACTGGGCATGGAAGACCACCCCCGTTATGCACCCAGCATACGCCGCGCCATATCGCCTGTCAAGAGATGGGAATGGAGCGTTTCCCCATGACAAAGGCCGCCGGTTGATCCGGCGGCCTCAGGCACATGGCGGTGGAGCTTAGCGCCCAAGCAGTTTTTTGGCGCGCGCGGCCACATGAGCGGCCGTGAAGCCAAAACGCTCGAAAAGCTTGCCGGCCGGGCCGGAAGCGCCAAAGCCCTCCATAGCCAAAACGTCGCCGTCCAGGCCTACGTACTTGTGCCATCCGAAGGGCGATGCGGCTTCCACGGCCAGACGTGCGCGCACGGCGGATGGCAGCACGCTCTGGCGGTACGCCGCGCTCTGCTCATCGAAAAGCTCGAAGGAAGGCATGGATACGACCCGCGCGTCGATCCCGTCGGCCGCAAGCAGGGTCTTTGCTTCCACGCACTGCTGCACCTCCGAGCCGGAGGCGATGAGGAGCACATCGGGGGTGGGCTTGCGGCTGTCCGAGATGATGTAGCCGCCCTTCATGGCAGCGGGGCCGGAGGCCTCGTACAAAGGCAGGTCCTGCCGGGTGAGCGCCAGGCACACGGGCGCGCGGCGGGACACGGCCACGGCGTATCCGGCTGCCACTTCCCTGGAATCGGCGGGTCGGAACATAACGGCGCCGGGGATAGAGCGGATGGCCGCCAACTGCTCAACCGGCTGGTGCGTAGGGCCGTCCTCGCCAACGCCGATGGAATCGTGCGTGAGGACATACACAACGGGCAGCTTCATCAGGGAGGACAGGCGGATGCTGTGCTTGAGGTAGTCGCTGAACACGAAGAAGGTGGCCACATAGGGCCGCAGGCCGCCGTGCAGCGCCATGCCGTTCGCCATGGCCGCCATGGCATGCTCACGCACGCCAAAATGCAGGTTCGCCCCCGCTCGGTTCTCCGCGGAGTAATCGCCCCGGCCTTTGATGTAGCTCTTGTTCGAGGGCGCCAGGTCGGCCGAGCCGCCGATCAGGTTCGGCAGGCGCTGCGCGAGGCGCTCCAGGCACACGCCGGAGGAGTTGCGCGTGGCGGCCTTGCCCTCAAACGCCCAGAACGCCTCGTCTTTTGTCAAATCCACAGGGCTCTCGTCGTGCCAGGCCTTCCACTCGGCGGCCAGCTCGGGATACTGCGTTTCATAGCGGCGGAACATAGCGTTCCAGTCGCCCTGCGCGGCGGCGCCCCGCGCGGAGGCCTCGGCGGTCATATCGTAGGCGGCGGCGGGCACTGCAAAGCCGTCCTTGCCGGTCCAGCCGATGGTTTGCAAAAGCGCGGCCACGTTTTCCTCGCCCAACGGTTCGCCGTGCGCGGAGGCTTTGCCCGCCTTGGGGGAGCCATAGCCGATCTGCGTGGCCACGATGATAAGCGAAGGACGCTCGTCCGCTTTGGCGGCGTCCAGCGCCGCACGGATAGCAGGCAGGTCGTTGCCGTCCGCCACCTTCTGCACGTGCCAGCCGTAGGCCTCAAAACGCTTGCCTACGTCCTCGCGGAAGGCGATGTCCGTGTCGCCCTCGATGGAGATACCGTTGTCGTCGTACAGGGTGATCAGCTTGCCCAGCTTCATCGTGCCGGCCAGCGAGCAGGCCTCCGACGCGATGCCCTCCATCATGCAGCCGTCGCCCACAAGCGTGTAGGTGTAGTGGTCCACGACGGGAAAGCCGGGGCGGTTAAAATGCGCGGCCAGATAGGTCTCGGCCAGCGCCATGCCCGCGGCGTTGGCAATGCCTTGTCCGAGCGGGCCGGTGGTGGTCTCCACGCCGACGGTATGGCCATACTCCGGATGACCCGGGGTCTTGGCGTCCATCTGGCGGAAGTTCCTCAGGTCGTCTATCGTCAGCCCGTAACCGTACAGGTGCAGAAGCGAATAGATGAGCATGGAGGCATGGCCGGCCGACAGGATAAAGCGGTCGCGGTTGCGGAAGGCTGGATCCGCGGGGTTGTGCGTCATGGCATACTGATACAGCGCGTAAGCCATGGCGGCGGATCCAAGGGGCTTGCCGGGGTGGCCGGAGTTGGCCTTTTGTACGGCGGATGCGCTGAGCGCGCGGATGGCCGAGATGACCTGGTCGTCGCGGTTCAAGCTGAAAACCTCCTTGACGTTTGCGTATTATCGGGGAAGCAGGGGCGAGGCGTCCACGCCCGGGCAGGCGGACAGCAGCCGATGCAGCTCGGCTTGCAGCTGCGCGACGCCTCCGGGCACATCGGATTCGATATTGACGGGCAGCACCGGATCGTGGACGGAAAGCCGCACGAGGAACCACGCGGCGTCCGGCTTCCCGTCCACGCTGCAGTTCACGCGCAGGCCTTCAAAGTTATCAGGGGCAGGCGACCAGCCGGCCCTGCCGGTCGCTGCGCCTGTAAGCGCGGCGATGGCTGTCTGCCCGGCGGCGCGAAAGTCGGGGGCGGTGAGGCTGAGGCGTATCTCCGCAGCCTCGGCGGGTTGGCGCAGGTCGGCGATGAGGTCGAAGAGGCTCAGGCCCCGTGCGCGAAGGCGCGCGGCCTCCACAAGCAACCAGGAGACGAGGTACGCCCCATCGTCCAGGAAGTAGTTCTCGCGCAGCGCCGCATGGCCGCTCGTCTCGATGGCCAGCGGGCAATCCGCGCCCTCGCCGCACAGCCGCTGGGCCTCGTCGATGACGTTGCGGTAGCCGCGCTTGAAGCGCCGGTGCACGCCGCCGCGCGCCCGAATGAAGTCCGCAAGCCCGGTGGAGGTGATGGAATCCGTTACGATTGTGGCGCCCGGGTGTTTTTCCAGCACCACGGCCGAACACAGCGCCACCAGGCGGTTGCGCGATAGCTCCTCGCCGGAGCTGTCGCACAGAGCGGCGCGGTCGGCGTCCGCGTCGAAGATCACGCCCATGTCCGCGCCCGCCCGCCGCACCGCCTCGCCAAGCGCCTGCATAGCTACCGGGCTTTCGGGGTTGGGCGGATGGCCGGGGAAATGCCCGTCCGGCTGCAGGTACTGCGAGCCCTCCGTGTTCGCGCCCAGCGCTTGCAGCACGTCCGCGGCGAAGAAGCCGCCCGCGCCGCTGCCCGCATCCAGCACGATGTGCAGGCCGCGCAAGGGCTGTTGACCGCCCGCGCCTTTCTGGATGACTTCGCGCAGGAAAGCGGCGTAGCGCGGCAGGAAGGCCGTCGTTTCCACGGTCCCTTCAGCCGTCGCAACATCGGCGCATTCGTCCATTGCCTGGGCGATCGCCCGCACCTGCGCGGAGGAAAGCCCGCCGGTTTTCGTAATGAACTTGATGCCGTTGCGCTCGGCGGGCAGGTGGGAAGCGGTGATCATCACGGCCGCGTCCGCGGGCTGCGGGGGCAGCACGCAGGCCATGAACATGGCGGGCGTTGTGCACAGCCCGCAGTCCAGCACGACCGCGCCGGCAGCAGCAAATCCGCGCAGCATGGCAGCCTTCAGGCGCGGGGCGGACAGGCGGCTGTCGTGCCCGAGCGCGATGCGCAGGGGCCGCCGGGGGAGCGTGGCGGCGAGCCAGCGGGCGAAGCACAGCGCCGCGCGCGCGGCGGCCTCGTCGCTCAGCGTAACGGGTTTGTCGCCGGGAATGGCGACCCCCCGCAGGTCGCTTCCGCTGAGCAGTGAAACGTAGCTCATGCCATCCTCCTAGAACCTGTCGTAGGAGACGACGTCGCCCAGGGCCTTCTTGTTTGGCGCGGGCTGATCGTCCGAGTATCCCAGGGTGACGAGCGCGCGCACGGTCCAGCCTTCCGGCGCGCCGACCGCCTTGGCGATAACGGGCGCGGCCGATGCGTGGCCGCCGTTCACCCAGCATGTGCCCAGCCCGAGTGCGTGCGCGGCGTGGCAGATGCTCGTTGTGGCGCAGGAGGCGTCCTCAACGGGCGTGAGGGCATCCGGCCCGGTGAGCACGGCGATGGCCACGGGCGCCTGCGTGAGGAATTTCACCCACGGCAAGGCGTCTTTCAGGGCATCTTTGCCCGCGCCGCGCAGCACCACAAAACGCCAGGACTGGCGGTTGGCGCCGCTGGGCGCAAGGCGCGCGCAGTCCAGTATGTCGTCCAGCAGATTCTGTGGAACGGGGTCGGGTCTGTATGAGCGGATAGAGCGGCGCGTCTTCAAACAATCGATGGCGTTCATCATTTATCCTCCTTTAGAATGGAACTGTCAAATCAAGCGGTATGCCGCGTCGCCTTGGCTATGCGCGCGCTCCGCTGCCGAAGCTTACAGCGGGTCGAGCACGAAGTGATAGAGCGGCGTCAGGTCGGCGATCATATCGCGCATTTCCTGCACAAAACCGGCGTCAAGGACGGCCTGGTGCCCGGCGAACTGGCGGTACGCCGAGAAGCCCTTAAACAGATACACGCGCCGGGCGGCCTCGGGCAGTTCCGGCGGCTTCATTTTTTTATAGCTTTCGCCGGACAATTCGTATCCCCTGCGGATAAGAGCGGTGAACAGCGCGTCCGCCGCGGCCGGGTCGCGCGCAATACGGGCGCGAACGCGGTCCATCAGCGGCTTGTTGTCCGTGTAGCTGCCAAGGCCGTACATGTAACCGTCCAGGGTGATCTCAAAAAACAGCGCGAAGCTTTCCGATAAGTCCTCGCCCGGCCGTTTGAAGCACAGCCAGGCGTTGTCGCGAAAGGGGCGCTTGTCTTTGGAAAACCGCGTGTCGCGTCGAAGCCGTGAGGCGCACTTGCCGGGGCGAGTCTCCAGCGTGTCGTCCAGCGCCTGGGCGGCGGGGCCGAGGTCCTCGCAAAGGGCCTTCATCGGCTCCAGAAGCACGCGCTCGTACTGGGCCTTGTGCTCCGCATAGAAGGTCTGCTCGTTGTGCAGGCGGATGCCCAGCATAAAATCGAGCGTTTCCGGCGAAAACCCGAAAAAGGCCTGTCCCATGCCTTCACCTCTTTCCTGCATTATATCACGGCTTTGTGCCTGCCGCATCCTCCATTTGCGCCGCGGCCGCGCCGGGCGGCCAGGGCAGCGCGTCCTGCAGGTAGGGGGCAAGCGCCTGCCGCGGGCAGGGAACGCGCAGCGCCGTCTGCAGTTCCGCAAGCAGGCGGGAGGCGACGGCGGAGCGATGGATCATGCACGGCTCCGGATCGCTGAAGTACTCCACAGACTTACGCACGATCAGTTCGTCGGAAAAGACCGCTTCGTGCAGAAAAAAGCTGCTCATCGCACGGCCGTCCCCGTTAAGGAAAGCCACCCGCGGCGGGTCCTTTCGGCGCACGTTCACATCCCCCCTGTCGTATCAACGGTTATTTTGTATGATAGTTTGTTGGCGCAAAGCTTGTCAAGATGCCCATGAAAAGGTAAGATGTTGAGTATCACAGCAGGAAGAGGGTAGATGCTTATGAAGGATTCGCCGATTCCCAAGCCGGAGCACCCGCGCCCGGATTACCAGCGTGCCGTTTGGCTGAACTTGAACGGCGCGTGGGCATTCGACTTTTGCGACGAGGTGGGTGCGCCTCCCTCTGCGGCGGATCTGCACCGTACGATCACTGTGCCCTTCAGCTGGGCCGCCCCTCTTTCGGGCGTTGGCGAAAACCGCCGCGGCGGAGCGTGGTACGTTTGCACGGCCGATTTTGCTCCGCCGGAAGGCGAGCGCGTCTTTCTATGCATCGGGGCCGCGGATTACCATACGCGCGTGTACGTGAACGGCGCGTATGTGGGCGAGCATATCGGCGGTTACGGCGCGTTTAGCTTTGACGTTAGCGAAGCGTGGCATCAGGGGCCGAACATCCTGCAGATTCACGTGACGGACACGGACGAGATGAGCCAGACGCGCGGCAAGCAAAGCTATGGCGAGATCCGCGGCCTGTGGCAGACCGTGTACCTGGAGGCGCGCCCGGCCACGCACATCGCCGCGTTGCGCCTGCGGCCGCATTCCGACGGCGAGATGATTTGTCAGCTGGACGTGACGGCCGATGCGGCAGCGGATCTTCCGCTTCTGCTGTCCTTTGGGCCGAAGGCGACCCGCCGCGCCACCGTGTCCGTGCGGGAGGGCCGCCAGACGATTGAGACCGTGCTGCGCATTGATGATCCCCTCGCCTGGTCGCCGGACAACCCGCACCTGTATGAAGGCGTGGTGTGCCTGGGCGCGGACGCCGTGAACACTTACTTTGGCTACCGCACGGTGGGCTACCGCAAGATGGATGGGCGGGAGCATCCGTGGATCACCCTGAACAATGTGCCGGTGTACCTAAACGGCACGCTGGACCAAAGCTTTCACCCGACCGGTTACTTCACCCTGCCCAGCGAGGACGACGTGCGTATGGAAGCGCAACGCCTTAAGGACATCGGCCTTAACTACGTGCGCATCCATATTAAGCCGGAGGAGCCGCGCAAGCTGTATTGGCTCTCCAAGCTGGGCGTAATGGTCATGCAGGATATGTGCTGCTTCTGGGGCGAACCTACGCCCGAGGCCCGCTCCCGCTGGGAGAGCGAGTGCCGCGAGACGATCGAGCGCGATTTTAACCACCCCTGCATCATCGCCTGGTGCGTTTTTAACGAAACTTGGGGCCTGTTCACCAAGCAGGAAGGCGGTATGCGCCTATTTACCAAGGACACGCAGGAATGGGTGCGCGCCATGTACCGCCTGGCCAAGGATCTGGATCCTTCCCGCCTGATTGAGGACAACTCTGCCTGCAACAACGACCACGTGGAGAGCGACCTGAACTCCTGGCACTTCTACCTCAACGGATACGGACGCGTGCGCGACGAAGTGCGCTCCCGCGTGCTCTCTGCCGTGCCGGGCAGCCACGCAAACTACATCGGCGACAACCTCGTGCAGGACGTGCCCTTCATGAACAGCGAATGTGGCCTCGTGTGGGGCGTGGACGGCTCCGCCGGTGACAGCGACTTGGCATGGCAGTACCGCTACATGCTCAACGAGTTCCGCAAACACGACAAGATGTGCGGTTTTGTGTTCACGGAATTTCACGACGTGGTGAACGAGTGGAACGGCTACTACCGCATCGACAACGAGGAAAAAGACTTCGGTTACGGCGCATATGTGCCCGGCATGACGCTGCGCGACCTGCACGCCAAGGATTTTATCGTGATAGACGCGCCGCCCTGCCGGACGGTGGGCGCTGGAGAGACATGGCGCGTGCCGCTTTTCTACTCCTGCTTCAACCCCGCCTCGCGCGGCAAAACGCTTGCGCTGCACTGGACGCTTACCTACGAGGGCCCGGACGGCGCGCATGAAACGTCGTGTGGCGTTGTGCCCGTGCCAGTGTCCAGCTTCGGCGTGGCGCCCCTACCGCCCATCGATGTGACGATGCCGGGCGAGGCCGCCCTGGCCGTGCTCGGCGTAAGTCTGCTGGACGCAGAGGAGACGCTCACCCGCAACTTCATCACCTTCGACGTGCGCGGCCCGCAGCCGGACACGCTGGCGATCCGCCCGTGCGATGGCGTTGCGGCGGGTTTCGACTTTGACCACGCCCTGCTTCAGGGGCACAAACGGTGCCTGGGCGGCAAAGGGGAAATCAGCTGGAACGTGGACGCGCGGTTCCTGCGCATCGCGCCGCATAACGCTGTGGAGCTCGTGTTTGAAGCCGCTGCGCGCCAGACCTATTCCAAGGACGTAAATGCCGCTGAGCCCAAGCAGAGCGAGGGCGACTATATGCAGGGCTTCCGGGCGTTGTCCGGCAAGAACCGCAACACCTGCTACATGACGGACACTCTGCTGCACCCCTCGGCCGCAGAAGTGCTGCTGGATGGCGCGCTCGTCGCGGCTATCGACCTGCCGGACGATCCGGCGGACGCGCGCGGCGCGCTTTCCTGGCATTACCAGGAGACCGACCGCCTGCTCGACGACGCCGGCTCGTACGGGTACGTGTTCCGCATACGCCTGCCGCAGGACGCGGTGGCCGCGCTTGCGCAGAAGGGCGGCGGCAGGCTTACCCTGCGCGTGCCGCAGGCGCGCGAGGGCTTTGGCGGGTTGTCGCTGTATGGCCGCAACGCCGGCCGCTATCCCTTTGACATCTTGTTGCGCAAAGTATAGCGAAGGTTCATTCTCGCCGCGCGGCGATGGTTTACTTTTCCGGCGAAGGGGCAAAATGGACATGAGGTGATTCCATCATGTTCAAGTTGCCCCTTACTTCATGGAAAAACAAGACCCGCGGCTTTCTTCGCAACCAGGGCCACTGGGTGGCGCTGGGCGTATCACTCGCGCTTTTGTTTGCCGCGCTTGCCTGGGTGAGCCTGACGAACGAGCCCGCGCCGCCTTTGGTGGAGTACGATGCAAATCCCCAGCAGGCGGCCCAGGAGCCGGACTTTGTGGACCGTCTCTCCCAGGTGCAGCCGCCCGTTCCCACGCCGGAGGCTTCGCCCCCGGCGGCGCCCGCGCTTGCCTGGCCGGGCGCCGGGCTGCTCGGCCAGACGGACAGCGGCGAGCAGCCGGTATACCAGCCCTCTCTTCAGCAGTGGCAGACGCACCAAGGCGTTGACCTGCTCATGCGCGAGGGCGACGTGGTATGCGCCGCCGCCGCGGGCCGCGTAACGGCCGTGGGAAGCGACGAGCTGATGGGCGGATGCGTCACCATCACCCACGCGGACGGCCTGGTGACGCACTACGAGAGCCTCCTGACACCCGTGCTTGTGCAGGTGGGCGATCAGGTGGAAACGGGCGCGCCCATCGGCGGTGCGGGCATCGCCCCGGCCGAGAGCAGCCAGGGCGCGCACGTGCACTTTGAGGTGGTCTCCGCGGCGGGCGCGCGGGTGAATCCGCTCTCCATGCTTCCGGAGATCGCGGCCAAATAGGGGAGGGGCCGCGTGGGGTCTAATACGGAGGCTGTTCGCATACCTTGGTTATCGACATGCCAGTCGATGGAGGGGTACGCGATGAAGGACTACATCGAGGAACGCGCGGTGCAGATAGCCAACTACATCATTCAATCCAATGCCACCGTGCGGGAGGCAGCCAAAGTGTACCGGGTGAGCAAATCCACGGTACACAAGGACGTGGCGGAGCGTCTGCCCGCCATCAACCAAAGCGTTGCGGCCGAGGTGAAGCGCGTGCTGGACACGAACAAGGCCGAGCGCCATATCCGCGGAGGACAGGCGACCTGCGAGAAATTCCGCAAACCCAGGGTTTAGCAAAGTTTGGCGGAAGGAATTTATCCGCGCGTCGCAGAATAGATACCTACTTTGGGGTATGTACGCCCAAATGCACTGAAGGATCGCCCCGGCCGCCGCCGGAGCGTAAAGCGAGGGATACGCCGCGTGTTTGGTTCACAGGATATCGGCATCGATTTGGGTACCGCCAGCGTGCTCGTCTACATCAAGGGACAGGGCATCGTTTTGCGCGAGCCGTCCGTTGTGGCCATTGATCGCAACACCGGGCGCATCCTGGACGTGGGCGACGAGGCGCGAAAGATGCTTGGCCGCACGCCGGGCAACATTATTGCCATACGCCCGCTGAGGGATGGCGTGATTTCCGACTACGACGTAACGGAACGCATGCTGCGTTATTTCCTGCGCAAGGTGGTTGGCCGTCGCATTCTCTTTAAGCCGCGCGTGGTGGTGTGCGTGCCCAGCGGGGTAACCGAAGTGGAGAAACGCTCGGTGATCGACGCCACCATGGACGCCGGCGCGCGCTTTACCCAGCTCATTGAGGAGCCCATCGCCGCAGCCATAGGCGCGGGCATCGATATCGGCAAGCCTTACGGCTCCATGATCGTGGACATCGGCGGCGGCACGACGGACATCGCCGTGATCTCGCTGGGCGCTCCGGTCGTGGCCGACTCGCTGAAGGTGGCCGGGGACAAGTGCGACGAGGCGATCATCCGCTTTATGCGCAAACGCCACAACTTGCTTGTGGGCGAACGCACGGCCGAGGAGATTAAGATGACGGTTGGGTGCGCCTATCCGCGCAAGGACCCGATCTACATGGAGGTCACGGGCCGCAACCTCATTTCCGGCCTGCCCAAGACGGTGCGCGTCGGCTCGGACGAGATGTACGAGGCGCTCGTGGAGCCCGTGCAGACGATCATCGAGGCCGTGCACGCCGTCTTGGAGCGCACCCCGCCCGAACTGGCCGCAGACATCTACGACCGAGGCATCGTCATGACCGGAGGCGGCGCGCTTCTGTATGGGTTTGACCGGCTGCTCCAGGAGTCCATCAAGGTGCCCTGCTTCGTAGCCGAGGATGCCATCTCCTGCGTGGCCATCGGAACCGGCCGCGCGCTGGAAAACATCGATGCGTTGGGCAACGCCATCTTCGACTATAAGCGCGGCGCAAACAACTACGCGCGCATGCAGCAAAACTCCTAGCCCCGCCACTTAGCGGGACCAGCAGGGGAAAGGGCCGCGCGGCCGCAACGTCATCCAGTTAAACGGTTTTTAGCATATTCAGCCAAGTCCCCCTGCCTTCGCAGAAGGCAGGGGGACTCTTTGCGACGAGGGTTGTGCAGGGCCGGTTGTGTCGTGCGCTATGCGCTGCGGGATGTCAACATACGAACTAGGTCATCAAAACTGTGGACAGTTTTTCCGTTATACTGGATGCTGTTATTGAATAACACCGCTTCCATACCGATCGACTCCGCTGTCGCCAGATTCACCACGCGATCATCAATATATATGCAATCACGCGCAGGCTGTTGCAGTTTGTCGAGTATGAGCTGGTAGATTCGCGCATCAGGTTTCCGGATCTTTACATCCCCACTAACGATGATAACATCAAAATAGTCATTGATTTTGAACTTATCGCGCAGGTACTTGCTCCATTCGGATAAATCGTTCGTTAACAGCGCAAACCGGAACGACCTTCTTAATGCGAGAACTGCATGATAAAAAGCCGGATCTATTTCGATGGTATCTAGATACTCCTTTTCTATTCTTTCCATATCGCCGCGAAAACCTATATTTTTGAAGAAGTCCAAAGAAGATAATCCGCCTGTGCAGGCGTCTATCCAATGCGGATAGTACACATCGTCATAGGTTAGATCAGGAAATACACGATTGATGAACGGCATCAGCCCGCCTTCCGGATCTTTCATAATAACGCCATACATGTCGAAAACCAAAGTTTTCATGATCAGCATCCTTTCGGGTCTGGTGAAGACCGCGTCAGCTCTTGCCGCATCCAAAAACGATTATAGCACACGAATATACGGGCCGTCCGGCCCTTTATGCTATCATGGCGCCGCGCGGCAGGAGGGTTGCCCGCCGCGCGGGCGCAACTTAGGCGGCAAAATGAGCAGTACAGGCGCTGCCGCTTGAAATGCGGTTTTCGCGAGGCTATACTGGCGGCGTAGCTACGAAAGGCAGGCGGCGGTATGAAGATCGTCATCAACGAAAGCGCAGGGCAGCCCGAGCCGGAGGTGGTGATCAACTGCCGGCAGGCGGACGAGACCGTTCTGCGCATGGTGGCCGCGCTGCACGCCCTGGAGCGCAAGCTGTCGGGCGTAAAGGACGGCCGGATGTATTTAATCGACCTGCAGGACGTTTTGTACTTCGACACGGTGGACAAACGCGCGTTCATTTACACCAAGGGCGACGTGTATGAGACGGATAAGCGGCTGTACGAGCTGCTTGGGCTTTCGGGAGACGGGTTCTTTCGCGCTTCCAAATCGGCGGTGGTGAACATCGCCAAGATCACCGCCATCCTGCCGGATTTTGGCGGGCGTTTGGAGATCGTGCTTCAGGGCGGCGAAAAACTGGGCGTCTCCCGCCAATACGCCCGCGACTTGAAGGAAAAATTGGGGATTTGAGGTGTTGTTCGTGAAAAAAATCATAGCCGTCATGGCGGCCGTGAAGAGCTTTGGGGCCATGGTATTCGCAGGACTGATCATCGTCTACACCGTGTTTGGCGGCTGGTTCTTCGGCGTAAAGAGCATCCCCCTGCCGCTTGTGTGGCAGGCGCTGTTTATCGCATTCATCGCAGCGGCGCTGCACTATCTGGCGTTCTGCGAGCATCTGATCCACACGGCGTCGTTTGGGCACCGGCTTGTTTTGTTCGGTCTGCCGCTTTTGTTGGTGGTGTGCGCCTTTGCCTACTTCGGCGGGTGGTTTCCCGTGCAGGAGCTCGTCAACTGGCTTGCGTTCATCGGCCTGTACGTGCTATTCTTCGGTATCGTCACCGCCGTGATGAAGCTGTACTTCCGCTTCACCGGCATGAAGTACGCCGAGGTGCTCAGCGTGTACCAGCAAAATCACTAGGCCCTACGCCAATGATGGCCCGGCGCGCTTCACGCGCGCCGGGCCATCTGGCTGCGTGCTTAGAGGGCAGGGAGGGCGTCCGAGCAGCGGAAATGCGCCTTACGCATCCTGCAGCGTTACGCTGTACTTTTTGCGGCGCACCACGTCCACCACGCGGAAGACGTGGCCCATGTCCTGCGTCTCCATCTCCAGCACCACAAGCACGTCGCCCAGCGGCACGTCCAGCCGGCCGCGCTCGTGCGTGACGGACAGAAGGTTCGCGCCTTGCGCTGCGATCTCATCCAGCAGGGGGCCAAGCTGGCCGGGCCGGTCGGGGATGCGCACGTTGAGCGTAGCGCGGCGTCCGGCGCGGCGAAGGCCCCGGTCGATGATGCGCGCCACCATAGTCACGTCGATGTTTCCGCCGGTGAGCACGGCGATGGTTTTTCCTTCAATCGGCACGCGGCCCACGAGCAGGGCCGCAACGCTGGCCGCCCCCGCGCCTTCCGAGACCACCTTGCCGCGCTCCAGCAGATCCAAAATGGCCGCGGCGATCTCGTCCTCGGAGACGGTCACCATGTCGTCCACGTATTTCTGGCACATCACCAGGGGAAGCTCGCCCGGCGTTTTCACGGCGATGCCGTCGGCGATTGTGGCTGCCGACTGCAGCGTCAGCCGCTTGCCCTCGCGCATGGACGCGCCCATGGAGGCAGCGTTCTCCGGCTCCACGCCGATGATGCGCACGTCCTTTTTCTGCTCCTTGATGGCCGCGGCGATACCGGCGATCACCCCGCCGCCGCCTACGGGCACAACGACTGTCCGGACATCGGGCATATCCTCCACGATCTCCAGGCCAACCGTGCCCTGCCCGGCCACGATGAGCGGGTCGTCGAAGGGATGGATGAACACGGCTCCCGTAGTCTTGACGACCTCCTGCGCTTTGGCAAAGGCATCGTCGTACACGGAACCGTGCAGAATGACCTCGGCGCCGTAGTTGCGCGTGGAGGTTATTTTGTACAGCGGCGCGGTCTGCGGCATAACGATGGTGGCGCGCACGCCCAGCAGCTGCGCGGCCAGCGCCACGCCCTGCGCGTGGTTGCCCGCCGAGGAGGCGATGACCCCGCGCTCGCGCTCTTCGGGCGTTAAAGCGGCCATGCGGTTGTATGCGCCGCGCATTTTGAAGGACCCCGTGCGCTGCAGGTTTTCCGCCTTGATGTAGACCTCGCGGCCGGGGAAAAGCGGGCTGAGGATCGTGTCCGTATGACGCACGATGGGGGCGAGCGTCCTGCGCGCCTCCTTGATCATGTCCAGGGTAACCATATGCGCAACAACCCTTCGTATGGCCGGCAACGGCCCGTGGAAAATATAACGGGACAAAGCGAGCGAAAAGAAAGACGGGCCGTCCGGTAGACCTGCGGCACACGCGGCACTCGCTTACTGCTGCTTCCTTCCGGATCTGACAGGGTTTACGAACCTGCGTTGCACAGGGCCTGACGACCCGAACCCATCTTACCACGTGCGCCGCCTTTTATCAAGCGGGCGGGCTTGCTCGGAGCATCCACTTTTTTAGGGCCGTTTACAATTGCCCTTCCATGTGATAAACTTCCGCAGGTAAGGCATATGCGGCCGGCAAGGCAGAAAGGTGCTTCATGAAATTTGTGGCTTCGTTTAGCGGAGGCAAGGACTCGACTCTTGCCTTTCATCTGGCAAAAACGATGGGGCACCAGCCTGTGGCGCTTCTGCACACGGTGAACGAGGAATCCGGCCGGAGCATGTCGCACGCGCTGCCGCTCGCTTTTGTGGAAGCGCAGGCCAAGGCCCTGGGGGTGCCGCTCGCACTTTGCAGCGTTGCCTGGAAGAGCTACGAGGAACGCTTTACCGCACAGCTTACCGCTCTGGCACGCCAGAATGACGCACAGCTGCTCGTTACGGGCGATATCGACCTGCAGCAGCACCGCGATTGGGAGGAGCGCGTGGCCGCCGCCTGCGGCATGTCGGCGCTTCTGCCGCTATGGGGCTTGCCCCGGCAGGAGGTCGCTGTACGTTTCGTGCGGGAGGGGTTTTCCGCGTTTGTAGCCGTTGTGGACACGCGCCGCTTGAGCGCCGAATACGTCGGCCGTCCGTACGACATGGCCCTCATTGAGGAGCTGACGGCCGCGGGCATCGACCCGTGCGCCGAGGCGGGCGAGTTCCACACGGCGGTAACCGACGGACCGGATTTTGCTTTTCCCATCGCCGCGGCAGTGACCGGACGCTATGAGCGCGATCATCACGCCTTCGCTGAGTTTACCTTTCGCGTGTAACCGCACTGTAACTATAGGATGTGATACCATGCGCTGCACCATACCCGACGGCTACACACCCTTGCTTGACCTTCGTCAGACCGTGGACGCCATCAAGCGGCTCAAGGACATCTTTCAGGTGGAGCTTTCCCATCAGCTGCGCTTGACGCGCGTGTCCGCGCCCCTTGTGGTCAAGTCCGGCCGCGGTCTCAACGACAATTTGTCCGGCAAAGAGCGCCCCGTGGCCTTCGACCTGCTGGAGACGGGCGATTATGCGGAGATCGTGCACTCGCTTGCCAAGTGGAAGCGCCTGGCGTTGTATCGCTATCACTTTGTCCCCGGCGAGGGCCTGTATACGGACATGAACGCCATACGGCGCGACGAGGAGACGGACAACCTCCACTCCATTTACGTTGACCAATGGGACTGGGAGACGATCCTTCTGCCCGGCGAACGCACACAGGAGAAGCTTAAGGACCTTGTGACGCGCATTTACCGGGCGTTCCTGCGCACCGAGCGCATCATCTGCGGCGAGTTTCCGGTGCTGCGGCCTTTTTTGCCCCAGACGATCACCTTTACCACCACGGCGGAGCTGGAGGAGCGTTGGCCGCAGGAGACGCCCGAGCGGCGTGAGGCGCTCTTCGCCAAAGAGGTGGGCGCGTGCTTCGTGCAGGGCATCGGCTGGCCGCTGAAAAATGGTAAACCCCATGGCTCACGCTCGCCCGATTATGACGACTGGAACCTGAACGGTGATATCATCTTCCACTATCCGGTGCTGAACTGCGCGATGGAGCTGTCCAGCATGGGGATCCGCGTGGACCCGGACACGCTGCGCAGCCAGCTGCACGCCGCGGGCCGCGACGAATGGGCGAACCTGGAGTTTCAAAGCAAGCTCCTGCGCGGCGCCCTCCCGCAGACCGCTGGCGGCGGCATCGGCCAATCGCGCCTGTGCATGTTCTTCCTGCAAAAGGCGCACATCGCCGAGGTGCAAAGCTCCGTGTGGCCCACGCCTACAATCGAGGCGCTGGACAAGGCGGGCGTGCCTGCGCTATGAGCTCTTTCTTCGATACGCACGTGCACCTGGACGATCCGCGCTACGACGAGGACAGGCAGGACGTGATCGGGCGCATGCGGCAAGCAGGCGTACAGGGCGCGGTGTGCGTGGGGGCGGACATGCCCACATCGCGCGCCGCCCTTGCGCTTTGCGGGCGGCACGCCGACCTTTTCTGCGCGGCGGGCGTGCACCCGCACGAGGCCAAGGCGTATGTCCCGCAGGATGACGCGGAGCTTGCGGCCATGCTGGCCGAACCCAAGTGCGTGGCGCTGGGCGAAATCGGTCTGGACTTTCATTACGACCTCTCGCCCCGCGACGTGCAGCGCGCCGTCTTCGCGCGCCAACTGCAGCTGGCGGCGGATCTGCACGCCCGCGTGATCTTCCACGTGCGCGAGGCGCACGGCGAGGCATACGATATCATCAGGGCCTGCCCCGTGCCGGGCGTGATGCATTGCTACTCCGGCAGCCGCGAGATGGCGGCGCGGTATCTGGATCTGGGGCTGTACATCAGCTTTGCCGGTCCGCTCACCTTCAAAAACGCGCGCGGCCTGGCCGAGGTGGCGGCGTATGTGCCGCTTGACCGGGCGCTTGTGGAGACGGATGGGCCGTATCTCGCCCCAGACCCCATGCGCGGCAAGCGCAACGAGCCCGCGTACGTGGCGTATACGGCCCGACGCTTTGCCCAGCTGCGCAGCGAACCCGAGCAGGAAGTGCTGGACGCGCTCGTGCGTAACGCGCGCACGTTCTTTCAGTTGACGTAAGGGGGGACGCCGATGCCTTGGTACAAGGGTAACCTGCATGCGCACACCACGAGATCGGACGGAAAACTGCCGCCGCAGGACGTGCTGGCCGCCTATAAGGCGGCCGGGTATGATTTCGCGGCGCTGACCGACCACTGGACGTTCGGCAAGGGCGGTACACATGAAGGCATGACCGTGCTTTCGGGTCTGGAGTACGACGTGAACCTTCCCGCCGATCTGCAAACCTTCCACATCGTGTGCATCGGCGCCTGCTGCGCGCCCGCGCTCGCCAAGTCGCCCGCGCTCACGCCGCAGGACGTTATCAACGCCATCCATGACAAAGGCGGGCTGGCGATCCACGCTCATCCGGCCTGGTCCATGCAGACGGTAGAGGCCGCGATGCGCTACACCGGCTTTGACGGCTGCGAGATCTACAACACGGTGTGCGGCGCCAAGGCAAACGTTCGGCCGGACTCCTCCTTATTTGTGGACCAGATGGCCGCGCGTGGCCGCCGCTATCCCGTGATGGCCGCGGATGACGCGCACTGGTACGACGGCGAGCAGTGTGTCTCCTACCTGATGGTGGACGCGCAGGATGCCGCTCCGGCGTCGCTTCTGGCCGCCATACGGGCTGGACGCTTCTATGCCAGCCAAGGCCCCCGGCTCACCTGTGTGACGTTGGAGGGCGGCGTGGTGCGGCTGGAGTGCTCGCCCGCGCGCAAGATCGCCTTCCTGAGCAACACCTGCTACACCAAGGGGCGCGTGGTCTACGGCGACGGGCTGACATCCGCCGAGTACGCCATGGGCGGGGAGGACAGCTTTGTACGCGCGGAGGTCACCGACATGTGGGGACGCCGCGCCTGGTCGCAGATCCTGCCCGCTGCAAAATGACCGCCCAAACGACGGCTTTTGACCGTTGTCCGAGCCGGCAGCGCGTGCTATCATAGAATCAGCCCGGCAAACCCGGCCCGAAGGACTGCGTACAAAGTACGTGGTCCTTTTCGTTTGCCGGCGCAAGAGGAAAGGGGAGACGGGTATGGGACGTTATCCGAGCACGCTGCGAAAGGGAAGCACGGGGGAGGACGTTGGGTGGCTGCAGACACTCCTGTACGAACACGGAGTGGCCATGACCGTGGACAAGCGCTTTGGAGAGCACACCGAGGAGCAGGTGCGCAGGTTTCAGGACAGCCGGGGCCTTGTGCCGGACGGCGTGGTGGGCCCGCATACATGGGGGGCTTTGCTGCCGCCGTTTACGTATTTCCGGCAGGGCGATCCCCGCTGGGGGGCGCTGCCCTACACCGTCACGGGCGACCCGCGGCAGACGATCCGCTCAAGCGGATGCGGGCCGACTTGCGCCGCGATGGTTGCCGCGCAGCTGGCCGGCGCGCCGGTTGATCCGCCGCGCATGTGCGCGCTGGCGTGCGCCCAAGGCTTTCGCACGAAGGACGACGGCACCGCGCATGCGCTTTTTCCGTGGGTGGCAAAGCGGTACGCCCTGTCCTGCCGATGCACGCAGAAGCCGCTGGAGGCCCTGGCCGAACTGGACGGCGGCGCGCTGGTCGTGGCCAATATGGGCCCCGGCTACTTTACAAGCGCCGGGCACTTCATCGTGCTGTGGGCGTACAACCCCTTCAGCGACGCGGTATACGTGCTGGATCCGGGCAACGCCGCCAAAACAAAGTGCGACGCGGACCTGCTCGCCCATGAAGGCAAGGCGTACTTTTGTTTTCGGAAGGAGGCGCGGTAGTGCGCATGGTTGTGGATCTGGCCGCGCTGATTCAGGCGGTTACTCTCTGCACGGCCCTGCTGGGGGCGGGCGCGTGGCTTTGGCGCATGGCGGGGCGCATGAGCGCCCTGATGCAGCGCATCGCCCTTCTGGAGGAACGAGGGGCGCACAGAAAGCAGGACGCGGAGATGACCCTGCGCGGGCTTCTGGCGTGCCTGGAAGGGCTGCACGAGCAGGGCTGCAACGGCCGGGTAACCTCGGCCATGACCGAGCTGACACAGTACATCATCAAAAGCCGATAGCGGGAGGACGAAACTATGTGGCAGACCATTTGTCAGAGCCTGATCACCCTGGCTGCGTTCGCGGCCGTGTGCCTGCTTGCCGGATACCTGAGAACCCGCCTGAGCGCCGAGGAAATGGAGCGGGCCGAGGGTTTGGTGTGCCGGGCCGTGCAGGCGGCGGAACAGATATTCGCCGCGCCGGGCAGCGGGAATGAAAAGCTGCAGTACGCCATGTCGGCGCTTGCCAAGGCGGGCGTGCGGCTGGCCCCGGAGTTGCTGCGCATGCTGATCGAGGCGGCGGTGCGCGCGCTCGTGTAATTTTTACCTTGTTCCATGGCGGCCAAGCGGGTATAATCGCATATGTATGACTGATTCTTGAGATGGGAGCGTTAGCAATGGACTGGAAACTCGTGCTCACGGCGTTTGGTACGCTGTTTCTCGCCGAGCTTGGCGACAAAACCCAGCTGGCCGTCTTCACTATGGCATCGCAGCATCAAAAGCCTTGGCCAATCTTCCTGGGCGCATCCGCGGGTCTTGTGGTGGTGACGGCGCTGGGCGCTTTCTTTGGCGGGTTTATCACCAAGTTTGTGCCCACCCAGGTTTTGCAGGTGGCCGCAGGGCTTCTGTTCGTAGGCATCGGGATCAGCGTTCTGTGGACGGCCGTGCCTGAGATAATTCAGTTCTTTTCACGTTAGGAGGGGACGCACATGATGGTCGTCCATACGAAAGAGGGTGTTGTACAGCTTGCGCCGGGCCGGGGTACGCTGTACAAGGCTTTGCTTGATGCGTCCGTGCCCATCGCCGCGCCGTGCGGCGGCAGGTGCTTTTGCGGCAAATGCCGCGTGCGCGTAACCGGGGCGCCTGCGCCCACCCCCCCCGAGACCGCCATGCTGAAGGCGGATGAAATCGCCAGGGGCGTGCGCTTGGCGTGCGCCGTAGAGGCCGCGGACGGGCTTGAAGTATGGATGGAGGCCGGGGAGGACGCCGCCGCGATCATGACCGCAGGCGATACGGCCGCCTTCACCGTTGGTCCGAGCATTCAGGTGCACGCTTTGGCCATGCCCGCGCCCAGCCTTCAGGACGCCCGCGACGACTTTACCCGCCTGCAGGAGGCTATTGGCAGCCCGCTGCGGGCGCCACTTGCGCTGGTGGCCCAGCTGCCCGTGCTCCTTCGCGATACCGGTTTTGCGCTGGATGCGGCGGTGATGCACGGCCCTGAGGGCGTGAGCCTGGCGTTCGTAACGCCGCGCGGCGGGCCGGTGCTGGGCGCGGCTGTGGACATTGGCACCACTACGCTCGCGGCCTACCTGTTCGACATGCGCGACGGCCGCATGCTCGGCGTCGAATCCGCGCTGAACCCGCAGCGCGCGTTTGGGGCGGACGTAATCACGCGCAGCGATTATGCCGGGCAGGGCGACGGGCTTTCCCAGCTGGCGGCGAGCGTGCGCGGGGGCCTTTCGGACATGCTGAAGGCGCTTTGTAAGCGCGCCGGGGCAAGCGTTTGCGATATCGCCCACATCGTGCTGGCCGGCAACACCGTGATGATGCATCTGGCCGCCGGACTGCCGCCTATGGGCATCGCCGTGTCGCCCTTTGTGCCCGCGCGCGTAAGCGGGTTTGAGGTGTCCGGCGCGGAACTGCAGCTGCCCTGCACGAACGCGCGCGTTACCTTTATGCCCAGCGTGGCGGGCTATGTGGGTGCGGATACGGTGGCGGGCGTGCTCGCCTCGGGCATGGACCAGCCGGGGGGCAACGCCCTGCTCATCGACATTGGCACAAACGGCGAGATGGTGTTGCGCGCGGGCGACAGGCTTTTGTGCTGCTCCACCGCCGCGGGCCCGGCGTTCGAGGGCGCGCATATCCGGTGCGGCAGCGGCGGGGTGGCCGGAGCCATTTCGCGCGTGAAACTGGGCGATCGTCCCGCGTGCGAGGTGATCGGCGGGGGAGACGCGCAGTCCATCTGCGGCAGCGGCCTGGTGGACGCCGTGGCGGAGATGCTGCGCGTGGGCCTGATGGACGAGATGGGCCGCATAGACGCGGCTTGTGCCGGCCCTTTGACCGACCTGATTACGACTGTAGATGCAAAGCCCGCGCTCACGCTGTGCGGCGGGGTGTTCCTGTGCCAGCGCGATATTCGCGAAGTGCAGCTGGCCAAGGGCGCGATTGCCGCAGGCATTGAGGTGCTGCTCAGCGAAGCGGGCCTCGCCGCAGAGGATTTGAGCGTCATCTATCTGGCCGGGGGCTTTGGCAACTATATCGACATCAGCTCGGCCTGTGCCATAGGCCTTCTGCCCGCCAAATGCGCGCCCCGCGTGAAACCCATCGGCAACGCCGCCGGAGCCGGGGCGCGCATGGCGCTGCTCTCGCAGGAGGTGCTGGCCCGGTGCGAAGAGGTGCGCAGGAGAATGACCTATCTGGAACTGTCGGCTCGCCCGGACTTTCAGGACTTATTTGTGGAAAAAATGATGTTCGAGCCCTGACATCCCGCTGCGAACACATGCGGCCGCCCGGTGCAAACGCCGGGACGGCCTTTTTAGCGCGGCTGCACTGCGGCGCTGAGGTGCGCGCTTGGTGTTGCCGGAATGGCATGACGCGTGCTGTTTCTTGCATACAAATCACCCGCCGGCGACTTGCGCAGGCGGGCGTTGGCATATGGAATCGGGATGTGGCATGCGAAAGCCGGAGCGTGCGGCGTTCTCTCGCGGATGAAGCGCCCCCTTGGCAAGCGGTGCGCAGGGTGTGAACGCGCGCTTTCCAGGCACGCGCCCTAGCGCTTGGGCGGCCTGCGCAGGAAGGAAGGCACGTCGGGTTTGTATCCACCGCGCACCGGCTCCTGGGGCTCGGGGGAGCGCTGGGTGGTGACACCCTCGTCCGCGTCGCCCGCGTACTCCTCGATGAGCTCCTCCACCTGCGACTGGGGCGGCTCGGCGTATGCGCGCTCATCGCGCACGGGCTGCGTGCGGCCGGTATTGCGCGCAAAGTCGGGCGTACGCTCCACGGGGCGCTGCTGCTGGGCGTAGCCGTCGCGCGCGGGCAGGCGAACGTCCGCGCGGTTATCGTCGCGCGGGTAGAGCGTCTCATCGCGCGGGATGCGCGTGGGCGTGGGCGCATAGTTGGGGGTCGGAGCAGGCGCATAGCCGCCGGACGAGCGGGCGGGCGCGGGTGCGCCGCGGGATGAGCGGCCGGCGGATGTATCGATGATGGGCACCCACTCCTCGCGCTGGGGCACGGGAGGCGGGGCGGGCGCAGGAGCGGGCGCGGGCGCGGCCACCTCGTCCTTCTTGGCGACGGTCTCCACGCCGCCGCGCGATACGGTGACGTGGCCGTCGGCGAAGCCGGTTGCAATCACCGTAATGTGCACCTCGTCGCCCATGCTGTCGTCGATGCTGGCGCCAAAGATGGTGTTGCAGTCCTCGTCGCAGGAGGCCATGATGAAGTTGGCCGCTTCGCCCACATCCATCATGTTCAGGCCCGGTCCGCCGGAGATATTGAAGAGCAGCGCGCGCGCGCCCTCGATGGTGGTCTCCAGAAGCGGGGAGGCGATGGCCTGCTTGGCGGCGTCCATGGTGGCTGAATCGCCGCGGCCGTGGCCGATGCCCATGTGGGCCATGCCGCGCGACTCCATCACGGTGCGCACGTCGGCAAAGTCCACGTTCACAAGGCCGGGCACGGTAATCAGATCGGAAATGCCCTGAATGCCCTGACGGAGCACGTCGTCCGCGATGCGGAAGGCATCCACCATGGAGGTCTTTCGGTCCACCACGTGCAGCAGGCGATCGTTGGGCACGACCACAAGCGTATCCACGCGGGCCTTCAGGTCGTTGATGCCTTTCTCGGCGTTCAGGGCGCGCGTGCGGCCCTCAAACTGGAAGGGCTTGGAGACGACGCCGATGACCAAAATGCCCAGATCACGCGCCACTTCGGCCACGATGGGCGCTGCGCCGGTGCCCGTTCCGCCGCCCATTCCTGCGGTAACAAACACCAGGTCCGCGCCCTTGAGCACGCCGGCGATGTCCTCGCGGCTTTCTTCGGCAGCCTTGTTGCCCACTTCCGGCCGGGCACCCGCGCCCAGACCCTTGGTGAGCTTCTCGCCGATTTGCAGCTTGATGTTCGCCTTGGACAGCACCAGCGCCTGCCGATCCGTGTTGATGGCGATGAAGTCCACGCCGCGCAGGCCGTACTCCACCATGCGGTTAACGGCATTGTTGCCTGCGCCGCCCACGCCCACGACCTTGATCTGTGCGCCCTGGTTTTGGTCCATATCCAGTTCCAGCACTGTCCATCCTCCTTACAGCGTCGGGAAGCCTATTTGATGCCGGCTCGCCAGCCGGCCGCGAAAACCGCTAAAGACGATAGGGTTGCCTGCTACTGCGTGCGGGTAAAAAAATCGCGCAGAAAGGAAACGGCGCGTGCGATGGGGGAGGCGCTGTCCTCCTGCGCCTGCGCGATGGATTCAAAGCACAAATCCATCAGCCCGAGCGAAGAGGTGTACATAGGGCTGTTCAGCTTGGTGGCGCGGGGCAGAGGCGCCTTGATGGAGCGGTTGACGGCCGTGGAGAGGTACTCGCGCATGCCGCGCACAGGCGCAAGGCCGCCGCCCGTCATGTAGATGCTCGCGCGGGCAGGCAGGTTGACGGACGGATCGCTGAGCACTTCCTGCACCATGTCCGCCATTTCGTCCACGCGGGGGATCACAATGTCCATAATCTGCGCGCGGGGAAAATTGATTGTCTCGCCCGAATCGTTGACGATGTCCAATGTGCCCTGCATGTAGCCCGGCCCGAATACAAGCTTGCGTTTTACCTGCTCGGCGATGTCCATGGTTAGCTCCAGGCCGTATGCCAGGTCGGCGGTAATGTGGCCGCCGCCGATGGGGAGAACCTCGTGGTAGATAAAGGCGTCGCCCTCCACCACCATCACCTCGGTGGTCAGATACCCAACGTCCAGAAGCACGGCGGTCTTATCGCGCTCCTCGGGCGGCAGAAGCATAAGCGCCTCGCCCAGAGAGGAGCTGAGGAAACCGCGCACCTCCAGCTGCAGATCCTGCAGCCGCTCGCCGATGTCGGACATAAACTGCGTGTCCGCGGCGATAAAGGCGGCCATACAGCGCAGCATGGTGCCTTTCAGGCCGATGGGCTCCATGGTGCGGCGTTCGTCCACGGCAAACCAAGCGGGGCTACGGTGGATGACCTCGCCGCCCGTGGGCACCGAGCACGCCATGGCCGAGGCCATCAGCTGGTCCACGTCGTCGGCGGAAATGCGGCGGTGCACATTCTTTAAATCCACGGAGACCTCGTTGAGGACCACGCGGATGAACTCGCCCGGGATGCCGACAAACAGATCGGTAATCTTGCGGTGAGAGGCGTTCTCCGCATCCTGAATGCTGCGGCGAATGGCGGCCTCCAACTGGTCGGGGTTGTTCCAGCGTCCGCCCATAAAGCCGTCGTAGGGCACGATGCCCGAGCCAAGGATGTCGCACGGAACGCCGCTGCCGCCCTCACCGATCAGCGTTACGATCTTGGAGGTGCCAAAGTCAATGGCAGCGGCCGTTTGTTTCATCATGGCTGAACCTCCATTTTAGAATGGGAACGCAAAGCGGCGATGGCCTTCAATGAGACATTATAACCCGAATTGGGCGACATGAAAAGCGTTCCTCCGATAAAATGACATGATTCTGGCTATTCTGCATAGCTTTGCATCAAATGGAGGTATTCGGCAACGCCGCGGCGGATCATTTCGCGCTCTTCAGGGCGCAAATCGCGCACCACTTTGGCGGGCGTACCCATAACCACCTTGCCGGAGGGAACGCGCATGCCGGGCGGAACAAGAGAGCCCGCGCCCACGATGGCGTCGCCTTCCACCACCGCGCCGTCCAGCACGATGGCGCCCATGCCGATGAGGGAAAAATTCCCTACCGTGCAGGAGTGAAGGACTGCGCCATGACCGAGCGTCACGTCATTTCCCAGGGTTAGCGGCATGTCGTGCGAGGTGTGCAGCAGGCACCCGTCCTGAACGGACGTGCGCGCGCCGACAACGATGGGGGCGATGTCTCCGCGCAGCACCGCGCCTGGCCAAACGCTCGCCTCCTCGCCCAGCGTCACGTCTCCGATCAGCGTAGCGCGCTCATGCACGTAGGCGGAGCGGGCAATCTTTGGACAAACCGATTCATAGTTCTGTATCAACGCTGCATTCTCCTTCCATAATATACAATTCTTCAGTCGCACGCCGAGAGGGCAATGGCGCATTCCAGGCGTTTTTTCTCCATGGCGCACTCAAGGGGATACGGCGTGAGCAGTTCGCCGCTGAAGGCCTGAGCGTTGGCGGCGCATCCGCCCGAGCAATGCAGGCGCGCCCAGCACGAAGCGCAGGCGGGTTTGGCGAATACGTGGCAGGCGGCAAAGCGCGCGATGAGCGCTTCGTCCAGCACGCCGTTTGACACATGCCCCAGGCGGAAACCTTCCCGGCCCACGAACTGATGACACGGAAACACGTCGCCTTCAGGCGTTACCGCGATATATTCATGCCCGGCCCCGCATCCGCTCAGACGTTTTTTGATGCAGGGTCCATTTTCCAGATCGATCATGAAGTGAAAAAACGTGGCCGGCCGGCCTTCCTTGCGCCGCTGAAGAAGGGCGCTCGCCAGGATTTCGTACTGCGCAAGGATGTCCGGCAGATGCTCCTCGTGCAAGGACAGAGGCGAGGCGGCGGGAAGCACGACCGGTTCCACGGAGATCTGCGTGAATCCCTCGTCGTGCAGGTGCAGCACGTCGGAGGCAAAGTCGAGGTTCCTGCGCGTAAACGTGCCGCGCACGTACCACGATTTGCCGCCTCGTCCCTCCACCAATTGCTTGAAGAGAGGGAGGACGGCATCGTAGCTGCCCAGCCCGCCGGCCGTGGGGCGCATGGCGTCGTGCACCTCGCGGCGGCCGTCGATGGAGAGCACCACGTTGTCCATCTCCTCGTTCAAAAAGCGGATGATGGGCTGCGTGAGGTGCGTGCCGTTCGTGGTGAGGGTGAAGCTTACGCGCTTGCCGTTTTCCTGTTCACGGCGGCGAGCGAAGGCCACAAGGCGCTGGACGACATCGAAGTTGAGCAGCGGCTCGCCGCCGAAAAAATCCACCTCAAGAGCCTCGCGGCCGCCCGAGCGCGCGTACAGAAGTTCCAGCGCGGCAACGCCCGTCTCGTAGGGCATCAGGCCGCGCGGGCCGTGAAACCCGCCCGTTCCGGCAAAGCAGTAGCGGCAGCGCAGGTCGCAGTCGTGCGCGACGTGCAGACACATCGCCTTCAGCGGGCCGCCGGCCTCGGGCGCGAAGCCGCTGTAATCGTGGCTGGTGAACAGTGCGCCCTGGGTCGTTAATGCCTCGATCTCCGCCAGGATGTCGCGCGCGTCTTGCCCGCCGTAAGCGCGGGCAAGCGTCTGCTCCGCCTGCGCGGGCGACGCGCCCCCTTGCAGAAGGGTGAGCGCGTCAAAGGAGAGCTCATCCAGCAGATGGACGGCCCCTGAATCGGTGTCCAGCGCGAAACGGCGTTTCAGGGCCGTGAAGAGGTGCAGCATTCAATCGTCCTTATCATCTTCCGCGAGAACGCGAAAAAAGCGGTGCATGTCCGCTTTTTTCAGCCTCGTTCTCTTGGCGGAAGGTTATTTCTTTTCGTTTTTGCAGCTTTGGTTGGCCACCGTGCAGCTCGTCTTGCAGGCGCTCTGGCAGGAGGCCTGGCAGTTGCCACAGCCGGCATGCGCGGCGGTCTTGCTGATGCAGGGCTTTTGCACAGTGAGGATATGCTTCATAACGTTCTGTCTCCTTCAACATCGCGCAGCGCGCGCAGCTTTCGGAACATTATAACCGATTGCGCCCGCACATGGCAAGCACTATAATGACTGTAGGAGGCGATTTCCATGAAAAGCTGGCAAATGCCGCCGCTTGCGGCCGTATCCGTGTCCGACGGGCTGATGGCTGAGAAGCAGGCCCTCGTGCGTGACGTGGTGGTACCCTACCAGTGGGAAGCCCTCAACGACCGAGTGCCGGGCGCGCTGCCCAGCGGCGCGGTGTCTAACTTCTACAAGGCGGCCGGCCTGCTGCCCGGCGAACATATCGGATTTGTGTTTCAGGACAGCGACGTGGGCAAGTGGATGGAGGCGGTCGGCTACCTTCTGGCCGTTCGGCGCGACGAGAGGCTGGAGCGTCTGGTGGACGACATCGCCCGGGTGATGGCGAAGGCGCAGCAGCCGGACGGCTACCTGAACACATACTTCATCATGAAAGCGCCGGACAAGAAATGGTCGAACTTGCAGGACCAGCACGAGCTGTACACGGCAGGCCACTTGTTGGAGGGAGCGATCGCCTACTATGAGGCCACGGGCAAGCGCGTCGCGCTTGACGTGATGATCCGCTTCGCGGACCTGATTGTTAAAAAGTTTGGCCCTGGCCCAGGGCAGGCGCGCGGCGTGCCCGGACACGAGGAGATTGAGCTTGCGCTGGTGAAACTGTATCGCGTTACGGGCGAGCGCAAGTATCTCGATCTGGCGGCGTTTTTCATCAATGAGCGCGGCGCGAAGCCGAACTACTTCGATGTCGAGCGCGAGAAGCGCGACCCGGGCGGCAAACCCTGGTATTTTAGGGAGGGATTCCCCAACCACGAGTACAACCAAAGCCATCTGCCCGTTCGGCGGCAGAAGGATGCGGTGGGCCACAGCGTGCGCGCCATGTACCTGTACTGCGGTATGGCCGACGTGGCGGCCGAGACGGGGGACGAAGAGCTTCTGGCCGCTTGCAGCACGCTGTTTGACAGCGTGGCCGAGCGCCAGATGTACATCACGGGCGGTGTCGGGCAGACCAAGCACGGCGAGGCGTTCACCTTTGACGATCATTTGCCCGGCGATTACGCTTACACCGAGACCTGCGCCTCCATCGGCCTGTGCCTGTTCGCGCAGCGCATGCTGCTGCTCACCGCAGACGGACGCTACGCGGACGCGTACGAGCGGGCTCTTTATAACGGCGTGCTCTCTGGCGTTTCTCAGGACGGGCGGCTGTACTTCTATAGCAATCCCCTGGAGGTGTGGCCGCAGAACGTGCGGCGCAACATGGACCTGGACCGCATCGACGTGCAGCGCAGGCCCTGGCTTGGCTGCGCTTGCTGCCCGCCAAACCTTGCGCGGTTCATCGCCTCCATGGGGCAGGCGGTGTACGCCTTGGACGGGCAGGGTCTGGCCGTAAACCAATACGTAGCCGGCCGCCTTGCGACGGATGCCTTGACCGTGCGCATGGACACCGACTACCCGTGGGACGGCGAGGTGACGCTCACGCTTGAGCGAGGGACCCTGCCCTTTGTGCGTCTGCGCAAGCCCGCCTGGTGCGACAGCCTGAGCGCCTCCGCGCCCTATAGCGAGGACGGGCGCGGCTACATCGTCTTTTCCGGGGCGCTTGCGGCGGGGGACAGCCTGCGCGTGGTTTTTGACATGCCGCCCCGCCGCGTATACGCGCGGCCAAGCGTGCGCGCGTGCAACGGGCGCGTGGCCGTGCAGCGCGGCCCGGTGGTGTACTGCGCCGAGGAGGCGGACAACGGCCCGGGCCTTAACTGCATCGTCTTGCCCAAGAACGCTGACCTGCAGGTGAAGGAGCGGCGCATTTATGCCCAGGCGCTGCGTGAGGAGCCGGACGGCCCGCTGTACGGCTTTGCCGCGCCGCGGACCGCGCCCGCGCAGCTGACGCTCATCCCATATTACAGCTGGGCGAACCGCACGCCCGGCGAGATGCTCGTATGGCTGCGCGAAAAATAAATGTGTGCGTGGGGGTTGACTCTGACGCTGCGTCAGGGTGTAGTCTGGCGCCAGGAGGAAGGCGTGCATGAGGGTTACGGAGGTTTCACGCATCTGCGGCGTCAGTGAGCGCACGCTGCGCTATTATGACGGCCTGGGGCTTCTATCGCCCACGCGCACCGGCGCAGGCGGATACCGCGCGTATGCGCAGGCAGATCTGGAGCGTCTGCAACAGATCCTGTTTCTGCGGGAGATGGGCTTTGCGCTCTCGCGCATCACTCAGATCCTGAAGGACCCGGGCTTTGACCGCAGGGCCGCGCTGCGCGCGCAGGCCGAGCACATGGACCTACAAGCCGCACGCTTTGGGCGCATGGCCGAACTGGCCCGCCGCACGCTCGCTTCACTGGAAGGAGGCGTTCCCATGAAGAACGAGGAATTGTTTACCGATTTTGACCTGGCGGCCATGGAGGAACACCAGAACCGCTACGAACAGGAAACCCGCGATCGCTGGGGCGACACGCAGGCATACCGCGAGTCCAAGCGCCGTACGTCCGCGTACAGTAAGGAGGACTGGGCTGCGGTGAAGGCGGACTCGGAAGCGGCGCAGAACGAGCTGTGCGCCTGTTTCCACGCAGGGCTGCCCGTGCAGGACGCCCGCGTGAAAAGTGCCGTGGGCGCCTGCCGCGGGGTTATCACAAAGTACTTCTATCCCTGCACGCTGCAAATTTTTCGCGGTTTGGGCGCAATGTACGTACAGGACGAACGCTTCGCCAAATACTATGAAAAGCTTGCGCCCGGCCTTGCGGCGTACTACAGCCGCGCCATTGCCGCGTATTGCGACGAGCAGAGCGAATGAGTCGTTGCACAGCGGATGGCGGACGATTGGCGTCATGTGCGGCGCGCACGAAGCAGCCTTGCCCGGACGAGCGTCGTGTTGCCCGCGGGGCGAGGCGGCGCTTCGCAGCCGCACGCCGCTCTTGCGTGCGAGCGCGAAGCCCAGAGAAATCATCGCTGATCAGAGCGAGAAACCCGCACTGCGCGGGTTTTTCGCTCTGATCAGCGCGCTATGAAAAGCGTTTTTTTGCGCATAATAAAGGTATCGTTTCGCCGCAGTAGATGATTGTATGCGGTCTCAGAATTTCCCGGTAGTAAGAACGATGAATTGTCGCACAATAGGCTCATGTCGGTGGAATCGGTCGCCGCGATGGGCACAACACCTCGCCAAGTGGAAACCCTGCAGGCATTTGGCATGCAAACATCGCCGTGGAATGGACACGATAAAACCGGCAACATAAACGGAGGTGCAGTTTTCCATGGCATACACGAACATGAACCCGACCCGTACCGGTACCGCTGTTCCCGAAGCGAAGCAGGCCATGAACAACATGAAGTATGAGATCGCCAGCGAGCTGGGCGTTAACCTCAAGCAGGGCTACAACGGCGACCTGACCTCCCGCGATGCGGGCTCCGTAGGCGGCTATATGGTCAAGCGTATGATCGAGAACCAGCAGCGCATCATGAGCGGCTCCAAGTAACCACCAGCGCGTAACGCATCAAGCATCCAGTAGAAGCAGACGCCGGAGCGAATCGCTCCGGCGTTTGCTTGGCTTTGTTTACTGCCCGACCACGCCGCCCTGCTGGGGCGCACTGGGATCGGCGTGCGTGGGGATATCGTAGATGATGTCGTCATCGGGCGACGGGATGTAGACGGGCGGCTGGCCCATACTCCATGCGTAGGTGTGCACCGGGCAGTAGTAAGGCGTCACGAGCGGATCGGAAGGCGGCGTGGCCAGAAACACCGATGGCTCGATCCCGACGATGGCCAGGGGGAAGGCAAGCTGCGCCTGCTCCGCGGGCAGGAACCCAAGCGGCGTCTCCGGCGTTACGAACAGCTGGGCCACCGGCCCGCGCGCGGCGGCAGGGCAGTACTGGCCCGCCGGGCGGTTCGTCTCCAGGCAGGTATCCACAAACTGGTGCGCATAACAGAAGCCGAAGGGCACGGTGCCCGCCTTAAAGTAGTCGGTGACCGGTTTGATGCCCGATACGTCCGCTGCACAGGCGTCCGTGGCGAGCAGCCCGGTAACCCCGCACACCGTGGCCTGTACAACGCCATAGTCTTCGGGCTTGCCGCCGTAAATGGGCTTGTTCTCCAGTTCCTTTTGCTTGTAAATCTCGGCCATAAATGCCTGCCATAACGGCGCTGCGGCCTTGCCGCCCGTGGTGGCGGACTTAAGCGCCGGCTCGTAGTCATCATGGCCAATCCACACCGCGGCGGCAAAGTCCGGCGTGATGCCCGCAAACGTAGTGCCCTTGTAATCGGAATTGGTGCCCGTCTTGCCGCCCACCGTGACGCCCTTGATGCGCGCGGCCGTGCCCGTGCCGCTGTTTACCGCGCCCACGAGCATATCGGTAAGCATATAGGCCGTAGAGGTTTGGAACACCTGGCGGACCGCCCGCCGGTCGATGTTCCGCATATCGAGCAGCACGGCGCCGTGCGCGTCCGTCACGTGCGTGAAGGAGAGCGGCTCAACGTACTGGCCGCTGTTGGCGATTGTGCCAAAACATGCGGCCTCCTCGATGACCGTGAGCCCCGTCGCGCCCAGCGACAGCCCGAAGGGCGTGGCGCGGATATGCTCGGGCGCAACGCCCATGCTCGTTAGGTAGTTGACGGCGTTGTTGACCTTAACGGTAAAGGTGAGCAGCCGCGCCGCGGACGTGTTGTAGCTTTGGTACATGGCTTTGCGCATGGATACGAGGGGCGGCACGCTTGCGGAAGAGGTAAAGTTGGTGGGATAGCCGCGGGGATGGTCCCAGCCCTCGATGGGCAGCTCAATGGCGCCCACGGGGGTGGCGGGGGAGAGTCCCAGGTCCAGCGCCGGGCCGTACACCGTCAGGGGCTTGATGGAGGAACCCACCGGCTGCGCGCTTTGGCTGGCGCGGTTAAGCTGGTTTTTGGCGATGGGGGCGTCGCGCCCGCCCACGATGGCGCGCAGCTCGCCTGTTCGGTAGTCCACAACCGCGGCGGCGGCCTGCGGCTGCGGGATTTCGATGTAGGTGGAGCCGACCTGCACGCGCTTGGTCGCCTTGTTCGGGTCCTCCAGTGCGGGATAGGTCCAGTTGTGCAGGGTATCCTCCACGATGTGCTGCATGACCGGGTCAACCGTGGTGTAGATACGATATCCGCCCTTGCGGATTTCGGTGGTGAGCGCCGAGCGGTTCTCTTTGGTGTCCGGAAGGCCGCGCTGCAGCAAAAAATGCCGAATGACGTCCTGAATGGCGTACTCCACAAAGTACGGCATGTCGTACATGCCCTGGCGGGCGGACTCGGGTACGACGCTCACCTTGTCCGCAAGCGCGGCGTCGTACTGCGCCTGGTCGATGTATCCGCTGTTAAACATGGCCTTGAGCACTTCGGCCGTGCGGTCGTCGGATATCTCCGGCGTATTCTTCACCACGTAGTTGCGCCGGGGCGAATACTTGCCGGGGTTGCGCGCAAGGCCGGCGATCAGCGCGCATTCGCGCAAGGTAAGATCGTCCAAATCCTTGCCCAAGTAGTCCAGAGCGGCGGTCTTCACGCCGTAGTTCCCCTCGCCCAGGGTAATGGTATTCATGTAGTATTCCAAAATCTGGTCCTTGGAGTACTCCGCTTCCAGCTGCATGGCCAGATAGGCTTCCTGAATCTTGCGGCGGTAGGTCTGCTCGTCGGTTAGAAGGGTATTCTTGATGAGCTGCTGGGTGATGGTGGAACCGCCCTGCATGGAATCGTTGGCCAGGTTGCGCAAAAACACGCCCGCGATGCGCTTGACGTCCACGCCGTTGTGCTGCAGGAAGCGCGTGTCCTCAATGGCCACGAACGCTTCTGTGAGGTACTTGGGCATTTCGGAGATGGACGCCCACACGCGGTATTCCGCGCCGGAATACGCCGTGATCAGCTTGCCGTCGCGGTCATAGATGAAGGACGTCTCGTCCTGGTCGGCGATTTTGGCGACATCCAGCTTGGGCGTTGATTCCACGTACGCCTTGGCGATGCCCAGTACGAGCCCTCCGCCGGCAAGGCCTGCGGCGGCCAAAACCACCACGGCCATCCAGAACGTGGTGATGATGACGCTCAAAATGAAGGACGGCGGGTTCTGTCGCTGCTTGAACACGCGCGCAATGGCGGATCGCCCGGTTTTTTCACTGGTCGGTTTCTTTTCCATCTGGGCCTCCGTAACAAATATACAGATAATAATTCGCGCGGGCGCGAGCGCCTTCCTGCCTTGCATGGTGCAAGCCGCTTTGCGCATATAGGGTAAGGCGGGGGTGTGCGCATGCGCAGACGCTGGCTGTCCTTACTTCAAAAGGTGTTTCTTGCGCTTGTGGCGCTCTCCCTGCTGCTTATGTGGTGGCTGGAGGCGAGCATCAAGCCGGTCGTCCTGTCGCTGGGCGAAGCGCGCGTGCGCGCCGCCGCAACGGGGGCGATCAACACAGCCATCAGCGAAATGACGAACGACACGAGCTACGAGGATCTGGTGGACGTGCGCCTAGACAGCGCGGGCCGCGTAAGCATGATGCTGATGAACACCGTATCCATGAACAGGCTCTCGGCGCGCACGGCCATCGCCGCTCAGCGCAATATCTCCGATATCGGCGCGCAAGGGCTGTCGATACCGCTGTTTACGGCGCTCGGTTCACAGTTGCTCGCCGGGCGGGGCCCCACGCTGTACCTGCGCGTTGTGCCGGTCGGATCTGTGACCACCGATTTTCGCACGGAGTTTTCTTCGGCGGGCATCAATCAAACGAGGCACAGGGTATTTCTGTGTCTAGCGGCGCAAGTGCGCATCATCATTCCGACCGGGTCCCGGCAGGTGGAGATCGCCACGCAAGTGCCCATCGCCGAAACCGTCATCGTGGGAGAAGTGCCCAACACATTCCTGCAGGGCACGGGCGCGCTGGACCTGGTTCCGAACGACGGACGGTAAATCGCCGGCTTTACTTTTCCGATAAAGTGTTGTAGGATGAACACAGAAGATCGTTATTGGGGGGCGGAATGGATGCTGGTACGCAACTGCGCGGGCGGTGTCGTGTTCCACGGCAACGATGTCTTTCTCCTGCTCAACGAGAAGAACGAGTGGGTCCTGCCCAAGGGCGTCATCCGCAGCGGCGAGCTGTCGCGCGACGTGGCGATCCGGCGGGTAAAGTCCGAAACGGGCGTAGATGGGGCCATCGTGCTGACCGCGGGAGAGACGACCTACGAGTTCTACTCCATCACAAGGCGCGCGCCGGTGTGCAACCGAATCACCTGGTACGTAATGCGCGCGGAGTCCCCTGTCTTCCGCGTAGCGTTTGAACAGGGTTTTCTGGACGGCGGCTGGTTTCCCATCGACGACGCGCTCCAGCGCATCACCTACAGCCAGGACCGCACGCTTCTGCGCGTTGCGCACGAAAAACTTCTGGACGTCAACGCATAGGCACCGCGCCGTACGGCCGCTTCGGCGGCCGTTTTTTGTGAGGTTTCGGAGGTGGGGATATGGAGCTGGGAGCCCCTGTGCGCGCCTGCGTGATCGGACTTGGACAAACGGGCGTCCGTCACGCGCAAACGTACGTCCAAGCTCCGGACGCGCAGCTCGCCGCCGTGTGCGACGTGCGCGAGGATCTGGCGCGCGCGCTCGGCGAGCGCCTGGGCGTGCCCTTCTATACGAACGCGGCGGACATGCTCTCCTCCATTCGCCCGGCAGTTTGCTCGGTGTGCACGGCGGGCTCCGAGTCGGCGGGCGATCACCACGCCCCGGCGGTGCTCGCGCTGCGCATGGGCGTGCACGTGCTATGCGCTTGTCCCATGAGCAACAGCTTCGTGCTGGGCGCAGATATGGCGCGCACCGCCCGGGCGCGCGGCGCGCTGTTGGGCGTTGACCTGTACCGCAGGTTTTCGGCGGGCATGCGCCTGGCAGGCGAGTGGCTTGCGCAGCGGCGCATCGGCGAAGTGGTCAGCGCGCATCTATGCCTTTCCCGGCCCTGCCCATGCGATACCTCTTTGAGCGCCGTCAAGGCCCTCGCACCGGCCGGCGTGGACACGCTTCGCGTGCTGCTGGGCGAAGTGAAGGCCGTACAGTGCTTCGCCTGCAAGGATGAGGCGGGCGTGTACCGCGACGCCTCCGTGCACCTGCAGTTTGTGGGAGGCAGCACGGGCGTCATTGCCTTGTCCGCCCGAGCCGGGGCGCGCGAGCGGCTGCGCGTGACCGGCACGTTGGGCTGCCTTGAGACGGGCGGCGGATGGGGCGGCGCGATGCTGCAGCAAGGCGGCGAACCGCCCGCCATTGCCGGCGAGCAGGCGCAGGACGCCAGTGAGGCCATGCGGGCGCGCATCCTGCAGTTTATTGCGGACGTGCGGCACGGCGCGCTGCCCCAGCACATAGAAGGTTCCGCGGAGCAAGCGCTGGCGGCGCTGAAAGCGACGCACGCCGCCGTGGAGTCACTCTCCTCGTTTCGCATCGTCGCTCTATAGGGTCAGGGCGGCTTGTCGCGCGAACAGCGCGCGGGCAGGTCATGCCGCGCCGCCTCATAATCCGCTCTGGCAGGTGATGGGATGCGCAAGGAACAGGCCTTGCGGACGTACTTCGGCTACGACGGCTTTCGCCCCGGGCAGGCCGAGCTGATTGACGCGCTGCTGGGGGGCTCGGACGTGCTGGGCGTGATGCCCACGGGTGCAGGCAAGTCGGTGTGCTACCAGATACCCGCCCTCTTGCTGAAAGGCACGGCGCTTGTCATCTCGCCGCTCATCTCGCTGATGAACGATCAGGTAGGGGCGCTGCTGCAGGCGGGCATCCCCGCGGCGTGCCTGCACAGCGGCCTTCCGGCTGCCGCGGCGCAGGATGCGCTTACGGGCGCGCGGGAAGGGCGCTGGAAGCTTTTATACATCGCGCCGGAACGGCTGCAGACGCCGGAGATGCAGTCGCTGTGCGCGCGCCTGCCCATCTCGCTTGTGGCCGTGGATGAGGCGCACTGTGTTTCACAGTGGGGGCAGGATTTTCGGCCGAGCTACCTGCGCATTAGCGCGTTTCTCGGCGGCCTCCCGAGCCGCCCGCCCGTTGGGGCGTTTACGGCGACGGCCACGGCCGCGGTGCGAGAGGACATCGTTTCACTCCTCTCCCTGCGCGGGCCTTACACGCGCGTGGGGAGCTTCGACCGCGCAAACCTGCGCTTTGAAGTGCGTATGCCCGCCGCCCGTAAGCGAACGGACGCGCTCATCGAATGCCTGGACGGCATGCGGGGGCAAAGCGGCATCGTGTATTGCGCCACGCGCAAGGCGGTGGAGGAGGTGCGCGAGGCGCTTGTGGCCGCCGGTATCGCGGCCACGCGCTACCACGCCGGGCTCGGCGACGCCGAACGGGCCGCCAATCAGGACGCCTTCGCACGCGACGAGCAGCCGGTGATGGTCGCCACGAACGCCTTCGGCATGGGGATCGACAAATCGAACGTGGGCTTTGTCGTTCACTACCAGATGCCCAAGGACATGGAGAGCTATTATCAGGAGGCCGGGCGCGCGGGCCGCGATGGGTCTGCCGCCCGGTGCGTGCTGTTGTTCTCGCGTGCGGATATCGCAACGAACCGTTTCCTCATCGACCGCGAGCGGGGCGAGGACATGGACCCGGAAACGGCCGCGCGCGTGAAGCGGGCCGCTGGCGAGCGCCTGTCCGCCATGGTAAACTATTGCTACGAGCCAGGGTGCCTGCGCGCATACATCCTTGGGTACTTCGGCGAGCAAACGGCCGGCCCTTGCGGCAACTGCGGCGGGTGCAACGGGGATGCGGCCGAGACGGACGTGACCCGCCAGGCGCAGATGGCGCTGTCCTGCGTGGCGCGTATGGACGGGCGCTTCGGGCAGGCGTTCATCGCCCGCGTGCTGCTGGGCAGCGAGGACAAACGCATAACGCAGGCCGGGCTTGAGCGTCTCTCCACCTATGGTCTTTTGCGTGATTGGCCGCGGGAGCAGGTGCAGGCGCTGCTCACGCATCTGTGCGCGAAAGGATACCTTGCGGTGGGCGATGGGCCGTATCCGACCCTTTCACTCACGCCCGCCGCCCGCGCCGTGTTGCAGGGCAATGAGCGAGTGGCCTTGCGGCTGATGCAGGCTCCGCCGGAGCGGCGCGATGGCAACAAGCCGCTAAAAGGCGGCAAATTTGCCCGCAGGCCGGGCGCGGCTGCTGCGGACGACGAGCTGCTCGCTCGTTTGAAGGCTCTGCGCGGCCGCTTAGCCAAGGCGCAGGGGCAGCCCGCCTACATCGTCTTTACGGACGCGGCGCTTCAGGACATGTGCCAAAGGCGTCCGCGCACGCCGCAGCAATTTCTTCAAGTGTCCGGCGTTGGACAGGCCAAGGCGGCGCGCTATGGCGCGGCGTTTCTGACGGAGATATGCGGGGAAGCAGTGCCGCCTCCGTCCGGCGACTCGGGCGCGCCCTGGACGCCTGCCGAGGAGGAATGGCTGCGGCGCGAGCAGGAAGAGCGTCTGCCGCTCACCACGATGGCGCGGCTGCACCGGCGGCCCGAGGCTGAGGTGGCCGAGCGCCTGCGCCGTATGGGGCTTGCATAGCTGCAGCCGGCCTGCGCAGCGGTGCCGTGACGGGTTATGGAATGCCGCCGCTAGGAGATGGCCCCCATGCGGCGCTTTTCTTCGTTGTCGCCCACCAATTGTACGTTGCACAGCCGCGCGTACAGGCCGCTTTGCGCGAGTAGCTCGCTATGCCGCCCGCGCTCCACAACGCGCCCTTCCTCCAGCACAAGGATCTGATCGGCCCGCATCACCGTGGACAGGCGGTGCGCTATGACCACGATGGTGCGCGTGCCCGCCAACCCCTCGATGGCCTTTTGTATGTCCGACTCGGTCTGCACATCCACGGAAGCCGTCGCCTCGTCCAGAATGAGGATGGGCGTGTCGCGCAGTACGGCGCGGGCGATGGCGATGCGCTGCTTTTGTCCGCCGGACAAGCGCACGCCGCGCTCGCCCACAAGCGTGTCGTACCCGGAAGGCATCTGGGTGATGAAGCTGTCGGCGTGCGCCACAGCTGCAGCCGCTTCTATCTGCGCGCGCGTCGCCCCGGACGCGCCGTAAGCGATGTTTTCGGCCACGGTGCCGTTGAAGAGGAACACGTCCTGCAGCACCAAAGAGATGTTGGCGCGCAGGGAGGCGACGCTCAGCCCCCGGATGTCCTGCCCGTCCAGCGTCACGCGGCCGCTCACCGGATCATAGAAGCGCTCCAACAGCGACACGATGGTCGTCTTTCCAACGCCTGTTGGGCCTACCAGGGCAATCATGCTGCCACCCGGAGCGGAGAAGCTAACGTTGCGCAGCACGGGTTCGGCGGCTTGATAGGAAAAGCTCACGTCCTCGAAAGCGATGTTGCCCTTCGCCCGGCCGATGGTTGTCGCCTCCTTTCCGTCCGCAATCTCGCTCTGCGCATCCAGGATGTCGAAGATGCGCGTCGCGCCCGCAAAGGAGGACAAAACATCCTCGGTCAGGCGGGCGAGCGTGGCGATGGGCTGGTAGAAGAGGCTGAGGTACAAAAGGAAGCCAACGATGTCCGGCACGCTCACCTGGCCGCGCAGCGCAAGATAGCTGCCACAGCCTACCACAATCACCGTTCCCAGCGAGGTAAGAAACTCCACGCTCGGGTGAAAGATGCCGTTGAAGAAGTTCGCGCGGATGTTGACATAGGAATACTCGTCGCGCATTTTGGCGATCTTGTCGTGCTCGCGTGCCTCCTGGCCAAAGGCCTGTATCTCCTTCATGCCCGACAGGTTGTCCTGCAGAACCCCGTTCAGCTCGCCCAGTACCTTTTGATTGATGCGAAAGAGCGGGGCGACCCGCCGCCCAAACTGAGCGGACACGATCACCACGAAGGGCACGGGAATCATGGTGAGAAGCGCCAGGGCAGGGTTGATGGTGAGCAAAATGAACGCGACACCCGCCACCATGAGCGCGCTAGTAAGGAAGTCGGGCAGAGCGTGCGCGATGAGCAGCTCGATCTGGCGCGTGTCGTTCACCATGCGCGACATCAGCTGCCCGGTTTGTTGATCCTGGTAATACCGCAAGGACATGGCCTGCAGCTTGTCGTATATAAGTAGGGTGAGATCGGGCACGAACCGCCAGGCGGCCAGATGGCTAAAGTACATATTGATGAAGCGGCACAGCGCCCGCAGCAGGTACGCCCCCACGAGTATGGCGACGTACGCAAAAACGCTGTGCATGTCGATTTCCCCGGAGGTAAGGTTGGCGGTAAGCGTGCGGATGAGGCCGGGTACGAGCAGACTCATACACGTGGCCCCCAGCAGCCCTGCCGCTGCTGCGATAAGCAGGCCCCAGTGCTTGCGCGCCATCAGGAGCAGGCGTTTTGCCATCTTCATGGTCGGTTGTTCCCCCTATCCGATTGCATAGGCACATTATCCTCCATATAGGGGCGCGTGTCCACATACAGCTATCAGAATTTCGACAAGAACGGGAGCTGACACCATGGCGGGCGAGCTGATTCTATTTCAGGGCGACTCGATAACCGACGGCTGGCGGGGCGTGAACACGGACGATAAAAACCGTGATATGGGGCAGAGTTATGCTTTCATCGTGGCAGCGGCGCTCGGGGTGAAGCACCCGGAGCGCGCCTACCGTTTTATGAACCGCGGGGTGAGCGGCAACACCTGCGCCAACATTTGCGGACGCTGGCAGGAAGAGACGATGAACTATCGGCCTGATGTGATCAGCCTGCTTGCGGGCATCAACGATGTGGGCCGCGAGGCCCGCGCGCCGGAAGGGCTGGCCTACCACGGCATGGCGGCGGCGCTGGAGCTGCTGCTAACGCAGACCAGGGCGATCCTGCCCTCGGCGCTGCTCGTGCTGATGGAGCCGTTCATGTTGGACGCGGAAAACCACCCGCGCGATATCTACGCCAAACGCGCGGTGTACCTTGCGGACTACCAGCAGGTCGTGCGCAAGGCCGCCGCCGCGTACGGCGCGGTGTTCGTGCCGCTGCAGAGGCGCTTTGAGCTGGCCGCCGCGCGCACGGGCGTATCGTACTGGCTGTGGGACAGCGTGCACCCCACCTACGCGGGACACGGCCTGATCGCCGACGCCTGGATGCAGGACGTAGCGCCTGCCCTGGCCGCGCGCGCGTAGGGGGCGGTTACGCAGCCTGAAAAGCAGCCCGGAGAGCCTTTGGGGGGCCTTCCGGGCTGTTGTTTTCGGTTTTTACATGATGCTCGACGGTGTAGTCCAGAAGCCCGTGGCTTTTGCAGTTCTCACTGAAAAAAGGTATCCGCTGCCGCGCGGCGAGCTGCACTCGTCCTTCCTTGTGAAGACGCACCGTTCCCTCCCGGGTATTTGAAGCGTGTTACGCGAGGGTACGCCGCGTGGGTACGCTCCCGTGCAGCCCGTGCTTGGGCGCGGCGTGAGTTAACATGGAGTTGCGGCTGATCGTTTGGAAAGAGCTTACCTCCGCGGAAGACCGCGGCTGAAAGCGCCTGTTGAAGACCGGCGTACTCCTACAAAAACGGAGGAGGAGGCGACGCCACGAGGTGAGTTTCCTCGACAATCGGGCAATACGCTCCGCATCGGTGTACGTAAGTACGATGCGGGCGGTATGCAGCATGTTAAGAACCTTGCTCTTCATATCGCGCGGCAATGCGCGCCAAATCGGCTAGGGCGGCGCGCTCCTGGCGGCCGGTGGGGCTGAGCGCGTCTCGCCGCGCGCGCTCAAAGGAAGGTATGCCGCAAAGGTAATGGCGCCGTCTCCCGCCTCGGCGGTGAGCGTTCCGCCCAGCCGCTCCATGATAGAACGGGCGATGGGCAGCCCTAGGCCGAAGCCGCCGCTTGCCCGCGCGCGTGAAGGGTCGGCACGATAGAAACGGTCAAAGAGGCGGGGCAGGTCCTTTTTGTCCACCTGGGCCGTGTTGCGCACCGAGAGCACCGCTTGCCGCCTTAGGCGGCGCACGCGCAGCGCAACGCTCCCGCCTTCAGCCGTGTATTTCAGGGCGTTATCCAGTAAGATGACGGCCACCTGCTGCACCTGCTGCGGATCGCCCAGGGCGAGCACGTCCGGCTCGATATCGCTGCTGAGGAGGAGGCCCCGTTCAAAGGCCATCGCCTCCATGGACAGGAGCGCCCCGCCGGCCAGTGCGCTTACGTCAAATGCCTGCAGTGCGCCAGGCTTGGGCGTATCCTCCGAGCGGGCCAGGCAGAGCAGACTCGCAACCAGATCGCCCATGCGGGCCGTCTCGGCCTTAATGTAGTCCACCCACCGGCACTGGCTGTTCACGCTTTCCTCGCCGCTTTGCAGCAGTGCATCGGCGTTTGCCGATATGATGGCCAGCGGAGTCTTCAGCTCGTGCGAGGCATCCGCCACGAATTGCCGCTGCTTCTCCCACGCGGCGGCGATCGGGCGGATTGCCCGGTTGGCGAAGAGCAGGCTGACGCAGAAGATGAGCGACAGCATGAGCGTGCCCACGATGAGAAATGTAGTGATCAGGTTCATTAAGGCGCGGTGCGACTCTGTAACATCCAAAAATGTAATGCGCGTGGTCGTCTCGGGCACGGCGTACACCACGTGCGGCCGCTGCGGGTCATACGTGACCGAGGCCATCATCCGCTCGGCCTTGGCGTACAGCCAGCGCCTGCCTTCCAGCGTCAGCGTGTCCGAGGGCCTTTCGTCTGCCACGGCCGAGCGCGCGGCCTGCAGGTACAGCTCGTCGCTCAGCTCCAGTATCGAATTGCGGTACAGGATGTTCCCCTGCGCGTCCAGCTCCAGACTAAAAAAGAAGGTCACCTCCGGCGGAAGCTCGCTCATCGTCCGGCGTTCGGTGAGCGTCCAGCCGGGCCGGAAGGCCGTTGCCGGCGACGCCTGAAAGGCCTGCAGCGCCATCAGCCGCCGCTCGTTCTCCCGAGCGACGTTTGTGGCCGTCATGGCGTATATGATGCCGAAAGCCGCCACCATGAGCACGCAGATGAGGGATAGGTTCAACACGAGAAAACGGTTGCGCAGCGCCTTAAACATCGCCCTCGCCAGCCCCTTCCAGCGAGTACCCCGCCCCGCGCACGGTGCGTATCGCCGCGTCCGCCTGTATAAAGGCAAGTTTCTTGCGCAAAAACGACACGTACACCTCTACATGGTTGTCCACGGCCTCGGTATCGAACCCCCACACGCGCTCGATGATCGTCTCCTTGCCGACCACCGTACCGCGGCAGCGCATCAGCAGCTCAAGCAGCTGGCATTCCTTTTGCGTAAGCTGCACCTGCCGGCCGCCGCAGGTTAAGGTAAGGGAGGAGACGAGCAGCTGCGTTCCGCCCAAGGCGAGGGCATCGCCCTGTACGGGTGCGCCGCGCCGCCGCCCAAGCGCGCGCAGGCGCGCCAGAAGCTCGTCCGTGGAAAAGGGCTTGGGCAGGTAATCGTCCGCGCCCGCATCCAACCCTGCTACCTTATCGGCCGTATCGCCTTTGGCGGTAAGCAACAGCACGGGCACGTCCAGGCCGTGCGCGCGCAGGGCGCGCACAAGGCCGAGTCCGTCCAGCTTGGGCAGCATCACGTCCAGCACCAAGATATCGTAAATGCCCGTCAGCGCGCAATCCAGGCCGTCCTCGCCGTTAAAGCGCAGGTCCACGGCGTAGTTATGCTTGCGCAGAATTTGCCCTATGGCCTCGGCCATAGGCGCTTCGTCCTCCACAAGCAGCACGCGCATGTCAAGGGCCTCCTTGTGTTACGCAGTATACACAATGCACCTATAATCTACCTGAAAAGGTAACGGAAATCAAGGCCGTGAAATGTGTCTCGTCTGTTAACAATTTCCGTTTTCAGCCGTCTTTAAGGTTCGCCCGGTATCATGGCTATGTCAGAACGGAGGGAAATAATGATCTCAGCCAAGACGCAGCCCGCGGGCGCGCTCCAAAGGCGCAAGCGCCTGTCCGTCATGGCCCGCAGGAACATGATGTACGGCTTTGCTTTCGTAGCGCCCAGCCTTGCGGGATGCTTGCTTTTCGTGGTCGTTCCCTTCGTGGACGCGCTCTCGCGCTCTTTCCGCCAGGGCTTGGACGGCGGGTTTGCGGGCTTTGCGCACTACGCGGAGATCTTTACGAACCCCGCCTTCCAGCAAGCGGCCTTCAACACCGCGCGCTTCATCGGGCTGTGCGTGCCCATTCTGCTCGTTCTGTCGCTGGGGCTGGCGCTGCTGCTCACAAAGCCCGTGTTCGGGCGCTCCACGCTGCGTGCGTCCTTCCTGCTGCCCATGGCCCTTCCGGTCGCGTCTGTGGCGCTTTTATGGCAGGTGCTCTTTAACGTAAACGGACTGATGAACAACATCCTTCAGGGCGTGGGCCTTGCGCGCATCGATTGGATGAGAACCGACTGGGCGCTCTTCTGCCTGATCGTCAGCTACCTGTGGAAGAACGTGGGCTACAACATGGTGCTCTTTCTGGCCGGGCTCGGCGGCATATCGCCGGCGCTGTACGAGGCGGCCTCCGTGGACGGGGCAAGCGGCATACGCCAGTTTTTTGCCATTACCCTGCCGTGCCTGAAGCCCACGCTTTTCACCACGACGGTTCTGGCACTGCTCAACTCGTTCAAGGCATACCGCGAGGCGTACCTGGTGGCGGGCAACTACCCGCAGGGAAGCATCTACCTTTTACAGCACACCATGAACAACTGGTTCACGGCCCTGGACATCGAGAAGCTCTCTGCCGCGGCCACCGTGACGGCCATCGTCATCTTCCTGCTCGTGGCGCTGCTCAACCGGTCCTGGAAAGTGGAACAGACGACGGAGTGAGGTGAGAGGCTTGATCAGGAAACTCTTGCGCACGGGCGTTCTGTGGGCGATCGCCGCAGTGGTGCTTCTGCCGCTTGCCATGACGCTTGGCGCGTCGCTGATGGGCGAGACTGAGCTTCTGGAGCACATCCGCCCCGTGCTCTCCGGAGGAAGCGGCCAGGCGCAGATGCCGCTGCTGCCGGCGCTGCCCACGCTTCGGCAGTACATCCGGCTGCTGATGGACACGCCAACCTTCCTTTCCATGTTCTGGAACTCCATGCGCCTGGTCGTGCCCATCGTGGCCGGGCAGGTGGCCATCGGAACCCTGGCTGCCTGGGCGTTCGCGCACTTCAAGTTTCCCGGGCGCGAGCCGCTGTTCATGTTTTATATATCACTGATGATGATGCCTTTCCAGGTGACGCTTGTGCCCAGCTATCTCATGCTCGACCGGTTGCACCTGCTGAACACGCCCTGGGCGGTCATCTTGCCCGGCATGTTCGGCACCTTCGCGGTGTTCCTGCTGCGACAGTTTTTCAAAGCGGTGCCCGAGGCGCTTGTGGAGGCCGCGCAGATTGACGGCGCGGGCGAACTGCGGCTGTTCCTCTCCATCGCGCTGCCCATCGGCATTCCGGGTATCGCCTCGCTGTGCATCTTAAGCTTCCTGGACAACTGGAACCTGATCGAGCAGCCCATGACGTTCCTGCGCGATCAGAGCATGTGGCCGCTGTCGCTGTACCTCACGAGCATCGGCGAGACCGACGTGGATGTGGCTATGGGCGCCTCCATCATCACCCTCCTGCCCGCGCTGCTCCTGTTCTTTTATGGCGAAACGTACCTCGTGCGCGGCATCCAAATGACTGGCATGAAGGAGTGACATGGCAATGCAACGCAATGCCGAGGGATTGGTTATCGCCACGGAGAAGGCGCGCAAAAGCGCCATCATGGAGCAAAAGGCGCGCGCCGCGGCCGGCAAGGCGCTCATCGGCTTTCTGGCGCTCATGGTGGCGCTCACGCTGGGCAGCAACACGCTGCAGGAGATGTCCGTGCCCCTGGTGACCACGGCCTCGCTTCAGCGCGGCGCGCTGGAACGCACCACAAACGTGGACGGCCAGTTGACCGCCGCCAAGAATGTGCCGGTATTTTGCGATTACGCCGTGCGCGTATCGGAAGTATACGTGAAGGCAGGCGCGTCCGTACAAGCGGGCGACCCACTCTTTGCTCTGGACTTGGACGCGCTGAAGGCACAGTACGCCACGGACGAGATCGCCCTGGACAAAGCCAAAAACGATCGCGACAAGACCGAGCTATCCGCCGCCGCGCCCGTATCCACAAACAGCGTGGACGACGCGCAGAAGAGCCTCAGTCGTGCCGAGGAGAATCGCGCGACGAACATCCAAAACCAACAGATTGCCCTGGACAAAGCGCAGAGCGACTATGACAAGGCCGTTTCCGACCTGCAGAGCGCGCAAAGCGAATATGACAAGGCCGTGTACGACGCCTGGAACACCTACATAACCGGCAAATACACCGCCTTAACCACGGCGCAGGAAAACCTGACCGCCAAACAGCGCACGGTAAGCGCCAACCTGATGGACGCACAGAACACCATCGCAGATAACCAGCGCAAGCTGGATGCAGCCCAGCAAGCCGTAAACTCCGCGCAGGCCGCACTGCAGGCGAATGCCGACCCCGCACAAACCGCGACGCTGCAGGCGACGCTCACCTCCAAGCAGGCCGCGCTTGCGCAGGCGCAGCAGGACGTAAGCCTGGGCAACCTGAAGGCGCAAAACACCATCGCCACGAACAACGAGGACCTGGCCAAGGCGCAGAAGACTTATAACGATGCGGTGCAGGCGTACAATGAAGCCATGGCCCGCTCGCAGACGGCCACGGAAGCCGTGGAGGGCACGGTGGCCTCCAAGCTCTCCGCTGTGAAGACGGCGCAGTCCACTCTGGAAACGCGCAGGGCAAGCGTGGAATCGGCCCAGCGCTCGCTGGATACGCAGACGCGCGATGCCAACCGCACGGTTGAGGACGCAAGAACCACCCTTTCCCGCGCTCAGGAAACTTTGAAGACGAACCGTGAGACCGCCGAGGTCACCTCCGGCGCAAACGCCCTCACCATCGCCACGTCGGATCTGGATATTGACAAGAAGCAGACGAACCTTGACAAGCTGAAGGCCGCCGTCGACGCGGGCGGTGTGGTCAGCGCGCCTGTGAACGGCGACGTGCTCAGCGTGTCCGTCACGGCCGGCAACAACGCCGGTACCGCCCAGGCGTCCGTCACCCTCAGCAACGAGACCGACGGGCTGGAGCTGCGCGTCACCGTAAGCGAGGACCAGGCGGGCGACATGGCCGTGGGCGACCAGGCGGACATCATTGTGGGCGGCAGCATGGTGCGCGCGGCCATCGAATCCATCGCCAGCTCCACGGCGCAGGCCGGCCGTTATGAGGTGCTTTTTCGCCTGGACGGCAGCGTAGGCACGGTCGGGCAGACGGCCTCCATGCGCTTTCGCAAGCGCACGCAGAACTACGATGTGCTTGTGCCGCTCACTGCGCTTCATCAAGACAACGACGGCTATTTCGTGTACGTAGTGCAGCAGGAGAGCGGCGCGCTGGGAGCACGCATGAGCGTTGCCCGGGCGGACGTGACGATTCTGGAGCAGGACGCAACGCGCGCGGCCGTACAGGGGGGCGTCACCCAGCGCGATACGATCGTCGCGCGGAGCGACCGCGATCTGGCTGACGGCGACCGCGTGCGCGTGGAGGCGGACTAAATGAGCGGTAAGGAGCGCTCCCGGCGCGCGCTGTGCGCGGCGTGCTGGCTTGCCTTGGCGGTGTTTTGCTGGGCGGGCGCGGCCTCTGCGCTTCAAACGCTGAACATACAAACCTCCGTGAACCGCGTTAGCTTCCGCGAGACGGGCACGGTTGCAACGGCCTTCTCCTCCATAAAAAAGCTGCGCGACACGATGCAGGGCGTATACGGCGGAGAGCCGTCCGCGGCGGCCGTCACGGCCTGGACGCAGGCCCTGTCGCAGAGCGTCGCCCACAGGGAGACCAACGGCTCCGCCTCGGTGGATATCCTGTGGTTTGACGGCAGTGCCGCCGACATCTGGAGCCTTCAGGTGGTCCGGGGCATCATGCCCGGACAAGGCGACACCACCGGCTGCGCGCTGGACGACGCGACGACGCTCAAGCTCTTCGGCTCTACGAACGTGATCGGCCAAACCGTTACGGTGGGCGGTAAGGACCTTACCCTGCGCGCGGTGTTCAGGCTGCCCACAGGCGCCACGTCCTTCGCGGCCGATCCCGGCAGAGGCTTGGCGTTTTGCCCGGCGGCCGCGGGAAGCGACACCCTGCGCGTTACTGCGTACGAGTTTCTCATCCCTACGGGGAGCGAACAGGAGCCGGGCGCGCAGGCCAAGGGTTACTTAACCTCCGCCGGGCTGCGCGCGCCTTCCACGATGTACAAGCGCGCGGACCAGCGCCAGGTGTACGCGCTCATGTCGAAGATTCCCGGCGCGCTCATCTGCCTGTTCCTGCTCATCGAGCTTGTGCGCGGCGCATGGGGCCTTACGCGCGCCACAATCCGCCACAGCCGCGATGCGCTGCGCAGCATGACGTTGCCCTCGTCGGTCGGACACAGGATCGCCTTTACGGGCATCGGCGTGCTCATTTTGTTCCTGGGGGCCATGGCCTTCGCTGTGTGGCAGATGCCCAGGGATTGGCACGTGCCGCCCGCGTACCTGCCCACGCAGTGGTCGGACCTGTCCTTCTGGCCCGCGCTGGTGACGACCTGGGCGAAGAATGAGACGCAGATGGCCTTTTCGGTGGCCTTCCGGCCGGATCTTGTGTGGCGCACCCTGGCGGTGTGGATCGGAGCCTTGGGCGCGTTGTCCACCTTCAGCCTTTTGCTTGCGAGGCGCGCGCTGAAGCAAAGCGTGCAGCGCGGACGGCTGCCGGCGCACGCGGCGCTGCTTACCGCGGCGCTGTGCTTGGCGCCGGTGCTTGCGCTTCTGCTGGCGCGGGCGGTGGGGTGGACGGGCGTTTCAGCCCCGGGCCTCGCGCTGATGCCGTCCGTCTATTTTCTGGCGTTCTCCTGTTTGCGCGCGTTCCCTGTCGCGCTCACCTTGCCCATCCGCGCGTATCGCGCCGCCTGCAAACGGTTGAAACCGGCCGAAGCGGCGCAAGCCGCCATTACGGAAAGGAGCCAATCCCTATGAAAAAACTACGCTTGTTCGCCGCACTGCTTGCTTGCGCGCTGGTCTTTACCGCCTGCGCCGGCCCCGCGGAAGGCGGAAGCGCCACGGCCGGCCCGGCTGCAACGGCGGCCGCCTCCAAACTGGGCGGGTATGTGGAGAGCGCCATGACCATGCCCGCCGACTACCAGAGCGTCACCAACCCCTCCGTGCTGCCGGACGGCTCTGTGATGGTCGCGGCCAAGAAAGGCGAGCAATGGAATCTGCTTACCTGGGCCAACACGACAACCGCACCATCCGTTATCCCCATCACGCTTCCCGAGCAAAGCGATATCCAGTCGCTCAGCGTAGCCTCGGACGGCGGCATCTTGGTGCTCACCTCCGTGATGAACCGGCTGGTTATGCCGAGCGCGGCCACAGCCACAAACACCATGACCGGCACCGCGTCCAGCGCGGCGCCCGGGCTTTCTGTAGGCGGCGCGACCGCTACCAACAACGCAGGCAGCGGTGCAGCCGGCCGCCAGCAGCAAGCCGGAGGCGGAGGCACCGTTATGTTCAGCATGGACAACATGAAGACGAGCGCCTACTGGCTGAAGGCGGACGGCACGGTGGACAAGCAGTTCACCGTGCAGGGCATGACGCAGGAGATACTGGCGCTGCCCGGCCACAAAGCCGCCGTGCGCTCCATGCAGAGCGGCGGCGTGGACATCCTGGACGATGCGGGCGGCATTGAGCAAACCTTCTCGCCCAGCCAATCGGGCGGCAACAATGGCGGGGGCGGCAACATTGCCACGAACGGCACGTCCTTGTTCTTGCTCGGCGGCGGCAAACTGACGACCTTCGATCTGGCCACCGGCAAGGAGAGCCGCAGCGCAGACGTGCAGGGCGCCAACAATGCGGTGCTGATCGCCGCGCCTGACGGCACGGTGTACGGAATATCCTCCAGCGCGGCGGTTAAGCTCGGTCCCACGGACACAGCATATACCTCCATCATGGACACGCCGAGCTACCTGATCGGCGATCCCACAAACAGCATCGTCGGCGCCTGCGCTCTGCCAGAGGGCACGCTGGTTGTCATGATCAACGAGGGCGAAGGCAGCTTTGGCGGCGGCGGGTTTGCGATGCGTATCGGGGGAGGCGGCAGCAGCGCGGAGACCTCGCAGCTGCTCGCCTATACCTTCCTGCCCACGTTGGACCTCTCCAACCGCACGGATTTCACCATCACCACGCTGCGCCAAACGCAAAAGCTGCGCAAGGCGGTCAGCGAGTTCCAGCGCGCGCATCCTGAGCTGAACGTAAAGGTGGCCGCGGCCATGGGCTCCACGGGCGACCGCTCGGCCACGGCAGACGACTACATTCGCTCCATCAACACGGACATTCTGGCCGGCAAGGGCGGCGACGTGATCATTCTGGACGGGCTGCCCGTGAAGAATTACATTGCCAAGGGCGTGCTCACCGACCTTTCGTCCGCCCTGTCGGGCATTGACTTCCTGGACGGAATCCTTCAGGGCAGCAAGTCGCAGGACGGCAAGCTTTACGCTATGCCCGCGCAGTTCACCTTCACCACGCTGTGGGGCAAAAAGGACATCGTGGGTCAGATTACCTCGCTTGACGCGCTTGCCGATCTGCGCACGGCCGAGGGCAACAGCGTGATGTACGCGCGTACGCCCACCCAGTGGCTTAGCGCCCTGTACTACGCCAGCGAGAGCGGCTTCCGTGACAAGAACGGCCGCGTCAACTTCGATAACCCCGAGTTTATCGCCTTCCTGGAAGACCTCTACCTGCTGTATTCCACCCAGGCCGAAACCGCGCAGACCGCCCAAGGCGGACCCGGCCAAGGCGGACAGGGCGGCGCGGTGACCATGGCCGTGCCGGCGGGCGGCGGCCGCAACAACATGCAGGAGATGCAGGCGTTGCTCAACGGCTCCATCGAGCTGTATCCAACCACCATCGGCTCCACCATGACGCTGCCTACCTCCTACATGGTGGCCGGCGGCTCACAGAGCGCCTTTATCCCCACGCCCAGCGTTGCGGGGTCGGGCAACTCCTACACGCCTTCCCTCATTGCGGGTATCAACGCAAAAGCCAAGAATATGGCCATGGCCACGGAGTTCCTGAAGATGCTTTATTCGCCTGTTGTGCAGGAGCTGGAGCAAAACGACGGCCTGCCCACCGTGGCTCCTTCGTTGGATAAGATCATCGCCGACGCCGTGGAGCGCAGCCAGAACAGCAACGCCATGATGTTCATGCGCATGGGCGACTCCTCCATCACCGTGGAACAGCCCAAGGAGGAGGACTGGAACAACCTGCGCGCCATGTGCGAGGCCCTGAACGTGCCCACTGTTGCGGATTCCACGCTGATGGGCTTTATCGTGGAGGAAACCGCCGCCTTCTTCCAGGGGCAGAAAACTGCCGCGGATACGGCAAAATCGCTTCAGCAGCGTGCCAACTCCTATCTGAACGAGTAAGGACGCGCGTGCTTCGGGGGCGGCGGAAAACGCCGCTCCTTTGTTTTATGCTTTCGCACACGGCGGCCTTGTAGTACAATGAAAAATGGGCAAAGCCATGGAGGGATTGCGTATGCGGCTTTCATTGTCGTCCTTTTCCCTGGAAAATGCGGTCGCGGGACACATCGCGCCGGGCTTACTGGACGTGACCATGGCCGGCAGCGGCGGACGCATCGTATACGCCGGCGATTGCGCGGCGTTGGGCGCAGGCGGATACCTTGTCTTTGAGGCGTACACGCCCGAGGAACACAGTGTATGTCTCCTGCTTGAGTTTTGGCAGCAGGAAGCGGCGGCGGATGCCGAGGCGGATTTCTGGGTGAAGGTGGGCATACTTCCTGGTTTGCCTACGACCATCGCTTTTCCGCTGCAAGCCCTAGACTCGCGGCGCATGTTTATCCCGCCCGCGCCCGGGCGGCTGAAGATGGTCGCCTTCGGCAAGCCTTTCGACGTGGCGCGCATGGGGCGGTTCGCCATCGGCACGACGCCCTGCCACCACGCCTGCCGCCTGCGCATCGTCGATGTGCAGGCGACGCTGCAGGAGCCCGCCTACCATCTGCCGGAAGGCGTTAAGCTGGTGGATGGCATGGGACAACTAAAAACAAAGCGGTTTGCAGGCAAATTCGATGATGAAAAAGCCATGACCGCTTACCTGCGCGCTGAGTACGAGCAGGCCGCCGCGGCGCCGGACGTCTTCCCGTTCCCGCACATGAGCCGCTACGGCGGCGACACGCGGCGAAAGTTTGAGGCAACCGGATACTTCCGCAGCTGCAAGGACGGGCGCTGGTGGCTGGTGGACCCGGAGGGCAACGCCTTTTTTTCCACGGGCCTAGACTGCGTGGGCACGACCGCAGCGCGCCTTACCGGCCTCGAGCCCTTCTTTGAAGGTTTGCCCGAGCGGGACGACGCGGCGCTCGCCTCGTGCTACACCCAATCGCACGGCTACTACGATGAGGCCGGTAAAAGGTATCGTTTCTTCGATTTCAACAAGGCAAACCTCATCCGCGCCTTCGGCGATTGCTGGTTCGAACGCTTTGCCGTGCTCACGCGCCACCGCCTGAAGCGCTGGGGCTTCAACACGATCGGCAACTGGTCGGACGAGAGGTTTATCGCCGCATCCGGCATGCCCTACGTCTTTCCCATGGAGGGGTTTCCCGGCACGAAGGAATTCATTTTCCGTGATTTTCCCGATGTATTCGCCGAGGAATACGAAAAGAACGCCCGCGTTTTTTCCGGGCAGCTCGCCGCTAAGCTGAACGACCGGAACATGATCGGCTATTTCATGCGCAACGAGCCGACCTGGGCCTTTGTGGAGGGGCTGTGCATCGCCGAGGAAATGCTGGCCCACCCGGCGCGCTTTGCGTCCAAGACGCGCCTTGTAGAGGAGCTGCGCGGCCGCTACGGCAGTGCGAGCGCGTTGGGCGACGCCTGGGGGCTTCCGATTGCCTCCTTTGACGATCTCTACCGCCCCATTCGTAACGCCCGATCGCTCGGCATGGCCGCGGCGCGCGACCTGGACGGCTTTTCGCACAAAATGTACGAAGCCTACAACACGGTGCCGGCTGTGTGCTGCCGGGCCGTGGACGCTCGCCATATGAATCTGGGCATGCGCTACGGCTACATCAGCCAGCCCGGGGTACTGGCCGGGTGGCGGAGTTTTGACTGCTTCTCCATCAACAGCTATTCCATGAGGCCAAACGCCCAGATCGACCAGGCTGCGGCGCTACTCGACCTGCCGATCATGGTGGGGGAGTACCACTTCGGCAGTCTGGAGGGCGGGCTGACAGCCACGGGACTGCGCGCCGTGACGAGCCAGGAGGAGCGTGGCGCCGCGTACCGCTATTTTTTGGAACAGGGCGCAGCGCATCCATCCTTCGTAGGCGCACATTACTTTCCCCTATACGATCAGCCGCCTCTTGGCCGTTTCGATGGAGAGAACTACCAAATCGGCTTTGCCACAAACACGCACGTGCCCTATGCGCCGCTCGTGGAAGCGGCGCGTTTGGCGCACGAAGCGATGTACGACGTGTGTGCGGGCGTGCGGCCGCCTTATGCCAGGCAGGGGTTGCAGATCCCGCGCATCGCGTTTTAAGGAGGAATTTGTTTGTTCATCTGCGCGCATTCCGGCTTTGACGGGGCACCGGACAACTCGCTGCAGTCCATCCGCGCGGGCGCGGAATGCGCGCCGTTCACCGAGGTGGACGTGCGCGTGAATGCCTACGGGGAGGCGTACCTGTCACACGACGCGCTCGTTTCCGGCCGGCCGTACGTGCCGCTTCGTGAGGCGCTACTTACCGTACGCGAGCTTGGCCTTACGGTGAACCTTGATTTGAAGCAGCCCGAAGCCGCGCGGCCGTGCGCGGAGCTGTGCGTTGAGCTGGGGCTCTCCTCTCGCGCGTTCTTTACCGGTCTGGAGCCGGAGTGGGCCGCGCTTGTGGCGGGCATGAACTTGCCCGTGCGGCACATGCTCAACGTGCCGCGGCAGCTGGCCGCCGACCCGTGCGCTGCTGTCGCCGCCGCGCTATCCGTGCACGCCTGCGGGCTCAATCTGCAGTTTCGCGGCGTTACGGAGGAACTCGTACATGCGGCGGGCCTGTCGCTGCTGCCCGTATGGGCATGGACGGTGAACCTGCCCGAGGACAAAGCGTACATGGCGCGGCTGCAAGTGTTCGGCATTACCACCCGCACCCGCTAGCCCCGGCAAAAAACAGGCGGGCCCATATCAGCGGGCCCGCCTGTTTTCTATGGATGGCTGCGCCTCAGAAATTCGTCGATTAGGGCGATATCCGCAATGTCCTTATCCCGGCCAAGCAATTCTTTCTGCTTGCGGATGGAGGGGAGCGTTGCAACGCAAACGCCGCCGATGAGCTGCGTTTCCGCCACCATCCAATCCTCTAGAAACTCGCAAACGTCCAGGCAGACGACCCTGCGTTTGCCGTCGGAGGAGTGGGAGAGGGGAAACCCCTGCGCAAGCAGAAGGTCAACCAGCTGCGCCCGCACCCGGCGTCGATGTCCCGCGTGCACGCCTTCACGCCGTGCAGCACCAGTCCGGCGCCCGCCGATACCAAAAAAACGCCCCTGCGGGCAGCTGCAGCTCAGCAAGCAGGCGCAATATGTCGTCGCGGTCGAGCATGCTGCGCACTCCTTTCCATGAACAGTATCAGTGGCGCGACAGCTCCTGCAGCGGAAAACACGCCGCGGCGCGTTCAAGGAGCGCTTGCGATTCGCCGTCTCCTTCGCGCGCGCGGCGCAGCGCGTCCAGGGCGGCGTCGCGCGTTTCCGCCAGCATGCGCACGTCGCCCGCCAGGGTAAGCAGCGAGCGGTCCGGCATGCCGTGCTGGCGCGTGCCCATCAGCTCGCCCGGGCCGCGCAGCTCCAGATCTTTTTGCGCCAAAGCGAAGCCGTCCGTCGTCGAACAGAAGTAGCTCAGCCGCTCGCTGCCTTCGCCGAGCACAAAGCAGTAGCTCTGGTATGTGGAGCGGCCCACGCGCCCGCGCAGCTGATGCAGCTGCGACAGGCCGAAGCGGTCGGCATCCTCGATGACCATGACGGTGGCGTTTGGCACGTTCACGCCCACCTCCACCACTGTCGTCGCCACGAGCAGGTCGATGTCGCCCGTGCGGAAGCGATCGGCGATCTCGTCCTTTTTTTGTGCGGGAAGCTTGCCGTGCAAAAGCCCCACGCGCACGCCGGGGAGCGCCTGCTGAAGGGTCTTTGCCATGTCGCACGCCGAGGCCACGTCCAGCGCCTCGCTCTCCTCCACCAAGGGGCAAATATAGTACGCTTGCCGGCCCTCGGCGATTTGATCGCGTATAAAGCCCATCATTCCCGCGCGTTTTTCCTCGGGCACGCGGCGCGTGCGTATGGGAGTACGGCCGGGCGGCAGCTCGTCGATCACGGAGATATCCAGATCGCCGTATAGCACGAGCGAAAGCGAGCGCGGTATGGGCGTGGCGCTCATCACCAGCATGTGCGGATGCTTGCCTTTGCTCAGCAGGCGGTCGCGCTGGCGCACGCCAAAGCGGTGCTGCTCGTCCGCCACGGCAAGCTGAAGGTTCTTGTAGGCAACCGAGGGCGTCAGTAGCGCGTGCGTGCCCACGACCACCTGCCACTCGCCTTCGGCCAGGGCGCGCAGCGCAGCCTTGCGCGCGCCGCCGCTCACCGATCCTGTGAGCAGTCCGACGCGCACGCCTAAAGGCTCCAGAAGCTCCCTTGCGCCCTCGAAGTGCTGGCCGGCGAGCACCTCGGTGGGGGCCATCAGCGCGCCCTGGCCGCCGCACGCCGCTACCGCGTACAGCGCCAGCAGCGCGACGGCCGTCTTGCCGCTGCCCACGTCGCCCTGCACCATGCGCGCCATGGCCGTGTCCCTGCCAAGGTCGGCGAGGATGTCGCTCAGAGCCCGGGCCTGCGCACTCGTCAGGCGATAGGGGAGGGCGCTTTGCAGCGGCGCCACGGTTTCCGGCGACACGGGCAGCGCTGGCGCGCCGGTTGGCCTGGCAGCCCGCTCCACAAGGCGCGCACACTGATACAGGAGCAGCTCCAGGAACGCTTCCCGGCGCAACGCCTCCTGCGCCTCCTGCGCGTTTTGCGGCGCGTGCAGGGCGTACAGGGCCTCCCGGGCCGACGGAAGCGCATGCGCTTGCCGCAGCCATGCGGGCAGTGCCTCGGGCCATTCGGGCGCGCACAGGGCAAGCGCCTGACCAATCAGGTCGCGGAACACCGCTTGCGGCACATCGTCAGGCAGAGCATAAACGGGCAGGAGCTCTCCGTCCGCCTCGGCCTTTTCGATGGACGGGCACACGAGCGTGAGCGCGCCGCGCACCAGCTGCGCGGTTCCATACAAAAGCACCGCCTGCGACTTACGCAGCCGGTGCGTCAGGTAAGGTTGATTGTACCACAAAAGCCGCAGGCGGCCCGTGCCGTCCTGCAGCTGAGCCGTCACGGTGGTGATCTGGCCGCCGCGGTGGGCAACCGGTCCCTCGCATATCGTGCCGCGCACGCATACGGGTCGGCCGGGCCGCACGTCGCAAACGCGCGTGGGCGCGCTTAGATCCTTGTAGCCGCGCGGCCTGCAACGCAGAAGGTCTTCCGCCGTGTGAAGCCCGGCCGCTGTAAGCGCCTGCAGGCGCACTGGCCCAACGCCGCGCATTGAGGCGACGTCATTATGCATCATGTGGCCGCGGGCGGGGTTACAGGCTGCTCGGGCCGCGCGATGCGCGTCTGGTTCTTGCCGGCATGCTTGGCATCATACAGCGCCTGATCCACCGCCGAGAAAAACTCGCGCCGCCCGGTGTACGTCTCCTTGTAGGTGCAAACGCCCATGCTCACCGTGCAGGTAAGCCCTGTATCGGGTACCACGCGGTTTTGAAAATCCAGCCGTACGCGCTCGGAAAGGCGCATTGCCTCGGCCTCGTCGGCCATTGTGATGATGACGAACTCTTCCCCTCCATAGCGGTAGGGGGTGTCCGTGGGCGAGAGACACTGCCGGATGGATCCAACGAGCGTCATGATGACCCGGTCGCCCATCTCGTGGCCGTGCTTGTCGTTGATGAGTTTGAAATCGTCCAGATCCATCAGGATGAGGGAAAAAGTGACGCCCGTTTTTTGATGGGCCAGAATCTGCGTGTCCAGCGCCTCGTAAAACGCCGCGTGGTTGTACAGCTTTGTAAAGGAATCAAGCTTGACCAGCTGCTCGAGCATTTGCTTGCGCATGTCGGCCTGCGCGTTTTTCATGCCCAACTCTGTGATGCGCGCCATAACGGCGTAAGCCATCACAATCTCGCCCAGCAGCATGATGATGGTCGTCAACACTTCCATCTGGTAGTTTGGAGGCAACGTAAGGTGGCTGAAGTAGGGCATGTAGATGAGCGCGTAACCCAGATAATCGATGAAATTGATGGCAAAGGCGAAAAACAGGAGCCTGCGGTCGGCATAGGCCAGGGAGAAAGCCACGGGATATGCGAATACCATGGCCAAAATGGCGACGTTCGCGTGCACAATGGCCATCTGCAGCGCCATCAGTGTAGCGGCCGCAAGGGGAAAGGCGTTGCGCTGCAAAGGGGTGGCGCGGCTTTTGGCAAAGAGCAGTTCCGCCGTGCCCAGCACAATCACGTTGACGATGGTGGGGATGAGAGCGAAGTTGCGCATATATTCGATGGGATCGCGCCCTGCCAAGACCGTTTTATGAAAACACAAATAGAAGACGATCTCGGCGACGGCAATCATCACCGCTATGGACCACAAGGTCCGCATGGCTTTTCTGTTCCAGACTTCTTGGTCATGGACCTGTTGGTGGATTTGGTTCAACAGACTATCCCCTGTTCACCGTATATGAATGGTAGTATTATACAGCAAATACGCAAAAAGACAATCATAAAGCGGAATCACGCGATGCAATCCGCCGAGCGGCCGTGTCAAAATGGTTTTTCAGTCAATGAGGTGTCACGATGGGCGAATGAGATGCCGGCACAAAGGCAGTGGCTCTGCGGCATGAGCCACACCAGGCGAAGGTCAGGGAAGAACGCGCGGAGCGCTCTCCCCTGACGGGCGGGCTGCGTTTTATTGCTTGAAGCTGACCTCGCGTTTTTCTCGGTGGGCAATGTAGGCGTATTCCATCAGCTGGCTGAGGGCGACGGCGTCCTTCAGACCGAATTCGATGGGTTTGCCGTACAATACGCCGTCAATGAACATATCAAGCGGGTGGGGGAGGGCGGCGGGCAGGCGGTCGGGCTTGATCCACCCCTCTACTTCGCCCTTCAACTTGCTCGAGCGGATGGCGATCTCGCCGCCGCGCACGAGCGCGGCCCCTTCGGTGCCGTACACCTCGGTGGAAGCGGGGCTCATGGCCGACACGAGCGAGGTCTCCACAACCGCGATGACGCCCTTCTCAAACTCGATCGTGCACACGGAGTTATCCTCTACCTGGCGGCCGGTGGAATAGGCGAAGGTGGACTGGATCTTTTCAGGCTTGCCCAGAAGCCAGCTGGCCAGATACATCGGGTGCGCACCCAGATCCATCATGGCGCCGCCCCCTGTGGTTTGCGGGTCATACCAGTACTCCGGCAGCCAGCCGCGCGAAGCGCCGTCGTGCGCGTTGCGCACGCGCATCAGTGTCACATCGCCCAAGAGACCGCTGTCCACAATCTGCTTTAGGTACAGGTTGGCCGGCTGGGTGCGGTGCGGGAAGGAGATGCAGAATTTGACGTTCGCGCGCTCCACTTCAGCGGCGATGCGCTGCGCCTCTGCCGTGGTGAGGGCGAGCACCTTCTCGGTAAAGATGTGCTTGCCGGCGCGCGCGGCGGCGATGATCACTTCAGGGTGCATGTTCGTAGGCGCGTCCACAAGCACGGCGTCTACGTCCTTGCGGTCCAGGCAGGCGGCCAGATCCGCCTCAAACGGAACGCCCAGGGAATCGGCCCATGCCTTGCCGCGCGCGGGGTCCTCGTCCCAGGCGCAGGTGATGACGGCGTCGCTGCGCTTCATGACGTGTTTGGCGTATCCGTCGGCGTGCACGTGCCACTTGGAGAGTACGGCGAAACGAAGCATTGATGTATTCCTCCCGTGTGAAATCGAGGGCCTGCGCTACTTGAAGTGCTTGAACTGCGGCAGGTAATCGCGGTTGGCCAGGAACATCTCGTCTACCATGGCCTGCACCTCGCGCGTGGTACAAACGGCCGAGGTGAGCGGATCGAACAGGCAGGCGTAGTAAATGGCGCGCGGGTCGCCCGCCAGGGATCCCTGCACGGCCAGCTCCTCGCAGCGGGCAGAAATGTTGTTGAGCACGGCCAGCTGGGGCGGCAGAGCACCCACGTGCATGGGGGAGAGACCGCGCGGCGAGGCCAGCGTGGGCACCTCGACGCAGCAGCCCTCCGGCAGGTTGTCGATAAGGCCAAAGTTGCGCACGTTGCCGTTGAACTCGTACAGCGTCTGGTCGCCGAAGATGGCGTTGAAGATGAAGGAGGCGTACTCGTGCCCGCGCTCGAGCTGGAGGGGTTCCTTGAACCAGTTTTCGATGCTGTCCTTCCAGGTATCCTTGCGCTTGCGGTACTCGTTCAGGATATACGCGTACGCGCCCGGGTTCCAGCCCGTGGCCTGAGCGATTCTATCGATCTCCGACTGGCGTTTGCGGTACCATGCCACGTACTCGCTGTTGTGACCGGAGGACTCGGTAATGTAGTAGTCAAGCGCCAGGAACAGGTCGTTGCGCACCAGCTCGGCGTTCATAATGTCCGGGTTCTCGGTAATCGCCTTGCGAATGGCAGGGTAAGCGTCCTGGCCTTTCACCTGGTATTTCAGGTAGAAGGCCTGATGGTTGATGCCCGCGCAGGTGTAGGTGACGTCTTTCATGTCCGCACCGATCCACTTGGCGAGCATCTCGGCGGTGCCCTGCACGCTGTGGCACAGGCCGGAGGTGACGATCTGAGGCACTTCGCCCTGGATAATGCGGCAGAGCATGGCCATGGGGTTCGTGTAGTTCAGGAAGACCGCGCCGGGGCAGTACTTGGCGATGTCGCGCGCGATATCCAGCATGACGGGCGCCGTGCGTAAAAAGCGGAAGATGCCCGCCGGGCCGCGCGTGTCGCCCACGTTGATGTCCACGCCATACTTTTTGGGGATGAGGATGTCGTGCTGCCAAACGTCCACATCGCCCGAGAGGATGGTGCACAGCACGCCGTCCGCACCCTTCAGCGCGGTTTTGCGGTCGGTGGTGGAGACGACCTTGGCGGCGTATTTGCCCTCCTTGACGATGCGCTTAACGGCGCGCGTAATGTAGTCCAAGCGCTCCGGATCGATGTCCATGAGCGCGATCGTCGCGTCGGCAAAAGCGGGGAACGTGAGTATGTCGCGCACCAGTCCGCGCGTGAAGCCGAAGCTTCCAGCGCCGATAAAAGCAAACTTACGTGGCATCGGGTCATCCCTCCATGACATTCCTGCTGTATTCTGCAAACCGCGCCTGCGGCCTACATTCAAAATAGGGGCTTAGGTGGCGAGGGGCGGAGCCGACGGCGGGTCGGAGCGGCGGCGCACTGCACGCTCGGTGGCCTGTGCTTCCTTTACCGCGCCGATCCACAGCTTAACCAGCTCCGGATCAAAGTGTGTTCCGGCGCATCGCGCCAGTTCTTCGGCTGCGGCGGAAGGCCGCATGGCCCTTCGGTAGGGGCGAGGAGTGGTCATGGCGTCCCAGGCGTCCACGATGGCGAAGACGCGGCACTCCAGGGCAAGGCTTTCCCCGCGCGCGTCCAGAAATCCGTTGCTGCCGTCAAAGTGTGTGTGGTGCTGCAAAATGAAGGACGCATACGCCGCGAACTCCGGCAGGCCGCCCGCGATGCGGTAGCCGATCTCGCAATGGCGGCGCACGTCCTGGTGTTCCTGGGGCGTGAGCGGCCCCTGACGCAGGAGCATGTCCGCCGGAAACCCAATCATGCCGATATCATGCATACGGCACAGCTTCAGAAGGCCTTCCCGTTGAGCGGGCGAGGCGCCCGCCAACACGCAGAGGCGCAGTGCGGCCGAGGCCAGGCGGTCCATGTGGGCGGGGCCCTCAAAGGGCAGGCGGGCAAGACGCCGAAGGAGCGATGCGATGAGTTCGTCCGTGTCGCGCTCGTGCGCGGCCAACTTGCTTTGGTACATGCGCCGGTCGGCTTCGCGGTATAGTTCCGTCGCCGTGTACGCCGCCCCTTCGTTGGAGAGCCACCCGCAGGACACGGACAGGGAAGCCAGGTCGTCCTCGCTGCTTCTGCGGCGGATCTCCTCGTCTAGCCGGCTGCCTGCGGTGCGCATCGCCTCGTTCCCGGCGAAGGGAACGACGGCCACAAATTCGTCGCCGCCGATGCGCATGAGCTCCGCGCCTTCGGGGAAGACGGCCTGCAGGGCCTGTGCCGCCCGGCGAAGCAGCGCGTCGCCAGCCGGGTGACCAAAGGCGTCGTTCATCAGCTTCAGCCGGTCCACGTCGCACAGCATCAGGCCGCAGGGCGAGCGCTTGTCGGCGTTTTCTTTCAGCCATTCCTCGAAGCGCTTTCGGTTGCCAAGGCCGGTCAGGGCGTCGTGCGTGCTGTCGTAGGCCAGCGTGTCGCTTCGCTGCACCGCGGCGTTGCGTTCGCGCGTCAACTCCAGAATGTGCCGCTTGGTGAACGCCTTGTACAGCATGTACACCACCGTGGCGCAAAAAAAGCCATAGGCGAGCAGCGTCAGATAACGGTGCATCTCGCGCACAAACAAAGCTCGGGCCGGCAGCGACACAACGATGCGCAGGGGTTCCCTCGCATCGATCCCTGGCGGCGCCTGAAACACGGTAGTGGCGAACAGCCTCGCCTCGCCGTGGCTGCTGCGCAACAGTGCGCCGGGGCTTTCGCTCAGGGCGGCGAGCAGCGTCCGATCCTCCTCCTGGCCGGGCAGGGCGAGTAACCGCGCCGTTTCGTCGAAGGCGGGCGCCTCGATGTAGCGGCCGCCCGCGCCCGTCACGAAAACGTCGATGCCCTCCAGGGCGGCAGCGTCCGCCGCAGACGCCGCCATCACGCGTGGAACGTCCAGCAGGCATACGTACACGAGCGCCGTCTCGGCGGAGCCGGCGCGCAGGCTCAGCGGCATGAGCGGCAGGCCGTCGGCATTCAAAAAGGAAGCGCCAAGCGTCCCGTCCGGCCCGGCGCTTTGAAGGGACTGGAGCAACTGAGGAACCAGGGCCTCCGGCGTAGCGGGCAGCGCGCGCGAGGCGGCGAACAGCCGCCCGTCGGGCGCAAAGGCGCAGGCTGCGTACCAGCCGTCGCGCGTCATAACCTGCGCTTCCAGCGCGGCGGACAATGCCGCTGCATTCGGGCTGTCGCTTGCGGATAGCTCCTTCAGCGCCTGCAGGCACTCGCTCAGCGAGCGTTGTAGGCTGCGCGTCATCAATGCGCCCGCCGAGGCGGCAATTTGCCTAAAAAGCGGTAGCGTGCTTCCATACGCCTGGGTGGCGGCGAGCATGACGAACAGCGCAATCAGGCAGCAGAGCGTAGTCAACACAACACGGCGGGAGGAATACTCCGCCGGATACGTTGCCGAGGTTTTTTTGGACATGATGACACCCCGCGCAATTCCAGTGGGATTCCATCTACAAACCATTATACAGGATTGATATACGAAGCGCAAACGCTAAAGCTGGCGTCAGGGGTGGGGAACTATTTTGTGAATAGGCTTGAACGCTTGCACGGGGTAGTCTACAATGAAGGACGAACTATAATGGGGAGGGACATACCTTGACGGACGGCCTGCGTCTGCGCGTGGTGCGCGCCGGTGCGTGCGCGCTGCTCACGCTTGCCTGCGCAGCGCTTGGGCACGCGCTGTGGCAGCCGTCTCTCGAGCGCCCGGCCTCGGCGTCTCCAGCCTGGCAGGCCGCGCGCTCGCTTCCTGCCGAGCCGACGCTCCTGGTGAACATAAACCAGGCGCAGGAGGCGGAAATTGCGCAGCTGCCGGGCATCGGCGAAAGCCTCGCGCGGCGGATCATCGCCTACAGGCAGGAGAGGGGCCCCTTTGCCACGGCCACGGATCTTTTGTCCGTGTCCGGCATTGGCCAGGGGAAGCTCTCGGGAATCCGTGATCTGATCACCTGCGAATAAGTGAAGGAGGCGGTCGCATGATCTACAAGAAGCTGGGCCGTACCGGTGAGCGCATCAGCGTCGTGTCGCTGGGCGCGGAGCATCTGCTGGGGCAGCCGCAGGCCGTGATTGATGAGGTGGTGCACGCCGCGCTTGACGCGGGGATGAACTATATGGACCTGTTCATGCCCGAGGACAGCGTGCGCGAGGCCATCGGCAGCGCCCTGGGCGCGCGCCGCAAGGACATGATGATCGCCGGGCATATCGGTTCTGTGGTGCAGGACGGGCAAAGCGGACGCACGCGCGACATGCGCGAATCGGAAGAGTACGTCGCGCGCCTGCTGCGCATTTTGCGCACCGACTATATCGACGCCGCCATGGTGTTCTTCGTGGACACGCACGAGGATTTGGACGTGGCCTTTGCGCCGGGCGGGCAGCTGGACTTGGCCCGGCGGATGAAAAAGGAAGGCACGGCGCGCTTCATCGGAATGTCCAGCCATGTGCCGTCCGTGGCGCGCGCGGCGGTGGAGAGCGGAGCCCTGGACATTTTGATGTTTCCCGTCAACCCCGCGCATGACCTGAAAGGCGACGTGGACATCGACACGATGTTTGGCGACGAAGGATACGACGTGCAGGGCATGCATCCTTCCCGCGCGGCCTTGTACCGCGCGTGCGAGAAGGCCGGCACGGCCGTGGTCAGCATGAAGACGTATGGCGCGGGCCGCCTGCTCGCGGGCCACTCCATGATGAACGTGAAGATGACGCCCGTGCAGTGCATCCACTATGCGCTCACCCGCCCTGCCGTTGTGTCGGCCGTTACCGGCTGCCGCAGCGGGCTGGAGGTGGCCGCCGCGGCCGCTTACTGCGCGGCTACGGACGGGGAGAAGGATCTGTCGATGCTGGCGCAGGCTAAGCAGTACGGCGGCCAGGGTAAGTGCATGTACTGCAACCATTGCCTGCCCTGCCCGGTGCAGATCGATGTGGCCGCCTCCATGGCCGCGCTGGACGCGGGAACGGAGGATTTGGCTGCGCGGCTGGCCAAGTTGTCGGTTCACCCCTCGGCTTGCATCGCCTGCGGCGCTTGCACCGACCGCTGCCCGTTTGGCTGCGTGCCGCCCGAACGCTTTAAGGCTCTCTAGTGTGTAAGGGGGTTTTCGCATGCCAGAGCTGCCCGAGACATACGCTATGGCTGCGCAAATGCACCAACACCTGCGCGGGACCGTCTTTTCCCGGCTGGAGGCGCTGCAGCCCAAATGCCTGAATCTTCCGCCGCAGGAGGCGGAGACCGTTCTGGCCGGCCGAACGCTTGAGGCGGTGCGTCCGCACGGCAAATGGCTCATGGGCGGTCTATCCGGCGGCGCGCGGCTGCTGATGAACCTGGGCATGGGCGCGGAGGTGCGTCTAAGCCCCGCGGAGCTTACAGACCGCGTGTCCGTCCGGCTTCATTTTCAAGACGGCAGGGTGCTCGCTTTCCGATTCTGGTGGTTTGGCTACGTGCATGCGCTGCCACCCGGCGGCGCGCACCAAATGACCGACGACCTTGCACCCGATGCCCTTCAACCGGCATGGACGAGCGAACGTTTTCAGGATCTGCTGCGCGGCTCGCGCGCGGCCGTGAAGACGCTGCTGTTGCGCCAGGACCGCATCGCGGGCATCGGCAACTTCTACATCCACAACATCCTGTGGCGTGCGGGCGTTCACCCGCTTTCGCCTGCGTGCAGCCTTGGCGAGGAGGCGGCCTGCCGGTTGCTCAGCGAGATGCGCGCCGTGCTGGAAGCGTCGCGTCTGGCGGGCGGCGCCTCCTACGAGCGCGATCTGTTCGGAAACCCCGGCGGCTATGAGGCACGGGGCGTGGGGTACTGCGCAGGCCGGCCCTGCCCTTCCTGCGGCGCGGAGGTAGCAAAGCTGCGCACAGGCGCCACCACCTCCTTCCTATGTCCTTCGTGTCAGCCGCTCCGGGCAGCGGCGCAGAACCCCAAACGGTAAACAAGGAGACGTTTGTATGGTGGAGATCCGCGAGCTTACGCCCACAAAGCGCAACCTGAGGAAATTCGTCGATTTTCCCATGCGCCTGTATCGCGGGAACCCGAATTTCGTTCCCAACCTGCGCTATGAGGAGGCTCAGACGCTCGACCCAAAATTCAACGCCGCCTATGAGTTTTGCCGCACGAGGATGTACATGGCCTACAAGGACGGCAAGGCCGCCGGGCGCGTGTGCGCGATTGTCAACGAACGCTTCAACACGGGCCGCGGCGTGCGCTGGATGCGCTTTACGCGCCTGGACTTTATCGACGACGAGGAAGTTGTGGACGCTCTGATGAGCCGCGTGGAGGACTGGGCGCGCCAAGAAGGCCTCAGCGAGGTGCACGGCCCGATCGGCTTTTGCGACCTGGACCGCCAAGGCATGCTCGTGGATGGGTTTGACCAGCCGTCCATGTTTATCACCATCTACAACGCGCCCTATTACATGAAGCACCTGGAGCGTCTTGGGTACGTAAAGGACGCCGACTGGATTGAGCGCGTGATGGATGTGCAAGCTTCGCGCAACGAGAAGCTGAGCCGCATGTCCGAGCTGCTGCTCAAACGTTTCCGTCTGCACACAATCCCCTTCCGCAAGCCCAAAGACGTGCTTCCCTACGTGCGCGACGTGTTCGAGCTATACAACGAGGCGTACAGCAAGCTGTACGGCATGTCGCCCTTAACGCCCAAGCAGATCGACATGTACGTCGGACAGTATTTTTCCTTCATCAACCCGGCCTATGTGTGCATGGTGTACGACGAGCACAACATCATGGCGGGGTTCGGTTTCGGCATTCCGTCGATAGCGGCCGCGCTGCGAAAGAGCAACGGCTACCTCTTTCCGCTGGGCTGGCTGTACATGCTGCGCGCGCTGCGCCAGGCGACCACCGTGGAGCTTCTGCTCATCGCGGTGCGCAGCGAGCTGCAGGGCAAGGGCGTGAATGCCATCCTTATCGACGAGATACTTAAGAAAATGCTGGAAAACGGCATACTGTGGGCGGAGACGGGCCCTACGCTGGAGGATAACAAGGAGATCCAGGGCCAGTGGAATCACTTTACCGGGCGCACGAACAAGCGGCGGCGCTGCTACATTAAGTATCTGCGCGATGCGTGAGAGGGAAACCGTTACCGCCGCGTTGCGCGTCCTTCCGCTGGGCAAGGGAGACGCGCTTCTGTGCGCCGTGTCCGGAGGGGCGGATTCCATGGCCCTTCTGCACGCGGCGCTTGCCGTATGGCCGCCCAGGGGGGTGCGCGTCGCGGCAGCGCACTTTCGGCATGGCATTCGGCCGGAGGATGAGGAGGACGCGCAGCTTGTACGCGGCTACTGCGCGGAGCGCGGGGTACCCCTGTATGAGGGCGGAGCGGACGTACCACGCCTGGCCGCGCAGGATAGAGTCGGACTGGAGACGGCTGCGCGCGATGCGCGTTATGCTTTTTTGGACGGCGCCATCCGCGCGTCGGGGGCTTCGCTGTGCGCAACGGCGCACCACGCGGACGATCAGGCCGAGACCGTGCTCATGCATTTGATGCGCGGCGCGGGAACCCTGGGGGCTGCCGGCATTCCCGGCCGGCGAGGGCCGTATGTGCGGCCTTTTCTACAGCTGCGCAGGGCGGAGCTGCAGGCGTATTGCGGGAGGAACGCCGTGCCCTGGGCACATGACAGCACAAACGATGAACCGGACAATCCGCGCAATGCCCTGCGTCTGCAGGTTCTGCCGCTGATGGAAGCGATCCGCCCGGGCGCGGCGGCCGCCCTCGCCCGAGGCGCTCTGGCAGCGCGCGAGGACGAGGAAGCGCTGTCCGCCTTGGCCGGTCGGGCCCTGGCGGAGCGGGAGACCCCGCTTGGGCTGTACCTGAATGGATTTACCAGCTTGCCCGCCGCCGTGCGCAAGCGCGCGCTGCGCACGTATCTGTGCGGCCTTGGCGGCTCGCCTGAGGCTGCGCACCTTAATGCGCTGGACGACATGATCGCCGACGGGCGCGCAGGACGCGCCCTGGATTTGCCCGGCCTGCGCGTGCGGCTGTGCCGCGCCCGGTGGCTCTATCTGAGAAAAGCTGAGAAAGAGGACTGATGAACCCATGACGAAGCACCCTTTGATGGAGGACATCGCGCACGTGCTCATCACCGAGCGCCAGATCCTTTCCCGTATCGACGCGATGGCCGACGAAATTGCGGCGGATTACCGTGATAAGGATCTCGTGCTTGTGGGCATCCTGAAAGGCGCGGTGGTGTTTTTCGCCGAGCTGTATAAATCGCTGCGCATGCCTGCCGCCATTGATTTTATGGCCATATCCAGCTACGGCGCGGCCACGCATTCCACCGGCACGGTGCGCGTTCTGAAGGATTTGGACATCTCCGTGGAGGGCAAGCATGTGCTCATCGTGGAGGACATCGTTGATTCGGGCCTGACGCTGCAGTATCTCAAAACGAATATGCTCGCGCGAAGCGTGGCGTCCGTGCGCGTCGCCACCCTGCTTGACAAGCCCGAACGCCGCAAGGTGGACATACAGCCCGACTACTGCGGTTTTACCATCCCCAATGAATTTGTTGTGGGCTACGGGCTGGATTACAACGAACGCTACCGCAACCTGCGCGAGGTGTGCGTGCTTAAGCCGGAGATCTACACGCGCTGAAGAGCGAATTTACAATCTGGTCACAGCTATTTGCGATTGTCACCTTGTCTTCGCGAAAAAACCTGATATACTGAAAGAATCTTTGAAGAACCGCGCATGGATGACGGAGGGACCATGGATTACAAACGCATTCTGAAGAACATCGTGCCTTATCTGGCGCTTGTGGTGCTTATATTGCTCATGGTGCGCCTGTTCCAGCCCCCCTGGCGGCCGCCTGAACCGATCTCCTACAACGAGTTTCTGCAAAACGTTCAGGAACAAAAGATCGCGAAGGTGTTCGTTCAGGAATTCCGCGTTCGCGGCCTGTACAAGGATTCCGCAACGGCTGCCACCTTCCCTGACCATTACGATTTTACGGTGAACCTGCCCTGGTCGGTGGACCGCATGTACGACGACATCGCCGCCATTGAGGCCACGCGGCTGGGCAAGGATGCCGCCGGTGTCAGCGTGCTTGATTATTCCTTTAAGGTGGACATCGCGCCCGTGCCGCAGGAGGCGTGGTGGATGTCCTGGCTGCCGCTTCTGGTGATGGTGGTGCTGCTGGGCGTCTTCTGGGTGATCATCATGCGCCAGCAGAGCGGCGGGGGCAACAAGGTGATGAGCTTTGGCCGCAGCCGCGCGCGCCTTCATGTGGAAGGCAAGAACAAGATTACCTTTGCCGATGTGGCCGGAGCGGACGAGGAAAAGGAAGAACTGCGTGAGATCGTGGAGTTCCTGAAGGATCCGCGCCGGTTCCTGGATCTGGGCGCGCGTATCCCCAAGGGCGTGCTGCTCGTGGGCCCGCCGGGCACCGGCAAAACGTATCTGGCAAAGGCCGTGGCGGGGGAGGCCAGCGTGCCTTTCTTCTCCATCAGCGGCTCCGACTTTGTGGAGATGTTCGTGGGCGTGGGCGCGTCCCGCGTGCGCGACCTGTTCGATCAGGCCAAGAAAAATGCGCCTTCCATCGTGTTCATCGACGAGATCGACGCCGTGGGCCGCCAGCGCGGGGCTGGCCTGGGCGGCGGGCACGACGAGCGCGAGCAAACGCTCAACCAGCTTCTGGTGGAGATGGACGGCTTCGAGACGAACCACGGCGTGATCATCATCGCGGCCACAAACCGCGCGGATATCCTGGATCCGGCGCTTCTGCGGCCCGGCCGGTTTGATCGTCAGATCACCGTTGGCCGCCCGGACGTGAAGGCGCGCGAGGCCATCCTGCGCGTTCATGCGCGCAATAAGCCCTTGGCGCCCGAGGTGGACCTGTCGGTCATCGCACGGCGCACGCCGTTCTTTACGGCTGCGGATCTGGAGAACACGCTCAACGAGGGCGCTCTGCTCGCCGCGCGCAACCGCCACAAGCAGATCGGCATGGCTGAGCTTGAGGAAGCGATCACCCGCGTGATGATCGGGCCGGAGAAAAAGAGCCGCGTAGTGACCGAGAAGGATAAGAACCTGGTGGCCTACCATGAAGCCGGGCACGCGATTGTGGCGTACCACCTGCCCGGGTGCGACAAGGTACACGAGGTGTCCATCATCCCGCGCGGCGCGGCCGGCGGCTATACAATGACTCTGCCGGACGAGGAGCGCACGTTCATATCGCGCGCCAAACTGGTGGACCGCATCTGCGAGGCCATGGGCGGCCACGCGGCGGAGATGATGGCCCTGGGCGACGTGTCCACCGGCTCCACGAGCGACCTGCAGGCCGCCAGCAACATTGCCCGCAGCATGATTACCGAGTACGGCATGAGCGACGAGCTTGGGCCAGTGTATCTGGGCGGCGGCCGCGAGGTGTTCATCGGGCGTGATTTGGCCGGTACGCGCAACTATTCCGAGTCGGTTGCGGCCATTATCGACCGCGAGATGAAGCAGGTGCTGGAACACAGCTATGCCAAGGCGACGCAGATTCTCAGCGACAACCGCGATAAGCTGGACTTCGTGGTGAAGCAGCTTCTCGACAAGGAAAAGCTTGACGGCGTGGAGTTTCGCCAGCTGATGGAGGCACCGCTTCCGCTGTAGGCTGCACGAACAAATATACAAACGGGAGGCGCGCGGATCGCGCGCCTTCTTCGGTAGGAGTGGAACGCATGCTGATCTCCTCGCGCCTTACCGGGCTTACGTCCGGCGTGTTTGCCGAACTGGCCGCACTGAAGGCCGAGCTATTGGCAACCGGCGCGGACGTGATTGATATGTCGGTAGGCAGCCCGGACGGCGCTCCCGACCCTTCTGTGCTGGCGGCGTACGTGAGCTGCGGATCGCGCGGCGACATGCACGGCTATCCGCTGCGTGACACGGACGAGCTGCAGGACAGCGTGTGCGCATGGTATCGGCGTCTGTTCGGCGTTTCTGTGCAGCCGCGTGTGCAGGTGCAGTCGCTGATGGGTTCGCAGGAGGGCTTGGCGCACGTCGCGCTCGCGCTCTGCGCGCCGGGCGACGCGGTGCTCGTGCCCGACCCTGGGTACCCCATCTACTCCGCGGGGCCGACCATTGCTGGCGCGCGGCTTGTGCGCGTGCCCATGCGCCGGGAGAATGGTTACGCCATGGACCTTGACGCCGTGAGCAGTCAGGACCGCAGGGACGCTCGGCTGATCATCGCTTCCTATCCGAGCAACCCCACCTGTGCGGTTGCTCCGAAGGGCTTCTATGAGCGGCTGGTGGCGTTCTGCGCCCAGAACGATATTATCGCCCTGCACGACAACGCTTACTGCTCCCTTGCGTTTGACGGCGACGTGCGCACGTCCTTTCTGCAGACGCCAGGCGCGCTGGACGTGGGCGTTGAGTTTACCTCCTGCTCCAAGACGTACAACATGGCGGGGTTCCGAATCGGCTTCTGCGCCGGGAATGCCCAAGTGGTGGGCGCGATCACCGCGCTCAAGAACCAGCTGGATTATGGCGTACATCTGCCCGTGCAGGCCGCGGCCGTGGCTGCGCTTGCGCTGCCGTGGGACAGCGGCCAGGTTGCCCAAACCCGCGCGGCGTACCGGCGCAGGGGCGATCTGCTCATCAGGGCGTTCATGCAGGCCGGGTGGCCCATCGACCGTCCGGCGGGCAGCATGTTCGTTTGGACGCGCGTGCCGGGCGGGGAGGACGACGTGGCTTTCGCCCGCCGCCTCGCCCAGAGAGCAGCCTTGCTCGTAACGCCCGGCAGTAGCTTCGGCCCTGGCGGCCGCGGGTTTGTGCGGATGTCGCTGGGCATTGACGACGATCGGATTGCCCAGGCTGCACAACGCCTGCGCGAGGTGATATAAGCATGCCGCACTGCGTCGATCTCCACGTGCACTCCACCGCCTCGGACGGCGTTTTGTCGCCCGAGGCCCTGGTGCGCTTGGGGGCCGAGCAGGGCGTCTTGTACATGGCGCTTTGCGACCATGACACGGTCAGCGGCGTGGAGGAGGCTGTTCAGGCGGGGCGCGCGTGCGGGGTTACCGTTGTGTCCAGCATTGAGATCGGCTCGGGCAAGCGTGGTGAGACGCACATTCTGGGCTTTGGTTTGGATGTGCGCGCACCGAACATTCGGCGGCTCATCGCCCTCATGCGCGACAGCCGCGTGGAGCGCTTTCATCGCATGGCGGCCCTCACCGCCGCGCAAGGCATGGCGGTGGACGTGGCGCGGATCCTTTCCGCGCTTCCGCCGGGCGGGTCGCCCGGCCGCCCGCACATAGCCCGCGAGCTGGTGCGGATGGGGTACGCGCGGTGCATGAAGGACGCTTTCGAGCGCTTCCTTGTACCAGGCCAGCCGTGTTACGTCGAACGCTGGGAGCCCACGCCCGAGGAGGCTATAGCCGCCATTAACCGGAGCGGGGGCGTGCCCACCCTCGCACACCCGCCCTGCACACAGATGGAGATGCCCATGCTGCTGCAGTGGATCGCGTACCTCAAGTCACAGGGGCTGCGGGGCGTTGAGTGTCACCATCCCTGCGTGCCTGAGGGCACGCAGATGCAGCTGCGCTCATATAGCCAAACCCAGGGCTTGTACGTATCGGGGGGGAGCGACTTTCACGACGCTGGCCAGGGGCACATCCTTGGCAACACGGGCGGCGCGTGGCCGGACGCCCTGCAATGCGCGCAGCGCCTGTGTGAGGCCTGCCAAAGCGGCTGATTGATAGACGATATCCAAAATAAGAGAATAAGAGGCCTGTTCCCTGCGTACAGGGGAACAGGCCATCCTTCATCCCGCGTCGTGGTCATCGCGCAACCGATTGCATCCGGCGCAGGGAAGGCGAGGGCACGTTGCATATAGAACTGTCACATGATATAATATTCTGAAACACAAAGTGGACAAGGGGGACTATTTTCGATATGCAGCCCCGCCGAGGGAAGGACTCCTACAAATTTCAGCAAAAACAGGCGCGCCGGACGGAGTTTCGCCGGCGCCGGCTCTTTGTGCTGGCCGGCATTCTGCTCGCTATGTCGCTGGGGATCATACTCACCGTGTACGCCGCGCGCATGACCGCGCCACCTACGGACGTCTTTGTGGAGAACGTGTACGTGGACAACGTGCCTCTGGTGGGCATGACGCGCGAACAGGCTGAGGCGGTGCTGCTGGACGCCAACCGTGAGCGTATTCAGGCCATGGCCCTGACCTTTACCTACGAGGGCAAGAGTTATCCTCTGAAGCCCGAGGACATGGGCGTGAAGCTTCACTTCGACGAAGCGCTGATGCAGGCGTTCATGCAGGGCAAGGAGGAATCCTGGCAGGAGCGCCGGGCGGCCGCAGGCGAGCGCGAAGAGAACCCCTACGAGGCGTCCTCCACCATTACCTACGATGCGGTGATGTTGGCAAACGCCGTGGAAAAAATAGCCGGACAGATTGAGAAGGCGCCCATAGACGCCACGATTACCATGGATGCTCCCGCGGCGGAAGGCGCTGATCCGGACTTTCATACAACGCCGGAGCAGGACGGAAGGACATGCGATCCAAAGCCGCTCATCGTCCAGGCGCGCGCCCTGCTGGACAAGAATGTGGGCGGCTCCATCGCCATGACCACCATTCCCGTTCGCCCGGCCATTACGGCGGAGTCGCTGCGCAAGGCCACGCACAAGATTGTTACGGCTTCAACGGAGCTGGCTCGCACAAGCACGGAAGATCGCAACTTTAACATCGAGCAGGCGCTCTCACACTACAACGGCCTGGTGCTCGCCCCCGGGCAGGAGGTCAGCTTCAACGACCTGGTTGGCCCGCGCACCGAGGATGCCGGCTACCGCATCGCCACGGTTATCCGCAACAACACCTATGTGGACGGTCTGGGCGGCGGCGTGTGCCAGGCGTCCACCACCGTCTACCACGCAGCTGTGCGCGCGGGGCTGGAGATCGTCAAGCGCGATCATCATTCGATGTACAGCTCCTACGTGCCGCTCGGGCAGGACGCCACGGTGGACTACCCATCCCTTGATCTGGTCATCAAAAACAACACGGAACTGCCGGTGTTCTTCCTGGCGGGCATCAACGGCCGCAAAGTGAACGTCACCGTGTACGGCCGCCCGCTGGAGGACGGCGTGTCCATCAAGATCGTCACGGAGGTTCTGGAGGAGGGCGTAGCGCCCGACCCCGACGTGATCATCGATGCGGACCCGCAGAATCTGATCATCCCCAAGGGCAAGGAAGTCTATGATTCCGTCAAATCCCGCCCGCGCTACAAGGTAAAAACATACCGCGTATTTGAGAAGGACGGCAAGGAGACCAAGCGCGTGGGCCTGTACACGGATACGTATAAGGAGATCGTGGGCACGCGCTATTTGCGCGCTCTGCCGCCGCCTTCAACGCCCAACCCGGACGGTACGATGCCCTTGCCAACGCCTACGCTTCGCCTGGTGACGCCCACGCCTACGCCTAAACCCACCAAGACGCCGGCCAAGACCACGCCCAAAGGCACCGCGAAGCCCACGCCCAAACCGTCGACACCCAGGCCCTAGCCCGGGGCGCAAACGGCTCAAAAGAGCCGCTGGAGGCCGGACGCCACCACGCCAACTTTTCATTTGTGTTTGCCGAGGAGGGTTACAATGGAGCGAAAGCGCATCGGCGTGATGATCGATTCCTTCCGCGAGGGCTTTGCGAGGGGTGTCGCCGAGGCGGCCAAACTGCAGGTGGGCGGCGTGCAGATTACCGCCGTGGACGAGTTGTCGCCCAAGGCACTACTCGGCGCGCAGGCGCGCGCTGACGTGCGCGCCCGCCTGCAGGACAACGCGCTTGCGCTCTTTGCCGTATGCGGCGAGCTGGGCGGGCACGGTTTGGCCAACCGCGCCGAGAACGCCTGGAAGGTGCCCGAACTGCAGCGCATTTTGGATTTGACAGCCGAGCTTCACGGCACGGTGATGACCACGCACATCGGCGTGATCCCTGCGGCGGACAACGACCAGCGCGCCACCATGCGCACGGCGATGTCCGCGCTGTGTGCGCACGCAGAGAAGGTCGGCGTACGCATCGCCATCGAGACAGGGCCGGAACCCATCGCCGTGCTGCGCGCCTTCCTTGGCGAGTTGCCCGGCGCAAGCGCGGGGGCCAATTACGATCCCGCCAACATCGCCATGGTGCTGGGCGACGACCCTGTGGCAGGCGTGCCGCTGCTTGCTGGCCGCATCTACCACACGCACGCCAAAGACGGCCGTATGCTTCGTTACCTGGGGCCGGAGAAGATATACGCCTTCTTTGCCGAAGGCGGCATAGGCGATCTGCGCATGGGCGACTACTTTTTGGAGACCCCCTTGGGCGAGGGCAGCGTTAACCTGCCCGCCTGGATACAAGCGCTTCGGGGTATTGGCTACGACGGTTTTTACACCATCGAGCGCGAGGTGGGAGAGAGCCCAGCCAGCGATATTGCCCAGGCTGTGCGGTTTCTGGAAGCGCTGTAAATGGCCTTTGCGCAGCGCGCGCCGTTTGGACGACGATGATGCAGCCCAAAAAGAACACGCTTTATTGTGAAATAGTCGATAGAAGGAAGGCTTCAAACCCGCTAGGCCACTTGTTCGATTCTAGATTGGACAGGTGGTTTTTCATTCGGAGAACAGACAGGGCGAAAAGCGTTTAGATAATGAGCAGCATCATAAACAGCATCGTAAAACTCGTCTAAGGAAGCTTTTGATAACTGCACTCTCCGGCTGTGGAGTGCGTTTCCCTCTCGCATTTCGCTCACCTCATTTTCAGCATACAACAGAAGGTAGGAGACACGGCTTTTCGTGTCTCCTACCTTTATGCCTTTTCACAAACGGTCTGGTCTTTCGCGTGCCGCCCCAGCAAGCGGCTTTGTAGTGCGACGGGAAGGCTACTCGGCCGCGGGCACCTCTTCTTCGGCGGCGGTTTCTTCCACCGCAGTCTCATCTTCCACAGCGTCGGCGGCTGCGGCTTCCGCCATATCGGCAGCTTCCTCGTGCGCCTCAGCCGCAAATCCCATCTCGCCCAGTTCTTCGTACGCCTGGCGGATGGAGAGTGAGATGCGCTTTTTATCGGCATCCACCTCGAGCACTTTTACGTTCACGATCTGCCCGACCTCCAGCGCATCCTCCACGCGGTTGATGCGGTCCTGGGCGATCTGCGAGATGTGTACCAGGCCGTCCAGGCCGGGCTCCAGCTCGATGAAGGCGCCGAAGGTGACGATCCGAACGACCTTGCCGGAAAAGATGCTGCCGACGGGGTAGTTCTGGGGGGCGATGTCCCAGGGACGGGGGTGCGTTTGCTTCAGGCCAAGGCCAATGCGCTCCTTCTCGCGGTCAAGGGAGAGCACCTGCACGTCCAGTTCGTCGCCGATGCGTACCACGTCGGAGGGGTGCTTCACGCGGCCCCAAGACAGGTCGGTCACGTGGATGAGACCATCCACGCCGCCCACATCCACAAAGGCGCCAAAGTCTGTCAGGCGGCGCACGGTGCCCTTTACGATGGAGCCAATCTCCAGCTTGCCCCAGGCGCTGGATTTGCGTGCTTCGGCCTCCTGCTGCAGCACCTGCTTGCGCGAGGCAACCAGGCGGCGCTTGGGCTTGTCGGCCTCGATGATCTTAAGGCGCATCGGCTGGCCGATGAACTGTTCGATCTTCTCGACGTAGCGCTCGGAGAGCTGCGAGGCGGGGATGAACGTGCGAATGCCCTTGACGTTGGCGATAAGGCCGCCCTTAACGACCTCCTTGCCTACGCCGTCCACGGGTTCGCCGCGCTCAAAGCAGCCAATCAGTTCGTCCCAATTGCGCCGCACGGCAATGGAGCGCTGCGAGCACAGCACGTTCCCTTCGCCGTCATTCACCTTAACGACCTCGACCTCGATCTCGGAGCCGATGCTCAGGTCGGCCAGGTCGTCCGTCAACTCGGCCTTGGGCACCACAGCATCCGACTTGTAGCCGATGTTGACGCAGATTTCGTCGTCGGTGATCTGTACGATGGTGCCTTTCACCGAGTGCCCGGGCTTGATGGAAACGAGGGTCTTCTCGAACGCTTCCATAAAGCTCTCCGAAGCGTGGTCGGCGGCAGGGGTGGCCTTCATAGCCTCCTGAGCGGCGGGGACGGCCTCGGTAGCCATGCTGTCGGTCTGATCGATGTCGTTCATGTGGGTGACAACCTCCTTGATAATCCAGTCCGGCGTGCTGGCGCCGGCTGAAATGCCGATAGCGGATGCGTGGGCGTACATGTCAGGCGTGAGGTCACGCACGCTTTCAATAAGGTAGGTGCGCGGGCAATGCTGCCGCGCTGATGCAGCCAGATGCTGCGTGTTGGCGCTGTGAGCGCCGCCGATGACGAGCATCACGTCGCATCGGCCGGCCAGCTGTACAGCCTCTTCCTGGCGCTTTGCCGTGGCTTCGCAGATCGTGTCGATCTGCTCCAGGTCGGGTATCCGCTGCGCCAACAGCGACAGGATACGCTCCCACAGGCTGCGCGAGGTGGTCGTCTGCGCAACGACCGTGGCGGAAGGGGCGGGGGGGAGAGAGGCGACGTCCTCCGGGGTTTCGATGACCCTGCACCCGCCTGCCCATGCGGCAATTGCGCGAACCTCAGGGTGATCACATGCGCCCACAAGCAGAACCGGCCGACCTTCTTGGCGCCGCCTAGCAACCAGATCAGCCACGCGCGCAACGCACGGGCAAGTGGCGTTGACGGCCCTGCAACCGCGTTCCTCAATCGCTTCGATAAGGCCAGGCGGCGCTCCGTGCGCGCGTATGATCACCGTGCCGCCGTCAACTTCACTAAGATCCTTGCGCGGGATTAGCCCCAAACTGCGCAACCGTTCGACTTCCTGCGGGTTATGCACCAGATCGCCGAGCGTTTGTACGGGCCAAGGGCCGTCCTGCAGAGCTTGTTCTGCCATGGCGATGGCACGGCGGACACCGAAGCACTGGCCGGCATGCTTGGACAGCAGCACACTCATGCGATCACACGGACACGGCTGTATCCTGGGCAGTTAAGTCCATATTCGCTATAATTTGTAATATTCCTTCTCTCCTTTCTACTGGCCGTAAGAAAATCTGGCTTTCCGCTAGTTTTTTTTCGGGCACTGCGCGGCGAGTGACAGCAGTGCATCCTGTATGCGCTGCGTGGCCTGCGCGTAGGCGGCCGCCTCGCTGCCCCGGGCATGAAGGTCGCTTAGGTCCAGGGGCGGGCCAAAGCGCACATACAGCGGACGAAACAGGCGATACGGCGAGAAATATAGCGGAACGATCGGACATCTGGCCCGCAGGGCGATCATGCCCGCTCCGTCTTCCAGAGGGCCCAAGGTGACACTCTTGTAACGGTGTCCTTCCGGGAAGATGCCCAGCATACCGCCGCGCTCCAAAAGGGCAAAGCACTTGCGCATCGCGCCCAGGTCGGCCGTCTTGCGGTTTACGGCGATATAACCGTACCAGCGAAACAGAGTGCCCAGCACCGGCACGTTCACAATCTCCATCTTGGCCAAATACACCACGCGCCGCCGCACATACCCACCCAGAAGAACCGGATCAATCAGGCGGCGATGGTTGCTCACCAGGATGCAACCGCCTTCCGGGGGGATGTAGCCTTGTCCGCGTATGACGGAGGGGTAGAGCGGGTACAAAAGGATGCGCGCCAGCCACTTTATGAAGGTATAGAACACGGCCGCGCAGCCTCCTTGGTGTTGATAGCCGCAATCACGGCGGCGATGGCTTCCTCGATGGTGAGGGCGGTCGTGTCGATAAGCATCGCGTCCTGCGCGCGGCGTAAAGGAGCAATGGCGCGGTTCTCGTCCTGCTGATCGCGGGCGCGCACCTGGCAAAGCACATCCGCGTAGGCGATCGGCTGCCCGTTTTGCTGAAGCTCCAAAAAGCGCCTTCGCGCCCGTTCCGTATCCGCAGCGGTGACAAAAAACTTGTACGGTGCGTCCGGTAGCACATAAGTACCAATATCGCGGCCGTCCATCACCACGCCGCGGGCCTTCGAGATGCTGCGCTGCAGGTCCGTCATGGCCGCGCGCACATCGGCCAGCGTGGAGATATCCGAAGCGGCCTGCGAGACCTCCTGCGTACGAATCAGACCGGACACGTCCTCGCCGTTGAGCAGCGTATGCTGAAGGCCCCCCTGAAGCGATACGTCCACCTGCGCGCGCCTCAGAAGGCCGCGCACGGCGACTTCGTCCTTGGGGGGCACGCCCTCGCGCAACGCAAAGAATCCCAGAGCGCGGTACAGCGCTCCGGTATCCAGGTGCAGCAGGTGAAAGTGGTTCGCCACAGCCCGCGCTATGGTGGATTTGCCCGCTCCAGACGGGCCGTCGATAGCTATCTTCATGGCAGCTCCTCGTTATGCAACAAAAATGAAGGCTATACCGCGCGGTGCCCAAGCCCTATGGCGACCTCGTTGAGATGCAGAAGCCCGATGCCAAAGAACAGGGACACGGCAATGTGCCCGTCCGCACGGGCGATGCCGATTTTGCCGCCCACGTTCAGGCCGATTGCCTTGGACATGACCTGTCCGAGAGCCTCGCGCGTGGCACCGGCTACGGCGCCTTCCTCGGCGTGATGGTCGCTGATCACACCCTCGCGCTTGGCGGCCACGATGGCGCGCTCGATGATGCGCGTGACGGAGGCGATAAACTCACCGCCAAAGTCCACTGCGGCCGTCTGTACGCCGCCCTCCAAAGCGATGGCGCGCTGGCGGTGCTCTTCCTCGCGGTCTCGCGTCATACTCAGCATGACGGCGGCGCGGGCTACGTCCCGGCTCGTATGCTCCATATCCGTCACTCCTTCGCCTGATCTATGCGGGGCGCGGCGTCCAGTGCGCCCTTTGCGGCGGACGTCCCGGCCAAATAACCCGTGGAAAAGGCAATGTGCAGGTTGTATCCGCCGGTTAAAGCGTCCACGTCGATCACTTCGCCGGCAAAGTACAGCCCGCGCACGCTCTTTGCCGCCATGCTCCTGCTGTCCAGCGCCGATACATCCACTCCGCCGCGCGTGATCACCGCCTCGGCGATCGGGCGCAGTGCGCTAAGCGTGAAAGGCAAGCCTTTGAGATGCGCACCAACGGCCATCCTTGTTGTGCGGCTCACGGCGTTGCAAACGATGCCGGCGGGGAGCCCGCACATCTGAGGAAACAGCGCCGCCATGCGGCGGGGAAGCCATCCCTCCAGAAGCGTGGAAAGCGCCTTGCGCGGCGATGCGGCTAGTTCGCGCGTCAGCCGCTCATCCACCTCCTGCTCGCTCATGCCGGGCTTGAGGTCGATGGACGCGGCGACTTCAGCGAGGTCTGCATCCGCCGCCAGGGCGGAGAGCGTGAGCGCAAGCGGACCGGATACGCCAAAGTGCGTGAAGAGCAGCTCGCCCATCTCGTTCATGACGCGCTTGCCGCGGATGCTGGCGCGCAGGGCAACGTTTTTTAGCGTGAGGCCCTGCAGCTCCGCGGGCCAGCCCTCCGCCGTATGCAGCCCCACAAGCGACGGGCGCGGCGGCAATACGGGCAGGGAGGCCTCCTGCGCGAAGCGGTAGCCGTCTCCCGTGGAGCCCGTCCCCGGATAGGACGCGCCGCCCGTCGCAACAACCACCGCGTCGGCGGCCAGGCTCGTTCCGTCCGCCAGTTCCACGCCGCATACGGCCTCGCCCTGCAGGAGCACACGCCGGACAGGCGCATCCAGGCGCACCGAAACGCCCGCCTCCTCAAGAGCTCGGTCAAGCGCGCGCGTTACGTCGCTCGCCTTGTCCGAGGCGGGGAATACGCGCGCGCCGCGCTCCTCCTTGGTGGGTGTGCCATAGCGCTCCAGCATCGCGCGCAGGTCGCCCGCACTCAGGTGGGCCAGCGCGCTGTATAAGAAGCGGGGGTTGCGCGGCACATGCTGCAGAAACTCGTCCCGCGGGGCCATGTTCGTCACGTTGCACCGGCCCTTGCCGGTGATATAGAGCTTTTTGCCAAGCTTTTCGTTCTTCTCAAGGAGCGTTACGCAAGCGCCCGCGCGCGCGGCGGCCAGCGCTGCCATCATGCCTGCCGGACCGCCTCCGACAATAGCGACGGCCCTCATAGCTGTTCCTCGGCAGAGTACACGTGCGAGGCGTCCCATATGCGCTCCAGCTGCTCCAGGTGATCGCTCAGGATGGCCCTGCGCCGCAGACCGACAGCCACAATGAGCGCGTTGATAAGCGATAGGGGCGCCACGAGCGAGTCGACAAACGCCGCCATGTCGCTGCGCGCCGTCAGGCAGATGCCGGCGTCGCGCGCGGCGGGGGAGGCGGTGGTGTCCGTCAAGGCGATGATGGTGGCGTCGCGTTCGCGCGCGTAAGCCATGGCGTCGATCGTGCGGCGTGAATAGCGCGGAAAGGAGATGCCGATGAGCACGTCGCGCGGGGAGATGCGCGTCATCTGCTCGATCACTTCCGAGACGCCCGGCTGTACGAGAACCACGCCGTCCAGCGCGAACCCAAGGTAGTACCCTAAAAACTGCGCCAGCGGAGCGGCGGAGCGAAGGCCCACCACGTATACGTGCTCGGCGGACAGCAGCGCATCAACGGCCCGGTCGAAGGAGCGCATGTCCGTCTCCTCGATCGTTTGGCGTATATTGTTCATGTCGGCGCGCAGTACGGTCTGCAGCACATCCTCCTGCCGAAGGCCGCCGGCCAGCTCGATGCGCTGCACGCTTGTGAGGCGCGCGCGGTTCATCTCCTGCATGGCCCTTTGCATGTCCGGGTAGCCGTCGTAGCCCAAGGCCACGGCGAAGCGCACCACCGTCGATTCGCTGACGCCCACGCGTTCGGAGAGCTTGGCGGCCGTCATGGACGCGCTCTTGTCGCAATGGGCAAGCAGATATTCTGCGATGCGCTTCTGGCTTTTGCTTAGGCGAAGCCCTGCGTGCAGGCGTTCGGACAGGTCCATGTTGGGCAAGTTACCGCTCCCTTTGCGTACGTCACCTAAGCGGCGGCATGAAGGCCGCCACGGCTTTCATGCTTTCGCGATGCGTCAGATCCCAGTGCAGCGGGGTGAGCACCGCGTACCCCTCGCTCAGCGCGTTGGCGTCCGTGCCGGGTTCGTCCTCGGGCGCTACATCAAACCCCAGCCAGTAGAACGCGTGGCCGCGGGGGCTTATGTGCTTCTCGTATCTCTCGCGGTACCCAAACGCCGCCATGGGGCGAACAACCGTCCCTTTGATCTGCTCTTTGGGAATGTCCGGCAGATTGAGATTAAGTACGACGCCCTTCTGCAGCGGATTGCGCAGGAAGGCCTCCGCAACCGCTGCGCCATACTCGGCAGCCGTGCGAAAGTCGCGCAGGCCGCTTCCGCCGTGCACGCCGATGGATACAGCCATGGAGGGCACCTTTTGAAACGACGCTTCACGCGCGGCGGACACCGTACCCGAGTAGAACGCATCGCACCCTATGTTGGCCCCCTCGTTGATGCCCGACACGCACAGATCGGCCGGCCGGCCGATCTTTTGCAGGTGCCAGACGCCAAACTTGGCGCAATCTGCGGGCGTTCCGGTGAGGGAGTACGCCTCGCATCCGCAGGGGAGGACGGCCTCGCTCAGCATGAGCGGGTCACGCATGGTGATGGCCTGCCCGGAGGCGCTGCGCTCCATGTGTGGGGCGATCACCACCACCTCAAAGCGCGCGGCAAGGGCCTCGGCCATGGCGGCCAGGCCGGGTGCGTGGATACCATCGTCGTTGACCAGCAGAACTCGCATCTCGCTCCACCCTTTTGTCCAGTATACCACATGTCGGGGTTATTGCGCCAATACATAAGAAAACCAGCCCGAAAACATGTCTTCGGGCTGGTTCTTGGGTTATTACTTGATGTCGACCTTGGCGCCGACTTCGACGAACTTGGCCTTGATCTTCTCGGCTTCTTCCTTGTTGACGCCTTCCTTGATCGGCTTGGGCGCGCCGTCCACCAGATCCTTGGCTTCCTTCAGGCCCAGGCCGGCGACGACTTCGCGCACAACCTTGATGACCTTGATTTTGTCCGCGCCGGCCTCGGTGAGGATGACGTCGAACTCGGTCTTCTCTTCCACGGGCTCGGCAGCGGAGGCGGCCACGGGGCCGGCCGCCACGGCGGCCACGGGAGCGGCGGCGGAGACGCCAAACTTCTCCTCAAGGGCCTTGACGAGCTCAGCGAGCTCGAGGACGGTCATGGACTCGATAGCGGACATAATTTCCTGCTTGTTCATGATAGTTTCCCTCCATATGCGTTTCGCTTTTGTTGTTGCAGCCGACAGGCGTTATGCTTCGGCTTTTTGGTCTTTGATGGCGACGAGCGTGTACAGAAGCTTGCGGACTGTGCCGCCCAGCACCGTGACCAAGCCCGTGATGGGGGCGTTCATGCTGCCCAGCATCTTGGCGATGAGTACCTCGCGCGGGGGCAGGCTGGCAAGGGCTTCAACGCCGGCGGCGTCGATGACTTTTCCATCCACAAGCCCGCACTTGACCGTCATCTTCTTGGCCTTTTTGATGTACTCCGTGAGCACTTTGGCGGGAGCGACGGGGTCCTTCGTGCCGAAAGCGAAGGCGGAGGGGCCTTTGAGGTACTGCTCCAGGCCGGAAATGCCCAGCTCGCTCGCGGCGCGCTCCACAAGCGTGTTCTTGAGCACCTTCAGGTCCACGCCGGCCTTGCGGCATTCCGCGCGCAGCGCCGTGGCTTCATCCACGGTCAGGCCGCGGAAATCCACAATCACGAGCGATTTGCATTCGGTAAGCTTGGCCTTTACGTCCTTGACGACTTCAGCTTTTGCGGTGAGATTCGCGTTCATGTTCATCCTTTTGTTTCACCTGCCTTGTTGCGAATTCGCAAATGAAAGCCCCGCGCAACTGTTGGCGCGGGGCAAAGAAGCACATAGCCTTGTCAGCATAGCTTCCCGCTGCGCCTCGGCGGGAAATTAAGCTCTTGCGAGCACCCGCTGTCTGTGGCTGAACGGAGGTTTCAATTTCCTAAATAAGATATCATACGGCGCGCTCGGTGTCAACTGTTTTTTATGGCTAAACCGGCCGGGTGGCGGCGTCAAACTCGTCCTGTACTTCCTTGGAGGGTTCCTTGGTGAGCAGGCTGACCACCACGATAACGACGGCGGAGAAAATAAAAGCCGGCAACAGCTCGTAGATGTTCAGAAAGCTGGCGAGTTTGCTGATGACGTGCTTCCACAAAAGCACCATGCCGCCGCCGGCAACCATGCCCGCAAAAGCCCCGGCAAAGGTGGTGCGCTTCCAGAACAGCGAAAAGAGCATGAGCGGGCCGAACGCCGCCCCAAACCCGGCCCACGCGTACGAGACCAGGCGGAAGATGGAGCTGTTTTGGTTCAGCGCCATAACAGCCGCTATGATGGTGACGATGATGATGGTGATGCGCGACACCCACATAACCGTCTTGTCGGAGGCATTGGGGTTGATAAAGCCCTTGTACAGGTTTTGCGAGATGGCCGAGGAGGTGATGAGCAGCTGCGAGTCGGACGTGCTCATGGTGGCCGCCATGATGCCCGACATCATGATGCCTGCGACGAGAGCCGGCAGCAGCCCCATGCACATTTTAATGAAGATGGTCTCCTGATTGCCCGTCACGAGCCCGTCGGGGGAGGCGTAACTGAACAACGCCGCGCCCACGATGCCGATGCATACGGCGGCCGCAAGCGAGATGACCACCCACACTGTGGCCACGATGCGCGACTTCTTCAGCTCGCGGAAGTCGCGAATGGCCATAAAACGCAGCAGCACGTGCGGCATGCCGAAGTAGCCAAGCCCCCACGCCATGGTGGAGATGATGGCGATGATCCCAAAGGGCTGCGCGCTCCCGCTGCCCAGGCTAAAGATCTGGTTCAGGCTCAGAAAGCCGGGGTAGGCGCTCACCCGGCTGATCACCTCGCCAAGGCCGCCGCCGCTGATGATGCCCACCACCAAAATGATGACCAGGGAGACGACCATGAGCATGCCCTGAATGAAGTCCGTGGTGCTCTCGGCCAGAAAGCCTCCGATGCCTGTGTAGATGACGATGACCACGGCGGATACAAGCATCATCAGCGTGTAGTCCAGCCCGAAAATGCTGTTGAAAAGTTTGCCGCAGGCCACGAAGCCCGTGGCCACGTAGATGGTAAAAAAGAAGAGAATGATGAGTGAAGAGGTGTTCATGAGCAGCTTGGATTTTGCCTTATAGCGGTTTTGAAAAAAGTCCGGGATGGTGATGGCGTTTCCAGCGACCTGGCTGTAGCGGCGCAGCCGAACAGCCACGATCTTCCAGTTCAGGTAAGTGCCGATGGCCAGGCCAACCGCCGTCCATACCGCTTCGCCCATGCCGGAGATGTATGCAACGCCCGGCAGGCCCATCAACAGCCAGCTGCTCATGTCCGATGCTTCGGCGCTCATAGCGGTGACCCAAGGCCCCAGGCTTCGTCCGCCCAGAAAGAACTCGGTGGCGTTCTGGTTGCGCTTGGCGTAGATGAGGCCGATCACGATGACGAGGCCCATGTAGGCGAGCATGGCGATGAGAATGACCAGTTGGTTCGTTGGCATACGTCCTTCGCCTCCCTATATTTGTACCTTCTATTGTAGCGAAAAATGGATAATATGCAAGATGCGGTGCAAAATTCGGTATTTTGGTCGTTTTCCGGTCACGCGGCGCGTGAAAGTACGCGCTCTATCTCGCGCATATGCGCCTTGGCCGTTCTGTAGCCGATGTCCATCGCCTCGGAGAGCTTGTCAAAGTCGAACACGCCCACCTGACCCACGGGGCAGGAGAGGGTGTAGGACGCCATGCGGTTGCGGCATTTTTGCAGTTCGTACCCCATCAGATCAATGGACTGCGCGGCAATTTCAAAGAGGTTATCCACCTTGGGCCGCGCTTCGCCATCGTAGCCTACATTCACGCCGATGACCCTGGCGGCGCCCAGGTCCGTCAGCGACTGTACGGGCATTGCCTCCCATACGCCTCCGTCCACCAGGCGCATGTTGTCCAGCAGCAGCGGCTGGAACGCGGCCGGTATGGCGGTGGAGGCGCGAATGCCCTCGCCCATGAGCGCGTCCGTCACATAGCGCACGTCGGAGGACACACGCAAGGGGATGTGTGAGGAAAAGAGCACAAGCTTGGGCGCGTTGATGTCCACCGCCGTCAGCACGGTGGGCAGGCGTGCGGCGCTTAGGGGCTTGCCATCCGTCCACTTGTCAAACAGAGCCCACAGCTTCTCCTCTTTCAGGATGCCTGAGAGCGTCACTTCGCGGCGCAGCAGCAACTGGAACAGCCCCAGGATCATGCCCGGGTAGTCCGGGTCGAGGGACGCTTTGCCAATGCTCTGCAGCTCCAGCAGCGCTTCGCGAAGGCCCTTCGCGTCGCGCCCCGCCGCATAAAGCCCTGCGGCGATCGCTCCTGCGCTCGTTCCGCCGATCAGGTCAGGCCGCAGGCCTTCCTCCTCCAGGGCGGTAATGACGCCCACGTGCGCCCCGCCCTTAGCCCCCCCGCCAGACAGCGCCAGTCCCCAGCCCATGCGCCCACCTCCACGTCCATACCTATGTGCCGCGCGGCAGGAAAAAGACCCCTGTCACGGGATGCGCAAGAGCGCAGAAGCAAAAAAGGGCCCCGCGCATCGCTGCGCGGGGCCGGAAGGCGACGGATCTGTGGATTACTGTCTCGCCTTGATGCCCTCATTCATCTGCTGAATGTACTTGTCCTGCCCGGCCTTCAGGTATTTGTCCAGAAGCTTGTCGTAGTCCGAGATGGGCAGGTCGCCCACGATGATCTTGGAGACGTTCTGGTTGAATTCCTTGGTCGCATCGATGTAGGCGGGATCGTCCGCGATGGCCGGGCGGAAGCCCTCATCCTTGGAGAACACGGCCTGGTTGATGCAGATGCCGATGAGGTCGTTGAGGCGCGTGCGGTTGTCCGGCGTCATATCCAGGGTGATAAAGAAACCCGGATCGTCGTTGCGGCGGAGCATCGCGCGGCCGGCGCCGTAGTTCTTGTATTCGGGCGTGGCCACCTTGTTGCCGGAAGCGTCCTTCGTCCAGGTGACGCCTTCAACGCCGTACTTCACCGTATCCCAGAAATCGTCGGAGAGCATGAAGTCGATGACGTCCACGATGCGCTGCGGGTTCTTGGCGGTCTTCATGATGGCCCACTCGCCCCAGAAGCCCGTGGAGAAAGAGCCGCCCTGCACCTTTTCGCCGGCGTTTTCCACAACGCCCACAACGTAGCCGAGCTTGGCCTGGGGCTGCGCGGTCTGAACGCTGATCTCCGTCTGGATAAGCCAGCCGGCGAACTCGCCCTTCATGCCGTAGATGCCCTGCGCAAAGCGCGTGTTGGAGACGTCGAGCGCCACGGTGGGCCAGTCGGGATCGATGTACTTGTTCTTCCAGAGCATGTTCGTGTACTCAAGCGCGCGCTTGTAGTTATCGCTCTTGGCGGAGAACTTCAGGTCCATGATGGGGTATTCCTTGTCCGTGTAGGGCTGCCAGCCGATCAGGCCGAAGGTCCAAGCGAACATCGGGCCGAGGTTCCCGCCGCCGGCCGCCGCGCCAAAGCCGTACGTGTCGGCCTTGCCGTTGCCGTCCGGGTCGCCCTCGGTGAAGGCCTTCAGGATGGCGGTAAGCTGATCCAGCGTGAGGGGCTCTTTCTCGTTGTAGGTGAGGCCCAGCTTATCCAGCCAGTCCTGGCGCAGCTCGTAGCCGTCGGCACGGGCGATGGACGTGCGCGGGATGCCCCAAATCTTGTCGTCGCCGTTCACCTTGAGGGTCTTCCAGGAGACCTCGTAGGTGTGCTTCATCAGGGAAGGCGCATTGGCGATGTAGTCGTTGACGGGGATGATGGCGCCGCCCTTAACGCCGTCGCGGAAAGCGACGTTGTTGTGGTCGGGGAAGAGCACGATGTCGGGATACGTGCCGCTGGCCATCATCAGCGTGAGGGACTCGTTGTAGTTGGCAGAAGGCGGAATCTGAACGTCCAGCTTAACGTTCATGGCCTCCTCGACCTTCTTGAAGAACTGTTTGTCCGGATCCTTCAGCTCGGGCACAAGGTTGCCGTATATGCTGAAGGAGTACGTCTCGGGCTTGGCCGGGGTGGCCGCAGGCGCGGCCGTGGCGGCGGCGGGG
>JAVBLU010000031.1:0-45297 GCA_031553225.1 Eubacteriales bacterium
GCGCTGTTCCGCGAGTGGGACGGCGCGGATGGCCGCGTGCGCTTCTGCCTGGGGCCGCACGCCGAGTACACCATGTCGCCGGCCACCATGGAGATGGTGGCGCGCAGCGGGCTGCGCACGGGCATGGGCGTGCACACGCACGCCTCGGAAACCCGGCGCGAGCACGAGGAGTGCGTCGCGCGCCATGGCCTCACGCCCGTGGCGCTTATGGAGCGGGTCGGCTACTTCGCCCTGCCCCGGCCGGCGGTTGTAGCGCACGGCGTGCACACCAGCGCGGCGGACCGCGACATTCTCAGCCGCACGGGGGCGTACCTGGCGCACTGTCCCGTGTCGAACCTAAAGCTCGGAGCGGGCGTGTTCCCTCTTGCGGAGGCGCTCGCGCAGGGCGTGGCCGTGGGCCTTGGTACGGACGGGTGCGCCTCGAACAACACGCTGAACCTGTTTGAGGAGATCAAATGGGCGGCGCTGCTGCACAAGGGCGTGCTGGGCGACCCGACGGCCGTGCCCGCGCCTCTGGCCATCGCCATGGCCACGTCCGCATCGGCGGCGGCGTGCGGCTTTCCGGAAAGCGGCGTGATCGCCGAGGGCAAAAACGCCGACCTTCTGCTGCTGAACCTGGACGCGCCCCACGCAGCGCCCTTCCCCGGGGCGGCGGCGCATATCGCCTACGCCGCCGGCGGGGCAGACGTTATCCTGACCATGTGCGCCGGCCGGGTGCTCTACCAGGACGGAGCGTACAAAACCCTGGACATTGAGCGCGTTTTGCATCAGGCGCACAAACTGGCGCCCGCGAGGGCGCGCTGATGCGGCGGATCCTATGCCTTCTGCTTGCGCTGGCAGCGTTTGCGTGCTTTTCGGGCTGCGCGGCGCAGCCTCCCGCCTCGGTGCTGCCGGGCGGAACCTACAGCGGCGGCTCGCCTCTGGCAGGCGGAAACCTGACGACCTTCACGGCGCATACAACCCAGCTGCAAACCATTTTGACGCTGTCCTTCGCGACGGGCAGCGCGCAGCACTCCGCCGTGCAAAAAGCCGCGCCGCACGCGCCCGCCTATCAGGTGGCGGTGTTTGCCGATCCGCCGCTTCTGCGCCTCACCTTCCCCGGCCTTGCCTGGTGGGACGCCGACCTGACGGCGCCGCTTGCGGGGCTGTTTGTGGGCGCGCTGGCGCAGCCCTCGCCCGCCGGCCTCACCGTGTACTGCCCGCTGGCCGACAGCGCGTGGGCGCAGGTGAGCGGCCGGGGCGAGCGCGTCGGCATCGCGATGCAGCACAGCGAGGGTTCCCCAAGCGCCGGCTACCGCGCCGTTCGGGCGTACGAGCCCGGCGAATGGCCAAACGGGGGCTGGTCACCGGTGATCCTGCGGGACGGAAGCGCCGCGCTGGCCTCGCCCCTGTACCCCTCGCAGGCCGAGGCGCAGGCCGCCGCTCTGGCGTCCGGCGCGGCCGTCCTGCGGCAAGAGCCCGGACAGCTGCTGCCCGCCCTGCCCGCGCAGCAGACCGCCCCGCCGCAGACCGCGCTTTTGTATACGCAAAGCGGCGAGGTGCAGGGCAGCCTTCTGACGGACAACGGCCGGTACCTGTGCACCGCTCCGGACGGGCGCATGCTGTTCGCCCGCGCGCGCGAAGCGGGCGGGGGCGCCGTCACCGAGACGCTGCAGCGTCTCTCGGCGAACGCACAGCTGCAGCAGCTCACCCCTTTGGAGCTGCAAAGCGTGCTCCTGGCGGCCTGGTCGCCGGACGGGCGGTACCTGGCGCTGCTGGAGCAGGGCGAGTTCGCCGAGGCGCTGTACCTGTACGACGAAACCTCCGGCCGGATGACCTGCGAGGCGGGCGTGTCAGCCGGGTGGCAAACCACCTCCGTCGCCTGGGGTGAGCGACACACGCTCTACAGCGTTACGCGCTGGGACGAGGATGAGCCCTTCGTGCTGCAGCGCTTCGACTACGACACCCCCGCCGAGGAAGCCGCCCCGGCCTCCGACCCCGGCCTGCCCGACCCGCGCGCGGTGTTCGTGTCCGGCGGGGCGGTGTACGCCCTGGACGGCGAGGAGGGCCTGACGCTCGTGGCGGACGACCTGTCCGGGTACGCGGTGCAGATACCACACGCCGTGAGCGCCGCCTTCAGCGCAAGCGGCGGCCGCCTGGCCGCGCATGTGCTGCCGCCCGAGGACGAGGACGAGGGCGAGCTGTACTACCTGCCCGCCAAGGGTGCGCCCGTGCTCGTGCCGCTTTCCGGATCGCTTCTTCGGCTGTTCTTTCTGGGCGAGAACCTGTACGCGCTGTCCTTCGAGGAGGACCCCGCGGGCGAGGCGGACAACGCGCTGTCCCTGGTGGCCCCGGACGGCCGTTTGACCCCCGTCGGACGGCTGCGCACGGCCTTCGTAAGCCCCGGCGGAGCGGGCGAACTCATCGCGACGGACATCCTGCGCGGCGGCAGCCGGCCCGTGCCGGTGGCCTACCTTCTAACCCTGCCGGAGTAGCGCTCGGCGCGGCGCAGCGCTTCCGTGCACCACCGCACTATCTGAAAGGGCGTGCATGCCATGCAGACGCAGCACTACGGATTTCCCTACCGAAACGAGGAGGAGCTTTTGGCCGCCGCGGCGGAACTTCACACGTCGCTGCCCTGGTCGCGCGAGGTGAAATGCCTTGCAAAACCCGTGGCCGGGCAGGGCTTCACCCTGCCAAACGCTCTTGCCGTGCACCCCATGGAGGGCGCGGACGGCTTGCCGGACGGCTCCCCCTCCGAGCTGACCATACGGCGCTACAAGCGCTTTGCGGCCGGCGGCGCCGGCCTTATCTGGCTGGAGGCCGTGTGCGTGAACCGCGTGTCGCGCGCCAATCCCCTGCAGCTGATGATCACGCGGGAAAACATGCCCGCCTTTCGCGCGCTGGCGCAGCTCATCGTTTCCCAGGCCGAGGCCGCCTGCGGGCACCGGCCGCTGATGATCGTGCAGCTGACGCACTCCGGCCGCTGGTCCAAACCCGTGGACAAGCCCGCGCCCATCGTCGGCTGGCATGACGAGGTGCTCGACCGGCACCAGAAGCTCCCGCCGGATTACCCGGTGGCCTCGGACGAGGAGCTCGCCGACCTGCCCGCGCAGTTTGCCCAAGCGGCCGCGCTGTGCCGCGAGGCAGGCTTTGACGGCGTGGACATGAAGGCTTGCCACCTGTACCTGTACAGCGAGCTGCTGGGCGCGCGCGACCGGCCGGCGCCCTACGGCGGCACCTTTGAAGGCCGCACGAAGCTGTTTTTGGACACGACGGACGCCATACGCGCGGCCGTGGGCGGCGACTACCTGATCGCCTCCCGCCTGAATGTGCACGACAACACGGCCGGACACTTCGGCAACGGCCCGGACGGCGAGCCGGATCTGAGCGAGCCATCGCGGCTGATGTCGCTGATGGAAGCGCGCGGCGTGCGCCTGTTCAACATCACCATGGGCACGCCTTACTTCAACCCGCACATCAACCGGCCGTACGCCACCGGCGGCTACGTGCCGCCCGAGCCGCCCCTGCGCGGCGTGTGCCGCTTGCAAAACGGCGTGCGCGCCCTGCAAAGCGAGCACCCGCAAAGCGTGTGCGTGGGCACGGGCTACAGCTACCTGCGCCACTTTGCCGGGTTTGCCGCCGCGGGCGCGGTGGAAAACGGCTGGGCGCGCGTGGCGGGCTTTGGCCGCATGGCCTTTGCCTGCCCGGATTTTGCCAAACAGATTGTAAGCGAAGGGGCCATCGGCAAAAACAGCGCGTGCGTGGCCTGCGGCAAGTGCACGCAGCTGATGCGCGCCGGGCGCGCGGCGGGCTGCCCTGTGCGCGACCAAGAGGTGTACCTGCCTCTGTACCGGGGTATTTGAGGTGCAGCGGCTGCAGGGCGGCGGACAAAAGCCGCAGATGGACTGGCGCGGGGGCGCGGCGCTTCCCGCGGGCATGCTGTGCATCGTGGCGACCAGCCTTATCGTGCAGGCCGTGGGCACGGCGCTGGCGGGCTGGGCGCAAATGCAGCAGCCCCCCTGGTGGGTGGTCACCTTGGACCTGATCTGTGTGGCCGCGCCGCTTACGGGCGGCGGGTACCTGATCCGCGCGGTGGCCGGGCGGCCGGTGCCGGGGCGCATCATCACATACATGGCGCTCGTGCTTGCCTTTGCCCTGCTCTTCTTCGGCACGGTGCCCCCCTCCATCATGGTGGCGCTCGTGTTCCTGCTCAACCTCTACATCCGCCAGAGGCGCGCACTGCGCGCCACCGCAAAGCCCAAGGCCGCCCGCTTCGACGCGGCCGCCTTCCAGGACGACGCCGAACCGGACGCCCAGGCAACGCCGCCGCAAAACGAACAGAACAAGGGAGGAAAGAAACAATGAGCGATCTGCAGGGTAAGGTAGCCATCGTCACCGGCGCACTGCGCGGCATCGGCCGCGCCACGGCCATGCGGCTGGCAAGCGCCGGGTGCCGCGTCGCCATCACCGATCTGCGCGCCCCCGAGGCCGCCGCGGAGGATCTGGCGGCCCTTACGCCCCTGGGCATACGCTATTTTCAGTCCAACGCCGGGGTACAGGCCGAGCGTGAAGCGCTTATCGCGGGCGTGGTAGAGGCCTTCGGCCGCGTCGATATACTGGTGAACAACGCGGGCATGGCCCCGCGCGTGCGCCTGGACACGCTGGAGACCACCGAGGAGAGCATGGATCTTCTGATGGCCGTCAACATGAAGGGCCCGTTCTTTTTGTGCCAGCTGGCCGCCAAACAGATGATCAAGCAGGGCGGCGGGGGCACCATCGTCAACGTGGCGTCCTGCTCCAGCTACATGGTGTCCGTCAACCGGGCGGAGTACTGCATCTCCAAGGCCGCCGTGTCCATGGCCACGCAGGTGTTCGCCGCGCGTCTGGCCGGCGAGGGCATTTTGGTGTACGAGGTGCGGCCGGGCATCATCAAGACCGACATGACGGCCGCCGTACAGGAAAAGTACGACAAGCTCTTCGCCCAGGGCATCACGCCCATGCCCTACTGGGGCCTGCCGGAGAACGTCGCCGAGGCCGTGTGCGTGCTGGCCGAAGGCCGCCTGCCCTACTCCACCGGCGAGGTCATCAACGTGGACGGCGGGCTGCACATCCCCAGGTTGTAAATCCTCCGCCCGTAAGGCAGGCCTTCTTCACCGGCGCTGAAAGCAGCGCCGGTTTTTTTATCGCGCAAACATCTGATCATCCATATTCATTATTTTCTTAATTATTTTAATCTTTGCATTGCTTTTTTTGATTCGCGGCCCTATACTGTATTGGAAAGGGGTGGCGTATATGAGAAAAAAAGCCACCAAGGGTGATCCGGGCCAGCCTCCGGCTTACGCGGGCGGGCTCGGCCTGGTCGTTCGCGGCTATTGCTCTTTGCCGCGCTACGCCGTTTCGGTGCTCATCTCGGGGGTGATGCGCCTGGCGGTGCTCGTGATGACCGTGCAAGCCGGCCGCATTCTGGACGCGGTAACCACGGGTGCGCCGCTTGCGCCCATCCTGTGGGCGGCCGCGGGGGCGTACCTGGTGCGCGTGATATTCGCCGCGCCGGACTTTTTGGTGCGCACGCGCCTGGTGGAGGACTTCCGCCGCAACATCCGCTCCGCCGCCGCGCAGACGCTGGCCAAAGCGCGCGTCAGCGGCCTGGAGGGCATCCACTCAGGCGACACGGCTACGCGCCTGGCCAACGACATGAACGATGTCACCTACTTCATCGCCTGGCAGTTCGTCAACGAAATCACCGGCATGGTGCTCTCCGTCGCCTCCCTTCTGTACGGCGCGGCCGTGCACCCTCTGCTGGCCGGCGGCACGGTCGTCACACTGCTTGCCGCCATGTACCTCACCTCGCTGATGGCCAAGCCCATGGAGAAGCTGAACAAAGCGCGCCGCGAGACGGCTTCCTCCATGAGCGAAACGGCCACGGACGTGATGGGCGGCATCGAGACGGTGAAAACCCTGGGCGTTGAGGCCCCCATGCTCGCCCGCATGAAGGACAAAGTGCACACCTACACGCGCGCCCTGCTGCGCGAGATGAACGCCTTTGCCCTGGTGCGCGGCGGCTCGCTCGTGGCGGGGTTTCTGCCCTTCTTCGCGTGCATCGCCATCGGCGGCGCGCTCACGCTGCGCGGCGCGGTCACGCCCGGCCAGACGATCGGCTTTGCCCTGCTCATCCTCAGCTCGGTGTTCGCTCAGGCAAGCAACTTCGGCCAGATGATGGGCCGCTTCCGCCAGATGCGCGTGGCGGGAGACCGGTGCATGAAGGTGCTGAACCTGCCGCCCGAGCGCCAGGACGGCGAGACGACCGCCCTGAGCCCGGATCCGGTGGAGCTGCAGGACGTGGCCTTCGCTTACGAGGGCAAGCCGCCCGTGCTGCAGGGCGTCAGCCTGCGCGTGGGCCGTGGCGAGCGCGTGGCCCTGGTGGGCGCCAGCGGCTGCGGCAAGTCCACCCTTCTGAAGCTGGTGCAGGGGTGGTACGACCCCGCCGAGGGCCAGGTGCGCGTCTTCGGGCGGGAGACCTCCGCTTGGCAGCCAAAGGCCATGCGCGCCCTCATGTCCGTAGTGCCGCAGGATCTGTTCCTGTTCCCGGCCACCCTGCGGGAAAACCTGCTGGACGGCCTGCCGGACGCGACCGACGCGCAGCTGCAGACGGCCATGGACGCAGGCGCGCTCACGCCCGCTCTTCATGACATCGGCGGCGTGGAGCAGGAGGTGGGCGAGCGCGGCGGACGCCTCTCCGGCGGCCAGCGCCAGCGCGCGGCGCTTGCCCGGGCGCTTGTGCACCGCGCGCCTCTGCTGCTGCTGGACGAGCCGACCAGCGCCCTGGACGCCCGCACCGAGAACGACGTGCAGCGCGCGCTGGACAGCCTGGGGCGCGACGTGGCCGTGCTTGTGGTGGCGCACCGCCTGCGCACCGTGCGTGCCGCCGACCGCATCTACGTGCTGCACGAGGGGCGCGTGGCGCAAACCGGCCGCCACGAGGAGCTCATCGGCGTGGACGGCCCGTACCGCAATCTGTTCCTGTCTCAGGCGGAAGGGGGCGAGGCCCATGCGAGCTAACAGCGTGTTTGGCCGCGTGCTGCGCGTCGTGCGCTACACGGGCAAGCTTTGGCCGCTGTACGCGCTGGGCGCGCTTATCCTGGCCATGCAGAACACCATGGCGAACCTGGTGCTCGGCCAGTCCATGCGCACGCTGCTGGACCTCTCCGCCCAGGGCGGCGGCGTGGCCGCCCTGCTCGCGCCGCTCGCGCTGCGCCTGGTCGTTATGCTGGCCATCATCCTGTGCGGCTTCGCGCTGCTCATCACCTGCGTGGCCGTCGCCGAGCGCAACCTGCGCATCGACGTGTTTACCCGCGTGGTGCGCGCCCAGGCGTCCATACTGCTCTCGCGTCACTCCGGCGAATGGGTGACCATGGTCACCCAGCACCCCAACAAGGCCAAGGAGGCCATCGACTGGCCCTTCGTGAGCTTCCTGATGGGCGTGCTCGGCCCCGTCTCGGCCTTCGCCGTGATCGCCAGCCGGGCCTGGGCGCTGGCCATACCCGCCCTGATCGCCGGGTGCGTGCTGCTCTTGGTGAACATATGGATCGCGCCCCGCCTCAAAAAGCTGACGCAGGAGGGACTGATGCGCTATGAGCGCATCACCGCCCGGCTGCTGGACATCATCCAGGGGTATGCCGTCATCCGCGCCTTCCCGTGCGCCGAGCGCGCCGTCACGCGCTTCATGCGCGTGGCCGACGAGCTGTACGCGCTCTTTATACGCCGCGGTCGGCTGATGGCCGCCCGGCAGACCGTGTCCGTGCTGTTTTGCTCCACCATCGACGTGGTCATTTTGCTCCTCGGCGCGGCCATGGCCGGCCGCGGCCTGGTGGAGCTGGGCGTCGTGGTGGAGCTTGCGCCCCTCGTCGCCGCCCTGGCATGGGGCATCAGCTACGCGGCGGAGGCGTACACCGAGCTTTTGGAGTGCACCGTGGCCGTGGAGCGCGTGGAGGAGGCGCTGGCGCTGCCGCAGGAACAGCTGAGCGGCCGCTCATCCGGCCCGCGCGAGCAGACCTGCGCCGAGCTGACCTCCGTGACCTTCGCCTACCCCTCCCGCCCGGAGGACGACGTGCTGCGCGGGCTGTCCCTCACCCTTCGCAGCGGAGAGACCCTGGCGCTTGTGGGGCCGTCCGGCGGAGGCAAATCCACCGTGCTGCGCCTGCTGCTGCGCCTGTACGAACGCAAGTCGGGCGATATTGCCATAGACGGCGCGCCCCTTGCCGACTGGAGTGTGGACGCTCTGCGCGCCCGGTTCGCCCTCGTGCCCCAGATGCCCCAGCTGTTTGACGGCACGGTTCTGGAGAACATCGAGCTGGGCCGGCCCGGCGCGCCGCGCGAGGATATCCAGGCTGCGGCCCGCCTGGCCAACGCCGACGAGTTCGTCAGGGCGCTGCCAAACGGGTACGACACGCGCGTGGGCGAGCGCGGCGCGCAGCTCTCCGGCGGCCAGTGCCAGCGCATCGCCATCGCCCGCGCTTTCCTGAAGGACGCGCCCGTGCTTCTACTGGACGAAGCGACCGCTTCCCTGGACGGCGTGTCCGAGGCCGCGGTGCAGCAGGCGCTGCAGACGCTGATGCAGGGCCGCACGGTGCTGCTTGTCGCCCACCGCCTTTCCACGGCCCGCACGGCCCGCCGCATCCTGTACGTGGCCGACGGCAGCGTTCAGGAGGAGGGAAGCCACGACGAACTCATGGCCCGCGGCGGCCTGTACGCCGCCCTATGGCGCGCGCAAAACGAAGCGCAAACCGCCTGACACGGCTCTCGGGCAAGCTGCATATTCCCGCCGGTAAGCCGCATACGATGCACCAAAGGGGTGGTACGTATGCGGCTTGCCAAATCCGGCGCGGGAAGCGCCGCCATCGACGTTCTGAAAGGCACGGGCGTTGCGGCCGGGCTGTCCGTGGGCGCGGTGCTCCTGCTCGCCCTGGGCCTGAAGGCGCTGCCCATCAGCGACACGGCCATTCCCATCATCAATCAGGTGATCAAGATCGCCTCCGTCGGCGCGGGCACGCTTATGGCCGTGGGCCGCGGAGGCGAGCGCGGCCTGCCCAAGGGCGCGGCCGTCGGCGCGGCCTACATGCTTCTGGGCACGCTCGTTTATTACCTTCTGGGCGGCGGCGCGGCCACCCCCGTCGCGGCCCTGGCCGACGTTGGTCTGGGTACGGCCGCCGGCGCGGTGTGCGGCATCCTCAGCGCCAACATGCCCGCTCCCGCGGCGCGCAAATCCGCGCGGGCGTAACGGGGCGGAGGAAAAGACGAAGGGAACGGCGAAGGGCGCCGCCCTTCGCGCATCCTGCCAAGGGACATGTCCCTTGGATCCCATCACACGGGGAGATGTTGCGGGTTCCTTGCGCGCGATCAGGGGCTTCAACAGAATACGGCCACACGGCGGCGTTACAAGAGCCGCCGGGTGGCCGTGGGTTTTTGCAGGGGTTAGTTGTGGATGGGGTACAGCTTGTTGAAGACGGCGTCGAACTGAGTAAGCGCATAGTCCAGCTGTTCCTTGTTCTGCGAGGCGGTGTAGGAGGTGCGCAGCAGGGCGGATCCCTCCGGCACCGCCGGAGCGACCACGGGGTTGACGCATACGCCGTGCTCCAGCAGGGCGCGGGTCACCAGGAAGGTGCGCTCCGACTGGTAGGTCATCACCGGCACGATGGGCGCGGCTGAATTGCCAAACGGGATGTTCAGGCGCGCAAAGCCCTCGCGCATGTACTGCGCGTTCTCGTTCACGCGCGCCACGATCTGTGGCTCCTCCTGCAGGATGCGCAGCGATTCCAGCACGGCCGCCACGGCAGAGGGGGGCATGGACGCCGAGAAGATGAACGGCCGCGACATGTGCTTGACGTACTCCACCACCTCGCGCGAGGCGGCCATAAAACCGCCCAGCGAAGCGAAGGACTTGGAGAACGTGCCCATCAGAATGTCGATGCCGTCCATCATGCCGAAATGCTCGCCAACCCCCCGGCCGCCCTTGCCCATGGTGCCGATGCCGTGGCTGTCGTCCACCATCACGCGGGCGCCGTATTTCCTCGCCAGCGCGGCGATGGCGGGCAGGTCGCACAGGTCGCCTTCCATAGAGTACACGCCGTCCACCACGATCAGCCGCCCCGCGCTGTCCGGCGCGTCCTGCAGCTTCTGCTCCAGCTCCTGCATGTCGTTGTGCTCGAACTTGGCCAGCCGCGCGAAGGAGAGCCGCGCCGCGTCCACCAGGGACGCGTGGTTGTAGTGATCGTAAAAAAGGATGTCGTGCCGCCCGGTCACGGCCGACACGATGCCCAGGTTCGTTTGAAACCCGGAAGGGAAGGTGATGACGGCTTCCTTCCCGAAGAAGGCCGCCAGCCGCTCCTCCATCTCCATGTGCAAATCCAGCGTGCCGTTCATGAAGCGCGAGCCGGTGCAGCCCGTGCCGTACTTGTCGATGGCGCGCTTGGCAGCCTCGATCACCCGCTCGTCGGAGGTGAGCCCAAGATAGTTGTTGGAGCCGAGCATGACCGTGCGGCGGCCGTCCATGACCACCTCGGAGTGCTGCCGGGTCGTTACCGGGTGGAAGTACGGGTAGTAATTCTCCCGCTTGGCCACCTTCGACGCCGTGTAGTTGTTCAACGCCTCCGGGTTGAGCAGCCGCTCGAACAGGTCTGCCATGAGCCTCACCTCTTCCGTTAGATGCGCCTCGCCTATCATACACGATACCCGCAGGAAAAGATAGGGCGAAAAGGCGTGCGGGCTTGGGTGCGCGATGCGCTACAGGGCGATAACCGCCTTCACCACGCGCTGTTTGTTCTGCGCGTTGTATGCAAAGGCTTGGTCGGCCTCCTCAAAACTGAACAGGTCCGTGGCGATCCGGGCTACGGGAAGCCCTGCCGATACCGCGCGTATTGCGGCCGGGTACAGGTTGCGGTAGCGGAACACCGTGCGCACGCTGGCTTCCTTGTCGATAAGCGCGCCCAGGTTGAAGGGCTGCACCGGGTCGGGCGTAAGCCCCACGAGCACGATGGCCCCGCCGCGCCGCACCATCTGCACGCTTTGCAGGGTGGCCGCAGGCGCGCCCGCGGTCTCCACCACCATGTGAAAGCCGCCCGGGCACAGCCGCTCGCCCTCAGCCTGCAAATCGCCCTGCACGGGGTCGATGGTGGGAAAGCCGAGCGCTTCGGCTTTTTCGCGGCGCACGGCCAGCGGCTCGGACACGGCCACGGGCCAAACGCCCGCCGCGCGCAGCGACAGGGCGGTGCACAGCCCGATGCACCCGCCGCCCAGCACAAGCGCCGTCTGCCCGATCTGCGCCCCGCCCTGCAGGGCCGCGTGCAGCCCGACGGCCAGCGGCTCGACGAGCGCGCCTTCCAGCGTGCCCATGCCGGCCGGCAGGGGAAAGCACAGCTCGGCCTTATGCACCACGTACTCGCACAGCGTGCCGTCGTACGGGGGCGTGGCGTGAAACACCACGTCCGGGCACAGGTTGTAGCGCCCGCTCGTGCAGGCCTCGCAGCGCCCGCAGGTCGCCCCCGGCTCCAAGGCAACAGGCTGGCCCACGGTCAGGCCCGTGACGCCCGGCCCAAGGGCGGCTACCTCGCCGCCGGTTTCGTGCCCCAGAATGAACGGATAGGAGACGACGTACCCGCCCACGCGGCCGTGCTCGTAGTAGTGCAGGTCCGATCCGCACACGCCCACGTGCTTTACGCGCACGAGCGCCTCGCCCGGACCGGGCGTGGGCATCACCCTCTGCCCAAGGCGCATGTCCCGGGGGGCGACCAGCTCCCAAACGCGCATGTTTGCCATGCAAAACGCCTCCTTTGCACATGTCCCTCGCGCGGTAAAGCGCAGTTATACGGTGTCGGGGCGGGCCTGAAGGTACCCTTTGCGCAGGAAGATCACAAGCGCGGCAAGCACGGCGGCGCACAGGCCCGCGCACAAAAGAAACACGCGCTGAATGCCCATGGCGTCGGCCAGCACGCCGCCAAGAGCCGAACCCACCACGCGCGAGGCGGTCATAGCGATTACGGACGCGGCCATCTGGCCGGTGGCCTTCAGCTCGGGAGGCATCACCAAAGCGATGGTCTTCACGAGGGTGAAGGACATGACGATCAGGCATCCCATGTGCATCACCTGCGACGCCATCACAAGGTAGGGGTTCTGCATGAAGGACAGCGTGGTCCAGCGCAGGGTGAGCATGGCGCAGGAGAACACGAGCATCTTCCCCGGGCCAAAGCGCTCCAGCAGCCGGTCGGCCGACAAAAGGAAGGGCACCTCGCTCATGGCCGATATGAAGTAGCACCAACCGAGCATGGCCGATGTGCCGTGCAGGTTCGTGGTGAAGTGCACGGCGAAAAACGCGTAATAGAAGGCCATGGTAACCATCATGAGAAACAGCGCCGAAAGCAGAAGGATCATGTCGCGGCTCTTGAGCACGCCAAACACGGACGAGCGCGCCGAACGGGCGCGGGGCGCGGAACTTTGCGGCAGCACGAACACCGCCGCGGCCGCCACCGCCGTTAAAGCCGCCGTCAGGTAGGGCACAAGAGCGGTGCGCCCGGTAAGCACCGTGCCGGCTCCGGCCGCCACCAGTGCGAAGGAAACGGTGCCCGCCATGCGCAGCGGCCCAAACTTCCAGCCGCCCTTCTCCAGCCCCTCAAGCGTTATCGCATCGCCCAGAGGCTGAACGGACGTGTAGAAAAAGGCGTTCACGCCCACCATCAGCATCAGGTAGGCGTAGGCGGGCGAGAGCGGGTACAGCACCATGGCGAGGGCGGCGGCCAGCAGCAAAACAAACAGCACGAGGCGTTTGCGGGGCACGCGGTCCGCCAAAGCGCCCCATACGGGCTGCCCCACAATGGCGATAAACGGGGAAAAGCCTACGAGCGCGCCAATCATAGGCTTGGTCAGGCCGATCCCCTCGAAGTACTTGGGAATGAAGTTTTGGTATACCGCGTTGATGGCGAACTGCGCCATATAAAACAGCGCCCAGCGCGCGGGATATCGGCCGGAATTGGGCAAACAAAAGCCTCCAGACGCAGCGTTAGATTACTTCCAGCCCGTCCTTGTCCGCAAGCGCGGGGAAGGGCGCGTGCGGCTCCTGCTGGTACCAGAAGGCCGTGGTGGAGATGTCGTCCTGCAGCGGAAGGTAGCGCCCGCCGGAGCGCCAGCCCAGCGCCTGGATGGTCACCTTCAGGTCCTGCTCAAAGCGGATGGGATCCACGATGTGGAAGCGGTACATGGAGAAGCGGGTTTGGCTCTGGTACAGGCCGTCCGGGCGGATCACCTGCGAAAGGCCGGTGTACAGGTTGGTGAAGGAATTGTACTGGCCCTTGGGCTGCTCAAAGTTCCACGCGCCGCCAAAGTAGTCCTCGGTGCCCGTGCCGCACACGGTGGGCCACTCGTCGCCGTCCATGTAAAACTTAATCTCACCCTCGCCCCACCAGCCGCAGTTGTTTACGCCCCAGGCCGCGTACGTGCCCACGTAGTGGCCCCAGCCCTTTACCCCGTCCAGCAGGGTATGCTCGGTGGCGTAAGGCAGGGGGTTGCTGCGGCGGAACTGGGCATGAAAATACGCGCAGTCCTCCGGCACGTCCGTCAGGGTGTAGTTCACCTGATAGTACAGCGTCATGGCCTGGTCGCGCAGGTTTTCGATGGTGATGCGGCAGCTCTTGCGGAAGGGCATCTCGAAATAGCTGTTCATGCCGCCGGCGGGGTTGACGGCGATGGGAAGCGAATGGATGTTGGATCGCTGGCACCAGCCGTTCAGGAAGAAGTCGCCCGTGGGCACCTCCACCGAAGGGGTGGCCTCGCCGTCCCAGTAGAAGCGCAAAACGGAGGTGCGCCAGTTGTCCGGGTGGGTGGTCAGCCAGATCTGCTGGATGGCGCCCGGGCCCTGGATGCCGGCGATCTCGTACACCTCGCCCGGGGCGATGTTCTGCGAGGGCGACACCTTCCAGCCCTGGCCCAGGTCGCGCGCGCAGTTGGCGCCCGTGCCGGTAGTGGCCATGGCGCCCTTGCCCTTTTCGCCTTTGTAGTTCTCGGCGCTGATGGAGCGCGTTTTGGCGCGGGAGAGGCGGGAGAGGTTCCCAAGGTTCAGGTGCAGGCCGTCGAAGGACATGGCGTAACCTCCTCATTCGTGCTGCGACAACTGCTTTCGTGCGGGCGCATGCGTCATGGGCGCGGATACAGTTTTCCCGAAAAATCGACGCGCATGTCGTCAATTTTTTACATGGTTCGAGCGCGCCGTGCGCGAGAACGTAGCCGGACGCGGAGGCGCGGCGAAAACGACGGGGCCGCGCCGGGCTAATTAAATAGGGCGTTGTTGCGCTCCAGCAGCTGGGCGGTAACGGCGTACACCGTACGGCAGGAGAGCAGAATCGCGCTCATATCCCCAACGCGGCCCTCCAGCAGCGCGCCGCGCTCGGCGAGGGTATTGTGCACGCGCGGGAAATTGGGGGATACGTCCCTCGTGTAGGGCTGGCAGCTCACGCTCAGGCGCGTGCTTTCCGGCGTGACGAGCAGATAGTCGCATAAGGGCCCCAGCCGTCCGGGGACGCCCACCCATTCCTCCACGCCATGCAAAAATGTCATGCGGTTGAGGCCGCATCCAAGCAGTAAGATGCGCGCGTCGCGCGAGAGCAACCCCCGCCCGTACACCGAATCGGCCCGGCAGGGCGTGGCGCACAGGTGGTGGCCGTCCAGAAGGCCGGCAACGTCCCGCCCGCAGGCGCATACGGAATGCGTTGGATGCCAGGAACGCCGTACGTCCGGCCGCTTGCGAAAGGTTTCGCTCACCTCGCCCTCAATGGTGGGCGTGCGCAGCACGTCGAAGGACGGGTAGCCCGGGCCGACCGTCGGCCCGGTGTGCGCGGGCATCAGCAGCGTTCCGGCCGGCACGGCCGAAAGCAGCGCCTCGATGATGGCCTGCGCCGAAGGGCCGCTGCCCCGGCGCTGCACCACGGCCATCAGCGTGTCGCTCTCGCGAACGCCCATGTCCGCCAGCTGAAGGGCCATATCGCCCCGCCCGACCATGCCCATAGCGCCTAGTACTCCACGCCCTCGCGGGCGGCTGTGCCTTCCTCCAGGGGGTGTTTGAGCGCGCTGATGACGGACACGTAGTTCGCCAGTGCGATCAGGGCGTCCGGCGCGCCCCGGCCGGTGAACACCAGCTCCAGCGGAACGGGTTTGTCCTTGCACAGGCCGCACAGATCCCCCGCGCTGACGGCGCCCATGTGCATGGCGCCCATGGCCTCGTCCAGCACCACCAGATCGAACCCGCCCGAGGAAACCACGCTCAGCGCCGTTTTCCAGTGCGCGGCAAGCGCCTGGCGGTAGGCGGCCTTGTGCTGTTCATCCATGGCAAAAGAGAAGCCGAACGACCCCTCCATGCGAAAGCAGCTGACGCCCAGCCTTTGCAGAGGCTCCATTTCGCCCGTGGGCGCCGTCTTGCAAAACTGCACGAAGGCGACGCGCTTGCCGCGCCCCACGGCGCGCACGCACAGCCCGACCGCGGCGGTGGTTTTGCCCTTGCCCTCGCCCGTATACACGTGTACCAAACCCTTGATCATCGGGCGGCACTCTCCTTAATCAGCTATCGCGCGCCGCGCGTACTCGTTCAGCAGCCTCATGTACAGGCGGTAATCCTCAAGGGATACGCCCGGCGGGGTTTGGTGGTCGCAGGAGGGGACATACCCGCCCTTTCGCATCACCGGCAGCAGCCGCTCAAACTCCTGGCGCATGCGTTCCTCGCCCAGGTGCATCACGGTCTTGTCAAACGCGCCAAGCATGAGCAGCTTTGGGTGCTGCCGCCGTATGGCCGCCACGTCCACGCCCGCCATGCGCTCCAGGGGCAGGAAGCCCTCGATGCCCACCTGCGTATACCACTCGATGGGCACGGTGACGTCCCCGTCCGTATCGATGAGGATGCGCATGCCGCTCTGCTTGGCATAAGCGACGCTCTCCAGATAATACGGCTTGAGAAACTCGTCGAAAATCGGCTTGCCGAACATGGGCCCGTGGTTGTAGCTCATGTCCTCGGCGTAGGTCATAAAATCCGGGGTGAGGATCTCAAACACCGCGTCAAACACGCGCTTGTGGTAGGCCAGCAGGTCGCGGCAGATGCGGTGGTAGTAGTCCGGGCAGTCATAGAAGGAGGTGAGGTGCGGTTCGATTCCCATAAGACCGCGCGGATACCAGAAGAACCCGTCGATGGTCAGCCACACCACCGCCTCGCCCTCGCGGTGCGCCCGCGCCCAGCGCCGCAGGGCCTCAAGCCGGGGCCGCGGATCCAGGTACATGGCGGTGAAATAGCGCTCGTAGGCGTCCAGATCCGGCACGCGCGGCGCGCCGTGGTAGGCGGGCGCGGGCAGGTCCGGGCCGCCGGAAGCGATCCATATCTGCCGCCAGGCGTCCTGCCCGAAATACGCGCGGATGTCCTCCGGCGCGCTCAGTTCGGCGGGCAAACCCTCCTGGTGCCAGCGCTCGGCCGTCTTTGTCCACCAGCCCGCCCATTCCACAACCGGCAGGCGGTCGGGCTTTTCAAAGGCAAACACGCGCCGCAGGCGCTCGCGGGGGGACAGCTCCTTCACAGCGTTCTCCTTTCGATGCTCGCGCCCAGCGCGCGGAGCTTCTCGTCCAGGTGCTCGTACCCGCGGTCGATGTAGTGGATGTTGTGCACGGTGGTCGTGCCCCGGGCCATCATGCCGGCCAGCACAAGCGCCGCGCCGCAGCGCAGGTCGGTGGCATACACGTCCGTGCCGGTCAAATAGTCCGCGCCCTCGATGGTGGCGACGTTCTCCTGCACCGAGGACACAGCGCCCATGCGCGCAAGCTCGTGCATCTGCTTTAGGCGGTCGTCGAATATGTTCTCGATGATGACGGACGTGCCGCGCGCCGTGGTGAGCATGGCGGAAATGGGCTGCTGAAGATCCGTGGGAAAGCCCGGGTACTCCAAGGTTTTCACGTTTACATGGCGGTGCGCGCCCGTTGAGGAGACGCGGATCATGTCGTCCCCCTCCTCCACGCGCGCGCCCATCTCCAAAAGCTTGGCGGTTACGGCTTCCATGTGGGCGGGAATCGCGCCGGAGATGAGCACGTTTCCGCGCGTGGCCGCGGCCATCAGCATCAGCGTGCCGGTCTCAATCTGGTCGGGAATGATCGTGTAGGACGACTCGTGCAGGCGCTGCGCCCCGCGGATGCGGATGGCGGAGGTACCCGCGCCCTTGATGTTGCCGCCCATGGAGTTGATGAAGTTCGCCACGTCCACCACGTGCGGCTCGCGCGCGGCGTTCGTGATGATCGTATTGCCCTGCGCCTTGGTGGCGGCCAGCATCAAATTGATGGTCGCGCCCACGCTCGCGCGGTCCAGGTACACCTCCGCGCCGTGCAGGCCGGGCGTGACGCCCGTAAACCCCTGCTCGTTGTAAGCAAGCTGCGCGCCCATCTGCTGCAGGCCCTTGATGTGCAAATCAAAAGCCCGCGTGCCCAAATCGCACCCGCCGGGCAGCGCCAGCTCCACCCGCCCCATGCGGGAGAGCAGCACGCCCAGAAAGTAGCTGGTGGCGCGCAGGTTGCAGGCGATCGGATCGGTGCAAACGAAGGTGTGCAGGGGGCGCGGATCCACGTACAGCCCGCCGGGCGAGGGCTTGACGATCGCGCCCAGCTCCTGCATGAGCTTGCACAGCACGTGCACGTCCTCTATGTCCGACAGGTTGTCCACATAGCAGGGCTCATCGCAAAGCAGCATCGCCGGAAGGATGGCCGACGCCGCGTTTTTGGAGCCGCTCACGCGCGTCTCCCCCACCAGGCGCGCGCCGCCGGTTATGGCAAATACTTCCGCCATCGTGCCGCCCTCAGTGCGCGCCGTACGGGCAGGTCGGGCAGGATCCCCCCGCGCCGCCCGGGCAGGCGGGCGCCGACGCGGCGGGCGCAGGTTTGTTGCAAACGCCCTCGTACAGACGCTGCGCGGGGGCGCGGCATTCGGGGCAGGTGGCGTCCTTGATGCTTTCCAGGCGAATGAGCGCGTCAAACTTATGGCCGCACTGCGTGCAGCGGAATTGTAGCAGCGGCATGCGAGCACCTCAACAAACGTATTTTGTACATTATACCGCCCCCGCCGCCGCTTGGCAATCGCCCCGCGGTATTCCCGCCGGGTAAAACCTCGTCCGCCGGGGTTACAGGCGCGCAAGCCATCCCTTCAGCGTTTGCGCGTCCGCAAGGAACTGCTCCTCGCTCTCGTCCTTCACAAACTCCAAAAGCGCCCACTCGGCCGCGCGCGCCAGGGGCAGAAGGGGCCGCCATTTCGCCTCGCCCTCGGCGAGCGGCCGCCGTTCCTGCCCGTTCCAGTGGAACACGTGCAGGCGCACGGCCTGCTCGGCAACGCCCCGCAGCGACTGCTTCAGCTGCTTCTCCTCATAGCCCACGTTGGGCTGCCAGTAGGTCTTGGCGAAGGGCACCTCGCCAAGCAGCCGCTCGGCAGAGGCGGGCGTGTCCGTCAGGGTGCCTCCGTGATATTCAAAGGCCAGGGTGACGCCGTTGTCGTGGCACATCTGGGCGCACTTCGCCGCGTCCGCCGTAATGCGCGCGCGCATGGCGGACGTGCATCCCGCCGAAGCGATGCGCCCCGCCCATACGCGGATCACCTTGGCCTCAAGCGCAAGAGCCGTGGTGAGGCACTCGTGAAAGCGGTCGCCATCGCACCGGTAGTACGAGCCGTAGGAAGACACCGCCAGCCCCGCGTCGCGCGTCATGCGGGCGACGCGCAGCGCCAGCGCCTCATCGCCCGGGGGGACGTGCACGTCCCCGCCCCACTCGATGCCGTCAAGGCCCGCGCGGCGCGCCAGATCGACGATCTTTTCCGGCGCAAGCTGCCGGAACGTGACGGATACCAGGCCGCTGTTCATACCGTCGCCTCCATCCTCAGGTCGGGCAGGTCAAAGGGATAGTGCACGCGCAGAAGCGTTAAGCCGCAGGCCGGGGCGGTGGCGCCGCAGCACAGCCGGTCGCGGCTGTCGATCGCCCGCCGCAGGGCGTCTACGGGAAGACGGCCCTGACCCACGTCCATCAGGGTGCCGGCCAGAATGCGCACCATGTTGTACAAGAACCCGTCGCCGGACACTTGGATGGTGACCAGCGCGCCCTCGCGCTCCACCGACAGGGCGGTGATCGTGCGCGTGCGGTCCTTCACGGCGCTTCCCGCGGCGCACAGGGCGGAAAAGTCGTGGCGGCCCAGCGCGTATTCGGCCGCCTCGCGCATCAGCGACAGATTGAGCGCAAGCGGCGCGTGCGCGCGGTCCAGGCGGAAAAGCGCCGGTGCGCAGGGCGCGTTGTGGATGCGGTAGCGGTACGTCTTGCCGCAGGCGTGGTAACGGGCGTGAAAGGTGGGGGAGCAGTACCCCGACGCCTGCACGCGCACGTCGGCCGGCAGGCGCGTGTTCAGGGCCAGGGCCAGCTTGTCCCCGGGGATGCGGCCGAGCGTGTCAAAATGCGCCACCTGCCCCAGCGCATGCACGCCGGCATCCGTGCGGGACGCGCCCACCATGGCCACCCGCTCGCCTGTCAGGTCGGCAAAGGCCTCCTCCAAACGCTGCTGCACGGTCATGGCGTTGTTCTGGCGCTGCCAGCCCGCAAAGGCCGTGCCGTCATACTCCACCAGCAGGCGCGCGCGCTTCACGGCCCGCCCCTACAGCAGCGCCGCGAGCGCCACGAGCGCGCACAGCGCCGCGCCCGCGGCCCCGTCCGCCGCCGTCAGGCGCAGCACGCGCATGCGCGTTCGTCCCTCGCCCCCGTGGTAGCAGCGCGCCTCCATGGCCACGGCCAGCTCGTCCGCGCGCCGGATGGCCGACACGAACAGCGGCACGAGCAAAGGCACCATGGCCCGCGCGCGGGAGAGGAGGTTTCCGGATTCAAAGTCCGCCCCGCGCGCCATCTGCGCCTTCATGATGCGGTCCGCCTCCGACAGGAGCGTGGGGATGAAGCGCAGGGCGATGGTCATCATCATGGCCAGCTCGTGCACCGGAAAGCGCAGGCGCTTGAGCGGCGCAAACAGCCGCTCAAGCCCGTCCGTTAAGGCGATGGGCGACGTGCACAGCGTTAAAAGCGAGGTGCCCAGCACGAGCAGAATGAGCCGCGCCATCAGCTGCAGCGCCTGCACGAGGCCCTCGGCGGTGATGCGCAGGAACTTCCAGCGGTACAGCTCGCGCCCCTCCGGCCCCATAAGCACGTTGAACACGAAGGTGAACGCCACGAGCAGCAAAATGGGCTTCAGGCCCCTGGCCAGGTACTTCATGGGAATGGCCGCCAGCTTTGCCGTAAGCGCCACGAAGAGCAGCACCGCAAGGTATCCCCAAACGCTGCGCGCCAGAAACACCGCGGCAATGTACAGCCCGGTCAGCAGGATTTTGACGCGCGGATCCAGCCTGTGCACGGGCGAGTTGCCGGGAAAATACTGTCCGATTGTGATGTCTTTGAGCAAGTTGTCACTTCACCGCTTCAATACGTACTCGCCATGTAGTCGCCGCCCGGCTGCAAGGGCCGCGCATGATTGCGGGCTGCCGCCTATTGGGCGATCACGCCGTTCTCGTCCCAAAGGTCGCGCCAGTCCTGGCCCTCGCGCCACAAAAATACCTGGCCCTTAATGAGACGGCAGTTGCGGTCGATCCCCTCGATGGCGGCCATCTCCTGCTCGCTCAGGCGAGGCTGCAGGGCGGAGAGCAGATTGGCGTACAGGTGCTTTTCGTTCGTGGAGAAGGGGATGGGCGCTGCGCCGCGCTGCACGGCCCAGGCGATGGCGATGGACGCTGGGTGCACGCCGTGCCGGGCGGCGATGGACAGCATGACCGGGTCCTCCAGGTCCACCGTGTCCTCCGGGGTGCGGTCGCGCTCCGGGCGGCCGGGCGAGCCCATCGGGCAGTACGCGATGGGGGCGATGCCGCTGCGGGTCAGGTAGCCGAAAAGCTCGCGCTGCTGCATGTGCGGGTGCATCTCCAGCTCGTTTGCGGCCGGCTTTATGCGGCAGTCGCGCAGGAGCAGCTCCATCTTGGGTATCGTCATATTCGACGTGCCGATGTGGCGCACCTTGCCCTGTTGCTGCAGTTTTTCAAACTCGCCCCAAGTCTGCATGAAGGCGTCGTGGATGTAGGGCCTGGCATTTTCGTTGCGCGCGTGCACGTCGCATCCCGCGTCGTGCGCGTTGGGAAAGGGCCAGTGCACCAGATACAGGTCCAGATACTCAAGGCGCAAATCGCGCAGCGACTGCTCGCACGTGGGGATGACGTCCTTTTTGGCGTGCCTGTCGTTCCACAGCTTGGAGGTGACGAACAGCTCCCGCCTTGGCAAGCCCTCCTGCACGGCGCTCAGCGCCTCGCCCACCTCTTTTTCGTTGCCGTACACCATGGCGCAGTCGAAGTGGCGGTAGCCGATGCGCGCGGCGGTTATTACGGCCGCCGCCACCTGCGCGGGCGTCACGCTGTCCGAGCCGAACGTGCCCATGCCTACGGCGGGCATGGACGCGCCGGAGGAGAGCGTCAGGACGGGCACGGACGAAGGATCGATCTGGTAAGCCATGGGGCCGCCTCCTTTTGCATGTGTCCTTTGGAAAACCCGTGCCGCGCGGCCGCGCTACTGCTTGCGCACAAGGCCGGGGTTGCGCAGCAGCGGGCCGCTCAGGTCGATGTGGCCTGCCAGCGAGGTCACGCTCTGCCGCTCCACGTAGAACTGCACGCGGCGCACGCCGGTCATGTCGCACAGCGTGTTCACCACGCTGTACACCAGGTTGCGCTCCGCTTCGGGCGTCATGCCGCGGCAGGCGGCGGCCATCTCGCTCGTCATGTCCACCATGGCCACGTCCCCCTGTACCGTCACCCCGCGTATGCCGTAGGCGATGGGCGGGAAGGCGGAGACGGCCGCCGGGTCCTCGGCGGAGGTGGGGCCGTTTTGCAGCTCGGCGATGAGCGAGGCGGGCAGCACGGCGTCGGCCAGGGGCAGCGCGCGCGTTATGGGCAGCAGCGCCGAGCCGTCGCGCGAGGGAAAGTACAGCGTTACCGGCCGGCCGATGAAACGGCCGAAGACATTCCGCGTGAAGTTGGTGACGGAGGGCAGGCCGGGCAGGCTGTAGATTTGCTGGCGGTTGACCGACATGATCACCTTGCTCACCTCGGGGTAAAAGGAGGCGGCCGTAAGGATGATCGCGCCGTACACCAGCTCGGAGGGCAGGCGCTGCCGCTCCATAAAGGCAATCAGCTCGTTGGAGAACTCCAGGTACAGCGTCAGCTCATCCTCCACCACCTGCGTGTCCAGCGTCAGAAGGAAGGGCGTTTGGGGCTGGGGCACCACGCGGCGCATGGAGCGGCTGTCCACGGGCCCCCTGGCCAGCTCCTCGAACACGCTGGACAGGCATTCCGCCGGGTCCGCGCCCGAAAGCTCCACGCGCCGCACCTCCGGAACCAGGCGCAGGGCGCGCGCGTCGGCAAAGTACAAGGCGACGTCGCGGCTGTAGGTGGAATCGCTCGGCCCCGGCCCGGCATGCGCTCGGTCCAGCTCCTGTTCGCTTGCGTACTGCAGCGCCAGGAGGTTGCCGGTGTTGCGCGTAAAGGCGCCCATGGGAAGCGAGTAACAGCTCAGGGCCATGCCCTCCACCAACAAGGACACGTAGCTGATGCCTCCGAGCTCGGTGAGCGTGTTCGTCAAAGCCACGCGCAGCAACAGCCTGTCGTACTCCGAAAGGCCGAGCACCTCGGCGGAGAGGTTCACCGTCACCAGCTCGCCCGTCCACTCAAGGGACAGAAGGCGCGTGCCCTCGGGCGAAAGGCGCAGAAGGTCGTTGCGCACGGGCGGGGTCAGCTGCGCGCGCACCAGGGTTTCGGCGTAGGACGCGCCAGCCGGCAAAGGCAGGTCCTTTGTCTCGGCAATCAGGCGGTGCGTGCCCGCCTGCGGGTAGAACAGCACGGACCGCAGCACCTGCACGGGCCCGCCGTCCTGCCGGTACAGCGCGGGCGGCGCGGCGGACGGCGCGGGGTCGGCCTCCCCGGCCGGCGCACCCGCCGGACCGAGGGGGCTCTGGGCCGTCGCGCACCCGCAAAAGCAGCACAAAAGAAGCGCCGCCATAACGCTTACACCGCCGCGCATCCCGCCGCCTCCCTCCCCGCGCCGCATCCCTTGTTCGCGCGTTTCCGCATGCCGTCCCGGCCGAAAAAGCCGCAGGTTCCCTCGTTCACTGCGGTATGAGCGCGGCCAGGGCGTCGTAGTCCATCTTCCACACTTCGTTCTCGCGCCGAAGAACAAGCGGCAGATGGTCGCGCTCCACAACGCCGCCCGATCGGGGCAGGAAGTTGACGTGCACGAGCAGGGTAACGCTCTGCCCATCGCCCGAAAGCAGTTCGGCGTTTTGATAGATGATCATGTCGTCGCGCAGCGTGGCGGACTTCTCGATGAAGTCGCTCACCTCCGAGATGGTGGGCCGCAGGGCGCCCTGCTCGTCACGCTGAGCGATAAAGCGGTACAGCTGCTCGGCGTTGCGGTCGCGCAGGCTCTCCAGTATGGCGCGCAGTGTCTGGCGAGGCGTAAGCAAAATGGAAAGGATCGACTCGTCGCAGGACAAGGGCCCCAGCAGCTCGTCGCTCGCCTCGCCCAGCTCGCGCTGCTGGATGCGCACGCCTTTGCCGCCCCCCTCGTCCACCAGCAGCTGCACCTGAGCGTACGCGCCGGTCTGCACAATCGTGCTCACCAGCGCGGAAACTCCCAGCCGCCTGGTTCGCTCGGCCTCCAGCATCGATTGGTTGTTGTCGCCCAGCGTCTTGATGTCCGCGCCCTTGACGGTTCGGGTCAAAAAATCGGCCGACAGGGTGATCGTGCACAGGCTGTCCGTGCCCTGTACGTCCAGCACTTTTGTGGTGGGCGGCAGCACGGGAAGCTTGTCGTTGGCGCTCTCCTCGCGCGGCCCGGCGATGAGCGCCTCCACTGCCAGCTTCACAAAGCGGCGCTTGTCGTCCGGCGCGTCGTGCAGGGCGAGCGTTTCCGTGGTCAGCATCAGCAGGTCGCGGTAGCGAAAGAACAGCGTGACCACGCGGTCGGTGGACGAGCCGGATATCTCGGGCGGAATGGGCACGGGCGTCGGCCCGGCGCTCTTCTCCTCGCGGATGGGGCTGATCATCATGCACGAGCACAGCGTAACGAGCGCGACAAGACAGGCGGCCAGCTGAAGCGCTCTTTGTGGTTTGCAAAAGGCCCAAAATAGCGCCGGGCTGCGACGGCAAAAGGCGATGACGGACGGCTTTCTTCCCCGCATCCGTTCCGGCGCCGTCCGGCATGCAGCTCTGTTAGGGCTCATAGGTCACCTTCTCCCGTTGAATGGGCAGGGTGAGGGTGAACGTGGTGCCTTCCCCCACCTGGCTTTGCACGGCGATATCCCCGCCGAGCAGCGTGGTTAAGTTGCGCACGATGGACAGCCCCAGGCCCGTGCCGCCCGTCTGGCGCGAGCGGGCCTTGTCCACGCGGTAGAAGCGGTCGAACACGTGGGCAAGCGAATCCTCGGGGATGCCCACGCCCGTGTCCGCCACCTCCACAATGGCCGCGCGGCCCTTCCTGCGCTGCGTGATGCTCACGCGCCCGCCATCCGGGGTGTACTTAATGGCGTTGTCGATCAGATTGTACAAAATCTGCTGCAACTTGCCCTTGTCGGTGTGCACGCTCACCTCTTCCTCCATGTGCACGGCCAGGGCGATGGTGCGGTTGTGGGCGATGGGGCGCAGCCGCGCCACCGTTTCGTTGATCAGCTCCATAAGGGAAAACTCCGCGGCGTTCACGGTCATGCCGTAGCTGTCGATCTGCACCAGGGTGAGCAGGTCGCCCACGATGGCGGAGAGGCGGTCGATCTCGCGGTTGATGTCCTGCAGAAAATCGCGCCGCACGTCCTCCTCCATGTCGGGCGATTCGCTTAAGGACTCCACGAGTATCTTCATGCCGGAGAGCGGCGTCTTCAGCTCGTGCGAGGCGGAGGAGATGAACTCCGAGCGCGCGCGGTCCAGGTTCTCCAGCTTCTCGCTCATCATGTTGAACGTGCGGCCCAGCTGGGCGATCTCGTCGCGTCCGCGCGTGCTGGCTCGGGCGGAGAAATCGCCCCGCGTGGTTTTCAGCATCACGGACGTCAGCTCGTTGATCGGCCGGGTGATCAGGCCGCTCATCCAAACGCTGAGCAGCGCCACGGTGGACGCGCCCACGATGAAATAGAGCAGCATGGCGCTTTGTATGGCCGACAGCTTGGCCACAACGTCCTGGATGGATGAGGACACGAGCACCATACCGCTTCGGTTGTTGCCCACCAGCACGGGCGCCACGTAGTACCCCACCCACTGCGTGCCCTGCGCGTACTCCCCGCGCAGCCAGGTCAAAAGGTTCAGCGGCATCTGCGAGGGGCCGGCCAGGCGGTAGAAGCCGTGGGCCTTGGCCGCTCCGTCCGCCACCTCGCGCACCTGCGCGAGCGCGAGGCGCACGCCCGCAAGCGCGGTGCCCGAATCCACAAGCACCACGCCCTCGGTGGACAAAAGCAGCACGCGCGCGTCGCTCTGCGAGGAGCACAGCGCGTAAATCGCGTCGGCGTCGTACCGGGAAAACGGCGCGGAAAGCTGGCCCGCAAGCAGCTCCGCGCGCGCGTACTCGTCGCGCTCGCGCTGCTGCACAAGCAAAAGCGCCGTCTCCTGAAGCACCGCCATGCCCACCAGCACGAAGGCGGCCGCCACAAGCCCCAGCGTGAGGGTGACGACCCGCCAGCGCACGGAGTACAGCGGGCTACCGATCCGCGAAATAGTAACCCACGCTCCACTTCGTCATGATGTATTCGGGCTGTTTGGGGTTTTTCTCAATTTTGTCGCGCAGGCGGGAGATGTGCACGTCCAGCGTACGGCTGTCGCCGGTAAAATCGCCCGACCAGATGAGCTGCAGCAGCTGTTCGCGCGTGTACAGCTTTCCGCGGTTCGTGATAAACAGCGCGAGCAGCTCGAATTCCTTGGCCGTGAGCGACACGTCCCGCCCGGCGATGCTGGCGGTGCGGTTGTCCAGGTTCACGGACAGCTCGCCCGCGCTGACCACGCGCGCCGCGCTTTCGGCAGGGGCCGACGCCACGCGCCGGAACACCGTTTTGATGCGCTGTTTCAGCTCCATCACGTTGAACGGCTTGGTCAGGTAATCGTCCGCGCCATACTCCAGGCCGAGAATTTTGTCCATGTCCTCGCCCTTGGCGGTGACCATGATGATGGGCACCGAGGAGGTCTCACGGATGCGCTGGCATACCTCCATGCCCGAAAGCCCGGGCAGCATCACGTCCAGCAGCACCATATCGAAGGGTGCGGCGGCGAACTTCTGCAGCGCTTCGTCGCCCGTGTACGCCGCCTCGATCTCGTAGCCTTCCTGCTCCAGCGAATACTTGAGCCCTTTCACGATGGAGGGTTCGTCGTCCACGATCAACAGACGTTTGTTAGCCATACGCTCAATACCTCCTGTCGTATCGGCCGAAGTTCCCGGCCTTCGGCCGGCGGGCCCGCTGCCCGTCCTGCCACCGGCGCCGCCATGGTCCGTTCCCGCGCGGCGCTGGGTGTCCGGCGGCATGCGAGGGCTGGCGCGGTCTCCTTCCATTGTACCCCCGATAGGAGGTAAAAAGCAAGGCGCAGCAAAACCGCCGCAAAAGCCGCGGCCGGGCGGCTTTCACGGCGGGGGCGGCCGGCCCGGCCTACACGCCCATGTAGTACAGGGCGATGCCCGCCGCGCCGCAGGCCAAAATGGTGGCGATCGGGTGCACCCTCTTTTTGCCCAGGGAAAGCGCCGCGTACGCGGCCGCGGCCAAAGCGGCGGCCGGCCAGTCCACGCTCGCCGCAAAACTTGCCAGGAACGCGGAAACCGACGCAGGCAAAACCGCGGGCAGATAGAGCGTTTGCACGAGGATGCCCAGCGCCGCGGCGGCGATCAGGCCGGTGACGGCGGGTTTCATCCCCATCAGCACGCCCTTCACCACGTCCGAGCGCTGGAAGGCGAGCAGCGCGCGCGCCACAAGCGAGGCGATGACCAGGGAGGGCAGCACCACGCCGAGCGTGGACAGGCACGCCCCCGCAACGCCCGCCACTTTCATGCCGGTGAACGTGGCGGCGTTGATGGCGATGGGGCCGGGGGTCATCTGCGAGATGGCCACGATGTCGGCGATCTCCGCAGCCGAAAGCCAGCCGTGCACGGCCAGCACCTCGCGCTGGATGAAGGGCAGCATGGCGTAGCCGCCTCCGATGGTGAACAGCCCGATCTTGCAGAAGGTGATGAACAGCGAAAACAGAAGCGAGGCCATCTATGAAGCCTCCTTCGCGCGGGCAAGCAGGTGCGCGAAAAGCCCCAGGCAACCCGCGCCCAGCAGCACAAAGGCCGCGTGCACCTGCGGCGCCAACAGCGTGACGAGCAGCGCACCCGCAGCAAGCGCCCAGGCAAACCGGCTGGTCAGCGTGGGCACGGCCAGCGTGGGCACGGCCGTGGCCATAAGCGCCACAACGCAGGCGCGCACGCCGCGCATGAAGGCCTGTACAAGCGGGTTGGCGATGAAGGCCTTATAGGCCAGCGACACGAGAACCAGCGTGATGAGCGAGGGCAGCGTAACGCCCAGCAGGGCCGCCACGGCCCCGGCAAATCCGGCGATGCGCGTGCCGATCATGATGGAGGCGTTGACGGCGATCACGCCCGGCAGGGACTGCGCCACGGCGAAGAAGGAAGCGATCTCCTCCTTCTCAATCCAGCCGTGGTTGTCCACAAACTCCCGCTGCATCAGAGGGATCATGGCGTATCCGCCTCCAAAGGTGAACGCGCCGATGCGGAAGGTGACCAAAAACAGCCGGGCAAGCAGCGCTGGGGAAACGGGCTGGCGGAGGGGGGCGTCCGCCGCGCGCCGGGTTTGGGACATCGTCGATCGTTCCTTCTTTCAAACCGCCGGCGGGGCCTTCTGCGCAAACGGCGAAGCGCCGAAGGCGCGGCCCTCGGCCGGCTGCTTACTGGGGCGGCTACACGTGCTCCTGCAAAAACGCATAGGCGCGGGCGCCGGATATTTCGTGCCCGCCCTCGAAATAATCCACCTCGAAGCAGTCCTCGGCCCTGTGCATGGCGTACACCTGCCGCAGCACGGCCTCGGCCTTTTGCACGAAGGGGCGGGGGAAGATGGCGTCCTGCGACGCCGCCTCCCACAGCATGGGCCGCGGGGCGATGAGCGAGAGATAATCCGTCTCCTCGCCGGCCTTCAGCATACCGGGCAGAAAGTTGCACAGGCAGTGGTGCATGGCATAGATGCAGCCCTCAAAGGTACAAGCGTAGCCCGAGACGACCGCCGCCTTAACGCGCGGCTCCAGCGCGCTCACGTACGTGGCCATCATGCCGCCGCCGGAGATGCCCATAACGCCCATGCGGCCGCCCCCGGCCATGCCCTGCGCCTGCGCAAAATCCAGCGCGGCCTGGCACTGCAGGTACCGCGCGCCCAGCAGCGTTCGGCCCAGCAGCAGCATGTTGCAGCCGATGCGGTTGCACGAGCTCTCCCCGGGCGAGCGGTTCGCCTGCTCGTCATAGCGCAGCTCGCCAAAGCCCAGCAGTTCCGGCGCCAGCACGGTAAAGCCCGCGCGGCACAGGGCCACGGCAAAATCCTTGTGGTAACGCGGGTCGCCCACCCGGGGCGTTTCGTCGGGCATCAGGCCCACGATGTCGCGCACGCCGTAGCCGTGGCCGTGCAGCGCCAGCACCGCGCGGTTGCCTTTGGGCGCGCCCGCGGGCGTAAGCGCGTACATGGGAAAGCGGTAGCCCGCCTCCGCCGCCAGATAGTACTTGTCCAGCGTGTAGCCGTCCAGAGCGCGCGTGAAGGCCAGTTCGGCCGCAAGCGGCGCGCGCTGCGGCATGGCGCCCATTGCTTCCTTCAGGGCCGCGCTGAGGCCCCGGCGGAAATCCTCCTCGCGCATGCGGCCGGCGAGCACATCCTCCACGGGAAACCTGCGCTGTACGGCGGCGTATTGCTGGGCCATCAGGGCGTCTATGGCGTTCATTGCCGCACCTCCTTTCACTATGCCCCCATTATAGCACGGCGGGCTGTTTTGCGCCCGGATATGTTGCCATTTTCCCCTGCGAAAGGTATACTGAAAGAAAACGTTTCCGGCCTTGGAAGGAGGACCCGCCATGAAAGCGCTTCCTGTCGCTTTGCAGCTGTACACCGTGCGCGAGGATGTCGCCGCGGACATGATCGGCACGATCCGGCGCGTCGCGCGCCTGGGGTACGACGGCGTGGAATTCGCCGGTTTCTTTCAGACGCCCGCCGCCGACATCGCCGCCGCTCTGGCCCAGACCGGCCTCGCGGCCGTGAGCGCGCACATTGGCATCGAGGGCCTGGAGGACCCTTCCATCCTCGCCTACGTGAAGGCTCTGAAGCTCCCCTACGTCGCCATCCCCTACGTGGGCGAGCCCATGCGCCCCGGCGCGCAGGGCTACGCGGATTTTCTGCGCCGCGCCGCCGCCGCGTCCGTGGCGCTCAAAGCTTTCGGCTGCCAGCTGCTCTACCACAACCACGCCTTCGAGTTTGCCAAAGTGGACGGCTTGTACGCCCTGGACAAGCTGTATCTCGACCTTTCGCCCGATCAGCTGCAGACCGAGCTGGACACCTGCTGGGTGAACCGCGGCGGCGAGGACCCTGCCGCCTACCTGCGCCGCTACAAGGGCCGCGCACCCGTTGTGCACCTGAAGGACTTCGTGTCCGCCCCCGAGTTCGACTTCCGCCCGGTGGGCGATGGCGAGCAGGACCTGCCTGCGCTGCTTCAGGCCTCCAACGACGCGGGGGCGTCCTGGCTTGTGGTCGAGCAGGACCGCTGCCCCACCTATTCGGCCATGCAGAGCGCGCAGCGCTCGCTGGAGAACATCCGTAAAGCGCAGGAGGCCCTTGCGTGAGCGATGCGCTTGCGCGGCCGGGGCGCGTTGGCGCCCGCCCTTCGGGCAAGGCGTCTTTCCCCTGCCGCCGCGCGGCCTGCCTGGCGCTTTGCCTGGCGCTGGCGCTTTTCTGTGCGCCCCCGCCCGCGCTGTGCGCTTCCGGCACGCCCGCCGCAAGCCCGGCCGCCCCGGCTTCATCCGCGCCCTCGCCTAGCCCCGCTTCGGCGACCTCCGCGGACGCCCCGCCCTTGCCCACGCCCGCGCCTTCGCCCGTTCCATCTCCCACGCCGCAGCCTGTCACCTGGCAAAACCTTGCGCTTGTGCCCGCCGAGCAGGACATGCTGAAGGAGGGCGCGCTGGGCGACGATGTGGTGCGCCTGCAGCTGCGCCTGAAGGACCTGGGGTTCTTCTCCTACAAGGTGACCGGATCCTTCGGCGGGGTAACCAAGAGCGCCGTGCAGGCCTTTCAGGCGGCCAACGGCTTGAAGATCGACGGCGTGGCGGGCGGTGAGACCATCGCGCTGCTCTATTCCAACCTTGCGCAGCGGGGCTTTGGCAACCGCGCGCGCGTTACCCCCACGCCCTCGCCCAAGCCCGTAACGCCCCCGCAGCCCGGCCGCCTGATCGAGTGGAAGGACGCCGCCGGCCTGGTCAAGCCCGGGGAAACCTTCACCATCATCGACTTTCGCACGGGCATCTCCTGGAAGGAGCGCCGCCTGGGCGGCGACAATCATCTGGACAGCGAGCCGCTCACCAAGGCGGACACGGCGAAGCTGAAGCAGGTGTACGGCGGGCGCTTCAGCTGGTCGCGCCGGCCGGTGCTCGTTAAGGTGGGCTCGCGCACGTATGCGGCCTCCATCAACGGCTACCCGCACGATCCCTACCGCGTCAAGGACAACAACTACCCCGGGCACCACTGCGTACACTTCCTTAACTCGCGCACGCACGGCACGAACACCAAGGACCCGGAACACCAGCGGTGCATCAAGACCGCGGCGGGGCTGTAGCCATGGCCGCCACGGTGCAGATTTACGCGGGCAAGGGTTTTGACAGCCAGAAGACCCTGCGCTGGTTTAAGGAGCGGCGCATCCCCTTTCAGCAGATTGACCTTGGCCGATACGGGCTTTCACCCGGCGAGCTGCAAAGCGTGGCCCGGCAGACAGGCCTGCGCGCGCTCATCGACCAGGACTCCAAAGCCTACAAGGAGAGCACGCTGCAGTTTTTAAGCGGGGAGGGGCCCATTATGGAGGCGCTGCTCGCCGCGCCCCGGTATCTGCGCGCGCCCATCGTGCGCATGGGCAAAAGGGCCAGCGTTGGCTATTGCCCGGAGCAGTGGCAGATCTGGCTTGCCGAGGATAAGTAGGGAGGGATCGGCCATGGACAGGGAGAAGATTCTGCTCGACACGGACATCGGCTCGGACATCGACGACGCGGTATGTCTGGCGTACCTGCTCGTCCAGCCCGCCTGCCAGCTGATGGGCGTCACCACGGTGTCGGGCGAGCCGGACAAGCGCAGCCAGATGGCCAGCGCGCTTCTGCGCGCAGCGGGCGTGGACGCGCCCGTGATCAGCGGCGTGTCCGACCCGGTGATCGGAAAGAACAACCAGCCGCTGTGCCCCCAGCACCAGGCCCTTGCCCGCTGGCCGCACGATACGGCTTTCCCGGATATCTCGGCGCTTGAGTTTATGCGCACGACGATCCGGCGGCATCCGGGCGAGATCACCCTGCTGGCCATCGGCCCCATGACGAACGCCGGGCTGCTGTTCGCCGCCGACCCGCAATGCGCCCGGCTCCTCAAGCGCCTGGTGCTGATGTGCGGCGATTTCGGCCGCGTGTCCGGCGCCGGCGTTGCGGAATGGAACGCGCGCGCCGATCCCCTCGCCACCTCCCTCGTGTACCGCGCCGCCGCGCCCGTGCACCGCTCCATCGGCCTGAACGTGACCACGAAGGTGGTGCTGCCGGCCGCGCAGGTGCGCGCTCTTTTTGCGCAGCACCCGCTTTTGCAGCCGGTGCTGGACTTTGCCGAGGTGTGGTTCCAGCGCGCCCCGCACATCACCTTTCACGACCCGCTCGCCGCGGCCACCGTTTTTGACGAGGGCATCTGCGCCTTTCAGCGCGGCACGGTGGAACCGGAGATCCACTCCCCCCGCGCGGCGGGCGCCACGTGGTTCCAGCCCGCCCCCGAGGGCGGCGTTTCCGCCCCGCACGAGGTGGCCATGGACGTTTCTGCGGCCCGGTTCTTCGCGCACTATTTCGGCGCGTTTGGGCTGAGCTGCCCGGCGTGATCGACGAGTTCCTCGCGCTGTCCCTGCGCGAGGGCAAACGAATCACCATCATCTATCAAAGCGCGTCCTCGGGCATCACGGCCCGCGATATCACCGTGCTGGCCATCGACGGCGGGCGCATCCGCGCGGTGTGCCACCTGCGCCAGGCAAAGCGCACGTTCGACCGCGGCCGCATTCTGTCCGCCGGGTACGCCAAAGACGCCGATTCTGCCCCGTAAGGAGGCTCCCGCTTGACCTTCAGCTTTTCCTTCATGCAGCATTATTGGCCCCTGTTCGTGCAAGGGTCGCTGTACACGCTGCTCATGGCCGTCATTACGGTGGTGGCCGGCACTGTGATGGGCACCGGGTGGGCCATCGCCCGCCTGTCGCGCCATGCCCTGCCGCGCCTGATCGCCACGGCCTACATCGAGTTCCTGCGCGGCACGCCCCTGCTCGTGCAGGTGATGCTCATCTACTACGGCCTGCCCATGATGGGCATCAAGGTACCGGTGCTTTTGGCCGGGTGCGTGGGGCTGTCCCTCAATTCCGCCGCGTACGTGGCGGAGATCGTGCGCTCGGGCATACAGTCCATCGACCGCGGCCAAAGCGAGGCCGCGCGTTCGCTTGGCATGACTAGCGCCCAAACCATGAGCCGCATCATTCTGCCCCAGGCCATCCGCAACATTCTGCCCGCGCTGGGCAACGAGTTCGTGGTGGTCATCAAGGAGTCGTCCATCGCCTCCACCATCGGCGCGGCGGAGCTGATGTACAACACCAAGACGATCGGCTTTACCACCATGCGCTATGTGGAGGCGCTCATCGTCACCTCCGTTTTGTACTTCGTGATGACCTTTACCACCTCGCGCCTGCTGGGCCTTGTGGAGAGGAGGCTGCGTGCCGGTGAGCGATAAAGGCGAGGTTCTCATCAGCGTACGCAACCTGAGCAAATCCTTCGGAAACAACCGCGTGCTGCGCGGCATCAACTGCGACATCGCGCGCGGCGAGGTGGTCGTGGTCATCGGCCCGTCCGGCAGCGGCAAGTCCACCTTCCTGCGGTGCTTAAACCTTCTGGAGGTGCCCACGGGCGGCGAGATCGTCATCGAAGGGGAGAACATCTGCCGCCGCGATGCGCCCGTTAACCGCCTGCGCGAGCGGATGGGCATGGTGTTCCAGCAGTTCAACCTCTTCCCGCATCTCACCGTTCTGCAAAACGTCACCCTGGCCCCCACATGCGTTAAAAAGCTGCCGCGGGCCGATGCGGAGCAGCGCGCCATGGCGCTGCTCGCGCGCGTTGGGCTGGCCGACAGGGCCGCCGCCTATCCCGCCCAGCTCTCCGGCGGCCAAAAACAGCGCATCGCCATCGTGCGCGCGCTGGCCATGGCCCCGGACGTGATGCTCTTCGACGAGCCCACCTCCGCCCTTGACCCGGAGATGGTGGGCGAGGTGCTGGACGTGATGAAGACCCTCGCCGCCGAAGGCATGACCATGGTCGTGGTCACCCACGAGATGGGCTTCGCGCGCGAGGTAGGCCAGCGCATCCTCTTCATCGACGAGGGCGTTATCGCCGAGGAGGCTCCGCCGGCCGCCTTCTTCTCCGCCCCGAAAAACCAGCGCACGCGCGACTTCCTCAGCAAGGTGCTGTAGGATGTCCGGGGCAGGTGGACGGGAGGCCTCCGCCTCCCCCCGCCCTCTGCCAAGAAGAGCCGTTCCTTGCACCCCATCACACGGGGGAGGCGCCATATCTTTCAGGTTCCTTCGGCGCTGAAAAGCGGCCCCGCGGCTCCATAAGCCGCCGGGGCCGCCTTGTTTTGCGCGAGACGCCTTTGCGCCTTGCGCAGCGCCGGGCTCTTGCCTTCGGGGGATGAAAGGGTTGAAAGCCACGGCGGAGGGCGCGGGAGGCGGAACCTGCCGCCGCGCTCCTTTCAGCTAGCCGATGTCCACGTCGGCCTGGTAGTCGATGCCCGGCACGTCAAAACCGAAAAGGCGCAGAAAATCGGAGCGGTATCCGGCAAGGTCGGCCAGGGACGCGAGGTTGTCGGTGTCCACGCTCTGCCAGCGGCAAGCGATATCGGCCTGCAGGTCGGGGGCCATCTCCCGGTCGTCCAGGCGGATGCGGCCCTCCCCGTCGGTGTGCAGCGGGGCGGCGGGATCCTGCGGGATGGCGGAGAAGAAATCGGGGGCAAAGAGGCGAACGGCCTGGTCCAGCGTGGTCTCGTGCGTGCCGCGCTCCTTCATGGCGCGCAAAAGCAGCGAAATATACAAGGGCAGGGCCGGGATGGCCGAGGAGGACTGGGTGACCAGCGCCTTGTTCACCGAGAGGTAGCACCGGCCGAGAATGGGCGCAAGCAGCGCGTCGCAGGCGGCCACGGCGGCCTGCACGTCGTCCTTGGCGCGGCCGATGGTGCCGTCCTTATAGATGGCGTGCGTGAGGGCCGGGCCGATGTAGGTGTAGGCCACGGCGCGGCAGCCGGGGGCCAGCACGTCCGCCGACAGCAGGGCGGACACCCAGCGCCGCAGGTCGTCCCCGCCCATCACGGCCAGCGTGTCGGCGATCTCCTGCTCGCTTGCCACGGGAATGTCCACAAAGCTGACTGTGCCGGCGCCGGGATCCAGCGACTTTGTACGGCCGGGACCGCCGATGCCCTTAATGACCGAGCGGTGCAGCGCCCCCGTGTCCGGGTGGGTGCGCACCGGCGCGGCCATGGAATACACGAGCACGTCGATCTGGCCGAGCAGCTCGCGGATTTTGGCGATGGCGTGGTCCTTGGCAGCGGCCGAAAAAGCGTCCTCGTTCAACGACACGGCCACGCGGCCGCGCACCCGCGCCTGCCGCTCGAACGCGGCGGTGTTGTAGTAGCCCGCCGAGGCGGTTTTGCCCTGCTCGGGGGCGGGAGGGCGGTCGAAGTGCACGCCGATCGTGTCGGCATCGTAGCCGCATAGAAGGGCGATGCGCGAGGCAAGGCCGTACCCCATGGACGAGCCGACCACGAGCGCGCGCTTGCGCGGGCCGCGCACGCCTTGCCGGTCGGCGGCGGCGATGTCGGCGCGCACCAGGGCGGCAAGGCCTTCCGGGTGGGCTGTGGTGCAGATAAATCCGCGTACTTTCGGGGCGACGATCATGTGGGCATCACCTTTCAGCCGTTCAGGCGGGCATAGCGGCGCTCGGCCGCGCGGGGAAAGAGCAGGAACGTGGCCACGCACGCCGCCCCCATAAGCACAAACAGCGCCGGAAACTTGAGCGCGCCGGGCACAAGCACCGCGGGCACGGCCAGGATGCCCATGCCGAGCCACCCAAAGAGCATTTGATAGAAGACGTTGATGGAGCGCTTGATGGCGGCCGTCTCGTTGGGCCAGTTGAAGTTGGGCCGGCCGATGTCCACAAGCAGCCCGAGCGCGGTTATAGGGTACACGAACAACAAGCTGAGCGCAAGCCCCAAACACACCGCGTCCAGGGGGAGCGAGAGCACGAGCAGGCACCCTGCCGAGGCAATCACGCATCCGGCCGCGGCGATGAGCATGCCCACGCTCAGCTTGGCGGCGGCCTGCGTGCGGTAGGGCACAGGCACCAGCTTGGAGATCCAGAACGACTGGCCCTCGCGCGTGACGGCCGTGGCCACGGCCGGATTGATGGAGCCAATGAAGGCGTTCAGGGCCGCCACGATCCAAACGCCCACGGAGGACTGGCTGAACATGGCGAAGGCCTGCGCGGCGCCCGGATCGGAGCGCGCGGCGGTCATGCTCATGGCCATGGACACGAGGAGCAACGGCCCCATGATGACGGACGTGAGGCCGTTGACCGCATAGGCGGGCGTGCGGACGAGCAGCCGCCACTCGCGCAGCAGGATAGCGGCAAACGGCGAGCGCACGCCCTGCGGCCGCGCGGCCGCGCGTGCGGGGGAGCGGCGCGGGGCCGTGGTTTGCTCGGCGGAGCGGGCAAACAGCCGCGTACCCATGGCGATGAGCAGGAACAGCGCGCCCAGCGACACCGCCAGGTACAAGAGAAGGGCGGGAAGCGCCCCTGCGCCCGGCCGCGAGAGCGCCTGCGCCGCCCACATGGCGACGGGGTAGCTGCGGCCGACGGCGGAGGTAATGCTGTCGATGCCCTGCAGGAACTGAGCGGTTTGTTCGGGCGTGCCGTCCAGCATCGTGTTCATGGAGGCGGAGATGAAGGAACTGCTCAGCACCATCACGGCGATCATGATGACCCACAGAACCGTCGTCCAGCTCTCCGAACGCCGCGCGCCCGCGGAAAAGCGCAGCACGAGAAGCGACAGCGCTCCGGCAACCGCCGCGGGCACGCAGGGCGCCAGGGGGATCACCACGAGGGCTTTGAGCAGAAAGGCGAGGCCCCCGCCCTGAAAAACCGCGTACATCACGGCTCCGCTGCCCAGCAACAGGACGGACAAGGCGACGGGAAAGAGCATGGCCTGCAAGAGCTTTGCGGCAAACAGGGTGCGGTGCGGTATGGGCATGGCGCGCAAAAACTGCAGGTCCTTGGCGCTGGCAAGGTAACCGGGCAGCGTGCGCATCAGCGTAAACAGGCTGGTGAGCTGCGCCGCGGCCATAAGCGCCGCCAGCATCCCCGCGGCCATGCCGGGCGCAGCCGCCGCGGAGAACATGAAGTAGCAATACAGCAAAACCATGGCCAGGATGACCAGAAACCCGTACGCGGCCAAAGCGCCCATGCCGATGGAGCGCCAGGCGGCTTTGCGGTTGCGTTTCCAGTTGTAGCGGAATACGGACAAAGCGAACTGCTCGCGCAGCTGCAGGGACAAAAGCCTACCAAGCACGGCCTTACACCCCTTCCGTCAGGGCGAAGAAGAGCGCCTCCAGCGTTTCGTCCTTGCGCTCGCCGCGCAGCTCGTCCAGCGTGCCCACGGCGATCAGGCGGCCCTTGCTGATGATGCCCACGCGGTCGCACAGCCGCTCGGCCACGTCCAGCACGTGCGTGGAGAAAAACACGGTGTTGCCCTTCTTACAGTGGCCGCGCATCTCTTCCTTCAGGGCGTGCGCGGCGCGCGGGTCCAGCCCGGTCATCGGCTCGTCCAAAATCCATAGCGGCGGCTCGTGCAGCAGCGCGCCGATGAGGGAAAGCTTTTGCTTCATGCCGTGGGAATAGCTCTTGATCAGGTCGCCCACCGCGCCCGTCAGCTCAAAGAGCGCAAGGAACCTGTCCATGCGCGCCTTGCGCGCTTCCTGCGGCACGCCGTACACGTCCGCCAGAAAGGACAGGTACTCAAGGCCGGTGAGCCGGTCGTAGATCTCGTGGTTGTCCGGCACGTAGCCGATGCGCCGCTTGGCCTCCACAGGGTCGCGCAGCATGTCCACGCCCGCCACGCGCACGCCTCCGGACCCCTCGTCCGGCGCGAGGATGCCGGTGATTATTTTGATGGCCGTGGTCTTGCCGGCGCCGTTGGGGCCGATAAAGCCGAATATCTCGCCCGGCTTCACCTGAAGGCTCACGTGGTCCAGCGCGGGCGCGAGGCCCTTGCCATAGGTCTTGGTGAGGGAGTCGAGCTCGATCATAGCGCATTCTCCTTGCTGAGGCGCAGCCGCACTGTGGCGATCTGGTAGGGCCGCAGGGGCACGGCCACGGCGCCTTCCTCAATGCGCGCTTCCTCTTTTATTCTCTCGTTCAGGTCGCACAGGTAGGCTTCACTGGCGCTCCAGGGCGGCAGCAGCATGGCCCTGCACCGCCCGCCGAAGCCCTCGCTGACGCGCACGATTAGGTCGTCGCCGTCCTCGGCGAGCTTCACCGCCTCGATGAAGGCGCCCTCGCCGTGCAGCTGAAAGAGCTGACGCGGCACCGCGCCGATGCCGCACAGGAAGGGCGCGTTCAGGCTGCGGGCGGCCTGCGCTACGCCGCCCTCGCGCCAGCCGCCCTCGTGCGGCAAAAAAGCGTAGGTAAACTCGTGGCGCTCGCGGTCGGCTTCCTCGCTTGGGTAGGTGGCGCACTTGAGCAGCGTGAGGGCCATGCCGCCCTCCAGCGCGTCGTGGCCGTACTTGCCGTCGTTGAGGAGCGCCGCGCCGAAACCGTGCTCCGACAGGTCCATAAAGCGCTGGGCGCACACCTCAAAGCGCGCCTCGTCCCAGGAGGTGTTGGCGTGCGTTGGGCGCTCCACCACGCCAAACTGCACCTCATAGCTGGCTTTCTCCGCGTGAATGTCCACGTCGAAGGCGGCCTTCAGGCACTGGTGGCGCTCCTTCCAGTCGATAACGGTGTGAAAGTACACGCCCGGCTGATCGGCGTACAGGCTCACGTCCTGCACGATGAGCGAAGACATCCAGCGCCTCTGAATGCGCACGGTCATGCGCACGGGGCCCTGCTCCACAAGCTCCCAGCCCGCAACGTCCGTAAGGTCGAAGCCTTTGTCGCGGTAGTATTCCACAAGCTCCCAGGCGTCATTCCTGTGCGGCAGATCCTCCCACACGCGCAGCCGCCCAAGCGCGCCGCCCTGACGCGTCAGCTCGCGGCCGGTGGGCTTGTGCGACAGCGAGGCGATCTGCATGGTGGCCGGATCAAACTGCAGGACACAAAAGTCGTTTTCCAACACAAGCCCGCCCAGGCGATGCTTGAGCGCGCCGCGGGGCTGCGCCCCAGTAACGGCCACCGAAGCGCCGCCTGGAACCTGCGGTAGCTGCACAAGCGCGTGCCCGGCTTTCAGGGCGTCGCTCTGGCTTACGGCCATGCCCCGGCACAGCGCTTCGGGCAGGGACACGGCGCCTGTGCGGGGGAAGCTTAATGTGTTTGTGGCCGCCACGCCCGCGCTCTCGCCCTGCAGCGCCCGAAGGGCCGCTGCCTGCGCCTCGCCGCATTCCGACAGAACGCGCGCGTACACGGCGCGGCACTCGCGGTACACCTCGGCGATGGAGGAGCCGGGCAGCACATCGTGGAACTGGCGGGTGAGCACCTGCTCCCACAAGCCCTCCAGCAGGGCGCGCGGGTAGGGCAGCGCGCCCATGGCCGCCGCCTGCGCGCTCAGCCACTCCAGATCGTACAGGGCCTGCTCGCACCGGCGGTTCCCCTGCTTCACCAGGGCGATGGAGGTGTACGTGCCGCGGTGGAACTCCAGATACAACTCGCCTACCCAGCGCGGGGCGTCCTTGCCGGAAAGGCTGCCGGAGAGCTTGCGGAAGAAGTCGGCCGAGCGCGCGAAGCGCACGCGCGGACAGCCGGGAATCCCTTGGGCCATGCGGCGGCCCATCTCGATCATCTCCGGCATCACCCCGCCGCCGCCGTCGCCGTGCCCGAAGGAGGTGAGCACGTCCGAGGAAATGCCCTTGTCCTGATAGCGATCCCAGGTGGCCATCACCTGGGCGGGCTCCAGCACGCCGTTGTAGGTGGTCACGTGCGGTATGGGCCGCCAGGTGGGGCTTTGCGTGGTAATGAAGTGCGTGTTCACGGTGGAGCCGTCCAGGCCCTGCCAGAGGAAGGTGTCGTGCGGCAGGCAGTTGCGCGTGTTCCACGACAGTTTCGTCGTCATAAACCACTCGATGCCAAACCCACGCAGAATGGCCGGCAGCTGGGCCGAATAGCCGAACACGTCCGGCAGCCACAGGCTGGTGCAGGCCGCTGCGTACTCCTTCTCAAAATAGGCCGTGCCGCGCAGCACCTGCCGCACAAGCGACTCGCCCGAAGGGACGTTGCAGTCCGCCTCCACCCACATCGCTCCGTCCGGCTCCCACTGCCCGCCGCGCACGTGCCCGGCCAGCCGTTCAAACTGCCGGGGCGCACGCTCGCGCAGCCACTCGTACAAAAGCGGCTGGCTGGACATGAAGATAAAATCCGGATACTCGTCCATCAGGTTCATCTGGGTGGGAAAGCTGCGCGCGGTCTTATCGCGCCCGTGCTGAAAGGTCCAGCGCCAGGCGCAGTCGATGTGCGTGTGCCCCACGGCCCAAACGGTCGGGTCGCCGGGGATGCGCGTATCCCCGCAAAACGCGCCGTAGAAGGCGTCCTTCATGTATGCGGCGCAGGCGGGCACGCTGGCATAAAAGGCTTCGTCGCCCGTGGCGCGCAGGTCGAGCAGCGCCACCGCTTCTATCAGATGCTCCAGTATCTGCTGGCGGCGCAGATCGTTTTCCGGCAGATACCGGGCCACTTCAAAGGGGGTCAGCAGATCGAAATACAGCTCCCACACCGCCTCATTGCGCGCCGCCGCCTGCAGCTGCAGGGTAGCGCTGCCGCCCGGGCAGGGGCCGATGTGCGCCCACACGGACAGCTGCACCCGGCTGCCCGGCACGCCTTCAACGGGCAGCAGAATGTCGCGGTGGTTCTGGTCCATGCCCTGCACGAGCCGCCCGTTGCACCAAACCATCACCTGCGTGTCGCAGGCGGACCAGGGCCGGTCGAACCCCGTGCGGGCGCGCAGGGCGACGCGCCGCCCCTCGCATCCCGCAGGCAGCGTTACGTGGCAGGTGAAGAAGCGGTCGATGTCCGCGCCGATGTACGACTGCCCGGGTGAGAACGGCTGCATCAGCCCCTCCGGCGGCACGGGCGCTTCGTCTAAGGGGGTGTCCTGGTCGGGCTTCCATTCCGCCCAAAGGTATCCTTCGGCGGGCGCGGCCGCGCCGTAGCGAAACGGTTCAATTTCCTCCAGTATCCGTCCGATGCGCTCCAACTCGAAGGGTTTCATACGCACGTCCCCTTTCGTATGTCCACAATAGCACGTTCGGGGCACGGCCGGGGGCGCTCACGCCGCAAACCTGCGCCCGGGCGTCTCAACTGTCGCGCGCCCCGCCCGCCCGTACCGCTCAAAAAAAATCGGACAGGTTTACCGGCCTGCGCGGGAACAGCGGCGCGAGCTTCTGCAGGCCCGGCGCGTCCACGTCGGGGAAGTAGCGCATGTCCTGCATGCTGCGAAAACCGCACACAAGCTGTGCAAGGCGGCCCACGGGCAGGGATGCGTCCGGCGTGCGGTTCGTCCTTTCCACGCGATGCACCTTGCCCCCGCCCCATGTAAGCAGGAACGCCCCGTCGTTCTGGGGCAGCTGGGCGTCCCGCACGGCGAGCACGCCCTCGCCCGGCGCTTGCGGGGCGGCCAGGGCGGAGATGGCCAGCGCCGCGTTCACCACGCGCCCCATGCCCTGGGCGCGGCACTGCAGGCCGGCCCTGTGGGGGTCGGCGATCAGGGCGTCGTAGGGCACGTCCTCGGGGATGCGCATGCTCATCTTGTCGACTTGCGCGCCCAGTGAACGCACCAGCGAGAGGACGGAGCGCAGCGCGTGCACGTCGTCGAAGGCGCAGTCGATGATCTGCAGCTTCTGCTCGCCCTGCGCGGGCGGCGCGCTGATAACGGCGTAGCCGCACAGCCCGCCCGTGCCGTGCACGCAGTACACGTAGCGGTTGTCCTTCACCGGATCGAACTGCAAGAACCGCTGCCACTGCACGTCCGTGCGGCGCAGCATCAGGTTGTAGCGGCCGGCGAAGCGGGCGTACACCTCCCGCAGGGGAGCGTCGCTCTCCCCGGGCATCAGCTGGGTGATGCGGCGGGCGCTCTTTCCGGGCAGCAGGTTGTCGATGGGCATATCCACGAACTGGGTGTTCGTGCAGCACAGCTCGTACCCAAACTGGCGGTAGTACGCAAAGGAAAACGGGTACAGGTACGACAGCGCCGCACCACCCTCGTACAGCTCGCGCAGCACATACTGAAAAATGGCGCGTATGTTGCCCTGACCGCGCGATTCCGGAAGGGAGGCCACGCTGGCGATGCCGCCGCTTTTCAGGAACGTGCCGTCGATGTTCATCTCGTGCGGGATGCTGCGCATGACGGCGGTCATGGCTCCGTCCTCGTCAAAGCACGCGCGGTAGGTTTCATAGCCCCACAACAGCCGCTCCTGCGTCCACGTGGCCAGGTCCTGGCTGCCGCGGAAGGCCACGGCCCCGATGTACTTCGCGCGGGGGACCTCCTCCTTGGTAATCGGCCGAACCATCATACGCTCCACTCCCCTCATGCTTCCCATTGTAGAAAAAAACGAAGGGCCCGTCAATGAGGAAAGCATTTACGGGCCCCTCGCCGCATGATACAATACTATTTATGCACTTCGTCAAACACATACACCGATCATTCAGGAGGTTGTACCATGACTTCAGAGATTTTATTCGCTTCCTCCGCCTTCGACAAGTACGACGCCTCCGCAACGCTGCCCGCCAAGTTTCGCCGCCTGCTCGCCGCTATGGACCTGACCGCCCTGAAGGGCCGCTCGGTGGTTATCAAAATGCACGTGGGCCGGGGCATCGGCTACACCACCATCCCGCCTCTCTTCGTTAAAGCGCTTGTGGACCACGTCAAAGAGGTCGGCGGCAAGCCCTTCATCGCCGATCAAAGCGTGTCCGGCGCAAACGCGCGCGGTTACACGCAGGATTTTCTGGGCTGCCCGGTGGTAGATGTGTGCGGCGTCCTGGGCAAGTATTTTTACGAGCGCAAGGTGGCCTACCGAACCCTGCGCGACGTGGACGTGGCCGGCCACATCTACGACGCCGAGTGCATGATCGATCTGTCGCACGTGAAGGGCCACGGCGCGTGCGGCTATGGCGGCGCGTGCAAGAACATCGCCATGGGCTGCGTCACCGACCGCACGCGCCAGCAGATTCATGGTTTGGAGGGCGGGCTTTCCTGGGACAGGGAAAAATGCACCCACTGCGAGCTATGCGTCAACTCGTGCAATCATGACGCCAATTCCTTTACCGACAACGGCGACTACGACGTATTCTACCACGCCTGCACATTCTGCCAGCACTGCGTGAAGGTATGCCCCACGGGCGCCATCCGCCTGGACGACAACCGGTTTGTGGATTTTCAGACCGGCATGGCCGTGGCCACCAAGGAAGTGCTGGACACCTTCCAGAAGGGCCGCGTGTTCTACATCAACTTCCTGATGAACATCACCGCCCTGTGCGACTGCTGGGGCTTCTCCTCCCCGTCCCTGGTGCCGGACATCGGCGTCACCGCCGGCAGCGACATCGTGGCCATCGAGCAGGCCTGCCTGGACCTCATCAAGTGGGAGAACTTCAACCCCATGGGCGTGCCCACGGGCATGGAGCTGGGCACAAGCGGGCACCTGTTCGAGCGCGTGCACCACAAAAACCCCTTTATTCAGCTGGACAAGCTGGCCGAATGCGGCCTGGGCTCGCGCCAGTACACCCTGCGCGAGGTGCCGTAAGGCGCGGGCTGGGCGGGCGGGCCGGTCTTTCCCCTCCCTCATCCTGGAAGGCGGCGGCCGTTCCCGAAGGCCACGCCGGGTTTTTACATGCATGCCCGCGGCGTTCGCTGGCAGGCAACGGCCCCGTCGCAAGCGCGCGGCGGGGCCTTTCTGACGGAGGACGACCCCCGCTGCGCGGGCTTTGCCTTCGGCTCGACCCGCGTCTACACTTCGCGGCTCAGCACGCTGACACAGAGTGGCCTGCGGCCGCCAGGCGCGCGATGATCGCCCGGGCAAGGCAGCCGCGGCAGCGCCGTAGTCGCCGCCGGATTCCCGCCGTCTCTCCCTCGGCCTGCCGTGCGGCCTACCGGAAGACACGTGGGGAGCGGCCTTGTCTTCCGCCAAGACACTCCGGCGCGAGCGTGCGCCGGGGCTTTGCGCAGCGCCTGGTCGCAGCGCGCACGCCGGGCCGGAGGCGCGGGCACGCCGCGTTCCCGGCTCCGCCGACATACGAATCCTCCGGAAAGGGCCCGCTGCCGGGTGCACAGCGGAGCCCCCGGACCGCGTAAGCATGCATGATGCGGCGGGCGGGCGATGCGTCCCCAACGCTGCGCCGCGTCAGTCTGGTAAGAAGGGGCGTCCGCCGGGCCCGGCTTCTTCGTTTGCGCGCATGAGAGGCCTCCGCCGAGCGGGCGCGGCCGCCGCGAAGCGCGGGCACAGGCACGAAGGGAAGGAAGGACGAGGGACGTTGCCCAGCGCTTTGCCACCAAACTGCCATCCTACGGCTGCGGCCGCGCGTCCTCGGCCAGCGCGCCGTACACCAGGGCGTCGGCAAAGCTCCCGTCGCGGCGGCAATAGTGTCCGCGCAGGCGCCCTTCGGGCCTCATGCCGCACCTCAGCATCACCCGGCCGGAGGCGGGGTTTTCCGGGTCATGCTTGGCCCATATGCGATGCGCGCCCACCTGTGTGAACAAAAACGCCATGGCCGCGGCCACGGCCTCGCTCATCAGCCCCTTGTTCCAGCAGGTGCGGGAAATGCAATACCCCAGTTCGCAGGAGCGGTTGCGCTCATCCAGGCCGTTAACCGAAATGCTGCCCACAACCTGCCCGCCGTACTCGATCGCCCAGTGGTACACGTCCGGTCGGGCATACTCCGTGATGCGCGCCTCCAAAAACCGCTCCACGCCCTCCACCGACGCATACGGCGGCCAGGATAGAAACCGCGTCACCTCTTCGTCCGCGGCGTAGTTGTCAAAGATGGCGCGCGCGTCCTGGCGCGCATACCGGCGGAGCCGCAGCCGCTTCGTCGTCAGCTCTTCGGTGCCTCTGTGCTGCATGTTGTTTCATCCCCTCATGTGCGCCAGGCCGCTCACGCCACCCCTTGGCGCATGGGCGAACGCATTTGCCTCCTGCGCCGAACAAGCGCGGCGGCTGCGGGCAAGCGCGTTCCCTGTTTGCGTTCGCGATCCCAGCCTCGCGCGCCGCTCCGGGCGCCAGGCTGTCCGGAGCCTTTCTTCGCATCTTCCTTTTCGCCCGGATGTTCCCGGAATCCTGCACCAGCGCTTCGCCATGGCCATGCGCTCGTATCGCCTAAGCTCCACAGCGCAGAACGGGCCGGAACCCCTTAAGACCGAAGGGCCAAGACGCATCTGCACGTCCGCGCTGCGCTGAAGCGTTCCGGCCCGGCATCCCCGAAACGGTTCTTCGTGACATGCGCGGTATTTTCATGCGAAAGAGCGCCAAAGGTGTACCTGCATCGCAACGGTAAACGTTCCTCGGGAACGTAGCGCCGCATGCGTATCACAAAATGCAAACACCCCGCCTGATAAACAGACGGGGTATCCGCAAAAGAGATCCGGCGGCGTCCTAGTCTCCCGGGCCGTTGCCAGCCAAGTACCATCGGCGCAGAAGGGCTTAACTTCTGTGTTCGGAATGGGAACAGGTGGGACCCCTTCGCCATTGCCACCGGAAAGATGTCGATCTGAGA
>JAVBLU010000052.1:0-36132 GCA_031553225.1 Eubacteriales bacterium
CGGCCGTGTCTCCGCGCGCGCGTGCGCTGGCCGCCGCGCAGGGTGTCAACGCCGCGCTGGCGGCCGGCAGCGGCCCCGGCGGACGCATCATCCAGCGGGACATTCAGGCGCTCATCGATAAAGGCCAAACCGCCACGCCGGCCGCCGCCGCGGGCTACGCCGCGCTGAACGCCGCCGTAACGGGCACGGGCCTTCAGGGCCGGGTGACCACCGCGGACGTGGCTGCCGCGCAGGCCCAGGCCGCACAGGCCCCGGCCGCGCCCGCCGCCCCGACGCCCGCCGCCTCCGGCGCGGTTACGTACCGCGACGAGCCGCTGCCGCAGATCCGCAAGGTCATCGCCAAAGCCATGCACCACTCGCTGTCCAGCATGGCGCAGCTGACGCACAACGCCTCCTTCGACGCCAGCGACCTGCTGCGCCTGCGCGCCGGCTTCAAGGAGAGCGGCGAGCCCTTCGGCCTTGCCAAGGCCACGCTGAACGACCTGATCCTGTTCGCCGTGTCGCGCACGCTGCTGCAGCATAGGGCGCTGAACGCGCACTATCTGGACGACAAGATGCGCTTCTTTGACGACGTGCACCTGGGCATGGCCGTGGACACGCCGCGCGGGCTGATCGTGCCCACCATACGCTTCGCCAGCCGCCTGACCCTGCCCCAGATTGCAGCGCAGGCCAAGGAGCTGGCTGCGGCCTGCCAGGCCGGCAGCATCTCGCCCGACCTCACCTCCGGGGGCACGTTTACCGTATCCAATCTGGGGGCGCTGGGCGTGGAGCACTTCACGCCGGTCATCAACCCGCCGCAGACAGGCATTTTGGGCGTTAACTGCATCACCGAGCGGCCGCGCACAGGAAAAAGCGGCATCGAGCTGTATCCCTGCATGACCCTGTCGCTCACCTACGACCACCGCGCGCTGGACGGCGCGCCCGCTTCCCGCTTCCTGCAGGATCTATGCAAAAACCTGGAGCACATCACGCTCCTTCTGGCAAGGGGGTAGCCGTCATGTTCGACCTGATCATCGTGGGCGGCGGCCCCGCCGGATATTTAGCCGCCGAACGCGCCGGGCACGCGGGCCTGTCCGTGGCCGTTGTGGAGAAGAACAAGCTGGGCGGCGTGTGCCTCAACGAGGGGTGCATCCCGTCCAAATCGCTGCTGAACACCGCCAAAGTATACGACCACGCGCTGCACGGCAAGGAGTTCGGCGTAACGGCCCAAGGCCTTGCCATCAGCCACGAGGCCGCCATGAAGCGCAAGGACAAGGTGGTACGCACGCTGGTGGCGGGCGTAAAGGCCAAGCTGAAGGGCGTGTCCTGCCAGGTGTTCGAGGCGGAGGCGACCGTCCGCGGCCGCGCGGGCGAGGGCTTCGCCGTGCAGGCCGGGGCCGAGGTCATCCAGGGCCGCCGCCTGCTGATCGCCGCCGGCTCCTCGGCCATCGTGCCGCCCATCCCGGGCGTTTTGGAGGCCGTGGCCGAGGGCCGCGCCTGGACGAACCGCGAGGCGCTGTCCGCCCCATGCGTGCCCGCAAAGCTGGTCATCGTGGGCGGAGGCGTCATCGGCCTTGAGATGGCCGCGTACTACCGCACCGCCGGGAGCGAGGTTACCATCGTTGAGATGCTGCCCGCCATCGCCGGACAGACGGACGGCGAGCTGTCCGCCATGCTGCGGCGCGCGTACGAGGCGCGCGGCGTGCGCTTCCTCACCTCCACCAAGGTGACGGGCGTCACCAAGGACTCCGTCCTGTGCGAGGGGGAAGCGGGCGCCGTATCTCTGCCCGCCGACGCGGTGCTTTTGTCCATCGGACGCCGCGCAAACCTGTCGGGCTACGGCCTTGAGAGCCTGGGCGTCGTCACCGGCCGGGGCGGCATCGTCACGGACAACCGCCTGCGCACCTCCATTCCGGGCGTATGGGCCGCGGGCGACGTGAACGGCGTGTCCATGCTGGCGCACACGGCCTACCGCGAAAGCGAGGTGGCTGTAAACGACATGCTCGGCCGCCGCGACGTGATGCGCTACAGCGCCATTCCCTCGGTCATCTACACCTCGCCCGAGGTGGCCAGCGTGGGGTACACGCAGGAGGCGGCGCAGGCCGCCGGGTTTTTGTCCAAAGCCGCGTCGCTGTCCATGCGCTACTCCGGCCGGTTCCTGGCCGAGAACACCGGCGACGGGCTGTGCAAGGTGGTCATCGACGAAAAAACGCGCCGCATTCTGGGCGTTCACATGCTGGGCTCCTACGCCTCGGAGATCATCTGGGGCGCGGCCGCCCTCATCGAGACCGAGCTGAGCGTAGACGAGGCGCGCGAGATCGTCTTCCCCCATCCCACCGTCTCCGAGATCATCCGCGAGGTCCTCTTCGAGCTGTAGGACGCCCCGCCAGGACACGCTGTACCCGCCGACGCACAGGCGGCTTTATCGCAAAATAAGGAGGGCTTTTTGTGCCTAAGTCCCAGTATCTGGATCCCAAGGCGCTGCGCGCGCCCGGCAAAGTGACCTTTACGGACATTCCGGTGAACGTATACCAAAAGAGCGTGAAGGACGAAAAGAAAAACTTTCCGGCCGCCGATTTGGTGCGCATCTACCGCGATATGGCGATCATCCGCGAGTTTGAGACGATGATCAACCTGATCAAGACCACCGGCGAGTACCAGGGCGTGCCCTACAACCATCCCGGTCCGGCGCACCTGAGCATGGGCCAGGAGGCGTCCGCCGTGGGCCAGGCGTACCATCTGGACTGCGACGACTTCATCTTCGGCTCGCACCGCTCGCACGGTGAAATTTTGGCCAAAGGTCTTTCGGCCATTGAGAAGCTGGCCGAAGACGAATTGCTGGGCGTTATGAAAGGCTTTATGGGAGGCGCGGCGCTCAAGGTGGTGGAGGGTGAGCCGCACGAGAGCGTAAAAGCGCTGGCCGTTGATTTTTTGCTGTACGGCGCTTTGGCGGAAATCTTCGCCCGGCAGACCGGCTTCAACATGGGGCTTGGCGGATCCATGCACGCCTTCTTCACGCCCTTTGGCATCTACCCCAACAACGCCCTGGTGGGCGGATCGGCGGACGTGGCCATGGGCGCGGGGCTCTTCAAGCGCGTTAACCGCAGCCGGGGCATCGTGGTGTCCAACATCGGCGACGCGGCCATGGGCTGCGGTCCGGTGTGGGAGGCGCTCAACTTCGCCGCCATGGACCAGCTTCGGCTTCTGTGGGACGAGGCGCACCGCGGCGGGCTGCCGGTGCTGTTCAACTTTTTTAACAACCAGTACGGCATGGGCGGCCAAACCGCGGGCGAGACCATGGCCTATGGGATCCTGGCGCGCGTGGGCGCGGGCGTGTCCCCCACCCAGCTTCACGCCGAGCGCGTGGACGGCTTTAACCCCCTGGCCGTCATCGAGGCCATGGGCCGCAAGAAGGCGCTGCTGCTTGCGGGCGACGGCCCCGTGCTTCTGGACACGCTCACCTACCGCTACGCCGGGCACTCCCCCTCCGACTCTTCCTCCTACCGCACCAAGGAGGAGATCGCCGCCTGGCAGGAGGCCGACCCGCTGCTCACCTACCGCAGCCAGCTCATCGAAGCCAAACTGGCCACGAGCGCGGCCTGCGAGCAAATCCTTGCGGATGCCCAGCGCCTGGTGCTGCGCGCCATGAAGCTGGCCATCGACCCGGCCCTCTCCCCCGTGCTAAATCTTGCCGCCAACCCGCAGGGCATCTCCGCCCTCATGTACTCAAACGGCTCGGCAACAGCCATGGCGGAAGGAGCGCCCGAGGCGCTTATGCCCCTTGCAGACAACCCGCGCGTGCAGTCTTTAAAGGGCAAGGCGCGTTATGCCTATGACGAGGCCGGCAAGCCCGTCTCAAAAAACAAGCTGTACCAGTTCCGCGACGGCATCTTCGAAGCGCTCATCGACCGCTTCTACAAGGATCCGACCCTGGTTGCTTACGGCGAGGAGAACCGCGATTGGGGCGGCGCGTTCGCGGTGTACCGCGGCCTCACCGAGGCCCTGCCCTATCACCGCCTGTTCAACGCGCCCATCTCCGAGGGCGCGATCGTTGGTTCCGCGGTGGGGTACGCCATGTGCGGCGGCCGCGCGGTTGTGGAGCTCATGTACTGCGACTTCCTGGGCCGCGCGGGCGACGAGGTGTTCAACCAGCTGGCCAAATGGCAAAGCATGTCCGCCGGCATTTTGAAGATGCCCGTGGTGCTGCGCGTATCCGTGGGCAGCAAATACGGCGCGCAGCACTCCCAGGACTGGTCGGCCCTCGTGGCGCACATCCCGGGCCTGAAGGTGGTCTTCCCCGCCACGCCTTACGACGCCAAGGGCCTGATGAACGCCGCCCTGCAGGGCACCGACCCGGTGGTGTTCCTGGAATCGCAGCGCCTGTACGACGTGGGCGAGCAATTCAACAAAAACGGCGTGCCGGAAGGATACTACGAGATCGCCATGGGTGAACCGGACGTGAAGCTTGCCGGAAACGACGTGACCATCCTGACGATCGGCGCGGCGCTGTACCGGGCGATGGACGCCGCCAAGGAGCTGAAGGACCGGTACGGCCTGTCGGCCGAGATCATCGACGCGCGGTCCCTGGTTCCCTTCAACTACGAGCCGGTGCTCGCCTCGGTGAAGAAGACCGGGCGCATTCTGCTTGTGGGCGATGCGTGCAGCCGCGGCTCGCTCATGTCCGAGATGGCCGCCACAATCGGCGAGCTTGCCTTTGACGACCTGGACGCCCCGCCCGTGGTGGTGGGCGCGCGCAACTGGATCACCCCGGCCTACGAGCTGGAGAGCGCCTATTTCCCGCAGCCGTCCTGGATTCTGGACGCCATCCATCAGCTCATTTTGCCCTTGCCCGGCCACGTGCCCGGCACCGACTGGACGGCCGCCGGCCGCATCAGAAACGCCAAGGCAGGCGTGTAGCGCGAGGCAAGAGCGCGGCGCGCCGGCGACGCCGCCCGCGCAGGCCACGGTATCCAAACACAGGGCGCCGTCCGTATGCATGGGCGGCGCCTTCCGTTTTTTTTGGACGACGCGGGAGCGCGCGGGAAAAGTCAATTTATTGTAACCCTAAAGGTTACGGCCCGCTCATTGTCGAATCTGGTATTCCATCCGACGGACTGTTATACTGAGGTGAACCCCCTTTGGAGTATGTGAACGCCGCGCTCCTGCTCGTGCTCATCGCGCTGGCGGCCGCGCTGCTGTTGCGCCGCCCGGACACCGGCCGCATGGACGAACTGCGCGAGCGGCAGGGGCAGATCCTGCAGCGCTTGCACGACACGGCGCAACACCAGCAGCTGCAGCTCTCGGCGATGGAGGCCCGCCTGCAAAGCGCCTCCTCGGCGGACGCCGAGCGCGCCGACCGCCTGCGCCAGCAGGTGGACGCCCGGCTGCTCTCCAACGAAGAGCGCGTGGAGCGCATGCGTCTCACCGTTTTGCAGCAGCTCACCTCCCTTCAGGAGAGCAACGCCAAAAAGCTGGACGAGATGCGGCAAACCGTGGACAAGCAGCTGCAGGAGACGCTGGAGAAGCGTCTCTCGGAGTCCTTCCGCACGGTGAGCGAGCGGCTGGAGCAGGTGCATAAGGGCCTTGGCGAGATGCAGCAGCTGGCCCAGGGCGTAGGCGATCTGCGCCGGGTGATGACCGGCGTAAAGACCCGCGGCGTGTGGGGCGAGGTGCAGCTGGGCGCCCTTCTGGAGGACATGCTTACCCCCGACCAGTACGAGCGCAACGTGGCTGTAGCGCCCGGCGCGCGCGAGCGGGTGGAGTTTGCGGTGCGGCTTCCGGGCGCGGACGAGGGCGCCGTGCTCCTGCCCATCGACGCCAAGTTTCCCCTGGAGGATTACCAGCGCCTGTTGGACGCACAGGAAGCGGGCGAGCGCGCCCTTGTGGAGGAAGCCGGCCAGAAGCTGGAATCGGCGCTTCGGCTGCAGGCCAAGAACATACAAAAATACATCGCCCCGCCCGCCACCACGAACTTTGCGTACATGTACCTGCCCACCGAGGGGCTCTACGCCGAGGCCCTGCGCCGGCCTGGCCTGCAGGCCGCGCTGCAGCGCGATTACCAGGTGCTCATCGCCGGGCCGTCCACGCTCTGCTCCATGCTCTCGGCGCTGCAGATGGGCTTTCGGACCCTGGCCATCCAAAGGCGTTCCGGCGAGGTGTGGAAGCTGCTGGGCGCGGTGAAGGCCGAGTTCGGCAAGTACGCCGACCTGCTGGAGAAGTCGCTGCGGCAGATTGACACGGCGCGCGGCACGCTGGATGACGCCGCCAAAAAAACGCGCACCATTGAAAACCGCCTAAGCGAAGTACAGGCGCTGCCCGCCGCGGACGGCGACGCGCAAAGGGAGCTGCCGCAGCCGTGACGAGGATGCTCTGCCCTTCCATGATGTGCGCCGACTTCGACCGCTTGGGCGAGGAGGCGGCCGCGCTGACCGCCGCCGGCGCGGACATGCTCCACATCGACATCATGGACGGGCGCTTTGTGCCCAGTTTCGGCATGGGCATCCAGGACCTTGCGTGCGTGAAGCGCAACACCTCCCTGCCCGTGGACGTGCACTTGATGATCGTGGAACCCAGGCCGTACCTGCCCCTGTTCTGCGAGCTGGGCGCGGACGTCGTGTACGTTCATCCCGAGGGCGATTTGCAGCCCGCCCGAACGCTGGACCAGATCCGCGCGCTTGGCCGCAGCCCCGGCATCGCCGTGAACCCCGGCACCTCCGCCGAAAGCGTACGCGAGCTGCTGCCGCTGTGCGACTGGGTGCTGGCCATGACCGTGAACCCCGGATTTGCCGGCCAGGCGTTTCTGGACCACACCGTAGGTAAACTGCAGCGCCTCGCCGAGTTGAAGACCGAGCACCCCTTTCGCTTGATCGTGGACGGGGCAATCTCGCCCGCGCGGGTGAACAGCCTGTCGGCGATGGGCGTGGACGGCTTTGTTCTGGGCACCTCGGCGCTGTTCGGGCGCGGGCCTTACGCGGACGTTCTGACGCGGCTGCGGGGATAGCCCCGCGCCGCCGTTCCTTACGAAAGCCCACCGGAGGGAGGCGTGCCCTCATGCCAAGCGCCATGCGCGCGCACCTGGACGAGGCGGCTCTGGACGCCGTCGCGCTCGTTCACCTGCGCTTGCGCGCGCTGCATGGCGAGGATGCGGACGCCGCCGCCATCCGGCGCGCCGAGGCGGAACGCCGCAAGCGCGCGCAGCGGCGGAGCGGCCCGCCCGGAGCGTATCTGAGCCTGTGCGCCGCTTTCGCCCTTACGCCTTTTCAGCAGCTGTGCGTGGCCTTGGCGCTGGCCGCGGAGCTTCCGCCCGGCGGCGTTGCGCCCACGCTTTTGCTCGCCAGCCGCCTGTATGCCCTCACCGCGCCGCCGCCGGATGCCGAGGTACTGCGCGCGGGCGGCCTCCTGCCCCAGCTGTTCCTGCCCGCCGAGGGCGCTTTGGCGCTCACCGCGCCGCTTCGGCTGCACGGCCGCATACTTTTGTACCTGTGCGACCCGGCCGCGCCCGCGGCCGAGCTTGCCGGGCTTGCGGCGCTTGTGCCGCAGGATCTGCCCCTTCCGGATCTGCGCTTTTACGGCGGCCTGGCGGACAGCCTGCTGGCCCTGGGCTCGTCCGTGTTTTCCTCCCCCGGCGAACGGCCGCGTCTGCTGTGCTGCCTAAGCGGCCCCACGGGCAGCGGCAAGCGCCTGCTCGCCCGCCACGTAACGCGACGCGCCGGCCATCCTCTGCTGGAAGCGGACGGCGACGCGCTTCTCTCGCGCAGGGCGGAATGGCCCGCACTTGCGCCCTGCCTGGCGCGCGAGGCGCGGCTGCTCGGCGCGCACGTCAGCCTGCGCTTCACGCTTGCGCCGGAGGAGGACGCGCCTCTCGTGCGCCAGCTGCTCGCCGCCCTTGCGGACGCCACCGCCGTCGTATGGCTTCTGTGCGAGGGGCCCTGGCCGGCCGCCGCGCGCCTGGCCGACCCGCTCTTTGCCTTCTTTGCCATGGAGATGCCCTCTTTGAGCCACACGCAGCGCGTCGGGTACTGGCAGTCGCTCCCCGGCATGGCCGGCCTTCCGGTGGACGTATCGCTCCTGGCCAGCAAGTTCGCCTTCACGCCCGGCCAAATGCAGCGCGCCGCGCAGGACGCCCGCCACCTGATGGCCGCGCACGGGCACGAGCCGACCATGGCGCTTACCCTTGCGTGCCGCCGCCAGCTGGTGCACAACCTGGGCAAACACGCCACCGCCGTAGAGACGCCCTTCACCTGGGACGACCTGGTGCTGCCGCCCGACCGCAAAGCCACGCTGAACAGCATCTGCGAGCAGGTACGCAACCGCCACCTGGTGTACGAGGATTGGGGGTTCGATCGCCGCTTGCCTTACGGCCGGGGCCTAAGCGTTCTGTTTACCGGGCCGCCCGGCACGGGCAAAACCATGGCCGCGCAGGTGCTGTCCGCCCGCCTGGGAATCGAGCTGTACCGCGTGGAGCTGGCGGCCGTCACCTCCAAGTACATCGGCGAGACGGAGAAGAATCTGGAGCTCATCTTTCAGGAGGCGGGCAAGAGCCGCTGCATTCTGTTCTTCGACGAAGCGGACGCGCTCTTCGCCAAGCGCACCGAGCTTAAGGACAGCAACGACCGCTTCGCCAACGCCGAATCGGCCTACCTGCTGCAGCGCATCGAGGGGTACAACGGCATCGTGCTGCTCGCCACGAACCTGTCGCAAAACTTCGACCCGGCCTTTCGCCGCCGCATCAAGTTCACCGTGGAGTTTCCTCTGCCCGACCAGGAGGGCCGGCTGCTCATCTGGCAAAAGTCGCTCGCGCCGCCAACGCCCCTGCAGACGGACGTTGAGTTTGCCTATCTGGCCGAGCGCTTTCCGCTTACGGGCAGCGAGATCAAGAGCATTGCCCTGAACGCGGCTTTTCTGGCCGCCGAGGAGGGCGTGGGCATCGGTATGGCGCACCTGCAGCGCGCGCTGCGCCAGGAGATGACCAAATCCGGCCGCGTGCTTGAAGCATCCCTGTTTCGCTAACGCCGCAACCAGCCAGGAGGTGTCGTTATGCAACTGCTTCCAACATCCAAGGGAAACCCGGTGCAGATGCCGTCCATTGGGGGAAAGCGTCCGCTGCCCCCGACCCCGCAGACAAAGCCCGTGGACACGGTCACCAAGACCGTATCCCAGCCGGGGCCTGCCCCGGAGGACGTGCAGCAGACCGCTCCGGCCCCGACGACGATCGGCCCGGTCGTGCGCATAATCAATGAAACCGACATATTCGGCGGAAAGATTGAGGAGAAGCGCAAGGCGCGCGAGACGCTCGGCCACGAGTTTTTGGACGAGCGCAAGCACGGCTCCTTAAGCGAGGAGGAGCAGCTCATCGCCGCCCAGTTCGCCCCGGGCATATGGGATCAGGCAAGCGCGGCTTACTTCGAGAAGAAGGGCAAAAAGAGCGTAGTGCGCCGCACGAAGGATCTGGGCGTGGAGGAGCACCGCGACGCGCTGGACGACATTGCCAAAATCGCCGAGGAGCTGCAGCAGGCACACATCCAAACGCTGAACACGAAGAACGGCAAGAAAGGCTCTAAGGACCTGGCCAAGAAGCACCGCGAGCTGGACTTTAAGGTGGCCGAGTATACGAACCAGTACGGCGACCTCTTCACCCTCGTTCTGAAGCCGGGCTATGACGACTACAAGAAGGAGCCCAAGGAACGCGCCGCCCTGATAACGGAGGCGCTCAACTACGCGCAGTATCAGCAGTTCCGCAGCACATTCGCCGTGTACTGCTCCATGTACGAGTACGGCGAGGGCGGCAAAGGCAAGCGCCCAAGCTTCTTTTCAGAGTGCTACAACGAACTGAGCCGGGGCAAACCGCCCACCACCGACAAGCTGCGCCAGGAGTACATGGAAAAGGCCCTGGCTCAGGCGGCCGACAAGCTGCGCGACTATGAGATTACGCAGGGGGCGCGCCAGAAACACGGCATTGAGTACGACCTCATCTTTAAGGAGATGAAGCGGCAGAACCCCAAGAAGAACATCGCCGAGCTGCACGCGCTGTGCGAGCAGCAGCTGTATCTCTCACGCAAGGCGCGGGAAAAGAAGCCCGAAACCAAGAAGCCTGAAAGCGTTAAAACCGAGGCGGAAAAGCCGCTTTCGCCCTCCGAGCAAAACCGCCGGAACAAGGACGAGTTTGGCGATCTGTACGAGGAAGTGCAGGAGACGCCCGAGATGAAGACCGGTTCCAAGGCGTATGTACGGGAGATGGCTTTGCGGCGCAAAAAGGCTCAAAAGCGGGTGGACAAGGAGAAGGCGTACCAGCTCGCAAAAGACCTGAGCCCCGACTTCCACAAAACCTCGCAGGGGATCGACTCTGACCCCACGAAGAAGCCGGACTACGGCCTGCTGGACAAACAGCGCGACAAAGCGCTGAAGGACGCCGTCAAGCTGGGCCGCGCGCGCTCGCACGAGGCCAAGGAATCCGAGAAGCTCTTCTTCCGCCGCATGGCCAACGACCAGCGCCACGCGCGCTACAGCGAGGAGTACGGCGGGTTTTTCTCCGACTCCTACCGCAAGATGCCCACGGCCGCGATCCCCAAGCCCGTGCACAAGAGCATCCAGGAGGAGATCGCTTTTGAGGAGGCGCGCTATAAGGAGCTAAAAGCGGCGCGCGACGAGGCGCACAAGTTCAAGCTGTCCATCGATCCCGACTACAAGGCCGCCTATGAGGCGCACAGCTACAAGCTCGTGCCCGGCAGCATGAACCGCCCCCGCAAGCAGGCGCGCGAGCACGCGAAGTTGATGGACGGCGGCGGGCTGTACAAGGAAAGCTTCAACAAGGCGCTGGACGAGGGAAAGGGCTTTAAGGACGCCGAGACGCATGCCCGCAACGCCGTGAAGTTTGACGCGGAGACCGAAGAGGACAAGCAAGCCCGGCAGGCGTACGGCAAGATCTATGACGAGGCGCTTGTGTACTACAGCGCCAAATACAGCAAAAACCCAAAGAAGGCGCGCTATAAGGCCCGCCTGCGCGCCAAGGACATCTCCTTGCGCGACTCGGAGTCCGAGCAGATGGGCATGGCGAACACCGCCTTCGGCCGGCGCTATATAACGGCCATCCGCAGCGGCAAAACGCCCAAAGAAGCGCGCAAGCTGGCCCGCAAGGAGAACAAGTCCATTGGCAACGGCCTTACCTCCTCCGGCAAAAAGACCTGGAGCATGGAGGACGCGCAGGAAGCCATCCGCATCGCCAAGGCCAAATCGCCCCAACACGTGGGCAAGCACGCCGTGGAGGACGCGGCTAAGCTGCAAAAACAGAAGCGCCAGGCGCAAGTCACTGGGCAGATCGAGACGCAGATCACCGAGCACCCCGACTTTGACGCCATGTACGAGGCGAACCTGGTTAAGACCAAGGGCGACAAGCCCGCGGCCTTCCAGATGACCTACAAAGCCATACGCGAGATCATCTTAGAGGAACTCGAGCGGCAAAAGCGCGACCGCACCGTCGGGCAGGCCAAGCTCGTCGGTTCTACGGACAAAGGCGTGCAGAAGTGGCTGCAGAGCGACGTTTTAAGGCTGGTCGTGCACATCAAAAAGCTGCGCAGCGGCAACCCCCTGGACGCTCAAGCCGCCGAGGCGTATGCCCTGAACTACGAAAAGCAGATGGGCGTGGGCACCAAGCTCAAGCCCATCACAGACACGCTGGGCAAGGGCAAGAACCTGGTTATGGAGAACGTGATGCCCCTTGTCGGCCCGGGCAGCGAGGTGCCCCTTGTGGTATCCGGCGGGAAGACGGCCGCGTCGCATCTCTCCGGCCCGATGACGCAGAAGCTCGTGGATGCCGACACAAAATCGTTCGAGGGCCCGGGCAAATTCGAGGGCCCCGGCGCCCTGATGGGCCCGGTCACCAAGGTCTTCTCGGCCATCGTGAGCATCAAGGATGCGGCCATGGGTTTTAAGGAGCTGGCCAGCAACGGCGTTTCCGGCAAGGTCGTCATGAAGAGCGCGTTGGCCACACTGCAGTCCCTCATCGGCCTGGCCAAGACAGGCAACGAAATCAGCAAGCTCACCTCCGTGGCGGGCACGGTTACGGGCTTTGTGGGCGGCGCGCTCAACATCGCCTCCGGCCTGGTCAGCCTGGCAGGCTCGTGCTACGGGCTGATCACCGCGCTGAAGGGCAGCAAAAAAATCTCCAAGCAGATGACCCACACCACCGGGCGCGTTGCGCGGGCGTTCGACGAGAGCGTGGTGCTCAGCGGCAGCAAGATCGAAAACGCAGGCTACGGCATCAGCACGTCCGTCATGCGCAAGATCCAGCGGGAAAACCAGGAGATGACCCCGCAGAAGGCGAAGACCTTCCAGGCCTGGGAGCGGGATACCGAGTACAGCGAGATGTACGACAACGCCGTGAAGAACCATGCCTACGGGGTGTGCGGGGCGCTGATCTCCATCCTTGCGGCGCTGGCGAACATGGTGCCCGGCTGGGGCACGGCCATAGGGGCCATCGCCACCGCGCTGGGCGCCACCATCAAAGCGGTGCGCGGCGGGGGGTACCTCATCCGCCAGAACATGCGCAACCGGGCGCTGCGCAACCCCTTCTCCAAGTTTACCTTCGGCGCGGACGTCTACAAATCAGACGCCATGAAGAAGGAGCGGCGCGGCCGCATCGCCGCCAACCTGTACAACAACTTCGCCGAAACGCTTACGCCGGACGACATCGCAAAGGTACACGCCGATCCCAAGTCCGACGAGTATCAAAGCGCGCTGGAAGGCGCGATTGTGCGCTACAAGCAGCTGAACATGTACGCCGCGCCCTTGGGCATCAAAGCGCTGCTCGGCTTGGGAAGCGAAGCGCAAATCGTGGGGCACATGGCCTCCCAGCTCTCCGCCAAGGCGCAGTAAGGCGCATACGAATAGGAGGCGTTATCCATGGCGACGCTTGCGGAATTCGTGCAGATTTGCCAGGAAGAGCTCAGCCTGCTGGGCACGTACCTGCAGGACACGACCTACGACTTCGATGTGCTGCAGCCCGCGCCGGACATGCCCGTGCCCTCGCTGGCCGTCACCTGCGAGATGCCGGACGGCGAGGACTGCGAGCTTGTGTACATGATCCTGCCCTCCGGCGAGGAGGACGAGGAGGAGCCTTACGGCCACACCTACTACCTGCAGGCGCTGTGCGAGTACCCCGCGCAGGTGCAGGGGGCCGAGGCGCTCTTCGATACGCTCCTGTTCATCAACGCCGTCAACCAGCAGCTGCCGCTGGGGTGCGTCAGCGTGCAGCCGGACAACGGCCTTCTGTTCCGGCACGTGTTCGCCGTGGACCGCGAGCTCATCTTAACGCGCGAGACCTTCCAGGAGACGCTGTTCGTGATGCACTTCATCCTGCAGTCCACCCTGGCGGCGCTGCGGCCGCTTGCCTCGGGCGACATGCCCTTTGAGAAGGCGCTGGAGGTGTATCTGGCGCAGGGCGATGAGGACGAGGGCGAGGATGCGCAGGACGACGCGGACGATGGCGGGCACGAGGATGCGGGCGGGGCAGACGCCCCTGATCGGCCCGCAGACGCCCCGACGCAGTAGCAAGGGCGATAGACTCCTCTTCCCCGAAAGCCACTCCCTGCAGCAAACCGCCGAACAAGGCGCGTTCAGGAGGCGGGCGTTGCCGGGGCATATCCGCGCGTTTGCGACGGCGGCGTATGCCCTCATTCTCGTGCGCCGCCGTCCGCCCGTTTTCCCTGGCCAAGCGTCCCTCAAACGCGAAAAGTAGCTCTTGACATCGGGCCTTTTGCCCTGTATTATAGACTGCGTTGCATTGCACGCAGGAGAGAATACGGGAGCATAGCTCAGCTGGGAGAGCATCTGCCTTACAAGCAGAGGGTCACAGGTTCGAGCCCTGTTGTTCCCACCATCTGTGGCCCGGTAGTTCAGTTGGTTAGAATGCCAGCCTGTCACGCTGGAGGTCGAGGGTTCGAGCCCCTTCCGGGTCGCCACCTGCCTTGGTAGCTCAGTCGGTAGAGCAGCAGACTGAAAATCTGCGTGTCGGTGGTTCAATTCCGCCCCAAGGCACCACATCTGCGGTAGTAGCTCAGTGGTAGAGTGCCACCTTGCCAAGGTGGATGTCGCGAGTTCGAATCTCGTCTACCGCTCCACCCGTCACGTGCGCGCCATAACCCGGCGCGCACACACGGCGAAGAGCCGCCGGCGGCACCGGCGTTCACGGTATTCCTGGCGCCATAGCCAAGTGGTAAGGCAAAGGTCTGCAAAACCTTTATTCCCCAGTTCGAGTCTGGGTGGCGCCTCCACACGCAACCAAGGGCCGTTTGCGCGTCAGGCAGGCGCGAAGCGGCTCTTTTCCTTTTCTCCGGCCGCGCTGAAGTGGCGGAATGGCAGACGCAGAGGACTTAAAATCCTCTGGCCTCACGGTCGTGCGGGTTCGAGTCCCGCCTTCAGCACCATTGCATGTTCATAACGACAAAGACAGGCCAGCTATGTTGCTGCCTGTTTTTGTTTATATCCGGAAGGAGCTGTGATATAGTTAATGCAAGTACACGTCTTGGACGTAGGGGAAAGCACGGGCTTTGCATTTTCAGGTGTTCGGCTGTTCTGATAGGGAAGCAGCGCGTATTGATACGCCGCTTAAAAGCAGGTGGAACCGATTGAGAACAACGCCAACTCACGGGCAAAACCACAAAGGAAGCGCATACCGTATCGCCAGAATGACGGCAGATAAGCCGGACGGCACAACTGATGAGTTTTTTCTCCCTAGGGATTTTGCTGAAGCCATGAGAGGTGGCGGTCATCATGAAGACGATCATCTTCGACATGTACGGGGTCATCATTCAGCAGAGCAAAGGAAATTTTATCCCCTATACCTACAACCATTTTCCGGCTTCCGAACATGAGCGCATCACTGGGTTATTCCGGGCCGATCAACTGTTCACAAAAGCGGGAAACGGCGTTATCACTTCAGCGGAATTCTTAACGCTGCTGGGCTTCGCCGACCCTGTGTTTCATATGCACGATTATATAGAACACCATTTAACGGTGGATGAGGGCTTTTATGCGTTTGCCGATGAGAAAAAGGGCGTCTATCACTACGCGCTTGTGTCCAACGACGTTTCGGACTGGAGCAAGCACATCACATCGTACTATGGGCTGGACGACTATCTGCCCGTAAAGGTCGTGAGCGCCGACGTGCACTGCCGCAAGCCCGACAGGGAGATTTACGAAATAGCTTTGCAGACGCTGCGTGTACCAGCCGAAGAATGTATCTTTATTGATAACAGTACTGCGAATCTGCGTACGGCCGCGTCGCTTGGAATGGATACCATCCTTTTTAACCGCGACAATGAAAACTATGAAGGTACAACCGTTTATACATTTCAAGAGTTATCGCGCATATTGTAAGCGTTGCGCAGCCGGCCGTGGCTTTCTTTTTAAGTTGTTTTTTCGTGCGCACCGTTCGTCCCGGTCGATCGAATCCGCCATGCATGCTGGTTGGGAGTGACGTCATGCGGCTGTTTCATGTGAGCGAGGATCCGAATATCGAGCGGTTTGTCCCGCGCATTCCAACCAGAACGGATGTGGACCGGTCCAAAGGGCTCGTGTGGGCCCTGAACGAGCGGTGCCTGCCCAATTTTCTAACGCCCCGCGACTGCCCGCGCGTGGCGTACCACGCGACGGACCAGACGACGCAGGCCGATATCTCCATGTTCTTCTCCTGCTCGGCGCGCCACTGCGTCGCCATCGAGCACGCCTGGTACGAGCGGATGAGGAAGACCTGCCTGTACGTATACGAGTTTTCCGCGGAGCAGTTCTACCGCCAAAACAGCGCGTTTCGGCTGCAGGACGAGGTGGCCGGATACTATGTGAGCGAACATACGCAGCTGCCCATTTCGGTAACAAGATACGGAGATTTGTTTGACGAGCTGTTCCGGCGAAACGTTGAAGTGCGCATATTGGACCATTTGTGGACGCTGGGTGACGCGGTGCAGGGATCCACCCTGAACTGGTCGCTGTGCCGCATGCGCAACGCCGCGCCCCGGCCCGCCTAGCTGCGCCCGCATGCCGGATGGCCCCCCCGGCGTATGCCGCGCGGAAGCCGTACGGCGCTGCTTGGCCGGGTGCGTTTGCCAACGCCCTGGATCTGCCGCACAAAAAAAGCCGGCACGCTTTGCGCTGCACGGCTTTTCGCTTGCGCTACGTGCCCAGCCCTATCTTGGCCATCGCGACGTTCGTAACGGCTGCTGCAACCTCGCTGGCGATCTTGCTCAGCGCGTCGGTAACCACCTTCTGCTTGGCGCGCTGTTTGCTTGTGCGCCACTCCTCGCCGTTGATGGTGAGAATGTAGTCCAGCGCGCCCGTCCCCTCCGCCCGCCCTTTCTTTAGGCGGATGAGCCTGCTGTCGCACAGCTCCTGAAGATAAGACTGCAGCGTTCCCTCGTCGGGGATGCCCAGCCGCTCCGCGCACACGTCCCAGCGCCTGCAGATGGCGTCCAGCAGGACGACGTAGAGGCTGACGCCTTTGCTCGGCTTCCCGGGGGGCACATACACCATGCGGGCGTCTACGGGAATGCTCCATTTGTTGTTCGTCTTGCTCGCGCCTGCAATCCAGCGGCACGCCCGCCGCACCTCCGTCACGCTTGCGCCCCACTTGTCGGCAAACTCCTTCGTCGTCACCGCCGCACCTCATCTCTGTTTCCCGCGGGAAGAGGCCCGCCCCTGCGCCCGTATTATACCAAAATGAGGGACAAGCGAAAAGCGAACACGCCGGATTTGCCTACCCGGGCGCTCCTACGCAAACAGACACCAGCGCACCCCGTATCTGTCGATCAAGTCGACCATGAGGCCGCTGTAGGGGCAGGGGCCCAGCGGACACAGAATCTGCGCCCCCTCTTTCAGCGCGTCATAGGCCCTGTGCACCAACGCTTCCTTGCCCTGCCCGAAATGCAGGCAGAACTGCATCGTGGTGCCCGTAACGCGCTCCTCGTCCTTCAACGCCTCCGACAACGCCAGCACCTGCCCGTATACGTTCAGTTCGGCGTGCATAAACGTGCCGTCCGGGTGAGGATAGCTTGCCGTCATCTCGGCGCCGAAGGCCTGTTGGTACAGCTTGGCCGCGCCGTCGCTGCCACGCACGTATACCTGCATCATGGATCTGCGCATTCTCGGTGACCCCCCGTCTTTTCATCGTCCTGTCCGCAGGGCATCTTTATTGGCCCGGGCCTTCCAGGCTGCCCAGCCCAAAGAAGAGCATGTCGATGAGCAGCCGCGCCATATGCGCGGGCTCCTCGGCCGCGCCGCCCTGAAGCCACCGCTCGATCACGTTCACGCATCCGGCCACGGCGAAGGTCTCCACGTACAGCTTCGTCGCCGCGTCGAAGGTTTGCAGGCTCTTAAGCGACATGATCTGGGCGATGCCCGTTAGCTCGCGCTGAAAGGCAAAATCGGTGTTCTCGCCCAGAAGGCATCGAAAAAGCGCGGCTTTCTGCCGAAAATAGGAGAGGATGTCCTGCAGGCTCCTCTGGGACATGGGCTTGCTGAGCTGCACGTCCTGCTCGCCCAGGTAGCGAACCAGATCCTCTGCCACCTCCTTCTTCATGCGCTCCAGCAGGTCGTAAGGACTTTGGTAGTGCAGATAGAACGTACTGCGGTTGATGCCCGCCGCGTCGCACAGGGCGCGGACGGACACCTTGGAGATGTGGTTTTGCTGCAACAGCTGCACAAGCGCCGTCTTGAGTAGCGCCTGCGTCATGCGCACGCGCTGGTCCGCGTATCCCTCCCGCACGTTTTCCCTCCTCTGTTCAACAGATTCGGCCCGCCTGTCGATGAACGTGCCACGGCGCCGCACACTGGCGGTTGTTCTTCAACACAGCGTCTATTATAATACCACTTGGATGAGCAATCAACCAAGCGGCTGGAGGGTTTTGTTTGCTGCGCGCAGTGTGTATCGGCTTTGGCGCTTTGGTCGGCTATTTTGCGGCCGCCGTGCTCGTGATTCTGGCCGTGCGGCCTGTGCTGAAAAATCGTTCGGAGCCCTTTCGCAAGCTGCTTCACATGGCCGCGCTGCTGTGCGTGCCCGTGGTGCTGGCCGCTTGCCCGACGTGGCAATGCGCCGCGGGCGTCATGCTCCTCTTCGGCGCAATCGTATTTCCGGTGCTGTTGGCGCTGGAGAAAACCGCCTGGTACCGCCGCGTGCTGCCGGAGCGCAGGGCCGGGGAGCTGAAGAGCAGCCTTCTTTTGTTCTTCTTCACCATGTCGGCGCTCATCGCCCTGGTGTGGGGCGGCATGGGCGAGCAATGGCGATTCGTCATTTTGGCCGCGGTGCTGGCCTGGGGCCTGGGCGACGCGGCTGCAGCCTTGGTGGGCACGGCCTTCGGCCGCCGCCGGATACGCTGCCGCCTGGCCGACGGCAAAAAGACGGTGGAGGGCTCGGCCTGCATGTGCGCCGTGTCCGCGCTGGCCATTCTGGCTGTGTGCCTTGTTTCTTCCGGCGCGCCGTGGTACGCAAGCCTGGCCGCCGCATGCCTGGTCGCTCCTGCCTGCGCGGCCGCGGAGCTGTTCTCACGCCGCGGCCTGGACACGGTGATCGTACCCCTAACGGCCGCCTGCCTGCTGTTTGCCACCCTGCGCGTCTTTACCCTGCTGGGCCTCTAGCCAAAGCGCTTTCAAGCAGCAACCGCTTATTAGGCCGCCATGAAAGGCCGGCCGGAACCGGGGGGATGTGCCATAGGAGGCAAACCGACAAGCGGCGAGCGCACGCTGCGCACGGCGCTTTTGCTCAGCGCGCCCGGCCCGCTTCTCACGGCGTACGCGGCCCTTCGCAGCCCCTCGGCCACGCAGCTGGCCGACTGCCTGCGCCGCAGCACCGAGCTTGTGGCCGTTGTGGCGGCGCTGGTCATCTACCGCATGCTCAGGGCGGACGGCGGGACCGACCCGGAGCGTAAGCCGCGCCTGGAACGCATATGCGGCCTGCTCGTGGGCGGGGCTATGGCGCTGTGCGGTCTGCTCATGCTTGCCGCCTCCTTGTTGCGCCTGGCACAGCACGCGGACGTATCGGCCAGCCCCCTTGGCCTGGGCATCGCCGCGGCCGGCTTGATCGCCAACGGCGTCTTCTACCTGCGCTACCGCGCCCTGTCCCGCGCGGAGGGCGCGGTGCTGCGCACCCAGGAGCGGCTGTACCGCGCCAAGGCCCTGGTGGACCTGTGCGTCACGCTGTCGCTTTCTTGCCTGCTGCTTGCGCCCGGTCTTGCGCTCTCGCGGTACGCGGACAGCGCGGGCTCCCTGCTGGTGGCGTGCTATCTTCTGTACAGCGGTCTTACGGGCGTTCGGTCGGCCGTATCGTTCAAGCCATAAGGAAAAGTGCAATTGACAGCCCCCGGCAGCGCTGTACAATAAAGGAAACGCTGCCTGCGGGGAGGAATCGCCATGCCGGATCCGGTCGTTCACGTCGTTTCCACGTTCCATCACGACATCGCCTACCTTCGGCCGTGCAACGAATACCTGCCGATGTGCTTTGACATCATCAACCGCGCGCTGGCCCTGATGGAGCGGGACCCGGGCTATTGCTTCGCCATCGAGCAACAGTTTTTGTGGCGTGCGTACTGGGAGGCCTTCCCGGAAAAGCGCGGCGCGCTGCGCAAATACGCCGCAGAAGGCCGGCTAACCGCCTCGCCCGGCTTGCTCGCCGTGCCGGACACGAGCATGACGGACGGTGAGTCCATGTTCCTGCAGGCGTGCGTAGGCAAGCGCTGGCTTGCCGAGCACGTGGGGCTGTCGCCCACCGTGTGCCTCATCGCCGACTGCTGGGGCCACCACAGCCAGCTGCCGCAGATCGTGTCGCTGTGCGGCTACAAGTACTACATGTTCATGCGCTGCATGCGGCGCGACGTGCGGGATCTCGGCGAAAACTTCCTGTGGCAGGGCCTGGACGGCACGGCCGTGAAGACGCACTGGCTGTCGGACGGATACGCGGGCATCCGCTTCCCCACCACCGCCCCGGCCGTCAACGCCGACGAGCAGACCTGGCTGGGCATCGGCGCCGACGCCCTGCGCAAGGGCTTTGACAGCCGCGTCGCGCAGAACAGCGGCGACGACGTGCTGCTGCCCAACGGCGGCGACATGCAGGTGCCCCAGGCGTCCGCGCCCCAGGCGCTGGCCGCGCTGAACCGCACGGGGCTGCTGCCCGCCATGCGCTTTTCCTCCTTCGAGCGGTACATGGACGGCGTGCCCTGGGCGCAAAAGCCCACGGTGACGGGCGAGTTCAACACCTCCTTCCAGGGCACGCTCACAACGAACATCCAAATAAAACAGTACAACAGCCGCTTGGTGGCCGCGGCCCTATCACTGGAGAGCGCCGCCGTGCTGCTGCGCCGCCCGGACATCGACCTTGCGCCCGTGTGGGAGACGCTGCTCAAAGGCCAGTTCCACGACACGATCTGCGGCACGCTGTGCGACAAGGCTCTGAGCGACACGCTGAACGAATACCGCTTGGCCGAGGCGCTGCTGTCTCAAAAGCAGCGGCAGCTGGACGGCGACGCCCCGCCCCACGCTCTCAACCCGCTGGGCTTTGCGCGGAGGGAAATTGTGGAGGACGGCGGGCGCGCCTACCTCGTCAGCCTGCCGGCCATGTCCGCCGCACCGCTGAGCGCAGCGGCGCCCCTTGTAAACGCGCAAAAGCCCCGCAGCCTGCCCTGCGCGTTTGAAAACGATTTCTACGCCGCCAAGATCGATGAAAACGGCAACATCGTCAGCCTGCTGGAGCGCGCCTCCGGCCGCGAGCTGGTCGCCAGCCGCGCCTACCGAAACAAGATTCCGGTCGCTTTCGGCGAGGTGCACATGCAGCTGGACAACGGCGACAACTGGAACGTGTTTCACGCGCCGTGGTCGGTTCCCGCGGCGGACAACTTCCTGGTGGACAACTACGAAGACCCCTACGACCGCGAGGCGCTGCCCGCGTACCGCAACGTCGGCCCCTTCCCCCGCCGCGTGGTCAGCGCAAGCGTGGTATGCGACCAGGGCGAGCGGCTGGTGGTGGAGCAGGTGGCCGAGATCGGCTACTGGATTATCAAGGCGCAGATCACTACGCGCATGACGCTGTGCCTGCACGAACCGCTCATCCGCTACGAGACCCAGCTGCTCACCAGCGGCAAGCACGTGCGCTTCCGCGTAGCCTTTCCGGCCAACATACAGGGCGGCCGGGTGCTGCACGAGATTCCCTTCGCAGCCGTGGAACGTCCGCGCTCGGAGTTTGGCGCCATGGGGTTTGTGGATCTAAGCGACGAGAACGCCGGGCTCTCCATGCTGAACATCGGTCAGCCGGGCAACTGTGTGGATGCGGACGGAAACCTGCTGCTCTCGCTCCACCGCGCCGTGGCCATGGAGTACAAGTGTCCGAGCGAGGCGTCCTTCAACGTGGGCGTACCCCAGCGCTTTAGCTACGCGGTGCTGCCGCACGCCGCCCTCAACGTGGCTGCCATAACGGCCGCGGCCAAAGCCTACAGGCAACCCCCCATTGTGGTGCGCGCGGCCGTGCCCGAAGAGGGTTTCACTGTGTCCGGCGAGAACCTGCTGCTCTCCTGCGCCCGCTACGACGGACCCGACGTGTTCCTTCGCGTGTACGAGACCTCCGGCCTTGAGGGCCGCGGAAGCCTGCACGTGCCAGCCCGCTTCACCTCCTTTGCCCCGGCGGACGGCCTGCAGCGCCCCGCCGCGCCCTTCGCCGACTGCGGCCGCACCCTGCCCCTCGCCCTTCGCCCGCACGAGATACAGGGCTTCCTCTTCCGCTGAGGAGGGAAGCGGCGCCGCGCCGGTAAACCGGCCGTGCAGCCGCTCACAAAAAGTAACCGCTATTGCGCGACGCACGAGGCGGCGTTCCCGGCCAAGCACCGCTGCGGCAACCGCCTTCCTGAGCAGTCCAACGCAGTCCAACGCAGTCCAACGCAGTCCACCATAGTGTGATATTAACCCAAACACTTCTAAGCGCAGAAAATATAAGTTATTCTGCGCTTAGAAGTGTTTGATAAAAGCTTTATTTCACGATAATATTGTTTTAGTCTACAAATTATGATATGCTAATTTCAACCAATCTTTGGGAGGTTGAAATGTCACCTTCACACGGCAGCTATATCTTAGAATATGAAAGCGGAAGAACCTACCACACATTTGCGCCCGCTCCGTTACAAAATTTAGGTAAGATTGATATTAATGATCAACTGCTATCGCAATTAGTAAAAGCTCATTCGCTACTTGGTAGGCTTGATGGTATGTTTTCCAGTATCCCCGACATGGATATTCTGCGATTTCCATTGGCTCGATATGAGGCAATATACTCTATTGAAATTGAAAAGAGAGAACTCTTATATAGTGAACGATATGGAGCTGAGTCCTATATAATTCCTGACGAAAAAATGATTGCTTCCTACTCTGATTTATTACTTCAAGGGAAAACGTCCTTCTTAAACAAAACGTCATCGCTGGACATCATGCGAAAGTGCCATCGCTTGATATTCAACGATGACTGTTATGAAGCAGGGCAATACAGAACTACACAGTTGTTTACATATCCAAGGGTTGTTTCCATAGGCGGACATCCTTACTATAATCCTCCGAATCCCGATGAGGTAATGATAGCATTAGACGATTTAGAAAAATACTTAAATCCAGATAACCCTTGTGAATTTGATTCGGTTATTCAAATTGCACTTGCTTATTACCAAATAGCTACGATACGCCCCTTCCTCTTTGGGAATGGTTTGGTGGAAAGAGTATATATCAATCTATTATTGATGGGTAGCGGGGTTCTGTCCTATCCTCTGCTATGTATGTCGGATTGTTTGTTGGGTAGCGACGTGATGTATCGAGACACGCTTAGCATTGTAAGAGATAATTTCAAAGGCTATGAGGCGTGGCTAAAATTTTTCTTAAAAACTTTAATAGCATCAGCCGATAAAACAATTAAGATGCTGGCTGAAATTCATCAGCTAAGGGTATCTGACTTAGAGGTGCTTAACAAATACGAAAAATGTTCGCCCCTATTGTTGGCATTTTATGATTATCTTTGGAAATCGCCAATAATCGAGGCCCGAAATATGGTCTCAATTCTGAATGTGTCATATAATACGATTGCAAAAATGATGGACATTTTGTGCCGTCTCGGTTTACTTGAGCAGATGGATTCAAGGACTCGATATAGAAAGTTTGGCTATAGACGTCTGCTCAATATCTACTGAAATGTATATTAACCGATAAGCTATGTTACATAGAAGGATTAGGGATAAGCGTTTTATTTTTGAAGGTCGGTGCCTAAGCCAATAAAACAAAAGTCGTCATATCGAGAATTTTTTATGTTAAACGATATAAGGATTATGACGAAAAGTATGTTATAATTGAAATTAATTGGTAGGTGATGAATGTGCAGGATAACAGAAGAGAACCAACTCCAAATGAAAGGCTACAGCTCTCAAATGAAGTTGGGGGCAGATGCCCACTATGCGGGAACTCTCTAACCAGTATAAAGAAGGGTAGAGCATATAATATTTGCCAAATAGCTCATATATATCCTGCGAATCCACTCTCGAATGAAGAAAAACTATTAGAAAATGAATTGCGCCTTAGCGATGATGTGAATGATTTGAATAATCTATTAGCTGTGTGTGCCCATTGTCACACCAAGTTTGATAAGCCACGAACAATTGAAGAATATCGGGAATGGTATCGCTTAAAAAAACGAATTATTGAGAACGCTAATGCAAAAGATACATATCGCCTTTTCAATATCGAAGGAGAAATTCGGACTGTACTTGAAAAATTGAATAATCCTCTTTTTGAAGAATCATTAGTGAAATTGAGCTATGAATCATTGAAAATAGATCAAAAAACTAATGATACCATGCCATATGCAATTAAAAGAACCATTAAAAATGACGTGGTGGATTATTTTGATTTCATCCGCAGTTTATTTATTGAAATAGATAATGTATCTCCATACAAGTTTGACACCCTCGCGACACAAGTAAAAGCATTTTATTGTAAATGTATGCAATCAAATCAAAATCAAGAATTTATATATTCAGTTATTGTGGATTGGTTGTATGAGAAAACAGGTAGGTATTCCCAGAGGGCTTGTGAAATTATTGTTGCTTTCTTTATTCAAGATTGCGAGGTGTTCTCATGATTCTACCTAATAAGTTAATTCGATTTGAAGATAGCATTATTTCAAGGATTCCCTGCTTGCTAAAAAAGGTAGAAGCTTCAGACCAAAATCTAATGGGCTTGTACGAGGATACTAAAAAAAGCTTTGCTGATATAAATCAATACATTCTCACGTTAGATGTTTTGTTTGTTCTAGGGAAGATTAAACTGGATAAAGAATCGAGGAATATAACATATGTTGCATCAGATCGCATGTGAGATTTTTAGCCAAAAGCAAATTGTTTTCCACAAAGGCTTAAATGCGGTTGTCGGAGATGATATTGCTTCAAACTCGATTGGAAAATCAACAATGCTAATGATTGTTGATTTCGTTTTTGGCGGAGAAGAATATATTCGGAAAAACCATGATGTGATTGATCAGCTTGGTCATCACACATTTTTGTTTTCATTCATATTTGATGAAGAAGAATTTTTCTTTTCGCGTTCGACAAATGAGTACAAGTATGTAAGCGTCTGCAATGAAAAATATGAGTCAAGTAAATCCATAAAGATTGTGGAGTATACCGCATTTTTACAGAAAAAGTATAGATGTGAACTCGAGGGACTATCCTTCCGGGAAATAGTCGGACGCTATTTTCGAGTGTATGGAAAGGAAAATCTAAATGAACATAAGCCGATACAGTATTTCGAGAAAGAGACAGCTAAACAATCGATAACAGCATTACTAAAACTGTTTGATAAATATTTGTCCATAAAGAATTATGAGGAACAGATTCAAAAATTATCCGAAGAGAGAACTCTATTAACCGATGCTACAAAGAAAGACCTAATTCCTAAAATCAATAAATCAATATTCACTCAGAACCAAAAGAAAATTGACGAATTGAGCGTACAAATAGATAATCTAAAAACCGATATTGTTAGTGCATCTGCTAATTTAGAAGCTTTGGTTTCCAAAGAGATTTTAGATTTGCAGAAAGAAAAAAGTGCTCGAATTACATACAAAAATATGATTGAAAGTAGATTGCAGCGCACACGCACCAATCTTAGAAAGCAAAATATCGAGATTGGAGGGGAGCTTTCACAGCTTGTTGAGTATTTCCCTGATTTCAATGTGGAGCTTGTCAATCAGCTAACTGCCTTCCATGAGGGCATTACCGTTATTTTGACTGATGAGCTAAAATCTACTGAAAAAGAGCTGCAAAGGCAACTTGTGGAAACTGACGCTCAAATACAATCAATAGATAAAGAAATCGCCTCTAAATTGGAAATTAGAAACGCTCCAAAATTTGCAGTAGATCGAGTGGTAGAATTAGTCGCACAAATCGCACAATTAAAGGGAGATAACGGTTTTTATACCAAGAAAAAGCACCTTGATGAATCCATAAAGTCGGCTTCTGATAATTTAGCTGAATTAAAAGAAAAAATTCTTGATGAAATATGTAGCCAGATCAATACAAAAATGTATGAACTTAATAAGACAATATATGTTGACGGAAGAAGAGCACCTACGTTGACGATACACGGAGATCGATATACCTTCAATACCTATGGCGATACTGGAACGGGCACAGCGTTTGCGAACCTTATTTCGTTTGATTTGTCACTCTTAGAATTAACATGCTTGCCAGCAATAGCACATGATTTACCGTTACTAAAGAATATTGAGAACCCAGCATTAGAAAGTATCATAACGCTTTATAGTCAAAGTGTTAAACAAATTTTTATTGCCATTGATAAATTAAGTTCGTATAGCAAGACGACTTACGGCCTAGTTGAATCCAATAAGGTTCTTCAACTTTCAAAGGAAAAATTGCTATTCACGAAAAACTGGAAACAGGAAATGTCCGAATGATAATTTTGTATATTGCAAGAAAGGCTCATGCTTTCCGAGGCAGAGCCTTTTGCTATTTCAAGGAGAAAATTTTTAGTCCTATCTTGACAGAATCCCAACGCAGTCCAACGCCCTCCGCGCCCATACGGGCGCGGAGGGCGTTTTCGCTGCAGGAGCCCGCGGCAGCCTCCCGAACCGCTCCATGCCTTCCCGGGTAGAAAGTCCTTCGCAAGCGCTCCGCGGGCGGGGTACGTTTTGTACAATCAAAAAAGTGCAAGGGTACGAAATTGTTCAATTGACAGATGCAAGCACATTCCCCATACTAAACCTGCCCTGCATTGTACATAGTGCACGAGAGAGCATCATCGCCTTGGACAGGAGGGACGCCCATGGGTCCGCCGGTCACCGCCGCCAGGCAGCACGCCGCCATCCCCCGCCGAAAGGGGCGGCTGCAGCTGTACCGGCAGCACAAATACCTGCTCATCCTGTTCTTTCCGGCTCTGGTGTACTACATTCTGTTCCGGTACGTGCCCTTGTACGGCATCCAGATCGCCTTCAAAAACTTCATCTTCCGCAGAGGCATCTGGGGCAGCCCCTGGATTGGCTTTGAGCATTTTGTGCGCCTGTTCGGCATGCGCGATTTTTGGAACGTTTTTCGCAACACGCTGATCATCAGCTCGCTTAAGTTTCTGTTCGGCTTCCCCGCGCCCATTCTCTTTGCCCTGCTCATCAACGAGGTGCGCAACACCGCGTACAAAAAAACCGTGCAGACCATCAGCTACCTGCCGCACTTTCTGTCGTGGGTGGTGCTGGGCGGGCTGTTCCTGCAGTTTCTCTCCCCCTCCATCGGCCCCATCAACGCTGTTTTGCGTGAGATCGGCATCAAGCCGATCTACTTTCTCGCAAGCCCCAAGTGGTTCCGCAGCGTGCTCGTGGCCACCTCCATATGGAAGGGGGTCGGCTGGTCGTCGGTCATCTATCTGGCCGCGCTCACGGGCGTTGACCCCTCGCTGTACGAGGCGGCCACCATGGACGGCGCGGGCCGCCTGCGGCGCACCCTCCACATTACCCTGCCCTCCATTGCGCCGGTCATCACCATTCAGATGATCTTCGCTATGCGCGGCATCGTGGGCGACGACTTCGACCAGATCTTTAACCTGTACAACCCCGCCGTGTACAAGGTGGCGGATGTGCTGAGCACCTACGTGTACCGCGTGGGCCTCGTGGACATGCAGTACTCCTTTTCCACGGCCGTCGGGTTGTTCCGTAATGTGGTGGCGTTTGTGTTCATCGTGGGCGCCAACGCGGTCGCCCGGCGCGTGAACGACTACGGGCTTTGGTGAGGTGGAGCGGCATGGCGAGTAAAAAGGACGCGCGCAGTCTTTCCGGCAAAGCGTTTGACGCGGCGAACGCGCTGTTTCTGCTGCTGTTTTGTCTCACCACGCTCTACCCGTTCATGTACATGCTCAAGCTGTCCTTCAGCCCGCCCACGGTGTCCTTCTCGCGCATCAGCATCATTCCCGAAGAGGTCAGCCTCATCAACTACCACACGGTCCTCTCCTCCAGCTACATCCTCTCGGGCTTCCGCATGACGCTCCTGCGCACGGTGCTGGGCACGGGCATCTCGGTGCTGGCCATGGTGATGACCGCCTACCCTCTCTCCAAGCGCTACATGCCCGACCGCACGTTCTTCACCGCGCTCATCGTGTTCACCATGTTTTTCAGCGGCGGCCTGGTGCCGGAATACCTGCTGGTGCGCAACCTGAAGATGCAAAACACCATTTGGGCGCTCGTGCTGCCCGCCATGATCTCCACCTACTCCATGATCATCGTGCGCAACTTCTTCATGTCCATCCCCGAGGAGATCGACGAGTCCGCCCGCATGGACGGCGCCAACGAGATCATCATCCTCTTCCGCCTGGTGCTTCCGCTCTCCACGCCCATACTGGCCACGGTGCTTCTTTGGGAGGCCGTAGGCCACTGGAACGCCTGGTTCGACAGCCTCATCTACATTCAGGACACGCGCAAGCAGGTGCTGCAGGTGGTGCTGCGGCGCATCGTGCTGGAAGGCACCCAGCAGATTCTGGACTTGAGCTCCGGCTCGCCCGACTCGGTGGCCGCCAACCCCGAAGGCATCAAGGCCGCCTCCGTCATGGTCGTGTCCCTGCCCATCATCGCGCTGTACCCCTTCGTTCAAAAGTACTTCGTGAAAGGCATCATGGTCGGTTCCCTGAAAGGATAGCGCGCATGACCTTCCCTACCGACGAAAAAGAGGAGGCACCACACATGTACGCAAAGAAGCGCCGCCTGCTCCCCGCCATCACCTGCGCCGCACTCGTGCTGCTCCTGCTGGCAGGCTGCACGGGCGGCGGAACCACCCCGCCTGCGGCCACACAGCCCGCGGCCCCGGCCGCAACGGCGGCCTCGCCCGCGGCAACGGCAGCCGCTCCGGCCGCCGCCACGGCAGCGCCCGCGGCCCCGGCCACAGGCGAGCGCTACACCTACACCTGGGTGGCCTACCAGCTCGCGCCCATTAAGCCGCCCGAAGAACACCCCAAGGTGATTGAGTACTTCAACCAGATGTTCAACGTGGACATCCGCATCGTAAATATCGAGAACAACAAGTGGGACGAGATCCTCAACCTCAAGCTCGCCTCGGGCGAGGTTCCCGACCGCATGAAGACCAACGACTTCGTGCGCCTGCAAAAGTACGTGGATCAGGACATCCTGGCGGAGATCACCGACGATATGTACAAGACGAACATGCCCAACACCTACCAGCGCTTTCAAACCGACCACAAGGAATACAACAAATACGGCACCATCGACGGCAAGCGCTACGGCATCGCCGGCACGTTCAACTTCCACGCACAGTTTCGCTCGCCCATCGTGGTGCGCGGCGACTGGATGAGCAACGTGGGCATCGCCAAGGAGGCCGAAACCTTCGACGAGTTTGAAACCATGCTGCGCAAATTCGCCACCGACGACCCGGACAAGAACGGCAAGGCCGATACGTACGGCCTGTCCAAGGACGGCATCATCGCCGTGTACGGCGCGTACGGCGCGCTGAACCAGTGGTATGTGGAGAGCGACGGCACCATCAACCTAGGCTACCTGCGCCCCCACATGAAGGACGCCCTGGGAAAGCTCGCCCAGTGGTACAAGGACGGCGTGCTGGACCCCGAGTTCATCACGGGTGAGAACCAGGGCGGCTACTGGGCGCTCTCGCATTCCTTCATCAACAGCCGCATCGGCATGACCACGCACGGCGGCTACTACCACTGGAACAACGACCGCGACATCGCCTTTGCCAACATTCAGGAGATGAACAAGATCAACCCCGACGCGGCCAAAAAGCTCTCCTTCCCGCAGCCCCCCATGGGCCCCTTCGGCGAGCGCGCCATGCCCCAGGGCCAGCTTGTGGGCACGGACCTGTGCAGCTTCGGCATCCAGCTTCAGGACGACCCGGCCAAATACGCCAAGCTGATGCAGGTCATCGACTACATTTCCGGCACGTCCATGGACAACCACCTCGCCGCGTACCTGGGCATCAAGGGCGAGATGTGGGACTATAACGAGAAGAACGAGGCCGTGCAAAAGCCCGACTGGACGGACGGAAACAAGCTGTCGGCCGAAGGCGGCCACACCGTGCTTACGGCCATCACCTTCGAGGATTTCGACGGCAACCGCGAGCCCTACTCCATCAAATTCGGCAACCTATACAACTTTAAGGAGAACGGCCTGCGCAACGCCTTCACCGGCAACGTGCCCTCATGGACGAAGTACTCCGCCGACCTGAACAAGCTGTACGACGAGATGCAAATCGCCATCATCACCGGCGACAAGCCCCTTGACTTCTACGACGAGTTTGTGAAACAATGGATGGCAGCGGGCGGCGAACAATACATCAAGGAGGCCAACGAGGCTTACGCCGCGGCCCAATAGGCCAACTTGGCAGCCGGGCGCTTCCATCACCGCATAGCGCTGCGCCATGGGCGCCCCAGGCCCTTCTGCGGCCGGGACGCCCATGGCTGCGGCGGCAAAACGGCAAAAGAGGAATGGCCATGCGGCGTATGCGCTTAACGGTGCTCACCAAAATGCTCCTCTCCTACACGGTGCTTACCGTGGTGGTGACCATCCTCTTTGGCGTAACGGCGGGCGTGCAGTTCACCAGCCGCTTCCGGCACACGCTGGAGGAGACGAACCGCAAGAGCATGGAGCGCATCTGCGGCAGCATCGAGTCGGAGATCATCCTGCTCGCGCGGCAAATCAGCAACAACATCGTCATGAACGCCTACGACGAGGGGATCATGGCGTTCTTTTCCGTTCCGCTGCAGGGCAACCACAACCGCTTCTTGGAAGTGCACCGCGCGCTTCGGCTCATCGTTACCGCGCACGACGATCTGCTCTGCGGCATTGAGATGTACTACGAGCGCGACGAGGTGGTGCTGGACACCGCCAAGGGCGTGCGCTATCTCACGTATGCCTCCGGCGAGGACGCGGCCATCCGCGCCTCGTATCAGTCGCTGCTCATGGGCAACGACCAGGGCCAGCGCTGGATTTTGCCCCCGCCGGAGATCGCAACGCAGGCCGTGTCCTACGTCATCGCCTACCCGTTCGTGCGCGGCAACCAGACAACGCGCCAGGGCCTGATCATCATCGACGTAAAAACCGAGGCGCTCTCGCGCATTCTGCGCCAGCTCAGCAACTCCAGCGCCGTCAGCCTGTACGTGGTGGACGAGCAGGGCGCGGTGCTCGCCTCCGACGCGCATACCCCGCCCCTGCCTCCGGAGGAGATGCTGCCCGGGGCCGAGAGCCGCGTTGTGCGCATGGAAGATCAGCCCTTCCTCGTCTCCCAGCAAGCCATCGCCGACAACGGCTGGCGGCTGGTGCGCGTGGAGCCCATCGACGCCGTGTACGAACAGGCCAACGCCCTCACCGCCCGGCTCATCGGCGTGGGCGCCATAGCGCTGTGCGTGGGCATATGCCTTGCCGGGTGGTTCAGCGCTCACTTCTACGCGCCTCTGCGGCGGCTGCACGCGGCCGTGTACGCAAAGCTTGGGCGCGCGGGCGGCGAGGGGCGCCGGGGAAGCGAGTACGCGCAGATCGAGGTGATGATCGACGACATCGCCGTGGAGATGAGCGACCTGAAGCAGACCCTGCGCAGCAACGAGGGGCTCATCAAGAGCAACGTGTTGCGCTCGCTGATGAGCCGCGCGCTCTCCTCGCCCGAGGCGCTGGACCAGCAGCTGCGCCTGATTGGGGTAACACAGCCCGCGCACGCCGCGGTGATCATCCGCCTGGACAAACGGAGCATGGAACGCCTGGAGATCGAGCACGTGCACTACGTCAAGTACAACCTGATGCAGCTCATCGAGGGCATGGCCGGCGCAGGGGGCATGCAGCTGCGCGCCACCGAGATGGAAGAGGGCCTGATCAGCGTGTGGGCCAGCTGCCCGCGCGACGAATGCGGGGAGACCGTGCAGGCTTTCGGCCGGTTCCTCGCCCAGTACTTAAGCCAGCGCAACATATCGCTGGTGAGCGCGTTCGGCGGCTGGGTGGAAAACATCACCCTGCTGCACAGCTCGTACGCCGAAGCGCTCTCGCTCCTCAAGTACGCCTTCTTTCTGCCGGACGAGGTGCTGCTGCACGGCCCGGCGCTGCTTGCGCGCGAGCAAAGCGCCGAGCGCATCGACGAAAAGTGGGTACGCAAAGTGGAACGGGCGCTGAACGTGCAGAGCCTTCCGGACGTGCGCAGCAGCCTTGAACAGCTTCTGCCCATCCTGCGCGACGGAAACGCCTCCGAGCGGCAGTGCCGGTGGGTGCTCTCCGAGCTTGTGCGCGTGCTGCTCAGCTACGAGGCCGAGCACGGCGCGGGCGGCCCGCGTCCGCCGTGGGAGGACGACCTGGAGGGCTGCGCCTCCATACGCGAGTTCAACGCGCTGTACCTCTCACGCTGCGGCCAGGCGCTCTGCAGCGCGCACGTTCAGCCCGCGCCCGGCGCGCCGGACATCGTAGCCCACGTTAAGCGCCACGCTGCGCAGAACCTGTCCGGCGACCTCTCGCTGGTCACCGTGGCGGAGCTGCTCGGCGTCAAGCCCGGGTATCTAAGCCGTAAGTTCAAGGAGGTGGCCGGCGTCAACTACGTGGAGTACATCACCACCTGCCGCGTTAAACGCGCCTCCGAGATGCTCGCCCACTCCTCAACTTCCGTAAGCGCCATCGCCGAGGACATGGGCTTCAACTCCGTCACCTACTTCAACCGTAAGTTCAAGGCGCACTTCGGCTTGAGCCCCGGCGAGTATCGCCGCCGCACCGCGGGGGCATAGGCCGCACCCAAACTCCGTCGCATGGAGATGCGGCCGGCGGCGGGAAAAGAAACAGCAAGGCATTAGACGTGCCTTGCCGTTTTTTCTTTTCTCTGCGGAGGTTCGTTGTACGCAAGCCTGTTGTGCGCGGCGTCCTTCAGGTCGTGACCCGAACACACCGGTGCGGCTGCCTGCACCAACTATATATGTATCATAGCGCATAAGTGCCAACCCGTCAAGCGATGATGCGAAAGAGCGCGTATGGCGGCCATGCGGCCCCTCTCCCGCTCCCCTGCGCCTACAGGCGGCGGATGAAGCGGTTTGCCAAGGACCGCGGCATTCGCTATGGTAGATCAACGAACGGGGGGGAAACGGCTGTGAATTGGTACGACTACATCGCCAAGCGCAACGGCGGATACCGCGTACGGGTGCCCTACGACGTGGAGGGCGAGTCCGCCGAGGACGTGTTTGAGCGCGAACTCATCGGCGTGACCCAAGGCAAGGCCGTGCTGGACGCCGGATGCGGGCACGGCGAATTCACCCTGAAGATGGCGCGGCATGCGCGCTCCATCGTGGGATACGACTTCTCCCAGGAGATGATTCACATTGCGAACCGGCTAAAGCAGGAACAGAGCGCAGAAAGCGCCACCTTTGTGAAAACGGCGTGGCGCGAACAACTCCCCTTCCCCGACGGCGCGTTTGACGTCGTCTACAGCCGCCGCGGCCCCGGCTCCATCGTGGAGCAAAGCCGCCTGCTGAAGCCGGGCGGTATCGTCATGGGCATCCACATCTATCCTATCCCGGACGGGGAAATCGTGGACCGCATCGCGGCCACCGGCGCGTATGAGAACATCACCAGGCGCGTATACCAAACCGCCGTCACCTACCTGCGCAACGAGGCGGATTTCGCCGAATACCTCTCCTCCATGCACATGGCCCCGGACTACACGCTTCCGGAAAACCGCGACGCCTTCGCGGCCATCCTGAAGGACAGCTACATCGGCGGCCGCATCGGCATCCGCGAGTCCAAGCAGATCTGGCGAGCCACGCGCAGCAAATAAGCGCATAAGCGAGCCGATAAGGAATAGAGGGGAACTGCACCCATGCCTGATACGTCGAGCAACGCCATCTGGTGCGCGCCGCAGCGCCCGGACTGCTTCGAATCGCGCGCGCACCGCTTCCGCGAGGAGATGCGCCCGCTCTTTTATCTGTACCTGGGTATCGCGCCAAACAGCCGCGTGCTGGACGGGGGCTGCGGCTCGGGCGTGTTCACGCGCTACCTGGCCAGGGGCCTCGCGAGCGGCCACGTCACGGGCTTTGACATCAACGGCGATTTCATTGCGTACGGCCGCCAGAAGAGCGCCGAGCTCGGCCTGGACGGCCAAATGACCCTTCAGCAGGCCGACGGCTTCGCCCTGCCCTACGCGGACGGGAGCTTTGACGCCGTAACAAACTACACCTATCTGGGCGTGCTCTCCGATCCGGAGGCCGGCCTGCGCGAGCTCGTCCGCGCCTGCCGGGCGGGCGGGGTTGTCTCCTGCGTTGCCGCCACGAACAACGTACTGCCCGCGGTCTTTCAGGGCGAGTACCCCTTTGAAGACGCGGATGAGCTGCAGCGATTGGCCGATTTGGAGGCCGTCATCTTCGGGCATTTCGCCCGGAAAGCCTCCGACTGGAAGCAGTCGGAGGAATGGCACGCTTTCCGCTATCCCGTGCTGTTTGCTCGCTGCGGCCTTCAGGATATTCGCCTGTACCCCTTCGGTCATCTCATCTGCTACGGCGACGAGAGCTACCCCCAAACCTACCGCAGGGAGCTCGCCCTCACCCAGACGCGCGAGGAACTCGCCTGGCTGCCCCACCGGTACGCCGGCAAGGAGGACATCTACGCGCGCCACGGTTTCTGTGCAGATGACTACCGCCGCCTCGTGCAGCTGCTTCAGCGCAAGCTCGCCTACCTGGAGTCGCACTTCGACACCGGCGGGAGTTTTGAATGGCACGGCTCCTTCAACTTTATCGTGGCCGGACGCAAGCCGGCCCCCGCGGCTTAGTAAGCATCCGCCACCGCCCGCACAAAAAAAACGACGCGCCTTTCAGGCGCGTCGGCTTTGATTATATAAGAAATGGCGCTTGATCAGGAACAAGGCGATGCCGGACGGTTTTCCTCCTGCTTGTTCCGGGGCGCTGTCCGGCATGCAGATTTCCTATGCCTATGTACCTATTTCGCCGGCACGGCCACAACGAACACGTTGCGTTTAAAGTCCGGATCAAACGTATTCTTCCAGTTGTAGTACAACCGCTCAAAGGACTCGATCACATAACCGTCCTGGCAATGGTCGGTCGTGTCGTACGGATCCATCAAAATGAGCACATCGTCGGCGGTGCCGGGGGTGCCCATGGTGTCGTAGCCGATGACGACCTGCCAGTGGCCGCCCCACTCGTCCCAGCCGATGAGCACGGGCTGGCCCTTCTTCAGGCAGTCCAGCAGGAAGCTCTCGGGCACCTCGGAGGGGTCCGCCATGTCGTAGGTGGAATAGGTGGTGAAGCCGCCAAGGCCGTCGAAAATGTTAATCATCTGGCGCAGGTTCGTCGCGCCTGGCTTGTCCTTCTTACGAAGAGCCACCAGGTCCATCTCGCCCAAATCGCCGCGCTTGCCGTACCACTCCAGCACCGTCAGGGCCGAGGTGGGGCCGCAGGTCCACTCGGTGGCCTGCTGCTGCGTCTTGTAGTTGGTCAGGATGGTCAGGTGGTCGTTGGACTTCATGTTGTAAAAATCAGGGTGTACGTAGTAGGAGGAATCCTTGACGTCGGCGTCGCGTTCCACGCTCGCGGCGCCTTCAATCGTCTGCTTGGGATCAAAGGGAATCTTGTTCTGGTCGCTGAAGGCTCCGGTTCCGCCCGCCGTGAAGAGCGCGGAAAAGCTCAGGACCACCGAGAGACATGCTGCTGCCGCTTTGATCATGGGTCAACCTCGCTTTCTGTGTATCGACGCAACGCGCAGCCCACGCATCCATTCCGCATAGGGGCGCTTGCTTCCGTAAGAAATGGCGCGCTCGCATGACGCGCAAATGTGGCAGCCGCGAACCGCTAGGTGCTCGCGCGCGTACCTGCCGCACAGGTCGCATCGCCTGTAGATGAGCGCCAGCCGCTTTTGCGCCATCGGCATCCCCGCCTCTCATGGCCATGGTATGCGCAGGGGCGCGCCGCCGTGCTCTTATCCGGCTCGTTTTGCCACAGCGTCCTCCAGCATATGCCGCAACCGGTCGGAGGGCTGAAAGAGAATGCAGCTGCGTTTTCCGCCATCATCCACCAGCATCGCCACATTGCGGGCCTTCAGGGCGCGCAGCCCGCACAGCTGCGGGCGCGTGGCACGGTCCAAACGCAGGGCGCTCTGGTGGCCTACCGCGGCGATGTGAGAAACCCGCGCGGTCATCAGGCGCGACACGCGGCTGCCCACCACCCGGTCGATGAAAAACTCGTCCTCGTCCAGCGTATAGCGGTACACGGCCATACGCTCGTTCACGAGGTACCAACAGATCGGAATGACCAGCACAAAGGATGCGTAGCCGACCAGCGGCGTTTGCGCCGCCTGCCCCAGCACGCACACCAGGGCCACCACCGCCGCCATTGCGCCGAGCACAAACAGAAAGTGGGCAGCAGGCGTCGCGCGCGGGTACTCGACCGTCTCACAGAACATGGTAAACAGCCTCCGGTTGCCTATTATGAAACGCCCCGCTTTTCAACGGGGCGCTTCTGAAAAGAGATCCGGCGGCGTCCTAGTCTCCCGGGCCGTTGCCAGCCAAGTACCATCGGCGCAGAAGGGCTTAACTTCTGTGTTCGGAATGGGAACAGGTGGGACCCCTTCGCCATTGCCACCGGAAAGATGTCGATCTGAGA
>JAVBLU010000009.1:0-40283 GCA_031553225.1 Eubacteriales bacterium
GGCCGCCTCCGCCAGCGCCTTCTCCTGCGCGGCCAGTGTCGTCTGCACGTCCTGCAGGTGCGTGTGGAGCACAAGCGCCAGAGGCAGCTTCTCCTTTTTGGCGATCAGTCCCTCAAAGTGCTGCGGGCAGAAGCCTTCGCGGTTCGTCTCCAGCCGCCTGGCGGGCTCCATGGCCGCCCCGCCCAGCACGCCCTCCAGCACGCGTTCCTGCGTGTCGCGTACAAGCGCGCAGAACAGACAGGCTGCGCCCGATTTGTGCGCATCCCATACGGGGATGGTGTCGATGTGGTAGCGCATGGCTACAGCTTGCGCGACCCCGGCTTAACGGCGGCGGTGCCCGCCTTGCACAGCGCGCACTCCTCCGGCGGCCAGGACGCCACGGCCATGGACAGCAGCGCAAACACGGGCACGCCGAAGGACACCGACCCCGCCGACCGGTCCATGATGAGCGCCACGCCCACCACGTCTGCGCCGGCGGCGATGGCCAGCTCCATCACCTCGCGCACGGACCCGCCGGTGGTGATGACGTCCTCGGCCATGAGCACGCGGCTGCCCTGGGGCAGGGTAAAGCCGCGCCGGAAGGTCATCTTGCCTTCCTCCCGCTCGGCGAAGATCACCTTGGCGCCCAGCTGGCGCGCCAGCTCGTAAGCGATGAGGATGCCGCCCACTGCCGGGCCGACCACATAGTCCACCCGCAGGCCGTTCAGCTTCTTCACAAGTTCGGCGCACAGGGCCGTCGCGGCGGCCGGATCCACAAACAGCTGGGCGCACTGTACGTAGCGGTCGGAGTGGCGGCCGGAGGTAAGCTGAAAGTGCCCCTCCAGCAGCGCGCCGGTGGATTTGAGAATGTCTTGCATCTGTTCGTTCGTCATGGTTGTGCTCCTTTCTGGCGTTCGGGCAGGATCAATCGGTCAGAAGCAGGCCGCCGACCAGGTCGCTGACGTCGGACACGCCTTGTTGCTCCATGTAGGCCGCAAGCTCGCTCACCACGCGCGGGAAGGCGAGCGGATCGTAAAATCCGGCGGTGCCCACCATCACGGCGGCCGCGCCGCACAGCAGGAAGGCCGCGGCGTCCTCGCCCGTCATGATACCGCCCATGCCCACGATGGGGATGGACACGGCCTTATAGGCCTGGTGCACCATACGCAGGGCCACGGGCTTTACGGCCGGGCCGGACAGCCCGCCCACGACGTTGCCCAGAACCGGCCGCCTCGTGTGCACGTCCACAGCCATGCCGGTGATCGTGTTGATGAGGGAGAGCGCGTCCGCGCCGCCCTCCTGGGCCGCCAGGGCCACCTCCTGGATGCTCGCCACGTTGGGCGAGAGTTTCACCATGAGCGGCTGGCCCGCCGCGGCGGCCACGGCCCGCGTCACGTCGTACACCGTCTCGGGGCGGGTGCCGAAGGCCACGCCGCCCTCCTTCACGTTCGGGCAGGAGATGTTCATCTCCAGCAGATGCACACCCGTGCCGGCCAGGCGGCTTGCCATGCGCACGTACTCGTCCACGCTCGCGCCGGCGATGTTGGCGATGACGGCGATGTCCCGGCTCAAAAGCCAGGGCAGCTCCTGCCCGATGAAGGCCTCCACGCCCGGGTTTTGCAGGCCCACGGCGTTGAGCATGCCGCAGGGCGTCTCCGCCACGCGCGGGGCAGGGTTGCCCTGCCTTGGCGCGGCCGTGAGGCCCTTTACGGCGATGCCGCCCAGGGCCTGTATGTCGAAGTACTCGTCGTACTCCCGGCCAAAGCCGAACGTGCCGGACGCGGCGATTACCGGGTTCTTCAGCGTCACGCCGCACAGGTTTACGGTTAAGGACGGCGTCATAGCGCCACCTCCTGGGCGGAGAACACCGGCCCGTCCGCGCACACGCGGCGGTAGAGCTCCTGCCCGTCTTGACGGACGCGGCAGTTGCACACCAGGCAAGCGCCCACCCCGCAAGCCATGCGCTCCTCCAGCGAGAGCTGGCAGGGAATGCCCTCCCGAAGGGCGAGGGCCTGCACGGCCTTCATCATGCCTGCCGGGCCGCAGGAGAGGATCAGATCGGGGCGTTTGCGGGCTATCCAAGCCTCAAGCGGCGCCGTAACCAGGCCGTGAACGCCCAGCGACCCGTCCTGCGTGGCCACCACGACGGCCGCGCCCGCCTCCACCGTCTCCTGCAGGGCGTAGGCCTGCCCGGCGGTGCGGAAGCCAAAGAATGCCGCCACCTCGCGGCCGCGCGCGGCTTCCGCGGCATAGCGAAGGGGCGCGACGCCCACGCCGCCCCCCACAAGGTAGAGGGTTTTTGCCTCGCCGAAGCTGAAGCCCCGGCCCAAGGGGCCGAGCACGTCGATCTCGTCACCCGGCTTCAGCGCACACAGCGCGGCCGTGCCCGCCCCGCGCGGGGAAACACCCAGAGTGAGCGTGCCCGCCTGCGCGCCGGCGGACATCAGCGAGATGGGCCTGCGCAGGCGGCCGCCGCCCGGCACGCCGACGTGCAGGAAGGTTCCCGGCTGGGGCGGCCCGGACAAAAAGGCCCAGGGCGCTTCCAGCACGATCTCCCGCATGTCGCTCCCCGCCCATCTGGCGTAAAGAACCGGGCAGCGCTGCGGGCCAGGTCGCCTCTGCATGCCGCTACACCTCCAAATCCTGCAGGCACAAAAGGGGTATCTCGCCCTCGCGCTGGGTAAGCGCCCGCGTAAGCTCGCGCGCCGTGTCCAGCGAGGTGAGGCAGGGGATGTGCTTCTCAACGGCCATGCGGCGGATGCGGAAGCCGTCGCGCTGGGGCTTGCGGCCGTGCGTGGGCGTGTTGATGATCAGGCACACCTCGCCCGAGCCGATGAGCGTGCCGATGTTGGGGGCGGGGTCCTGGAGCTTGGGCACCGCGTCCGCGGCGATAAAGTTCTGCTGAAGGAAACGCGCCGTGCCGCCCGTGGCGACGATGTCGTAGCCCAGCGCCGCGAAAGCTTCGGCGATGGGCAGCATCTCCTGCTTGTCCGCCCCGGCCACGGTGATGAGCACCTTCCCGGTTTGCGGCATGCGCAGCCCGGCGGCCTGCAGGCCCTTCACCAGCGCCTGGTGGCCGTCGCGCGCCAGGCCGAGCACCTCGCCGGTGGACTTCATTTCCGGCCCCAGGGACGGCTCCACGTCCGGCAAACGTTCAAAGCTGAACACCGGCACCTTCACGGCCACGTACGCTCTCGCCGGGCAAATCCCCGTTCCGGCGCCCATGCCCTTCAGGGTTTGCCCCATCATGCAGCGGGAGGCCAGGTCCACCATGGGCACGCCCGTCACCTTGGACAGGTAGGGCACCGTGCGCGAGGAGCGCGGGTTCGCCTCGATGACGTACACCTTTTCCTCGGCCACGATGTACTGGATGTTCACCAGGCCCTTCACCTGCAGGCCCAGGGCAATCTTGCGGGTGATGTCCAGAATGCTGTCCACAACCTTCTGCGACAGGGAGGCCGCGGGATACACCGATATGGAGTCGCCCGAGTGCACGCCCGCGCGCTCGATGTGCTCCATAATGCCGGGAACGAGGATCTCCGCGCCGTCGCAGATGGCGTCCACCTCCACCTCGCGGCCGCGCAGGTACTTGTCCACCAGAATCGGGTGGTCCTGCACGTCGCGGTTGATGATGGCCATGTACTCGCGTATGCCCGCCTCGTCGTAGGCGATCTCCATGCCCTGGCCGCCCAGCACGTAGCTGGGGCGCACGAGCACGGGGTAGCCAAGGCGATCGGCGGCCGCGGCCGCCTCCTCGGCGGTAAACACCGTGTCGCCCTTGGGCCGGGCCACACAGAGGCGCTCCAGCAGCGCGTCGAAGAGCTTTTTGTCCTCGGCTGCGTCGATCATGTCCGGGGCGGTGCCCAGCACCGGGTAGCGCTCGGACACGGCCTTGGTAAGCTTGATGGCTGTTTGCCCGCCAAACTGCACCACCGTGCCCATGGGACGCTCCACGTCCAGCACCTCCAGGGCGTCCTCGGGCGTTAGGGGCTCAAAATACAGGCGGTCGGCCGTGTCAAAGTCCGTGGACACGGTCTCCGGGTTGTTGTTGATGATGACGGCCTCATACCCCATGCGCTGCAGCGCCCAGATGCAGTGCACGGAGGCGTAGTCGAACTCGATGCCCTGCCCGATGCGGATGGGGCCAGCGCCCAGCACGCCCACCACCTTTTTGTCGTTTGGCCGCGGCCTGGCGGGCGGCAGGTGATAGGTGCCGTAGTAGTAAGGGCTGCCGCAGGAGGAGATGGCCGCATACCCAGGCCGCAGGCCCATGCCGTGGCGCAGGGCGCGCACCTGCGGCTCGGTCGTGCCGCCGAGCTGGGCGATGGCTTTGTCGGAGAACCCCGTGCGCTTGAGCATGAGCAGGTTGTCGCGCGTGAGCTTCATGCCCCGGCGCAGATCCTCCTCCATGCGCACGATGTCCAAAATGGCCTGCAGGAACGTGGGCGTGATGCGCGTTGCGTCGTACACCTCGTCCATGCGCACGCCGCGCCGCAGCGCCTCGGCCACCATAAAGAAGCGCTCGTCGTCCTGGCGGTGCAGCCGGGCGCGCACTTCCTCGTCCGAGAGCCTGCCCGCGGCGGGGTGCAGGAGCGAGCAAAGCCCCAGCTCCAGCGAGCGCACGGCTTTGAGCAGCGCGGGCTTTAAGTCGCGGTCGATGGACATGACCTCGCCCGTGGCCTTCATGCGCGTGCCCAGGGCCTTGTCGGCCGCCACAAACTTGTCGAAGGGGAAGCGCGGGAACTTGAGCACGGTATAGTCCACCACCGGCTGCAGATGCGCGAAGGGCTTGCCCGTATGGCGGTTGACGATCTCGTCCAGACGGTAGCCCAGCGCCACCTTGGCCGTCACCTTGGCGATGGGGTAGCCGGTGGCCTTGGAGGCAAGGGCCGAGGAACGCGACACGCGCGGGTTCACCTCGATGACGGCGTAGTCCAGCGTGTCCGGGTGCAGGGCAAACTGCACGTTGCAGCCGCCTTCAATCTTCAGCGCGCGGATGATGGACAGCGCCGCAGACCGCAGGACCTCTTCCTCGGCGTCCATTGTCATAGCGGGGGCGACCACGATGGAGTCGCCGGTGTGCACGCCCACCGGGTCGATGTTCTCCATGCTGCAGATGACCACGGCGTGGTCGCTTCCGTCGCGCATCACCTCGTACTCGATTTCCTTCCAGCCGGAGATGCACTTCTCCACAAGCACCTGGTGCACGCGCGAGAGGGCCAGGCCGTCGCTGCAGGTTTCGCGCATTTCGGCCTCGTTGTGCACGATGCCCCCGCCCGCGCCGCCCAGCGTGTAGGCCGGGCGGATGACCAGGGGGTACCCTTCCTTCTGGGCGAAGGCCAGCGCCTCGGCAAGCGTGTGGACGATCACCGAGGGGATGACCGGCTGGCCGATGCGCACCATCAGATCCTTGAACTCCTCGCGGTCCTCCGCCTCGCGGATGGAGGAGGCGGGGGTGCCCAGCATCCGCACGCCCATCTTTTGCAGATAGCCGCTGTCATGCAGCTCCATGGCCATGTTCAGGCCGGTTTGACCGCCCAGGCCGGGCAGCACCGCGTCGGGCTTTTCCGCCTCGATGATGCGGCGCACCACCTCGGCTGTGATCGGCTCGATGTACGTGCGGTCGGCCATGTCCGGATCGGTCATGATGGTGGCGGGGTTGGAGTTGCACAGCACCACGCGCACGCCTTCCTCGCGCAGGGCGCGGCAGGCCTGGGTGCCGGCATAATCAAACTCGGCCGCCTGGCCGATGACGATGGGCCCGGAACCGATGACGAGTACGGTCTTGATCGTTGGGTCCTTGGGCATTGTTCCACTCTTCTTTCCTTGCGGGGTGTATCGGTATGCCTATTTGCAGGCGGCGGCAAGCTCCTCGCGCATGCGAAGGGCTTCCTGGCGCACGGCGTCCAGATAGGGGGCGTCCGGCTTCTTCTGCCAGGCGGCGAGCAGCGACCGGGAGGCGTTCACAACGCCGCCCCCGCCCCGCTCGTCAAAACAGCCGCGCAGGTCGGCCGTGGTTGCGCCTTGCGCGCCGTAGCCGGGTATCAGGAAGAACGTCCCCGGCAGCGCCCGGCGCAGGGCCGCCCCTTGCCGGGGGTGCGTTGCGCCCACCACGGCGCCCACTGCGCTGTAGCCGTGTTCGCCCATCAGCGGCTTGCCCCACGCGCCCACCAGGCCGCCCACGCGGCTGTACAGCGTTTCGCCGTCCTGCAGCTCCCGGTCCTGCAGCTCGCCGCTGCCGGGGTTGGAGGTCTTCACCAGAACGAACACGCCCTTGCCGTGCGCGCCGCAGCTCTGCACAAAGGGCTGCACGCTGTCCCCGCCCAGGTAAGGGTTTACGGTGATAAAATCCGCCTCGAAGGGCGCGCCGGCGGGCAGATAGCTCTGGGCGTAAGCCGAGGCCGTCGCGCCGATGTCGCCGCGCTTCACGTCGGCGATCACGCTGTAGCCCGCCGCGCGCGCCAGGCGCAGCGTCTCCCCGAACGCCGCCATGCCGGGCAGGCCCAGCATCTCATAGTAGGCCACCTGCACCTTCACGCAGGGTACGATGTCGCGAAGGGCCTCGATGAGCGCGGCGTTGTACTTGAGGATGCCCGCCGCGACGGCGGCGAGCGAGGCGCCCTGGCCGGGGTGCAGATGGGGCGGCAGGTGCGATTCCTGCGTGTCCAGCCCGGCGCAGGTGGGGTTGCCGGTGCGGGCGATGCCCGCGATCAGGCGGTCGATGGCCGTCATGCTTTATCCTCCCACTGAAGTTTTCCGCCCACGTACGTGCGCACCACGCGTCCCTGTACGCTGCGGCCGTCGAAGGGCGTGTTTTTTCCCTTGGAGATGAGCTCGGCCGCCCGGATGGTCCACCGCGCCGCCGGGTCGAACACCGTCACGTCCGCGGGCGCGCCCTCGGCAAGCGTGCCGCCCGGCAGGCCCATGATGGCCGCGGGGGCGGAGGTCAGCTTGCGGATGAGCTGCGCAAGGCTCATGCGGCCGCTGGCCACCAGGGCCGTGTAGCACAGCGCCAGCGCCGTTTCGTACCCGGTGATGCCGTTGGCGGCCAGGGCGAACTCCACGCGCTTGTCGTCCTGGTGGTGCGGGGCGTGGTCCGTGGCGATGCAGTCCACCGTGCCGTCCAAAAGGCCTTCGATGAGCGCTTCCTGGTCGTCCGGCCCGCGCAGGGGGGGGCTTACCTTGGCGGCGGTGTTGTAGCCGCCGCACAGCTCGTCCGTGCCGGCCAGATAGTGCGGGGCGGTCTCGCAGGTGACGGCCGCGCCGCGCGCTTTGGCGGCCCGGATGATCGCAACGCTCTGCCTTGCGGACACGTGGGCGATGTGCAGCGGCAGCTGCAGATCCTCGGCGATGGCCACCTCGCGGGCAATCGCGGCGGACTCGGCCGCGGCGGGAATGCCCATCAGCCCCAGCCGCGCGGACGCGGCCCCCTCGTTCATCAGCCCGTCGGCCACAAGCTCCGGGTCCTCCGCGTGGGAGATAAGCGGCAGGCCAAAGTGCGCCGCGTACTGAAGCGCCGAGCGCAGTAGCGCCGAACTGCGCACCGGGCGACCGTCGTCGCTGACGGCCACGATGCCCGCGTCCTTCATGTCGGCCATTTCGGCCATCTCCTCGCCGCGCAAACCCTTGCTGAGGGCGCCTATGGGATACACGCGGCAGGCGGCGTCCCGGGCAGCGCGCGCCACGATCATGGCCGTCACCGCGCCGCAGTCGTTTGTCGGCGACGTGTTCGCCATGCAGCACACCGACGTGTACCCGCCCTTCACCGCCGCGGCCGTGCCGGTTTTGATCGTCTCCTTGTACTCCTGGCCCGGCTCGCGCAGGTGCCCGTGGATGTCCACAAGCCCGGGCAGCACGCAAAGGCCGGCGGCATCGAACACGTCCGCGCCCTGGGCGGCAATCCCCTGGCCGATCCTTTTGATCACGCCGCCGTCCATCAGCAGATCGGCCTTGTTTTCCCCGGCCCCGGCGACAAGCGTGCCGTTCTTGATGAGGATCATCATGCGCCCCTCCTTGAGTACAGATACAAAAGCGCCATGCGCACCGCCACGCCCGCGCTCACCTGCTCGTCGATGACGGAGGATTCGCCGTCCGCCACAAACGAACTGATGTCAACGCCCCGGTTCATGGGGCCCGGGTGCATCACGATGGCGTCCTTCTGCGCCAGCTGCAGCCGCTCGGGCGTCAGGCCGAAACGCGCCACATACTCCCGCGCGGAGGGGAACAGCCCCTTGCCCTGACGCTCCAGCTGGATGCGCAGGCCCATCACCACGTCCGCGCCGGTGACGGCCTCCTCCACGCTGGCGCACACCCGGGCGGGCAAATCGTGCCCGCGCGGCGGCAGCAGCGTCGGCGCGCCGCCCAGCGCCACGCTGGCGCCCATCTTGGCCAGGCCGAACACGTTGGAGCGCGCCACGCGCGAGTGCAGCACGTCGCCCACGATGGCCACGCGCAGCCCGCGCAAATCTCCCTTATGCGCCTTCATGGTGAACATGTCCAGCAGCGCCTGGGTGGGGTGCTCGTTGGTGCCGTCGCCCGCGTTGATCACGCTGCAGCGCACGTTTTGCGCCAGCAGGTGCGGCGCTCCGGACATGGGGTGACGGATGATGATGACGTCCGTGCCCATTCGGTCCAGCGTCCGGCCGGTATCGATGAGCGTCTCGCCCTTTTGCACCGAGGAGGAGGACGCGGCGATGTTGGCCGACGCGGCGGACATGTACTTGCTGGCCAGCTCGAAGCTGGTGCGCGTGCGGGTGGAGTTTTCATAGAACAGGGTGATGATCGACTTGCCCTGCAGGTGCGGCGTCTTCTTGCTTGGCGAGAGAAGCACCCCCATCATGGACTGGGCGGCCTGCAGCACTTCGCTTATGTGGCCCGGGTCGGCGTCCCGAAGGCCCAGCAGGTCCTTGTTCATTTGTTGTCACCTCCGGAAGTGTCCAGCTCGCACAGCATCACGCGGTTTTGCTCGTCAAAGGGGCGTATCTCCACGGCGATCACCTCGCTGCGCGAGGTGGGCACGTTCTTGCCCACATAGTCCGCGCGGATGGGGAGCTCGCGGTGCCCGCGGTCCACCAGGGCCGCGAACTGGATGGCCGCCGGGCGGCCCATGTCGATCAGGGCGTCCATGGCCGCGCGCGCCGTGCGGCCGGTGTACAGCACGTCGTCCACCATGATGAGCTTTTTGCCGGTGAGCGGGAAGCCGATGTCCGTGCCGTTGACGGTGGGGTGTTCGAACAGAAGCGACAGATCGTCCCGGTAGTAGGTGATGTCCAGCACGCCCACGGGAATCTGCACGCCTTCCACGTCCCGTATCCTGTCCGCAAGCAGCCGCGCCAGCGGCACGCCCCGGCGCTGGATGCCGATGAGGCACACGCCCTCAACGCCCCGGTTCTTCTCGATGATCTCGTGGGCGATGCGCGTGAGCGCGCGGTTCATGCCCTGTTCGTCCATCAGCTCCGCTTTATACCGCACCTGCATTCCCTCCCCGTCCCGCAAAAAAAACCTTGCCGCATGTACGGCAAGGCACAACAACACGTCTCCATTATGCGCGTGTTGACACCTTACCGGCCTCTCGTGCCGATTTCAAGGCGTTCATTTCGCTTACGGTACGTAGTATAGCATGTCCGCGCGCCGGACGCAACCGCCAGATGCGGATCATTTTATCGCCATGTTCACAGAATCGTAATAAACCGTTTCTTTTCTTGACACATCTGCCCGCTATACTAAGGCCATCACCTGAAGCGAGCAAGCGAGAGCCGTTTCGTCGTGAGTCACCTCCTCTTTTTCACTCGGCGCCGATTGCTCGGCGCCCTTTTTTTTTCGGATGCGGCTCATTCTTCCCCGGGGTAATAGCGCGCCTTCGCCACGCCCAGCCGCACGGCCTCCTGCAGCAGGCCGTGGTAGTTGTGCCGGTGCGTCATCATCCAGGGCGCGGCCATGTACCCGCGCAGCAGCGCGGGGTTCAGGCGCTCGCGGCCCATGCGCACCGTATCGCCCAGGTTTTCCCGGCAGTTGAACGTGGAACCCGTGGGCACCTGTTCGTACCCCAGGCGCTCCAGGGCGAAATAGGCGTCGATGTAACGCCGCTCCTCCGTCCCGCGCGGCGGCGCGGTGTCGATAAAGCCGTAGTACCAGTTGGACTGCAGCACGTCCTTGGGCATTTGGGCGGCGAAGGCCTCGGGGTGGCGCCAGTAGTAGTCCGACCACACCCACGGCCGCGCGCCGTTTCGCCCGCAGCGCTCAAACAGGCGGTACAGGTCGCCCCACCACAGCTTTTCCCCGCGCACGCTTACAAGGGAGTGCGTGCGCTGGTGCTCGGCCGTTTCCTCGTCCATGCCCAAGTGGAACAGCCCGGGCCCGTCGAAGAGCCGGCACACCTCGTCGATCAGGTCCTCGCACACGCGGTAGTAGGCGTCTGTGGACAGCATGCGCCCGTACTGCTTCAGCCACGCGCTGTGCGCGGCGGAGAAATTGAGCTTGGGCACGGGCGTCATGCCCAGCTGCCGTATTTTTTGCAGCTCGCATCGCAGCTGCGCCCCCGTCCAGCTGTCGCGGATGGCCAGCTCGGGGTGTGATTCGTAGCGCACGCCGTCCGCCAAGTCGATGACCACCGTGTTGATGCCCTGCGCGGGCAAAAACGCCAGCACATCGTCCCACACCCGCTTGTCGCAGCACAGCTCGTCGTGGTAGCGCATCGTGCACTCCCACGGGCTTTCCTGTTCGCCGTCCTTATCCGCCCACATGTTGGTGCCCAGGTGCAGAAGGTACGTCCACATCATCTTCGCCACGCGGCCGCCTCCTTGTCCGGCGCGGGCACGCTCCCGCCCGCACACCGTTTTCCTACTAATTCTGGCGCGCGCGGGCGTTTCCCTGCACGCCCAAGGGCGCGGGCGCGCCGGGCCGTCTTTTTCTGTCTTGCATGGAAAAGTTGGGTGTGGTATCCTCCTAAGCAGTGATGAAATGCACACGAGAGGGATACAATGGGGCGTGGGGTGATCCGATGAAGACGATCCTTTTGACGGGCGGCGGCACGGCAGGGCACGTCTCCCCGCATTTTGCGCTGATCCCTAAGCTCCTGCAGGACGGCTGGACGATTCATTACGCCGGCACCAAGGACGGCATCGAACGCTCTTTGATCGAGCCGCTCGGCGGCGTTACTTATCATGTCATCTCCTCGGGTAAGCTTCGGCGCTATTTCAGCGTGAAAAACTTTACCGACCCGTTCCGCGTGATGGCCGGCGCGGCCCAGGCGCTTGCCCTCGTGGGGCGCTTGCGGCCCAGCGTCGTCTTCTCCAAGGGCGGGTTCGTGTCCGTGCCGGTGGTGGCCGCGGCTGGCCTTCGGGGCGTGCCGGTCATTCTGCATGAATCGGACATGACGCCCGGCCTGGCCAACCGTATGTCCGTGCGCTTTGCCAAAAAGGTGTGCACGTCCTTTCCGGAGACGGCGGCCATGATCCCCGGCGGCAAAGGCGAGTACACGGGCACGCCGCTGCGGCCCGAGCTCTTCCTGGGCGATCGCTCGCGGGCGCTCACGTGGCTCTCCTTCACCGACCAGGCGCCCGTGCTGCTGGTCACCGGCGGCTCGCTTGGCGCGCAGGCCGTCAACAAATGCCTGCGCGAGGCGCTGCCCCTGCTGCTGCCGCGCTTTCAGGTGGTGCATCTGTGCGGCAAGGGGAACATGGACGAATCCCTCAGCCATCTGAAGGGCTACCGCCAGTTTGAGTACATGAAGGAGCGCATGGCCGACTGCTACGCGGTGGCCGACGTTGTGCTCTCCCGCGCCGGGTCCAACACCCTAACCGAGCTGATCGCCCTGCGCAAGCCGGCGCTGTTCATCCCTTACCCGCGCTCGGCTTCCCGGGGCGAGCAGGAGAAGAACGCCCGGTCCATGGAGGCGCGCGGGTTCTCCCGCGTGCTGCTGCAGGAGGACATGACGCCCGAACGCCTGGCCTGCGACCTTATGTCGCTGTACCGCGAGCGCGCGCCCCTCATTAAGGCCATGGCCAAGGTACCCCCGGACGACGGCACGGTGCGCGTGCTTCGTTTGATTGACGAATTTGCCAAGCCCTGACCTACGCGCATCCCATTTCCGCGCAAGGAGTGTGCCCTTTATGATGATGAAAGTATTCGACCAGGAGAACGATCTGGCTCTCGCCTCCGCCCGAATGTTGGCCGATTGCATACAAAAAAAGCCCGACGCCCTGTTCTGCTTTGCCGCGGGCCTTACCCAGGCGTCCACTTACAAGGCGTTTTGCGGCATGGTAAAGCGCGGCGAGGTGGACGTGTCCCGCATCCGCGTTGTGGGCCTGGACGACATGGTGGGCACCGCGCGCGCAAAACAGGAAGGGTTCTACTACTTTCTGGATACGCACCTCTTTGGCGACGCAGGCATCAAGGACAGCCAGATCGCCTTCTTTGACGCTTCAGCGCCCGACCTGGCCGCCGAATGCGCGCGCATCAGCGCGTATCTGGACGCCAACGGCCCCATCGATTTCCTGCTGCTGGGCATCGGCATGAACGGCCACATCGGCTACAACGAGCCCGGCTCCCCCATGGACGGCCGCGCGCACCTCGTGGCTTTGGAAGCTTCCTCGCAGGCCGTCGGGTCCGCCTATTTCACCCACGACGTGCACGCCGACCAGGGCATCACCCTGGGCCTTGCCGATCTGTTCGCCGCCCGCAACATCCTCGTGCAGGCCGTGGGCGCCAAAAAAGCCGACATTGTGGGCCAGGTCGTCTCCGGCCCCATCACCGCGAAAATTCCCGCGTCCCTGCTGCGCAACCGTGCCGACGTTGTATGGTACTTCGACGCGCCCGCGGCGGCAAAGCTGTAGGATGCGGGGGGCGGACGGCGACGTCCCTCCCCCGCGCCCCCGCCAGGGAACGCAGTTCCTTGGATCCCGTCGCGCAAGGAGCGACGCCCATTCTTCGGGAAGAGCCATGCCCGGCTGAAGCGGCGGAAACGGACCCGGCGGCATAAGCAGCCGCCGGGTCCGCTGTGATATGCTCATCAGCTCCCGACTCACCGTTTCTTAAAAAACCGCGGTGCGTGCCGGCGGCGTTCTGCCGGCCCTGCGCCCGGCCGAGAGGCGCGGCGCGCGAGCGGGTGTCGGATTTCTGCACGGCAGCCAAGGCCCGGCGGCTGATACATGAGCCGCCGGGCCTTGGTTGCCGCGGGGAACCCCGCATGCCGCAGATCCTTTTGTTCTCCCGGGCGGTGGGGTCAAGGGACGCGTCCCACGGCGGGATGCGCGAAGAACGGCCTCCTTCGCAGCGCGCCGCTCCCCGTCCCGGCCTGTTACAGGCTGACCTCTTTTTTCGCCTTGGCCGAGTCGTAGATGCCCTGGAGCATCTTCTGGACGTTGACGCCGTGCTCGAGGGTGGCGATGGGGGTTTTTCCGGTGCGGAAGCAATCGATGAAGTGGTCGATCTCCCAGTAAAAATTGTCGGGCCTGGGCAGCGTGGGCTGGTTGTCGGTCAGGTAGCCCTGGTCCTCGCCGTAGATGGTGAAGGGGTCAAGGCTCGCGCCGGCTTTCGCGCCGCACACGACGGAGTAATCGCTGGGCGGGCAGTTGAGCGCCCAGGACACCTCGAAAATCATGGCCGCGCCGTTCTCGAAGTGGATGACGCCTTCGGCGGAGTCCTCGGTATCGAACGCGGTCACGTCCGAGTCCAGGGCCACCCAGCGGGAGACGCCCTTGGTCTTGTAATCGCCGATCAGGTTGTGCGTCATGGCGGACACGCGCACCGGGCGCGGGCAGCCCATCATGTACCAGGTGCGGTCGATGCAATGCACGCCGATGTCGATGACCGGGCCGCCGCCGGACTTTTTCGTATCGGTAAACCAGCCAAGGGGCGTGCCGCGGCGGCGTACGCAGGCGGTTTTGGCGTAGTAGATGTCGCCGAACTTGCCCGCCAGGCGCATCTCGTTAAAGAGCGCCACGTCCGGGCGGAAGCGGTTGGGCATAGCCATCATGAACAGAACGCCCGCGGCTTTCACGGCCTTCTCCATCTCCAGAGCAGCGGCCAGGGACACGGCCATGGGCTTCTCGCACATAATCGCCCGGCCGGCCTTGGCGGCGGCCACGGCCACGGGGGCATGGGAGCCGTTCCACACGCAAATGTCCACGGCGTCGATCTTGGCGCAGGCCATCATCTCCTCCGCGGACGTGAACACCTGCTGAAAACCGAACTTCTCTTTGACGGACCGGGCGCGCTCTTCGTTGATATCGCAAACGGCGACCAGCTCGACGTCATCCCTCTTCATGTACACGGGCAGGTGTGCGTTCTGCGCAATGTTGCCCGCGCCGACCATACCGATACGGATTTTGCTCGCCATGTGGAAAGACCTCCTTTATACTACCCCGGCGGGGCCGGTGGCGTGCAGGTTCAGGCCTTCCAGGCAGAACGCGGACGGTTCGCGGCCATACAGGGCCACGGGCCGCTTCTCCCACGGAAGGAGCGTGACAAAGCCGGGCAAACACACCCCGCCGGGCGCATACGCGCATACGCCGACGGCCGGGTGCGGGCTGTCGTTGCACAAGGCATAGCCCTCGCCCTCCGCCCGCAGGGCCACCTGCGCGGGCGCAAGACGCCGCAGCGGCGCAAGGGGCGGCCCGTCCGGCGCGCAGGCAAAGGCGTACGCCTCGCGGGCGACGCATTGCTCGCCCGCAAAAGCCGCAAGGGCAAGGATAAGCACGCCCGCGGCGGTGTGCGGCAAGGCGGCGGCGAGGGCGAAGCAGGGCGCGGCGGGCTGGCTCGGCGCGACCATGGCGGTTTGCTCGTGCAGCACTTCCCCGCGGGGGCCGAGAAGCCGCGCGTCCACGCGCAGCGCGGAGGCTGCGGGGGCGGCCAGCAGCACCTCGGCGCGGAAGGTCTCGCCCGGCGCCAAGGAAAGCCGGTCGTAGCGCGCGCACAGCAGCACCTCGCCCGCCGCGGCGCTCAGGGCGTAGGCAGCGGGGCGGGGCGCCGCGTCGTAATCAAAGAGGGCCGTGTTCGAGGCGTTCGGGAAGGGGTCGTTGCCCATCCATACGAACAGCCCGGCGCAGCCGGGCGCGCGGCGGCGGCAGGACTGCGCCATGTAGCGCACCGCCTCGGCCTGCAGGTACCGGCTCTCCCGCACGTATTGCGGCAGATCCGCCTCGCCGCGGCAGGGGCCGAACAGCGCGCCGAGCTGCTCGTGCTGAATCCACCACGCGCCCCGGTGCGCGTGCAGGGCGTTTGCAGCCGTGGGCGGCCACAGCGGCAAACCGCCGCTGTAGCGCTCCAGCAGGTCAAGGCGGGCTGCGCCGGGCGCGCCGGACTCGGACCTGAGAAGACAATCGTCGCGGTTGTAGTAGGCATAGTGCTCGCGCACGCCCAGGTACTTCCAAGGGCCGTGCACGTCGTGGCAGACGCCGCGGCCAAGCTCGTCAAGGCCGGGCATGCCCACCGCGCCGCTGGGCGATGTGGGAAAAAAGCAGCGGCCTTCGTCCAGCCTGCGCACCACGCGGCCAAGCCGCGCAATCGCCGGATGGCGCTCGTCCAGGGGGCGCCCGTCGTCCGCGAGCAGCTCGTTGCCGCCCGACCACGCGGCCAGACAGGGATGAGCGCGGCGGCGGCGCACGAAGGAGGCGGCCACCTCTTCAAGGCGGTCCAGGAAGGCGTCGTCCTCGGGCGGGCGGTTGGACAGGCCCGAGGAGGACAGGGGAAATTCCTGCCATACAAGAAGGCCCAGCTCGTCGCACAAATCATAGAAGGCGGCCTTCTCCAGCACGGCGCCGCCCCATACGCGCAGGATGCGCACGCCCATGGCGCGCAATGCCGAAAGCATAGGCGCCAGGGTCTCGCGGCAGACGTTGCCGGGGTACATGCGAAACGGGGCCCAGTTGACGCCGGTTAGGTAGATGTCGCGGCCGTTTAGGCGGCATTGGTAGGCCAGGGCGTCCGTCCGCCCGGCCACGTGGGTGAAGGACAGCTCGCGGAAACCGACGAGCGCGCCCGCAGAATCGGCGCAGATCTGCCCGCGGTCCACGCGCAGGCGCACCTCGTACAGAACCGGGTCGTCCGTATCCCACACCCCGGGCCCCGGCAGATCCATTTCGTGAAGCACGCTTTCTCGGCAGGAGCGCAACTCGGCTTGCGCCTCCAGCGAGGCGACCAGCTCGCCCCCTCTGAGCACGCGGTAGTGGAAGGCGTAACGGCCGCCGATGTGCGCTTCCAGTTCGGTGTGCAGCTGAATGCGGCCGCCGCCGCCCGGCAGAAGGGACGCCCTGGGCCAAAAAGCGTCGATGACCAGGCCGGAGGTTGTCCGAACGCTGATGTCGTCCCATATGCCCGTGCTCACCATGCGCGGGCACCAGTCCCATCCATAAGCGTAGCGGGCTTTCAGGGCGCGCTCCTCGTGCGTTTTGCCCAGCTGTCCGGTCACCTCGGGGGGCGCGTCAAAGCATATCTGCAGGCGGTTCTCGCCCTGCAGATGCACGGCGGCGGTGATGTCCGCCCGAAGAGGCAGGTGCATGCCCGGCAGACGGGCCACCTCATGGCCGTTCAGGCGGACCGTGCCCTGGTGGTCCAGCCCCTCGCAGCACAGGTACACCCGTTCGACGTATCGTTCCTCGGGTAGGGTGAAGGTGCGTTCCAGAAGGAAATCGCGGTGCTCCGTCCACTCGGCGTAGCGGCTGTTCACGCCCAGCAGCGGGTCAGGCATAAGCCCGGCCGCGGCCAAATCGCTTTGGACGCTGCCGGGCACGTGCGCGGTAGCCGTAAATTCCGGGGCTTCGCCCCACAAATAACCGCCGCGGCGATAGCACGACAGCGCCCATTCACCGTGCAACGGCAGTACCTTCGACAAGATGGATCTCTCCCAATAGCCCCAAAGAGCCTCCGGCGGATTATGGCGCGTCGCCGCCGCCGTATCCGGCGACCGGGGGCATGCTGTCCGTATAGCCTATTTCTACGCGCTCGATGGTTTTCCCTTCCGGGGGCCCGCTCGCCGTCACGCGCAGCGTAAATGTGTCGCCCAAACTGCACGGCTGCGCGCAATCCTGGATCAGCTCGAAACAGCTCGTTTCCTGTCCAAGCTGGGTTTCGACAAACTCCGGGCTGTTCGGGAGCCACGCCTCTCCAATGTCGTATGCCCCCATCCGGAGTACGTCCGGCGTGGTGCTCAGGTAGGCGACGCGCAGCGGGTGCCAAAGCGTAGGCGCGGCCAGGCGTATAAACCCGGGCAGCTGATCGCCCAGCGCGAGGAAATGCTCCATGCGCGCGCGCACGGTCTGTGGGTCGCGCTCGCCGTCTACAGCCATGGAGAGCATCTGTAGCCAGTCGAACTCGCCCAGGCGGAAGCTGAAGGAGGAGGCCTGGCCCAGCCCGTCGCCAAGCGTAGCCGTCAGCTCAAAGTCGGTCTCGGCGAAAATGACGGGCGGGGACGGGAGTGGGGACGGCGGGAGCGGAGGATCGCCGCATATGGGGAACGCCGTGGGCGTGGGGGTAGGCGTGGGCGTAGGCTCGGGCGTTGGCGTGGGCGTTGGCGTGGGCGTAGGCTCGGGCGCCGGATCGGGTTCTGGGGCGGGCGCGGCAGGCTCGGGCGGCGGAGTGGGAAGGCTGCCGTAGGGCGGGCCCGGATCGGGCGTAGGCGGCAAAAGAGCCGGGGTGGCTACCGGCTCCTGCGACTTAACCGTAGGCGAGGGCGATACGGACGGCTTGGCCGTTGCCTTGGGGGCCGGCGACGGTTTGGGCGTCGCCCTCTGCGAGGGCATGACGAGGGCCGGCCGGGGCGTGCTCGTTCCCATGGAGGGACGCGGTGTAGGCGCGGCAGGGCTGGGCGACGCGGAGGATGTGGACGTACCCGCCGATACCGCGGGCGGCGGGGAGGATGTCGGCGTGGCCGCCAAAGCCCCGGCGCCCGTGCCCGCCGACGCGGTAGGGAGGGCGTCCTGCCGGCCGGATACGCCCGATGTCTCCGGGCCGTTCTGTCGGCCGGCCTGCCCCACCCCGCCCGCCGCACCCTGCGTGTTGTGGAAAACGCCCTGTCCCGCCCCGCCCCCAGGCGGCGCGGCGCTCCCCCCCGCGCCCAGCGGGCCGCCTACGGCGCCGCCGGGCAGCTGATCGCCCGTGGCCGCGGAAGGGGCGCCTACGGCAGGCTCCTGCCGGGGCAGCAGCCCAAAGCCGTTTGTGGCCTGCGCGGTGACAAGCACGACCGCGCCCAGGGCCACTGCGGCAATCGTCACCACGAGGCTTCCGGCCGCGCCCACGGTGGCTCCGGCGGCTCCGACGACCCCGGCGGCCGAAGCGCCCGTCGCGGCGGAGCCTGCCGCGGTGGAGCCCGCGGCGGCGGTTCCGGGCGCGCCTGCCGCCGTGCCGGGCGCGGTCATCTGAGCGCCGCCATAGCGGCTTTGGTAGGTCATCCTGTGCGCCAGCCCTATCAGGCCCTTGGGCGCGGGCGCGGCCGTACCGGCCGCGATGCCGCCCCAGATGGACCCGGCGGTCTTCATGGGCATGGCGATGAAGGGAATGGCCGCCAGCAGGCGCATGGAATCGATGCGGCCGGGCTCCTCGCCCAGCATGCGGCGCATGGCCGTGCGGGCGTAATTCAGCCGGCTCTTCACCGTGCCTTCCGAGCACTTAAGCGCCATGGCGATCTCAGCGATGGACAGGTCGTGGTAGTAGTACAGCAGCATGCAGGTTTTCTGCGGGGCCGGAAGGCGCTCGATGAAGGCGCGCAGAAGCTGCGCGCGCTCATGGTCGGAGGCCACGTTTTCCGGGGCGGCCTCGGGCGATTCATCCTTGAGCTGCATGAAGGTTTGCTCGGCCGTCTCGCCCATCAGCTGCTCGCGGCGCTTGCGGAAGATGCGGTTGCAGCGGAAGATGATAATGCGGTACATCCACGCGGCAAAGGCGCGGTTGTCCCGCAGCGTGCTCAGGGCGCGGTACGCCTCGATGAAGGCCTCCTGCACGATGTCCTGGGCCATGTGCGGGTCGCCGATGGTCAGCAGGGCCAGGGAATACAGGCGGTCGCGGTATGCGTTGTACAGCTTCTCGAAAGCCAGCTGGTCGCCGGTCTCGCGAAACTGTTGGAGGTACTCAAGCTCTTCGCGGTTAACGCTCAACGCCTGTTCCTCCTTCCCTCGCCTGGTGTGCGGGTTTGCCGTACAAAACGCGCATCCGCACGCGTGCTTTCGTCCGCCGGAAGGGCTGCGGCAAACAAAACCCGCCGCGGAAAGCCTCCTCGCGAAGCGGCGCTGCGCGCGCCGAAAGAGCCGACTGCCACACGATTATCATATCAGGATTTCCCACATATGACAACTTTTTTCGCTCGCGCGGTCCCTTTGTTCAACACAACCGGGCGCTTACGGATGTCCGCCCGCGCGTCTGCGCGCCATATGCCGCCCCGGGGTTTACACGGGCCCCGGAAAGAGGTACAATGCCCACGGCGCTTGGCCGGCCGCGCCGGAGCCGGGCGCATGGGAGTGAGTGTCATCAGGTGGTTCGCCGCCGTTCCCTTCGGCACGGAAGGGCTTTGCAGCCAGGAGCTGCGCGCGCTGGGCCTCGCCGGCGTCGCCGCAGACACGGGGCGGGTATTTTTTGAGGGCGAGCCGGCGGGGGCGCTGGCGGCCAACCTTTGGCTGCGCACGGCCGAGCGGGTGTACCTGCAGGCCGGGCGGTTTACCGCCGTCACGTTCGAGGAGCTGTTTCAGGGCGTCGTGGCTATCCCCTGGGAGGACCTGGTTCCGCCGGACGGCCGGCTGCCCGTGCGCGCGCAGTGCGCTCGTTCGCGGCTCATGAGTCCGTCCGACTGCCAAAAAATACTGAAAAAGGCCATCGCCGAGCGCTTCCGCCGCACCCGCGGCCTTGCGCGCCTGCCCGAGACCGGGGCGGCCTGCGCGGTGAGCCTGTGGCTTTCCAAGGATGAAGTGGTTCTTGGCGTGGACGCGAGCGGCGAGGCGCTGCACAAGCGCGGCTACCGGCTGCTCAACCACGAAGCGCCCCTGCGCGAGACGCTGGCGGCCGCCGTGCTCCTGTCGTCCTCCTGGCGGCCCGGCGTTCCCCTGCACGACCCGATGTGCGGCAGCGGCACGCTCCTTATCGAGGCGGCGCTCATCGCCGCCCGCCGCGCCCCCGGCCTTTCGCGCGCCTTTGCGATGGAGGGGTGGCCCATGCTGGAAGGCGCCGACGCCGAGCGCGTGCGGCGGCAGGCGCGGGAGGCCGCGCTGCCCTTCTGCGGCCTTGCCATATCCGGCAGCGACGTGGACCCGCAGGCGATCGGCCTGTGCGCGCAGCACCTGCGCAACGCCGGCCTCGCGGAGGCGGTCGCCGCGCGCGTGTGCGACGCGGCCGAGCTGGCCGCCCCAGGCCCCTCGGGATTCTACATCGCCAACCCGCCCTACGGCGAGCGCCTGGACGAGGGCGGCGACGGCAAAGCGGCCCTTGCCGCGCTGCGCGCCCTGCAGGAGCGCTCCCCGGGCTGGTCCATGGCGTTCCTCACGCCGTATCCGGGGGCGGAGCGCCTTTTCGGCCGCGTCGCCGACAAGCGCCGCCGTTTCTACAACGGGCGCTTGGAGTGCACCGCTTACGAATACCGCGCAAGAGCGGCTCTATAGTTATCGTATGCCGGGTCCCAGGTTTTTACTTTTGCGGCGGGCGCGCCGTTGCGCCTACAGCCCCAGCAGCGTGCGCGCCGCGCCCACCAGATACAGCGACCCGGACACCACGATCACATCCGGCGCGGCCGCGCGCGCCATGGAAAGCGCCGCGGCGACGTCGGGCGCGGCCTGCGCGGGGCGGCCAAGCGACAGGTACAGCTCCTGAAGCGTCTGTGCGGGCAGCGCCCGGTGCGATTCCGGGGCAACGCACACCACCGTCTGGGCAAAGGACGCAAACTGCTCGGCCACGGCCCGATAGGCCTTGTCGGCCATGATGCCCGTCACCAGGGCCACGCGCCGCCCGGAAAAGTAGCGCTCCACGGCCGCGCGCAGCGTGCGGGCGGCGGGCTCGTTGTGCGCGCCATCCAGCAGCATGGGCGGCTCGCCCGCCACCAGCTCCAGACGCCCGGGCCAGGCGGCCGAGGCAAATCCCTTAAGGACCGCCTCGTCCGGCAGGCGCACGCCCCGGCTGCGCAGCGCCAAAAGCGCCGTGAGCGCGGTGGCGGCGTTGGCGATTTGGTGCTCGCCCGCCAGGCGGATGCGCACCTCCGGGAAGGACGCGCCGCTGTAGGCATAGGCGAAGCGCTGGTCGGCCAGGTCGCCGCGCAGAACGCGCACATCCGCATCCCCTGCGTACCACAGCGGGGCGTTTTTTTCCGCGGCCATCTCACGAAGGGGCGAGAGCGCCTCCTCGGCCAGCGGGTACACGGCGAGCGGCGTGTTCGGCTTGATGATGCCGCCTTTCTCGCGGGCGATGAGCGGAAGCGTCCCGCCCAGCAGCTTCATGTGATCCAGGCCGATGCTGCCGATGACGCAAGCAAGGGGCTCCACCACGTTCGTGGGGTCCAGCCGCCCCCCCAGGCCCACCTCGACGACGGCGAAGGTAACCCCCGCGCGCCGGAAGGCCTCAAAGCACACGGCCGTGCCGATCTCAAAGAACGTGGGGCGCACGCCCTCCCCGCGCAGCTCCTCCACGGCTCCGGCCACAAAGGAGGTGACGCGCGCCAGTTCCTCATCCTCAATCGGCGCCCCGCCGATGCGGATGCGCTCGTTGTAGCGCTGCAAAAACGGCGATGTGTACAGCCCCGTGCGGTGCCCGGCCGCGCGCAGCGCCGATTCCAGGTACGCGCACATGGAGCCCTTGCCGTTCGTTCCGGCCACGTGCACGCAGGGGTAGGCGTCCTGCGGACGCCCCAGCCTCTGCAGAAGCGCGCGCATGTTGGCCAGCCCGTTCTTGCTGCCCTGCCCGGCCGCGCCCTGAATATAGTCCACCGCCTGCCGATAGTCCATGTTCTCTCCCGCCTTCGCGCGATGGAAAGCCGCGCTTTTATCCCTTATGGCCGCGCCGTATATATCGGATATACGGCTATCCTGTTGCACAACAAAGCCGCCGCGCGCCGGGCTACCCGCCGATGAGCAGCATAAACGCGGGCAGCGTCACCACGCAAAACAGCGTGGATACGGACACGCAGTGCGAGGCAAACGCCCCGTCTCCGCCGTAGCGCTCGGCGAAGAGCGCCGTGGACGCCGCGCCCGGCAGCGCCGCCATAATGACGGGTATGCCCAGCAAAATGCCCGTGCAGCCAAGCAGACGCAGCACAAGGTAGCACAGGCCGGGCATCGCCACCAGCCGCACGATGGACGCCAGCCACACCCCGCGCTGGGTGAGATCGGCCCGGTGCACGTCGGCCAGCCGCGCGCCCACCAAAAGCAGCGACAGGGGCGTGGTCACCTGCCCCACGCTCTGCAGCATCCGCTGGGGCAGCGCTGGCAGGTGCACCTGCAGGCAAAAGCACAAAAGGCCGAGGGCGATGGCCAGCACGCCCGGGTTGGCAATGGCGCGCAGCGAGAGCGTGCCCCCGGTAAACTTGCGCATGCCCACCGTCCACAGCACCAGGTTAAAGCAGCAGATGTAGGCCGAGCAGTACAACAGCCCTTCCTCGCCAAAGGCCGCCTCGGCCATGGGCAGCCCCATAAACGCGGCGTTGGACAGCACGGTCATGTGCCACAGGATGGGCCTTTGCCGCTCGTTGGGCCAGGAGCGCCACATGACTTGCGCGATGAGGGCGGCGGCCAGGTGGATGGCCGCGCACACGAGCAGCACCTCAAAGAAGATGCCCAGCTGCAAAGCGTCGGCCTTCTTTTGAAAGGCCATAAACAGAAGGCAGGGCATGCAAACGCGCAGGGTGAGGCCGGTGAGCCCGCCCAGCGCCTGATCGTTCAAGATGCGCAGCCTGCGCGCCAACACCCCGGCGGCAAGCACGAAAAACAGCACGAGCACCTGCGTGAGTACGGGCATCGCCAGCCCCATTCCCATCACCTTTCTACTGCGGCGGGCGAAACCCGCCGTTTTCGCCCGATGGGTTTGCCGTCCCCCGGCTGCCTCCGGATACCTCGGCCGCGGCGCCCCTATGGCCGCCCGAGCGCGTGGCTGTTTTGTAGGCCGCGCCGCGCCCGGAACACGGCCATAGGCGCGGAAGGTTTGCCATAGCGGCAGGAGTTTGCCCCGCGGGCACAGAACCTGTGCAGCGGGCGCGGCGCGCGCCCCTCATTTGACAGCGGAAGGGGTTTTGGCGCATGAAGGCCGAGCTGTTCCTGCAAAACGGGGCGCTGCTGGGGGAGGGCCCCGCGTGGCACGATGGGGCGCTTTTGTGGGTGGACATCCGCGGCCAGGCGGTGCACCGCACCACGCCGGACGGCCGCGACGAGCTCTTTCCCGTGGGGCAGATGACGGGCTTTGCGGTGTACCGGTCCGGGGGCGGGCTCATCGTGGGCGGCGCGGACGGCCTGATCGCCTACGACATGGCCGCAAAGAGTGGCACGCCCTACCAGGACACGCCCGGCCTTACGCCCAAGCTGCGTTACAACGACGGCAAGTGTGACCCGCTCGGCCGCCTGTACTGCGGCACCATGTCGCGCGACGAGTCCGAGCCTTCGGGCACGCTGTACCGCGTGGGCCAGGGAAGCGTCACGCCCGTATACCGGGGCGTTACGGTGTCCAACGGGCTTGGCTGGTCGCCGGACGGGGCCGTTATGTACTACATCGACTCGTACGCGCACTGCGTGTGGGCCTTCGACTACGACCTGCAGACGGCCGCCATGTCGCGTAAGCGCTCCATCTGCCCCGTTCCCGACAGCCTGCCGGACGGCATGTGCGTAGACGCGGAGGGCGGGCTGTGGGTGGCGTGCTGGGGCGGCTGGCGCGTGGACCATTTCTCGCCGGAGGGGCGCTACATCGACTGCGTGCGCGTGCCCGCGCGCAACACGTCCTCCTGCTGCTTCGGGGGGCCCGGCCTGCGCACACTGTACATCACCACCGCGCAGGAGCCGGGCGTTAACGACATGGGCGGCGCGCTGTTCTGCTGCGACGCGGGCGTCGCCGGGCAGCCGGTCAGCCAGTACGCCGAGTAGCGCGGGGCGGTTCTGGCGCCGTGTGGGAACGCCCTGCGGGGCGTTCCTTTTTGCCCTCTACAGCACGAAACCCACCTTTTCAAAGACCGCGGCCAGTGTGGGCCGGGCGCGGCGGGAGGCCTCCTGCGCGGAGGCGCGCAGGATGCGCAGAAGCTCGCCCTCGTCCTTCATCAGCTCGGCGTAACGCGCCTGAATGGGCGAAAGCAGCGAAACGACCGCCTCGGCCGTCTCGGCCTTAAGCGCGCCGTATCCCTTGCCGGCGAAGCGCTCCTCCATGGCGTTCATGCCCTCGCCCGTAACGGCCGAAAGGATGGTCATGAGGTTGGTAACGCCCGGCTTGTCGGGCGAGGCGGCCACCCGCCCGTCGCTGTCGGTAACGGCGCGCTTCATCTTTTTGCGGATGGTGTCCGGGCCGTCCAAAATGGCGATGTAGGACGTTTCGTCCTCGTCGGACTTGCTCATTTTGGCCAGCGGGTTTTGCAGGCTCATGATGCGCGCGCCCACGGGCGGGATGTACGGCTCGGGCACGGTAAAGGTTGGGCCGTAGGCATTGTTCACCCGGATGGCGATGTCGCGCGCAAGTTCCAGGTGCTGCTTCTGGTCGTCGCCCACGGGCACCAGCGCCGCCTGGAACAGCAGGATGTCCGCCGCCATGAGCACCGGGTAGGTGAACAGCCCGGCGTTGATGTTGTCCTCGTTCTTTTGCGACTTTTCCTTAAACTGCGTCATGCGCGAGAGCTCGCCCATGTATGTGTGGCAGGAGAGCGCCCAGCTAAGCTGCGCGTGCTCGGGCACGTGGCTTTGCAGGTAGATGAGCGACTTGCCCGGGTCGATGCCCGCCGCCATGTAGACGGCCGCCACGGACAGGCTCTTGCGGCGCAGCTCCCTGGGGTCGTTGCGCACGGTGATGGCGTGCATGTCCACCACGCAGTACAGGCAGTCATAATCGTCCTGCAGCCTCACCCAGTTGCGCATCGCGCCCAGGTAGTTGCCCAGGGTGAGCGTGCCGGTGGGCTGCATGCCGCTAAAGATGACGGGCCTTGCGCTCTTGTTCATCCCTCGTGCCTCCTTCGGTCATATTTGGCCTTTGGGCCTGGCGTACGCAAAAAAAGCCCCTGCCCGTCATTGGGACAGGAGGCCTGCGGTGCCACCCAATTTGGCGGCGCGATGCGCCGCCCACTTTATCGCCTTAACGCGGCGCCACGGCGCAATGCGCCCATCCGCGGTCCCATTTCCGCGCCATCCGGGCTTTCACTCTCCCCGGTCGCTTAAGGGCGGCGCGTACTTCATCCGCTTCATCGGTTTTTCTAGTTATAGCATAGCGGCCGGGCGCGTGTCAAGGCCGCGCTTGCGGCAAAGTGCTTTCAGTGGTAAAATCATATGATCAACGTCAGAAAGTCGAGGCTTGTGCCTATGTTTCATTTGATCAAACAGTGGCTGGGCGGCAGCAACGAAGCCGAGGTGAAACGCCTATCCAAAATAGTGGCGCAGGTGGAGGCGCGCGCGGGTGAGATGAAAGCCCTCTCGCACACGGCCCTGCAGCGCAAAACCGCGGAGTTTCGCGAGCGCTTCGCCGCCGGGGAGACGCTGGATCTGCTGCTGCCCGAGGCGTTTGCGGTGGTCAGCGAGGCCGCGCAGCGCACCATCGGGCAAACGCCCTTCCCCGAGCAGATGATGGGCGGCATCGTGCTGCACCAGGGCCGCATCGCCGAGATGAAAACCGGCGAGGGCAAAACGCTGACCGCCACCCTGGCCGCCTACCTCAACGCCATCGCGGGCCTTGGCGTGCACATCGTTACGGTGAACGACTACCTGGCGCGCTTTCAGGGCGAGTGGATGGGCCAGATCTACCGCTACCTTGGCATGTCGGTCGGGCTGATCCTGCACGACATGGAGAACGACGTCCGCCGCGCCTCCTACGCCGCAGATATCACCTACGGCACGAACAACGAGTTCGGCTTCGATTACCTGCGCGACAACATGGTCGTCCACAAGGACGACATGGTGCAGCGGGGCCACGTGTTCGCCGTGGTGGACGAGGTGGACTCCATCCTTATCGACGAGGCGCGCACCCCGCTCATCATCTCCGGCCAGGGGGAAAAATCCACCGAGATGTACGTGAGCGTGGACCGGTTTGTGGCCCGCCTGCGCGAAGGCGCGGATTTTGAGAAGGACGAGAAGCTCAAGGCCCTGAACCTGACGGAGGAGGGCGTCGCCAAGGCCGAGCGCCACTTTGGCGTGGCCAACCTGGGCGACATTGAGAACACCGAGCTCAACCACCACATTCACCAGGCGCTCAAGGCCCGCTTCATCATGAAGCTGGACGTGGACTACGTGGTGAAGGACGGCGAGGTCGTCATCGTGGACGAGTTCACCGGGCGGCTGATGACCGGCCGGCGGTACTCGGAGGGGCTCCATCAGGCCATTGAGGCCAAGGAAAACGTTACGGTGGCGCGCGAGAGCAAAACGCTGGCCACCATCACATTTCAAAACTACTTCCGCATGTATAAGAAACTCTCGGGCATGACCGGCACGGCCAAAACCGAGGAGGAGGAGTTCCGCGGCATCTACAGCCTGGACGTGGTGCAGATTCCCACGCACAAGCCCATGATCCGCAAGGACATGGACGACCGCATCTACCAGACGGAAGGGGCCAAGTACCGCGCGGTGGTGGAGGAGATCATCGCCTGCAACAAGCGCGGCCAGCCCGTGCTGGTGGGCACGGTAAGCGTGGAGAAGAACGAGGCGCTCTCGCGCATGCTGGAGCTGCGCGGCGTGCCGCACGTGCTGCTCAACGCCAAACACCACGAGCGCGAGGCTGAGATTGTGGCGCAGGCCGGCAAACTGGGCGCGGTAACCATCGCCACGAACATGGCCGGCCGCGGCACGGACATTCTGCTGGGCGGCAACCCCGAGTTTATGGCGCGGCAGGCTATGCGCCAGGCGGGCTACGAGGAGCACGTCATCGAGGAATCCCTGGGGCATGCCGAGGACGCCCCCCAGGAGGTGCTGGAGGCGCGCGTGCTCATTCGTGAAAAGCTGGCGGAGTTCCGCAAGGAGACCGACGCCGAGCACGAGCGCGTCGTGGCGGTGGGCGGCCTGGCCATCATCGGCACGGAGCGCCACGAAAGCCGCCGCATCGACAACCAGCTGCGCGGCCGCTCGGGTCGCCAGGGCGATCCGGGCACCTCGCGCTTCTACATCGCCCTGGACGACGACCTGATGCGCCGCTTCGGCGGCGACCGCATCGCGCCCATGATCTCCAAGCTGGGGCTCTCCGAGGACGAGGCGATCGAGTACGGCCTTTTGTCCAAGCAGATCGAGTCCGCCCAGAAGCGCGTGGAGGGCAACAACTTCGACCGCCGCAAACACGTGCTGCAGTACGACGACGTGATGAACAAGCAGCGCGAGATCATCTACGGCCAGCGCCGCCAGGTGCTGGAGGGCCAGGACATGAAGAAGGTGGTCCTGGACATGATGGCGCAGCTCATCAAGGAACGCGTGGACGCCTACCTGGGCAAGGGCGCCGAGGAGGACGAGTGGGACGTGGCGGGCCTGGACCAGGAGCTCGCGCGGCTGTGCCTTGCCCCGGGCGACGTGGCCGCCCTTGGCCCCGGCAAGGACCGCGAGGAGCTGACGGCCGCGCTCGTCGAGCGGGCCCGCGCCATCTACGCCGGGCGGGAGATGTCCGCCAAAAAGGCCGGCGTGGACATGCGCGACGTGGAACGCGACATCATGCTGCGCATCGTGGACCTGCACTGGATGGACCACATCGACGCGATGGATCAGCTGCGCGAGGGCATCGGGCTGCGCGCCTACGGCCAGAAAGACCCGATTGTCGCCTTCAAGTTTGAAGGCTTTGAGATGTTCGAGGCCATGGTCGCCTCCATCCGCGAGGAGGCCATCCGCACGCTCTTCCACATCGCCTTCGAGCAGCGCATCGAGCGCCGGCAGGTGGCCATACCGCAAACCGCCACCCATGGCGGCGAGGAGGAGCAAAGCGCCAAGCCCGCGGCGGCCAGGCCTGCCCACGCGGGCCAAAGCGTCGGCCGCAACGACCCCTGCCCGTGCGGCTCGGGCAAAAAGTACAAGCACTGCCACGGCAAATAGACAGCCCGCGCGGGCGCACGGGCTTTGGCGGGGAACAGACGGCGCAGGAAGCGGCGAGCGGAGGGACCGGCCCGTACGCTTCGCATCCTGCGCAGAAACACGCGGGCGACGCCGCACAGCGGCCGCCGCGAAAAGGGGGATCAGCCGTGGACCCGTTTGAACAGCACGTATTTGAAGCGATCTACAAAAGGCGCAGCGTGCGCAAGTTTCAGCGCAGGCCCGTGGAGCAGGAAAAGGTGGACAAGCTGCTGCGGGCCGCCATGGCCGCGCCCTCGGCCTGTAACCTGCAGCCGTGGGAGTTTATCGTGGTGCGCGGCAAGGAGCAGATGGACGCCCTGCAAAGCGCCGTGGAACAGGGCGCTTCCAACCCGTCTATGGCCGTCATCGCCTGCGGCAACACGAAAAACATCCCCTGGGGCGACGCGACTTTTACCATCGACGTGGCCGCCGCCGTGGAAAACCTGATGATCGCCGCCGTGCCGCTGGGGCTTGGCACGCTGTGGATCGGCTCCCACGACCGCCAGGCCATCCGCGCCGCCTTTCACATCCCGCCGGACATCCATGTGATGAGCGTGGTCTACGTGGGCTATCCGGATGAGGATCTGCCTTCCGGCACGCGCTACAACGCGGAGGCCGTCTTTCAAGACGCGTACGATCCGGACCGCCCCCGCGCGCTGCGCACGCTGGACATGCTGGGCGACCGCTCGGTGCAAAAGCCCTAGCGCCGCGGATTACCGCTTGCGCGTTGAGCGGGGCTTTAGTATAATAACATGCACGAATGAAATCGGAGGTGTCCTCAGTTGCCTGAAAATGTCGCTTCCATGCTAACACCGCTTCTGTCCATGGGCGCAATCGTGGTGGTGTTCTGGTTTTTACTCATCCGGCCGCAGCAAAAAAAGGACAAGGCCGTTAAGAAGATGCGCGCCGAGCTGAAGGTGGGCGACCGCGTGTGCACCATTGGCGGGCTGTACGGCACGGTGCAGAACATCAAGGACGACGTGATCACCATCGGCATCGGCCCCGGCAAAGACAAGCAGCAGGTCGTCATCGCGCGCTGGGCGATCGGCTCCACGGAAGGAACCGACGCGGTGGACGATTCGCTGAACTAAGCGTTTGTAGCGCTCAGCGGAGGTTTACGGCCGCGACGCGAAGGGGAGCGCCTACCATGTCCGGTGGGCGGGGGCGGGCTATGTCCGCCCTTGTATCCCGGTGCGCCGCGGTTTTTGCATAGCCAAAAACGCCGTGCCGGGCGGCGTCTTGGGCCGTTCACGCCCGTTGCTGCCCGGCCCTTTGCGGAACAATGCCGCCGCCTGCGGCCGCGCAGGCCGCTTGGGCGCGCGCGGTTTGCCGTCGCCCATGCGCAACTTGCCAAACGGGTTTGTGCGGGAACCCCTGCGGCGGCCATGGCGCGCGGGCGGCGGGCGCGGCGCGGGAGCGGCGAGCCGTACCTGGCGTGTGATGATGGGAAGGGGCGCGGGGATGAGCGAACAGTGGGCGCACCGCGTCTCCATGCGCGGCCTGGCCGAGCGCATGTTGCGTTCGGGCGATCTTGGCGCGGCGGGCCTTTCACTGATGCGCGAGGGAACGCTGGCACATAAGGCGGTACAAAGCGCCTCCGCCGCACGGCAGGACGGGCTCTCCTACCGCGCGGAGGTAAGCGTGAAGCTTGCCCTGGACGTGGACGGGCTGCTCCTTGAGGTGAGCGGCCGCATCGACGGGCTGATTGAAGGCGGCCCCTGGCCGGTGGTGGAGGAGTACAAGACCTCCTTCGGCGCGCCGCCCGAGGGCGGGGCCGGGCTGCCCGTGCACTGGGCGCAGGCGGAGGGCTACGCCCACATGCTGTGCTGCCTGCAGGGGCACCCTGTCGTTGAGGTGCGGCTGTGCTATCTGCGCGCGGACGGGGGCATCGAGGCGCGCGCCAGCCGCACGCTGACCGCCGCCGAACTGGCCGCGCGCTTCACGGCCCTTGCGGGCGGCTACGCCGACTTGGTGCGGCGGCTTTTGCGCCACCGCGCGCTGCGCAACGAGACGGCGCGCGCGCTGGCCTTCCCTTACGGCGCGTTCCGCCCCGGCCAGCGCGCCATGGCCGCGGCCGTGTACAAGGCGCTGCTCACGGGCAGCCGGGCATTCATCGAAGCGCCCACGGGCACAGGCAAGACCGTGGCCGCGCTCTTTCCGGCCGTTAAAGCCCTCGGGGAAGGCGTGTGCAGCCAGGCGATGTACGCCACCGCGCGCACCACAGGGCGGCTGGCGGCGCGGGACGCGCTTGCGCTGATGCGGCGCGGGGGACTGGTCCTTCGGTGCGTGGAGCTCACGGCGCGCGAGCGCATCTGCCCGGCGCTTCCGCCCGGCGCGCGGTGCGACCCCACGCTCTGCCCCCGCGCCATCGGCTTCTACGACCGGGTGCAGGGCGCCCTGGACGAGGCCTGGGACGAACAGCACCTGCACGAGGCGGCCGTGTCCGCCCTGGCGGAGCGGCACTGCCTGTGCCCGCACGAGCTGTCGCTGGAGCTATGCGGGGAAGCCGACGTGATCGTGGGCGACATGAACTACGCCTTCGACCCCTACGCGCATCTGCAGCGCGTGTTCGACCGAGACGCGCGCGACCTGGCGCTTCTGGTGGACGAGGCGCACCAGCTCATCCCCCGCGCCCGTGACATGTACGCCGCGGACCTTTTGGAGAAGGACGCCGTGGAAGCCCGCCGCAGCGTATCGCGTTCGCACGGCCGCAAACACGCCGCGTACAAGGCCGCGGCCGCGCTGTGCAAGCTTCTGCGCGGCATGCGCGAGGGCCTGCAGGACGAGACGGCGCTGCGCGTCCTGCCGGACGGCCTTGAGGATGCGCTGCGCCTCGCGCTGGACGAGCTGCGCGCCGCGGACGCGCCCTGCGGGGATTTCATGTTCAGCCTGTACGCTTTTTTGCAGGTGGCCGATCTCTTCGACGAGCGCTTCCGCCTGCTCGCGCGGCGGCGCGGCCGGGCCGTGCATCTGCGCCTTTGGTGCCTTGACCCAAGCGCCTTCATCGCCCAGGTTACCGGCCGGCTGTGCGGGTGCGCCTTCTTTTCCGCCACCATGCAGCCCGCCTCGTACATGGTGCAGCTGCTGGGCGGCGGCGGGGAGGACGCCTTTCTCGCCCTGCCCTCGCCCTTTCCGCCGCAAAACCTTGCCCTGCGCATCGCGTGCGTGTCCACCAGGTACCGCGACCGCGCCCGCACCGCGCCGCAGGTCGCCTCGCTCATCGCCGCGGCCTGCCGGGGCGCGGGCAACACGCTGGCGTTCTTTCCCTCCTACCAGTACCTGCGCGAGGTGTCCGCCCACCTTCAGGACATGGACGGCTTTGCGCTGCGGCCGCAGGAAGACGGCATGTCCCAGGCGGAGCGCGAGGCGTTCCTTGCGGGCTTTGGCAGCGACCCGCAGTCCGACACCATCGCCCTGGCCGTGCTGGGCGGCGCGTTCGCGGAGGGGATCGACCTGCCCGGCGCGCGCCTGAGCGGGGTGGTGGTGGTGGGCGTTGGCCTTCCGCAGGTGTGCCTGGAAAACGAGACGCTGCGCGACTACTTCACCGGCCAGGGCCTTTCGGGCTTTGACTACGCCTATACCTACCCGGGCATGACGCGCGTGGTGCAGGCGGCCGGGCGGCTCATCCGCACGCCGGCGGATACGGGGTTCGTGCTGCTCATCGACGACCGCTTCCCCCGACCGCCCTACCCCGGGCTGATGCCCGCCCACTGGCGGGCGCGCCCGCTCGGCGCCAAAGGCGGTCTCACCCCCCCTTGACGCTCGCCGGAGGATGGCCGCACGGGGCGCATCCGCGTCAATCCGCGATTTTTCGGGCGGCAGGGCGGCGGGAAGCGGGGCGGCGTTTTACGGATGGTTCGCGGCTGAGAAGGAGATGAGGCGATTGTACGAGCGCTCCGACACGATCGTTGCCCCGGCCACGCCCGCGGGCATGGGCGGCGTGTCCGTGGTGCGGCTGAGCGGGCCGCTGGCCCTGCCCATCCTGCGGGAGGCGTTCCACTGCCGCGCTCGCCTCGCCTCGCACATGATGCGCCTGGGGCGGCTGATGGACGGCGAGTCCCTCGTGGACGAGTGCATGGCCGTGTACATGGCCGCGCCGCGCACCTACACGGGCGAGGACGTGACGGAGCTGCACCTGCACGGTTCGCCCGTGGCCGTACAGCGCGCGCTGCGGCTGTGCTGCCGCCTGGGCGCGCGCCTGGCGGAGCCGGGCGAGTTTACCCTGCGCGCCTTTGTAAACGGCAAGATGGGCCTCTCCCAGGCCGAGGCGGTGATGGACGTTGTGGCCGCCCGGTCGCTGCAGGAGCACGACATGGCGCTCTCCCGCTTAACGGGCGCTCTGCAAACCCGCGTAGCGGCCATGCAGGGCGCGCTGCTCGGGCAAATCGCCGCCATCGAGGCGTGCGTGGACTTTCCCGAGGAGGACGTGGAGGAGCGCACGGGCGGACAGGTCGCGGCCGAGGCGTGCGCGCTGGCCCAGAGCCTGCGCGCGCTCATCCAGGACGGCGAGGCCGCCGCGGCCGCAACCGCCGAGCTGCGCGTGGCCATCGCCGGGCTGCCCAACGTGGGCAAATCCTCGCTGATGAACGCGTTGTGCGGCCAGGACCGCTCCATCGTGTCGGAACAGCCCGGCACCACGCGCGACGTGGTGAGCGCACAGGTCCCTTTGCGCGGCCTGATCGTGCTGTTTCAGGACACGGCCGGCCTGCGCGACGCGCCGGACGACATCGAACGGCAGGGCGTTGAACGGGCCGACGCGGCGCGCGCGCTGGCCGAGGCGCATCTGCTCGTGCTGGACGCCACGCGCCCCTTGTCGCCCGCGGAACGCGCGCTGCTGCAAACGCCCGACGGCCGCCGCATCGCCGTTGTGAACAAGTGCGACCGGCCCCTGCACGCGGACCTGCCGGGCAATCCGCTGCTTGCGGGCGCGCTGCGGGTCAGCGCCCGTACCGGCGAGGGCCTGCCCGCCCTGAAGGAGGCCCTGCATAGCCTTCTAGCCGACGCTTCCGGCGCGCCCGCCGCCGCGCTGATGACCTCCCAGCGCCACCTGCGCGCCGCCCGCGTGGCGCTCGCCGCCCTGCAGGACGCCCTGTCCGCCCTGACGGCCCGGCCGCCCCTCCCCCTGGACTGCGCGTGCGTGGACCTGCGCGCCGCCTGGTCGGCCCTGGGGGACATCACCGGCGACGCCGCGCCCGACCGCTTGATCGAGGAAATTTTTTCCCGTTTCTGCGTCGGCAAATAGGGCGGCGAAGGCCGCGCTCCGGCTGCCCTTCCCCGCGCCGCCGCTGTCATGATCCGGGACAGGCGGGCATAGGCTATCGTGTGAGCGGGGGTGCTGGGATGGGCCTGAACATCGGCTGGGACGCGGTATTGTTCTTCGCGCTGGGGCTGCTTCTTTTGTATGGGCTTGGGTGGCTGCTGCTCGTGCCGCTGCGCACGGTGCTGCGGCTGATCGGCAACGCGCTGCTCGGGGGCGCGGCGCTGTGGGTCATCGGGCTGTTGCAGCCGCTGACCGGCTTAAGCGTCGCCATCAATCCCTTCACCGCGCTGGCGGTGGGCATTTTGGGCGTGCCGGGCGCGGCGCTGGTGGTGGCGCTCACCGCCTTCTTTCAGTAGACGCGGCCGCGCGGCCGCCTAAGCCTCGGCGCTGAGCCGCAGCCCCTTGGGGCGGTGGTTTTTCAGCGCGCCGCCGGACTGCTTGCCAAAGCCCAGCGGGTAGCCCTGATGGAGTGCGATCGTCCACCCGGGCGGGCCCTCCCGGGGCACCTCCTCGCCGCGCAGAAAGGCCAGCGCCGCCGGCGCGGGCAGCTCGGCTTGCCGCGCGCCTTCGGGGAGCGACATGGCCAGGTGATGGGCCGGGGCGAGCACGCGCCCCACCCGCCCGGCCAGCTGCAGGCCCGGCCGCAGCACGCGCAGGCCCGCAAGGGCGACGGGCGGGGCCAGATACGCCCACTCTTGATGCCACAGCACCGGGCCGCCGGGCGCGCCGATGCCGCGCAGCAGGGCTTCCACGCTCTCCTCGCGGGCGGCGCGCACAGGCGCGGGGCGCGCGTCTGCGCCGCTTTGGCGCTGAAAGCATGCGGCAAAGTGGCCCGCGCCGGGCGCAAGATCCGGCCAGATGCGCGCCATGCCCGGCCCGCAGGGCGACACGCCCGGCCGCGGCGGAGGGTTTATCGGCGCGAAGTCCGGCCTGGCGCTCAGGAAGGCGGCCACGACGCCCTCGTTCTCGCGCTCGTTGAACGTGCAGGTGGAGTAGACCAGCCGCCCGCCCGGTCGCACAACCTCCGCCGCGCACGACAAGATGGCCAGCTGCCGCCGTGCGCACGCCTCCGGCGCTTCAGGCGTCCACGCAAGGCGGGACGCCGGGTCCTTGCCGAACATCCCCTCGCCGGAGCAGGGCGCGTCCACGAGCACCCGGTCGAACACCGGGCCAAAGTGCCGGGCGATGCGCTCGGGCTCCTCCTGCAGCACGGCCGCGTGCGCGCCGAAGCGCTCCAGGTTCTCCATCAGCGCCCTTACGCGCGTCGGGTGCGGTTCGTTGGCCACCAAGAACCCCCCGCCCAGCAGGCCTGCCAGCTGCGTGGCCTTGCCGCCCGGCGCGGCGCACATGTCCAGCGCCAGCTGCCCCGGCCGCACGTCCAGCGCCTCCACGGGGTACATGGCCGAGGCCTCCTGCACGTAGTACGCGCCCGCCCAGTGCAGGGCGTGTTTTCCGGCGCGCGCCTGCGGGTCGGCCAGGGTACGGCCCAAGGGACACCAGGGCACGGGCACGCCGGCAAAGGGCAGGGGTGCGCCCGCCCGGCGCAGGCGAACGCTTGCGCCGGGCGGGGTTTCCAAGGCGCGCAAAAAGGCCCCGGACCGGCCGCCGAGCGCCTGATGAGCCCAGGCGGTAAACGCTTCGGGCAGGGGCGCGGCTTCGTGTATATCCATAACTGTATTGTAAATTAGGTGGCAGGAAAGGTCAACCTTTGCTATAATGGACGAAAGAATCAGATAGGGAGGATCCACCATGAAGCTGGGCGTTTTTTCGGTGTTGCTCGGGGGGCAGCCCTTGGCGGACGCGCTATCATACCTCAAAAAATCCGGCGTGCAGGCTGTTGAAATCGGGTGCGGCGGCTACCCCGGCACCGCGCACTGCAAGCCGCAGGAGCTGCTCGCCGACGCCGGGAAGCTGGCGGCCTTTCAAAAGACCATCTCGGACAGCGGGCTGATCATCAGCGCCCTGTCCGTGCACGGCAACCCCGTTCACCCCCAGAAGGCGATCGCCGAGGGCTTCCATAACGACTTCGTCAACGCCTGCCGCCTGGGCGAAAAGCTGGGCGTCGACCGCATCGTCACCTTCTCCGGATGCCCCGGCGACGCCCAAGGCGCCACGTACCCCAACTGGGTCACCTGTCCCTGGCCGGAGGATTTTCTGGCGGTGCTCAAGTACCAGTGGGAGGACGTGCTCATCCCCTACTGGGCCAAGGCCGTCAAGCTGTGCGGCGAGCACGGCATCCGGCGCGTCGCCCTTGAGATGCACCCGGGCTTTTGCGTGTACAACCCCGAGACGTGCCTTAAGCTGCGCGCCGCCGTGGGGCCCGTGGTGGGCGCCAACTTCGACCCCTCCCACCTGTTCTGGCAGGGCATCGACCCCGTGGCCGCCATCCGCAACCTGGGCGAGGCCATCTTGTACTTCCACGCCAAGGACACGAAGATCGATCAGCTGAACACGGCCGTGAACGGCGTGCTGGACACGAAACACTACGGCGAGGAGATCCGCCGCTCGTGGGTGTTCCGCGCCGTGGGCTACGGGCACGACGTGGCGCTGTGGAAGGAGATCGTATCCAACCTGCGCATGGTCGGGTACGACGACGTGATGTCCATCGAGCATGAAGACTCGCTGATGACGCCCAACGAGGGCCTGCAAAAGGCCATCGCCGTTTTGAAAGAGGCCATGATGTTTGAGGACAAGGGCGGCATGTACTGGGCCTAACGCCCAAAGGCGCATGTCGCCGGTTGTATAAAGGCTGCGCCGCGCCTTTCGCCGCGGTGCGCAGACGAGACGAGGAGGCAGATCGGATGGCGGCGCTTCGTTTTGGGCTGGTCGGGTACAAGTTTATGGGCAAGGCGCACTCCAACGGCCTTGCGAAAATACCGCTTTTCTTTCAGCCGGACATGCAGATCGAGCGCGCGGTGCTGTGCGGCCGGGACGGCGCCTGGGCGGCCGAGGCCGCGCAGAAGTTCGGCTTCGCCGAGGTGGAAACGGACTGGCGCAGGCTGGTCGCGCGGCCGGACATCGACGTGATCGACATCACCGCGCCCAGCAACGCCCACAAGGAGATCGCCATCGCCGCGGCCGAGCACGGCAAGCATGTGTTCTGCGAAAAGCCGCTGGCGCTCACAACCGCCGACGCGCGCGACATTCTTTCCGCCGTGCAAAAAGCGGGCGTGAAACACCAGGTGGGCTTTAACTACCGCTTCGTTCCGGCGCTCGCGCTCGCCAAACAGATGATCGGCCAGGGCAAGATCGGCCGGGTGTTTCACTTTCGCGGCACGTTTTTGCAGGACTGGATCATCGATCCGGACTTCCCCAAGGTGTGGCGGCTGGACAAGAGCGTGGCGGGCTCGGGCTCGCATGGCGACCTGGGCGCGCACGTCATCGACGCCGCGCGCTTCCTGGTGGGCGAGTTTGCCCAGGTGGTGGGCATGAGCGAGACCTTCGTGAAGGAGCGGCCGGTGGTGGAGCGCATGACCGGGCTGTCCGGCAAGGCCGGCGCGGACGCGCCCAAAGCGGCCGTGGACGTGGACGACGCCACCGCCTTCCTCATCGCTTTTGAAAACGGCGCCATGGGCACCATCGAGGCCACGCGCTTTGCGGCCGGGCACAAAAACGCCATGAGCTTCGAAATCAACGGCGATCGCGGTTCGCTGAAGTTTGAGTTCGAGCGCATGAACGAGCTGCAGTACTTCAGCCGCGACGACGAGCCGGGCCTGCAGGGCTGGCGGCTCATCCAGGTCAGCGAGGGCCTGCACCCCTACTGGAGCCACTGGTGGCCCGGCGGGCACGTGATCGGGTACGAGCACACCTTCGTGCACGAGCTGTACGAGTTCGCCCAGTGCATCGCGCAGGACCGCCCCTGTTCACCCGGCTTTGAGGACGGCGTACGCTGCTGTCAAATCTTGGACGCCGTCGATCTATCCATCGCCAGGCGGGCCTGGGTAGACGTGGCGAGCGTGTAAAGGAGATCGCTTTGAACAACCCCTCCCGGCGGCTGCCTTTCCCGGCATGGGCCGCGGCGCTCATCGCCGCCGCGCTTACGTTTGTATGCACCGCGTCGGTGTTTTCGCTGTTTTTTGTGGGCTTTGTCGGCTACCAAAGGCAAACCCGCGCGCCGGGCCAGCGCCAGGAGGAAAATGGGCGCTCGGCCGACTATTACCGCGGCTTTTATGACGGCTACCAGGAAGGCATGTACGGATACGGCGAGGGCTACGACGGGTACGACGGCTACGATGGGTACGACGACTGGGCCGACCCGGACCCCTTCGCCCCGGACGGGAGCGCTTTGGACGAGGACGGCCTGCACGAGTGGCCCCCGCAGCCCCGCGCCCAGGGCGGCCGATTTGCCGATCTGCCCGGCCATTTCCCGCCCGGCTCGTATGTGGCGGGCGAGGACTTCCCCGCCGGCGACTATGTGGCGGACAGCGGCAGCCGCGCCGTCACGCGCGCGTCTGCGCCCGGGGCGATCATCCTCTCGCCCGCGCAGGGCGACGTCTACCAGGATGAAGCCGTGTACACCTGGCGCTTTGTCACACTGCGCGAGGGCGATGAGATCGAGCTGGCCGAGCTTTGGCTGTACTCGATCGACCTGTACGCGTGCGACGTGGCCGAGTTGGACGCTCTGCCCGAAGGTGCGTACCGCATCGGGGCGGATATCCCGGCGGGCACGTACAAGGCGAGCGCACTGCGCGGCATGGAAGCGGATTACTGCCTGCGCCGCGACATGCGCCTGTACCCGGAGATGCTCATCGAGGCGGAGGAAGGCGGCCCGATCGCACAGGGCGCCCCCGTCGTCTTCACCGCGCAGGAGGGCCAGATCCTTCAGCTGGCCGGCGCCACCTTAACGCGCGTCGCCCAGTAAAAGGCAGGCCGCGCGCGGGGAACTCGCAGCAAAAGGAACCCGCCGGCGCGGGCATGCCGGTACAACGCAAGAAGATGGAGGGACTCATCATGGCGAACATACCCCAGGTGAAGCTCGGCATCGTGGCCGTCAGCCGCGACTGCTTCCTCATCGACCTCTCCCAGCGCCGCCGCGCGGCCGTCGTGGCCGCCTACCGAAAGGCCGGCGGGGAAATTGCCGAAATGCTCACCACGGTGGAGAACGAGAAGGACGCTTTGAAGGCGCTCAATGAGCTGTCCGCCGCCGGATGCAACGCCCTTGTGCTGTACCTGGGGAACTTTGGGCCCGAGGGGCCCGAGACCATCCTGGCCCAGCGCTTCCCCGGCCCGGTGTGCTGCGTGGCCGCCGCCGAGGAGAGCGGAAAGGACCTGATCGACGGGCGCGGCGACGCCTACTGCGGCATGCTCAACCTCAGCTACAACCTGGGCCTGCGCGGCGTGCGCGCCTACATACCCGCCGAGCCGGTGGGCACGGCCGCCGAGACGGCCGCCAACATCGCCTCGTTCCTGCCCATCGCCCGCACGCTCATCGGTATCAAGTCGCTGAAGATCTTTGGCTTTGGCCCCCGCCCCATGGACTTTTTGGCCTGCAACGCGCCCATCAAGCCGCTGTACGATCTGGGCGTCGAGATCCAGGAGAACTCCGAGCTGGACCTGTACTCCTCCTACAAAAAGCACCAGGGCGACCCGCGCATCGACGCCGTCGTGGCCGAGATGGCCGCCGAGCTGGGCGCGGGCAACAAGATGCCCGGCATCCTGCCCAAGCTTGCACAGTACGAGCTTACGCTTCTTGACTGGGCGCGGGACAACGCCGGCGCGTCGCAGTACGTGGCCTTCGCCAACAAGTGCTGGCCGGCCTTTCAAACCGAATTTGGGTTTGTGCCTTGCTACGTCAACTCCCGCATGGCCTCGCGCATGATGCCCGTGTCGTGCGAGGTGGACATCTACGGCGCTTTGAGCGAGTACCTGATCGCCTGCGCCACCGAGGTGCCCCCGACCCTGCTGGACATCAACAACACCGTGCCGCGCGACCTGTACGAGCAGCAGATTAAGGGCAAGTTCTCCTACGGCCCGGGCGACGTGTTCATGGGTTTCCACTGCGGCAACACGCCCGCCTGCCACCTGGTGGCCCCGCAGATGAAGTATCAGCTCATCATGAAGCGCTGCCTTGAGCCGGAGTGCGCGCCGGACATCACCCGCGGCACCCTGGAGGGCGATTTGAAGCCCGGCCGGGTAACGCTCTTCCGCCTGCAGGCCTCGGCCTCCTGCCAGCTGCGCAGCTACGTTGCGCGCGGCGAGGTGCTGCCCGTGGCCACGCAGTCTTTCGGCGGCATCGGCATCATCGCCGTGCCCGAGATGGCGCGTTTCTACCGCCACGTGCTCATCGAGAAGCAGTATCCGCACCACGGCGGCGTAGCCTTCGCGGACGCGGCCATGCCCCTGTACGAAGCCATGAAGCTGCTGGGCGTTGCGGATATCGCCTACAACCAGCCCGTGTCCGCGCGCTATCCCAGCGAGAACCCCTTTGCCTGAAGAAATGGATCTTGAGGAGCGCGTTCTCGCCCGCGAAGCGATGTACCAGGGCGCTATTCTGCGCGCCGAGCGCTGGCGCGTTTCGCTGCCCTCCGGCGCCACCGCCAGCCGCGACGTGGTGCTGCACAACGGCGCGTGCGCCGTCATCCCCGTGGACGAGCGCGGATATGTGCCCATGGTGCGCCAGTTCCGCGTGGCCATCGGCCGGCATACCCTGGAAATACCCGCCGGGAAGCTGGATTCACCCGACGAGGATCCGCTTGCCTGCGCGCACCGCGAGCTGTCCGAGGAATGCGGCCTGACCGCCGCCTCCATGCGCCCCTTGGTCAGCGCTTTCGCTACCCCGGGCTACTGCACCGAGCTTCTGCATCTGTATCTGGCCACAGGCCTGACCAAGGGCCGGCCGCACCCCGACGAGGACGAGTTCGTCGCCGTGGAGTGGCTTCCCCTGA
>JAVBLU010000033.1:0-9071 GCA_031553225.1 Eubacteriales bacterium
CGGCTGCGGCGGGGGTGGCGGCCGGCGCGGCCGTGGCCGGAACCGGCGTGGCCGCAGCTGCGGGCGCGGCCGTGGCCGGTGCGGGTGTCGGGGCGGCGGGCGCGGGCTGGCATGCCGACAGCACGACGAGCAGGGCGAGCAGAATCCCTACGGTGCAGAGATGTTTGCCTTTCCTCACGATGAACTCCTCCTGTTTTGTAGTTATGAAAAGCCGCGAGCGGCTTGTCATCCCTTCAGCGATCCGACCATGATGCCCTTGACGAAATATTTCTGAATGAAAGGATACACGCAGATAATGGGCAGGGTGGATACGAAGATGGCCGCGGCCTTCAGGCCTTCCGTGCTGGGCGCTTCCACGTTGTACATGGCGCTGGCATCCACGTCCAGCATCTGCTGGGTGCCGTCGATGATGATGCGCCTCAGCACGATCTGCAGTACATACTTGGATTCCGAGCGGATGTACAGCAGAGCGTCAAACCAGGAATTCCAGTGCCCAACCGCCAGCCAAAGGCCAACCGTGGCCAGAATGGGCAGGGACACGGGCACGACGATGCGCAGAAAGATCGTCATGCGGCCCGCCCCGTCAATCATGGCCGACTCCTCCAGCTCCGCCGGCAGCGCACTGAAGTAATTGCGCATGAGCACCAGGTTGTATGCCCCCACAAGGCCCGGCAGGAACAGCGACATATACGTATCGAACAGATGCAGCTTTTGCACGAGCAGGTAGCTGGGGATAAGGCCGCCGGAGAAAAACATGGTGAATACGATGAACATCGTCCAGAACGTGTGATGAGGAAAGTACTTTTTGGAGAGCACATACGCGCCGATGGCCGTAAAAAAAAGCTGCGCCGAGGTGCCCAGAAGCGTGCGGATGAGCGTTGTGCGGTACCCTGTCCAGATGAATTTGCTTTGCACCACCTTCACATAGTTGATGGTGGTGGGATCCACCGGCCATAAGTGCAGCCCGCCGGCCGTCGCCACATGGGAGGGGCTCCAGGAGATGCTCAGCAGGTGCAGGAACGGCAGAATGATGGTGGCCGAGAGGAGCAGCAACAAGACCGTATTCACAGCGTCGAAGGCGCCTATTTTTTTGCGAGCACCCATGCTTCTTCACCCTCCGCGTACTACGTGTTTGCATTCGTCGGCTTTTCCGTCTGACAGATGAAATGCCCGTGCCCGGTTACCCGGTTACCAAAGCCCATACGAGTTGATGGACTTCGTGATCAGGTTTGTGGCGAGCACAAGCACGAAGCCGATCACATTTTTAAATAGCCCGACCGCAGTCGCCAGGGAGTATTCCAGCGAGCCAAGGCCGCGGCGGTACACGTACGTGTCGATGATGTCGCCGGTCTCCATCACTACGTTGTTGTACGTGTTAAAAATCTGGTCAAAGCCGGCGTCCATGATACGTCCGACGTTCAAGATAAGCAGAATGGTGATGGTGGACAGAAGCTCCGGCAGGGTGATGTACCAAATGCGCTGGAAGCGGTCCGCTCCGTCGCACTCGGCAGCCTCGTAAATTTCGGAGTTGATGCTGGAGATGGTGGCCAGGTAGATGATGGAGCCCCAGCCGACTTCCTTCCATATATCCGTGATGATCAGCGTTGTGCGGTACCAGCGGTTGTCCGCTAAAAAATAGATAGGCTGGATGCCGAATAGCTGCTTGAGTATGTAATTTACCGCGCCATTGTTGGGCGAGAGCAGCTGCCCAAAGAGCCCCGCCAGCACCACCCACGATAGGAAGTGGGGGAGATAGCTAATCGTTTGCACCGCCTTTTTGAAGCGGAGGTTGCGCACCTCGTTGAGCAGAATGGCCAAAATGATGGGCATGGGGAAGCCGCACACGAGCTTGAGCAGGCTGATGACGACAGTGTTGCGCACTGCGCGAAAGAACGTGGTTGTGCGCAGCAGCGATTCAAAGTTGGCAAGGCCTACCCAAGGGCTGCCCATGATGCCCAAACTGAGTGTAAATTTTTTAAAAGCCAGCGTGATGCCGTACATGGGAATATAGCGGAAGATGAAAAAATAGGCGACCACAGGCAGGAACATCAGTACAAGAGGAAGGTGCTTTTTGTATCCGACAAAGCTGTGGAAAAAACGCGAAAGGGCGCTTCTTGGGGGCAAGCTGTCAACGCGGGGCGCCGGGGTTTGCGACAACACGGCTCTATGCACGCCATCGCCTCCTAGTGGCTTGAGTGTACCACATGAACAGAAGCGGGAAAGAGATTGTTAGTGACATTTATACAACGATATTGCCGTTGCGATGAAAACAATATTGTTGTATGCAAACTTGTTGTTGTTTGTTGTTCAACCTGATATAATGCGCATCATTACAGCGCGATTGAGGCGAGGGTATGCGCGTGTTTCCCGACCGTAAGAGCTATTTTATGAAGCTGATGCTGTCGTACACGGCATTGGTGCTTTCCGTGACACTGCTTATATGCGCCACCTCTTACACGCTGGCATCCGCCTACTCGCAAAAGATGATGAGCGATCTGGACAACGACGTGCTAAAACAGTACGCCGAGCTGTTCGGAGACGCCATCGTCAGCCAAGTCAACGCCACGTACCGTACGCTGATTGCTGACAACCTGCTGACGCAAGCCTACGCGCATTCGCTCGTGCAGGGAGGGAGCCTGAGCCTTTGGACGGCGTACAACGCTTATGCGAGCCTGCAAAAACTCATCAACACAGCGCCGCACATCGCCGCTATTCACGTGCTGTACGTCAACAGCCGCGTGCTCATTTCCAGCAGGCTGGGGCTGAAATATGTCGATATGTATGAGGATCGGCTGAGCGACATTCTTCCGTGGCGCGAGCCATTCCTTTCCCAGGCAGAGCCGTCGCAGTGGATGAATCTGCCGGACGGCGAAATTTACTTCGTGGCCGCTTACCCAAACATGCAGCTGTCTGCCGCCACCATGATGGTGGCCTTCGAGCTGGACATGGCCGCCGTGCGCAAAGAGCTGGGGCGCCTGACGTCAGCCGGGACGCACGGCATTCTGCTGATGGATTCCGCCGGCCGGTGCATCGCGCAGAGCGGCACATCGGACTATGCGCCGGATCTGCCGCAGACGGTGGGGGAGACGAAGGGCGGAGTCGTGCGCGCGGACGGCCAGAACTTCTACGTGACGCGCGCCACCATACCCGGTAATGATTGGTACCTGTACAAGGTTACGCCGATGAACGAGCTGTTTTCCGGGTTTCGCAGCATCCAAAGGGCCATCGTGCTCATCGGCGCGCTGTGCGCCGTAGCGGGGCTGGCGGTGGCGTATGTTACCACGCGCCGCATGTACGACCCTCTGCGTCGCGTCACGGAGCTCTTGCGCAAAAAAGGAAGCTTTGCACCGGCCGATTTTCCCTCCGGCGGCAACGAATACGCACTGCTCGGCCACGCGATCACTCAGGTGGACCAGCGCCTGAGCGACCTGCGCGCCCAAATGGAGCATAACCGCCCGCTTCTGGAGCATAACTTTCTGCTCGGGCTGGTGGATGCTCAGATTACCCAGGCCGCCGATATTGAGCAGTGGCGCGGCTTGATTGGTTTGCCTGCCGAGGAAGGTGCGCCCTGCTATTGCCTGCTGCTTGCCTGCCAGGAGGACGTGCATGCCGTGCTCGACCTGGCCGTGGCGCAAATGCTTGAGTTCGAGCTGGCGGGCAAGATGATGCAATTGGCCAAGCCGCCCGCCCGGTGCGTGGCCACGCGGCTGCGTCCCAACTGCCTGTGCGCGCTGTACATGGGAGAGGGGCACCCGCAGCGCATCGCTCAGGAACTGCGGGAGGACGCCATGCGCCGCTACGGCATGCCGGTCTATGTGGGCGTCGGCGCGGCGGTGCGGCACATGGTTCATCTGCGCGACAGCTACACCCAGGCCGCGGAGGCGCTCGCCTACGCGCGGATGATGCCGAACGCCTGCACATGGTTTTTTGCCGATCTGCCGCGCGGGGATGCGCAGCCGCCCCAGACGCTTGAGAGCGCGCTCGCCCGTCTGCGCCAGTGCATCCACCTGCGCGACGAGGGGGAGGCGCTGCCGGTTTTGGACGAGCTGCTGGCGGCGCTGCCGGCCGTCGGCTTACCGCTTTGCGCACTGGAGGGCTTCGCGCGCCGCCTGTGCGCCTGCGTAAGCGGCGTGCAGGGCGCAGAGGACGCCCCTCTGCCCGATATGCCCACCCTTTCCCGGCAGCTGCGCGCCCAGTTGGGCGCGCGCATGGAAGCGCTTGCACGCAGCGGCGGCAAGACGGACGAGCTTATTCGGCGCGTCAAGGCGTACATCGGCGCGCATCTGGGCGAAGACCTCAGTTTAAGCCAGCTCAGCGCCCACGCGGGGGTCAGCCGCAGCTACTTAAGCCGCGTCTTTAAGGAGCGGGAGCGGCAGAACCTTCTCGACTACATCACCGAGCTTCGCCTGCAGAAGGCCGGCGCGCTTTTGGCAGACACGCGCATGAGCATCGATTCCATCGCCCTGTCGGTGGGCTTCATGACGCATCACTATTTCGCCAAGCGTTTCAAGACCCGCTTTAGCCTTACGCCCAGCGATTACCGCGCGCAGCGCGCTTCGGAAAGGGGATACCCGGCATGACGCTCACCCTGAACGACTGGCTCTTGCACTATCGCCTGACGCTGGCGAACAATGCCGAAAAGGATGGGTACGACATCTACGGTGAAAAGGCCGTGGCGAATCTGACGCTTGGCCTTCGGCAGGAGGAGTCCCTGGCCAAGCTGCGCGACGTGGCCAACTGGTATCAGCTGCCCCACCCGAACAACCGCCCGCTCAAAGGCGAAGTGGACTTCGCGGCCGTAGTGCTCGCCATGGCCGTTTACGCCCTGGGCGACGAACTGGACGCGCAGACGCGCGCGGCCATCGACGGCTTTCTCATCAACAGCGATATAGAGAGCATGTACCCAAGCGAAAACCACTACCTCCTGTATCGCACCGCGCAGTATCTGGCCGCGCAGAAGCACCCGGAGGCGTACTTCCCCTTGGCCAAGATGCCGGGCGCGCAGCTGCGCGACCAGGACGAGGAGCTGCTGTGCGCTTTTCTGGAGCACCGCGCGCGCTACGGGTGGGGCGAGTTCGACTCTTTATCCTATATCTCGCCAGACCTGGAGTGCGTGTATGCGCTGTACAACTGGAGCGACAGCCCGCGCCTGCGCAAGCTGTGCGGGCAGACCATCAACGTGCTGCTGCTGAACTACGCCGTAAGCTCGGTGAAGGGTTACACGGGCGGCGCGCACGGCCGCACCTATCCGCCCGTGCTGATGGACGGGCGAAAGAGCCTGATGTATGCGCTGCAGCGGCTGTACTTCCATGGCGGGCAGGGTATGCCGCCCAACATGGACATCAAGCTGCCCGTTCTGCTCAGTGATTTCCGCCCGGATCCGGCCGTGGCCTCGGCCGTCGCCGCAAGCGCGGACATGACGTACGAGCTGCTTGAGCGCCGCCATTTGCACAACGTGCTGGACATCCAGCCCACCGGGACGATCCTGGGCTCGATTCGCAAATACGCCTACCATACGCCGGCGGCCGTGATGGGATGCATCGTGCAGCAGGACGATTATCCGGACGACCGCGCCGTATCGTGGTACGCGCATCACCAGCAGCACGAGATCGACATCACCACGGCCCACCCAAACGGCCGCGTGTTCTCGCACCATCCCGGACGGCTCGGGCTGCAGGGCAACAACCATTGGTCGGGTGATATGGACTGCGGCTGCGGAGCGTTCTTTGCGCATGAGAACGCACTGATGGCGCTCTACGACATAAAACCCACCCGGTTGTATCAGTGCGTAGCCCTGCACGCGCATAAGACGGCGAACGCCGTGTACAAGAAAGGCCGGCGGCTCTACCTGGCCGGCCAGGGCGTATACATTTTGCTCACCGCGTCGCAGGATATCCTTTCCGTGGACGAGGGCGAGTACAAGGACGTGGAGTTCCGCGTGGACGCACCGTTGTGCGCGGTATGCTACGAGGTGTTCCCCGCGGCGGACTTTGCCGATTTTGACGATTTTATCCTGCGCGTCCCTGCGGACGGCATGCGCTTTGACGCCGGGCGTAAGGCGTGCGAGTACACCACGTCCGCCCGGCGGGTTCTGCGCCTCACGCGCAGCGGCGATAAACATGTGGACGGCGAGCGGCAGAGCTTTGAGTATCCCACCATATCCTGCCCGGTCCTGCACAGCGCGTGGGGCAGCGGCGTGTACGAGGTACGCGGTGCGCGCAGCGCCACTTTCGACCTAACGCTGTGGCGCGGGCAAAGCGCGCGGACCTGACCCCTCCGTTCCGCCGCCCGGTGCGGCGCGTGGTTTTGTGGTTGCGTCTGCTGGCGGCAAGCGCGGCATTCGGCATCAGGGAAAGGACGTGAGCGCATGGCGCTTCGCATGGGGCTCATCGGCGCGGGTACATGGGGACGGGCACACGCAAGCCTGTACAGCGAGGATCACCGCGTGGAGTTCTCCGCCGTCTGCGACGTGAACGAAGGAAAGGCAGCCGCCCTGGCGGGGGAATTCGGCCTGCCAGCAGACCGCGTTTTTGCCGACCACCGCGCCATGCTGCGCTGCGCTGCGCTGGACGCGGTGGCCATCGTCACGCCGGACTTCGCGCACGCGGCCGCGGCCATTGACTGCGCGAACGCCGGCAAACACCTGCTCATCGAGAAACCCATCGCCACCACGCGCGAGGATGCGCTGGCCATCCGCCAGGCCGTGCACCAAAACGGCGTGCGGGCCATGGTGGACTTTCACAACCGATGGAATCCGCCTTTCGCGCTGATGAAGGAACGCGTGGACGCGGGCGAGATTGGCGCGCCCGTACACGCGTACTGCCGCCTCAATGACATCCGCTGGGTGGCGACCGATCTGTTGCCCTGGGCCGCCCAGTCCTCCATTCTTTGGTTCCTGGGGAGCCATTCGCTGGACACGCTGCGCTGGGTGTTCCGCGACGAGGTGCGCCGCGTGTACGCGCTTTCCCGCTCCGGCATCCTGGCTTCCCTGGGCGTGGACACGGTGGACGTATACCAGACGCTGCTCGAGTTTCGAAACGGCGGCATCGCCACCATGGAGAACGGCTGGATTACGCCCAACGGGAACCTGAACATTAACGACTTTAAATTCAATGTGATGGGCGAGCACGGCATGTTCTCCATCGATCAGAGCGGCAACAACCTCATCCAGATGACCACCGACCGCACGAGCGTGCCGGATGTGCTCGTGAACAACTTCGTGCACGGGCGGGCAGCCGGGTTTGCGTATCAGTCCATCCGCGATTTCGTGGACCGCCTTCTAGACGGAAAGCCCTTCGGCGTATCCGTCGACGACGCGGTGAACGTCACCTTCACGCTGTGCGCGGTGCTCGAGTCCGCCAGGCTCCGCCAGCCGGTGGACGTGGTGCTACCCGCGCCTCTTTGTCCGGAAGTATAGGCAAGCGACACAAACAGCGCGGCCGCCTTCCCCGGGCATCCCGCCTATGGGCGGGCAGGGAAGGCGGCCGCGCTGTTTATGCTGTTTCAGCGCGGGGCGTCCAGACGAACCATGTGGCGCTCGCAGAGCGCGCCGGCGTCGTCGTACCAGGACACCGCCACGTAGATAGGCGCGCCCGTGGGTACGTCCACAGGGGAGAAGGCGCACAGAATGAAGTCCGCCTCATTGTTCAGCTTGCCTTCGATGGGCAGATCGCGCCCCTGCTCATCGCACAAGCGCAGGGTGAGGTGGTCGGCAGAAGAGGTAAGCTGCAAAGCGGTTTGCACGCCGAGGGTCACGGTGTGCTCCTGTGGCAGCACGATTCCGCCCAGCAAGCGCACGGCCTGTCCCTGCAGATGAATGCGCAGACCGTCCGGCGCGGGCCGCGTGTTCGCGCGCGCGCCGGAGCCAAGCGCCTGCATCACCAGGCCCATATCCACGCTGGAGGCGTCCCTGGCGGCCAACGAGGCCATGGGTGCGCCGTTATCCCCGCGAACGATGTGCAGGAAGCGCTCGGCAGGGGAAGCATACTTCAGCGTGAGGCGCACGCCAAGCAGCCCCAGGAGCACAACAACCAGCGCCCCGCCCACAAGGATGCGAAGCGTTCCGGCGCTGACCCCCGAACTCTTTGCGCGTGCCATACCCGGCCTGCCTACTTGGTGAGGAAGCGCACCATGCCCGCTCCCTCAAACTCGTTGGGGCGGGCGCGGAAGCCAAAGCGCGCGTAAAAGCTCTCGCCGCCGCGCACGGCCATGGCGCCCACCATCACGGTGGAGTGTTCGGGCATGCGCGACTGGATGTACTTGAACATGCTTTGCATCATGGCCGCACCGATGCCCATCTTGCGGTACTCGGGCAGCACGACCACGTCGTCGATGAAGTGCAGGAATGCATCGTCGCCTACCACGCGGGCCATGCCCACCGTCTTGTTGTCCACGACGGCGACCACAGTGTAGCGGGAGTTCTTCACGGAGCGCTTCGCCAGGTCGTCATCAATCAACCCCCAGCCCACCGCCGTGCGCAGCGTTTGGAATTCACGCGCGGTTAATTGGTTTTCGATCAGCTCAAAGGCCATGAAGATTCCTCCTTTGTCTTGTTCGGATTCATTATAACACCGGTTGTATCGGGTGAACAGCTCAGCGGGCTAAAAAAACAGGCGTACGAAGGCCGCCCCTGTAGCGGCTGCGGCAAAACTGCACACAAGGGCCACGGGGATCGCATAACGGCTGCGGCGGACCTTGGCGGCGCTTAGGTATACGCCCACCGTGTACAAAATCGTCTCGCTGGAGCCCATGAGCACTGAGGCGAGCCGGCCTGGCGTGGAATCCGGGCCGTAGGCGACGAGCACGCGCTGCAGCTCCGCCAGGGACGCGGCACCGGAAAGCGGCCGAACCATAAACAGAGGTGCGACCTCCGGTGGCACGCCCAGCAGGGCGAGCAGCGGCGACAAAAGGCGCGCAAGGCCGTCCATCAGCCCGGAATGACGAAGAAGGGCCACGAGCAGCATGACGGCCACCAGGTAAGGCAACACGCGCACGGCAGCCTGCAGGCCTTCGCGCGCGCCTTCCACAAAGGCGTCATACACCGGCGTTTGCTTAAAACCCGCATACATAAG
>JAVBLU010000046.1:0-9469 GCA_031553225.1 Eubacteriales bacterium
TACCGCATCGCCGTCGCACCGCCAAATTTCGCCAGCACCATTGTGATTGCCGCCGTCAGCGTCGTCTTGCCGTGATCCACGTGCCCGACCGTTCCGATGTTCACGTGCGGTTTCGTACGCTCAAACTTCGCCTTTGCCATAAGAGATTTGCCTCCTTCGTAGAGCGCGCCGGGCGCGCCGGACAAAAATGATGGAGCGGGTGATGGGAATCGAACCCACACAGCCAGCTTGGGAAGCTGGAACTCTACCATTGAGCTACACCCGCACGCATTACAGCGTCGCGTCATATTGTAATCGCCTGGAACGCGCTTGTCAAGCTGAAAAACGCGGATTTGGCAGCGGATGGATTGACCGTTCCGGCCCGTACGTGGTATACTAAACTACGATTATCCTGCGAAAGGGGCGATGAGTTCATGACGGATCAACAGGTGAGCACGTCATAAGTTCATAAGGCGCGCGCCCGACCGGGCGGCGCGCGAAAATCGCCTTTCATAACAAAGCGCGCGTGCGCGGCAAAGGGCCGTGCAAGCGTAGGCGTGTCCGTTTGCGGGCCGCGGCTTTCGATGACGAAGGCCGCGGTTTTTTGTATGCGAAAAGGCAAGCGGGAAGGGCGGACCGGCCGAGAAATGAGCAGGAGGGACCCGTTTGGAATACTTGGCACATTACGGCTACGACGAAGGATGGACGCAGTCGCTTCACGCGCTTGGCGGAGGGCTTGCCCCCGCGCGCGTAACGGCGCAGCACCGCACGCAGTACCTGCTGGCGGGAGAGGATGGGGAGGTATCCGGCCAGGTGTCGGGCAAATACCGCTTTCAACTGGATGCCCGGGGCGGGTACCCGGCCGTGGGCGATTTTGTGGCGGGACGCATGTCCGGCGGCGAGATGGTCATCGAGCACATTCTGCCCCGCCGCACGTTCTTTGCGCGCTGGGACGGCTTTCACGGCGCCTCGCAGGCCCTGGCCGCCAATGTAGACAGCGTGCTGCTGTGCATGTCCCTAAACCACAACTTTAACATACAACGGCTCTCGCGCTATCTGATCCTGTCGCGCAAGAGCGGCGCGCAGCCGGTGGTCACGCTGACCAAGACCGACCTGTGCGAAGACCCGGAGCCGTACGCGCGCCTGTGCCGCGAGCTGGACGCTCAGGCGCCCGTCGTCGCCATCAGCGCCGCCAGCGGCCAAGGGATGGAGCTGCTCGCGCCCTACATCGCCCCGGGCAAAACCGTCGCGGCGCTCGGGTCGTCCGGCGTGGGCAAGTCAACGCTTCTCAACGCCCTGTGCGGCCTGGAGGTGATGGCCACGGCCGACGTGCGCCAGGGCGACGACCACGGCCGGCACAAGACCGTACACCGCCAGATCATCCGCCTGCCGGGCGGCGGGCTGTTTCTGGATACGCCGGGCATGCGCGAGCTGGCCCTGGACGACGCGCAGGAAGCCGTCACCGACCTGTACGAGGACGTGGCGGAGCTGGTGGAGGCCTGCCGCTTTCGCGACTGCCGCCACCAAAGCGAGCCGGGCTGCGCCGTCAGAGCGGCCGTGGCCGCCGGAGCCGTGACGAAGGCGCGCGTGGACGCCTACTTGCGCTATCTGCGCGAGGCGCGCCCGCACAGGGACTCGGCTTCCGCCGCCCGCCTGGCCTATGAGGAGCGCATTAAAACCGCCAAAAAGTTCGCCCGGTACTCGCGGCAGCTGAAGCAGGACTGAGCGCCGGCCGCCCGGGGCGCGGCTTCACAAAGAGAACCCTCCCGGCCTTGCCGCGCGCGGCGTTCATGCCGCCGGGAAGGCTTCGCCGCAGCCCTTCCCGCTCACACGCGCCCGGCGATGAGGGGCCGGGGCGGGGGCGGCTCGTCCGCCAGGGCAAAGGCTCCGGCCGCCAGCTCGGCCGCGCGGCGCGCGGGCTCCCGGGCGGCCGGGGCGTACAGCGCGCACAGCGTGTCGCCCGCCTCCACGCGCGCGCCCACGCGCTTTTTCAGCACAAGGCCGACGGACAGGTCCACCGCGTCGCCCGCCCGCTCGCGTCCGGCGCCCAGCGCATGGGCCGCCTGCCCGATGAGATCGGCCTGAACGCGGCTGACATACCCGGCCTTTTCGGAGCGCAGGGGTAGAATACGGCTGGCGCGCGGCAAAAGTCCAGGCTCGTCCACCACGCGCGGGTCGCCCAGGTGCGCGCCGACCATCTGCCGCAGCTTGCGCAGCCCCGCGCCGCAGGCCAGCGCCTCCCGAACGCGCGCCAAAGCCTGCGGTTCGGGAATGTCTAGCGCCAGGGCGACCATCAGGGCCGCCAGCTGCACAGACAGGGCGCAAAGCGGCGTCTCCCCCGCGCGGCCGCTGAGCACCTCTATCGCCTCGCGCACCTCCAAAGCGTTGCCCACGCATGAACCGAGCGGCTCGTCCATGTCCGTAACCAGCGCGGTGCACCGGCGGCCCTCGGCCCGTCCTATGTCCACCATCAGGCGCGCGAGAGCCAGGGCTTCCGCGCGGTCCTTCATCAGCGCGCCGCTGCCAAACTTCACGTCCAGAACGATGCTTCCCGCGCCGGCGGCCAGCTTCTTGCTCATGATGCTGGCGGCGATGAGGGGGAGCGAGTCGGCCGTGGCGGTAACGTCGCGCAGGGCGTACAGGGTTTTGTCCGCCGGGCACAGCTGCCCGGTTTGGCCGCCCAGGGCCGCGCCCACATCGCGCGCCACGCGCAGAAAGTCCGGCATGGGCAAAAACGGGTCGTACCCGGGTATGGCCATCAGCTTGTCCAGCGTGCCGCCGGTGTGGCCCAGCGCCCGGCCGCTCATCTTCACCACCGTAACGCCGCAGGCCGCTGCCAGGGGCACGCAGATCAGGGTGGTCGTGTCGCCCACGCCGCCTGTGGAATGCTTGTCCGCCGTGCAGGGGAAGGCAGACAGATCGGCCTGCTCGCCCGAGGCGGCCATCTCGCGCGCCAGGCAGGCGGCCTCCTCGTCGGACATGCCGCGGATGCGGATGGCCATGAGCAGGGCGGCGGCCTGATAGTCCGGCACGCTGCCGTCCGTCACGCCGTGCACGAAGCGCGCGATGTCCTGCGGGGAGAGCGGCAGGGCGTCCCGCTTGCGCGCAATGATGTCGATCATGTGAATTCACCCCCTTCATTATAGCACGGCGTCGGCGGCCGGCCAAGAACAGCCGAGGGGGGCGCTTGCGCGGCAGAACGCCCGGAGGTCCGCGCACGGGTGAGGGCATCCGCCGGCGCCGCGTGCCGGAAGGAAAGCGCAGGGCTTGCGGCAAGCCCGGCCATGGAAGCGGGCGCCCGGGCGCAACGCAAAGCCCCGGCGGCGGAGCCTGCCGGGGATGTGAGCGCACAGCGCCCCTGCCGCGCCGTTTCATGCGGCGGCCGGCCCCGGCGCGCAACCGTCAGGGCGGGTTGTTGTAAGGGCTACCGCGGCCTGCGGCCGGGGACGACAAAGCGCAGCGGCCGGGCGGGGCGGGCGAGGGACTCGGCAAAGCTCCGGTAGTCGTGTGGGGCGAGCAGGCCGCCGTCGGCGGCGTGCCACATGGCCGCCGTGTACGGGCGGTCGCGCAGGCGGCCGGGCCGCTCGGGCACAAGGCCCTGCACGCCGGCGTGGTCGGCCGCCATGCGCAAAAGGCGGCGCCGCAGCCCTGCGCGCGCGCGGAACGGGTCCACCGCGACCATCTCCACCTCGGCGAAGGGCGCTTGGCCCGGCGCGCCCGCGTGAAAGCGCATCGAAAGAAATCCGGCGGGCACCCCGCCGCGCAGCGCCAGCACGGCTATGCAGCCGGGCGCAAAGGAGATGTGCCGCCTCACCCACTGGCCCATGTGGGCGGCGAGAAGGTCAAGCCCGGCCTGATCGACCGGCTGAAAAACGTAACGCATACTTCCTCCTGTTGCTGTCTGAGCGGACGCCTGAAGGCGCCCTGCCGAAATGGGATCCGGGCGGCCATAAAAATAGGGGAAGCGTACTTGTTCATAAGAAAGGAACCCCTTCTTTCCTTCAAATTTGAGCGATAAGCCGTATTTTTGCGTACAAAAACACAAGCGGCCCGCCGGCGCGAAAACGCGGCCCGTTCGCCAACGCTTTTCAATTGTGTAAAATCAGAAAAACAAGCCCCGTTTTCATCCGGGCGCAGCGTTTGTGCGCCGCGCCCGCCGCTGTCGCCCACAAGCGGGCGGCAGCGTTTCATTCTTCCTCACAGCGCGGCGCGCGTTTACTGCGCGCTGTCCGCCAGGCCGAGCACGGCCGCCTCGCGCTCCTTCACAAACTGGTTGGTGTACAGGGTGTAATAGGTTCCGCGCGCCTTGATGAGGGCGCGGTGGTCGCCGTCCTCGATGATCTTGCCGTCATGTATGACCAAAATGCGGTCGGCCTTGCGCACGGTGGACAGGCGGTGCGCGATGATGAAGCTCGTGCGGCCGGTGAGCACGCGCTGGATGGCGTGCTGGATGAGCTGCTCGGTCTCGGTGTCCACCGAGGAGGTCGCCTCGTCCAGAACGAAGATGCGCGGATTGGCCAAAATAGCGCGGGCGAAGGACACAAGCTGCTTTTCGCCGGTGGAGAGGCGGCCGCCGCCCTCGCCCACGTTCGTGTCGTAGCCCTTCTCCAGCTTTTTGATAAAGCCGTCGGCGTTCACCAGCTGCGCGGCGCGCTCCACCTCCTCGTCGGTGGCGGACAGCTTGCCGTAGCGAATGTTGTCGCGGATGGTGCCCGAGAAGAGGTGCGGCTGCTGCAGAACGTAGCCCAGGTTCTCCTGAAGCCACAGCTGCGAGCGCTGCCGTATGTCGCGGCCGTCGATGAGCACGCGCCCTTCCGTGGGCTCGTAAAAACGGCAAATCAGGTTGACGATGGTGGACTTGCCGCTGCCCGTCTCGCCCACGAGGGCGATTGTTTGCCCGGCGTGAACGTTCAGGGAGAAATCGTTGAGCACGGTTTCGCCGTCCTTGTAGCGGAAGGTGACGCCCTCAAGCGCCACGTCGCCTTTGAGCGTTTCCCAGTTCTCGCGCTTGGGCGCAAAGTTCGTGCCGTACGTCTCTTCCGCCTCGGGCGTATCCACAAGGTCGGGGTGCGTGCCCAGAAGGGACATCACGCGCTCGGCCGCGGCCTGCGTCGACTGAAGGTCGGCAAAGATGCGGGCGATGTCGCGGATGGGGTTAAAGAAGTTGATGCCATACTGAAGGAAGACGATGAGCGTGCCCAGCGAGAGCGCGCCCGCGGCCACGCTGTTGCCGCCCCTTGTGAGGGCAAGGGCCGCGCCCACGGCGCCCAGCGTAGCCACGATGGGGTAGAACAGCGCGCTTAGGTTGGCCGCGCGCACGCTGTAGCGGCGCATCGTGCCGGTCAGCTCTTGAAACTCCTGGGCGTTGCGTTCCTCGCGCACCAGCGTTTTGGAGGTGCGCGCGCCCGTGATGCCCTCGTTGAAGGAGCCGGTGATCTTGGAATTCGTCTTGCGCACAACGCGGTACGCCGCCAAAATTTTCTTTTGGAAATACATGCTGATGACCGCCAGAATGGGCACCGTGCACATGACGATGAGCGCCAGCTTCCACTGCAGGATGAGCATGGTGGTGGCCGTGAACACGATGTAGGAGAAGCCCCACAGAAGGTCCACGAGCACCCAGCCCATGGCCTCGCCCAGGCGGGAGGCGTCGGAGTTCATGCGCGCCATCACAAAGCCGACGGGGGTTTTGTCGTACCAGGTCATGGACAGCTCCTGCAGGCGTTTGAAGGCTTCCTTGCGGATATCGTAGGTGACGTACACCTCCACCTCGCCAGCCTTGCGGATGAAGGACCACACGAGCGTCGCCTGCAGCGCCACAAGCAGCGCGTACCCGGCGATGACCAGGGGCAGCCCGTCCGTGCGGCCCACGGTGATGAAGTTGTCGATCAGGTGTCGCGTGATCAGCGGATACACCACGTCCGCGCCCGCGCACCCCGCCATAAACAGGCAGATGAGGCCGAGTTTGCCGCGGTAGTTCTTGGCGATGACGAGCACGCGTTTCCAAAGCGCCAGGTCAAATCGTTTCGTATAGTCCTCTTCCTCTTGAAACTGCATGTCAAACCACCTCGATTGCGGGGACGTCCGCTTCCTTGAGCAGCTCGTCCTCCAGCGACGTTTGGATGTCATTGATGCGGCGGTACAGGCCTTCCTGCATGAGCAGCTGCTCGTGCGTGCCCTGCTGAACGATGGCGCCGTTCTCCAGCACCAGAATCTGGTCGGCCTCCTTCAGGGTGGTGATGCGATGGGAGACGATGAAGGTGGTCAGCCCCGCGCGGCGGTCTTTCAGGGCCTCGCGGATGGAAGCGTCGGTTTGGGTGTCCACGGCCGAGAGGGAGTCGTCGAAGATGAGGATGTCGGACTCCTTCATCAGCGTGCGGGCGATGGCCACGCGCTGTTTCTGGCCGCCCGAGAGGGTGACGCCCCGCTCGCCCACCACCGTGTCGTAGCCCTTTTCAAAGCCGGTGGCGAACTCGTCCACGTGCGCAACGCGGCAGGCTTCCAGCATCTCCTCCTCGGAGGGGTTTTCCCGGGCCAGGGCGACGTTCTCGCGGATGGTTTTGGAGAACAGGAAGGGCTCCTGCAGCACGATGCCCACGCGCTTGCGCAGGTGGTGCTTGTTGATCTCGCGGATGGACACGCCCCCGATGCGGATGTCGCCCTCGGGCAGCTCGTACAGGCGCTGCAGAAGGTGCATCAGCGTGGACTTGCCGCTGCCCGTCGCGCCCAGAATGGCCACGGTTTGCCCGGGCTGCACCGTAAAGCTTACGTGGTTTAATACCGGCACGCCGCCGTCGTAGTGGAAGCACACGTCGTCGAACACGATCTCGCGCCGAAGGTCGGGGAACTGGCCGCCCTCCTCGTCCGCCTCGGTCTTTTTCTTAAGAATCTCGCCGATGCGGTCCAGGGACACCAGGGACTTGCCCAGATCGGTGAGGATGCGGCCGAGCTGGCGTATGGGCCAGAGGAGCTTGTCGATGTACAGAACGAACAGCAGCACGTTGCCGGCGGTGAGCTGGCCGCGTACGGCCATCATGGTGCCGATGCCCAGCACAAGCGCCACCTGCAGCCCGCACAGCAAATCGCTGGTGGACCAGTAAAACGCGCTGGTGTACAGCGATTTGAGGGCCAGGTCGCGGTGGGAAACGAGCTTGCCGCCAAACTTATCGGACTCGAAGCGCTGCCGGCCGAAGGCGCGCACCACGCGCACGCCGGTCAGGTTCTCCTGCAGGGTGGCGGACATCGCGCCCTCGGCCTCCTCCGTGGCGCGCCAGCGCTTGATCACCAGACGGAAGAACAGCGAGGAGAACAGGAAGATGGCCGGAACGAAGCATACCGCCACCAGGGTGAGCGTGCCGCTGATGGGGATGAGCACGTACAGCGCGATGCCCACCAGAAACACCGCGCGGCTCATCTCCACAAGCTGCGAGGAGAGGAAGCGGCGCAGGGTGTCCACGTCCGAGGTGCAGCGCTGGATGAGGTCGCCCGTTTCCGCCTTCACGTGGTCGTTGTAGGTCCATCGCTGCAGGTGGCTGTACAGGCGGTCGCGCATGCGCTTGGCGATGGTTTCGCTGGCCAGGGCCGTGGTCATGTTGCGCAGATACATCAGCACGCCGCCCGCCAGGCTGAACAGCAAAAGCCCCGCGCCCAGCACGATCAGGTGCTCTAAGTAAAAGGAGCGGTCCCCCAGGGCGTTCATGGCGGACAGCAGGAAGGCGGGCACTTTGGGCGGGATGCCCTGCAGCACCCAGTCCACCACGAAGCTGATGAACAGGGGGGTGGTCATCTCCACGGCGATGGAGCAGAACATAAGCAAAATAGCGACTAAGTACAAAAGCCCGTTGCCCTGAAGAAATTCGCCAACAAGGCGCAGTCGATACCGGTTCAAAGGAATCGCAACCTTTCTGCGTGTATCCTTTAGGTCTATGTTATCCGAGCGGGCGGCGGTTTTTTTTCGCCCAAGGGCCCGCGCCCTCGCCCGCCCCGGCGGATGCGTATGATGAAACGGCCGGTCGCATCATGGTTTTCTCACCTGCGCCTCGCTTTCCCATCTGCTTCAGATGCGTCAAGTGGACGTGCCGGAGGGATGAATCGCCCGCCGCCCCTGATCGGCGGCGTGCCCGGCTGCCCGCAAAGACAAAAAACCGCGGGCGCACGAGCGGCCCACGGTTGTTGCGATGCGGCGTCGTCCCCTCAGCAGGGCGGCCTAATCGAACATACGTTTGGGCCAAAGAGGCGCTTCTCTCCCGATGCGAACTGCGCTACGTTCATGCGGCGGCGGTTGGCTGGCTGATACACGTCTCTTCCCCCTTTCGATTGCTCGCCCTTCCGGACGGCGATTCTCATTATAGCAAGCGGTTCCATTTTTTGCAACCCCCATTCCAAACAATTGTGCGCCTTCTTTTTTCCCGCCGGGGCGGGCGCGTGTGCGCCGCGCTGCGGCCGGGGCGAACAAAACCGCCGCAGAAAAAGGATGGCCGGGACACCACATCCCGGCCGACAAGCTGCGCGTTAGGGAATGGGCACCTTCTCCACCTGGTCGAACAGCTTGATGATGTCCTCGTCGCTCATGCTGATCGGAGCGCAAATGTTCACCATGTCGCCGCCTACCTGCGCATCGACCCATTTAGAGGTATAGCCGCTTTTCTCATCGGTTTTTCCGACATGCAGAATATAGTACGTGCGTCCATCCACCGAACGTATGTCGTTGGGGGCCCCGCTGTTTCGCGCTATAAACGCCGTTGCACCCTCCGGCGAGTAGAAGTTGAAATACGTCAACACGACGTAAGGATAATCGGTTCCCTCCATTCCTTCAGCGGTGTCTGTTCTTGCATACAGGGTGCTGACGTATGAATTGTTGCTTGAGATGGACCGAAACGCATACCCGCTGGGTACTTCCGAAAAACGCAGGTAAAATGTGCGCGTATGCAGATCATACATGGCGCGCCGTTTGATGAGGTCGGACTCTTTGTCAACCGCTTTCATGTAATCCTCGGCCTTAACGCCGGCGCTGTGTTCCTCGCGGGCAAGGGCCACATCCTTTACAAACGCTTCCTCCGATTCGTAGTGCAGGGGTAGAAACGACAGAGGCGCGGCTGGCGGCTTGCAGGCGGCCAGCGGCAGCGCAAGCAGCAGCAGGAAGGCCAAAACAGCCTTTTTCATCTCGCTCCCTCCTCTCATCATCACTGGAAGAACCGCAGCCGCAAACCCGGCGCGGAGCCGCGGCAGCCGTTGCCGCGCTGACGCAGGCCGGCAACGAGAGGCGAAGCCACAGGATAATAACTTCACAGAACGACCGGGACACCACGCCCCGGCCGACAAGCTGCGCGTTAGGGAATGGGCACCTTCTCCACCTGGTCGAACAGCTTGATGATGTCCTCATCGCTCATGCTGTATGGGGCGGAAATGGTCAGCATGTCACCGTTCACTTCCGCGAAGACGGATTTTCCGTTATACGCGCTTTCCTTTTCGCCTACATGCAGGATATAGT
>JAVBLU010000056.1:0-34439 GCA_031553225.1 Eubacteriales bacterium
ACCTTGCATTTTATGCCAGGTTTCGCTACAATAGTGTCGTTGCCCAAGGAAATACATAGAGGGGGAAAACCGATGATTCCGCGCCGCAGCCTGCTCGTCTATATCCTTTTGAGCTGCATCACCTTCGGTATCTACGCCATCGTGTTCTGGCACCGCTGGACGCAAGACGTCAACCGCCTGTGCGAGGCGGACGGGAAACCCAGCATGGGCTATCTGCTCGTGCTCCTGCTGTCCATCGTGACGGGCGGCATCTTCTTTCTCATCTGGCTGTACCAGCAGACCGAACGGATTGCGGCGGCCGGGCCGTCCTACGGCGAGAGCGTGGCAACGTCCGGTACGTCGGTGGTGCTGTGGTACCTGCTCGGCTCGTTCATTCTGATCGGACCGTTCGTGGCCCTGGCGAAGGTGTTCGGCGCGACGAACCAGCTGGCCTATGCTTATAACACGCGCAACGGGTACATGGCGTAGCGCAAGGGGCTTTGCGGCGCGGCGGCTTTGCAGCTGCCGGGCCGTTTTTTGTTGCGGGCTATCCGCGGCTTTCCCGCAACGCCTTCCCGCCAGAAATGTACCATGTCCTGGATGTGCGGTCAAGCTCTTTCAGCGCGCCCGCGGCGGCGGAAAAGCCGTATTGTGCCCGCCTGCCGCTTGCGCTATACTTGGACGGGAACGGGAAGGAATGCGTGGCGGGTGGCCGTGCAGGGGTTCCCGCACGCAAACGATCGGTAAGGAGGAGCGCGCATGACGTATCATCTGTGCCGCGAGATCCCCGTGGAGGAGGGCATCGACCTGGTGGTGGCGGGCGCGGGCCCTGCGGGGTGCGCGGCGGCCATATCCGCGGCGCGGCTGGGGGCCCGGGTGGTGCTGCTGGAGGGCACGGGGTGCCTGGGGGGCATGGGCACCTCCGGGCTTGTGTGCGCGTTTGATCCCATGGCCGACGGCGAGAAGGCCTTGGTGGGCGGCTTCATGCGCGAGCTGGTGGAGGAACTGTACGCGCGCGGCTTTATGGCCCCGGGCATTGACCCGGATTCCTGGCGAAAAAAATACCACGTGTGGTCCTCCTTCCGCGTGGAGGGCTTAAAGCTTGTGCTGGACGAGATGGCTGTGCGCGCTGGTGTGGACGTGCGCTTTTTCACCAAGGTCATCGATGCGGACGCGGGCGAGGGCGTTGTGCGGGGCGTGATCACAAGCAGCGTGGAGGGGTACCGGTACCTGAAGGCCCGCGCCTTTATCGACTGTACGGGGGACGCGGTGCTCGCCTCGCTTGCGGGCGCGGACTACTACGAGGCCGGGCGGGATACCCCAAACATCATGCCCGCCACGCTGTGCGCGCTGTTTGCGGGCATCGACTGGTCGCAAAACGCCCTCAACACCCAGTCCGCGTACGGGGTGGAGCTGCTGGAGCGGGAGTTCGCCGCCGGCAACTTCGAGCAGTGCGACCGGCTGTTTGTGGGCCTTTGGCACAACGGTCCGACGGTGGGCTACATGAACGGCGGGCACATCTTCGGCCTGAACGCTTGCAGCGTGCCCTCCTTAACCCAGGGCATGATGACCGGGCGGCGCATCATCCGCCAGTACCAGGAGTTTTTGCGCAAGCACTCCGAGAACTGCCGCGACATCGACCTGGTCGTGTCCGCGTCGCTGATGGGCGTGCGGGAATCGCGCCGCGTGAAGGGCGAGTACGAGCTGACCTATCAGGACTACCTGGCGCGGCGGCATTTCCCCGACCAGATCGGCGTGTTCAACAAGTTTGTGGACATCCATATGTACGACTGCGAGAGAAGCACCTACGACGCCATGATGGAGGAGAAGAACGTCTCCGGCCGTCTGGGCGTGGGGGAGAGCTTTGGCCTGCCTTACGGCATTTTGGTGCCCAAGGGCTTTGTCAACCTGTGGGTGGCCGGGCGGCACGCCTCCAGCGACGTCAAGGTGCAGGGCTCCATCCGTGTGATGCCCGCCTGCGGCATGATGGGCCAGGCGGCCGGCGCCGCGGCCGTGCAGGCCATGCAGACCGGCCAGGCGGCCAACGCCCTGAACACGCACACGCTGGTGGAGACCCTGAGGGGGCAAGGGGCCATTTTGCCGCAGGCGGCCACCAGCCCCGCCATGACGAGGCAGGAGGGATAGGCATGGAGAGCTATGAGCTGCACCGCTCCATCCCCGTGGACGACGGCTTCGACGTTGTGGTGGCGGGCGGCGGCCCGGCCGGGTGCGCGGCGGCCATCGCCGCGGCGCGCATGGGCGCGCGGGTGGTCCTTGTGGAGCCCATGGGCGCGCTGGGGGGCATAGGCACCTCCGGGCTGCTCACGGTGATGGACACCATGTCCGACGGGGAGAGGCTCGTCACGGGCGGCGTGTTCATGGAGATCTTTGAAAAGCTCCGCAGCCGCGGCCACATCGACCCGTACTATACCCAGGAACACTGGAGCCGCCGCGTCAACTCGTACACCCCTTACGACGCAGAGGGCCTCAAGGCCCTGCTGGACGATTTGTGCGAGCAGGCCGGCGTGAGCGTGCGCTTCTTTACGCGCGTGATCGACGCGGACGCCCTGCACGGCGTTGTGCGCGGTGCGATCACCGCAAGCGTGGATGGCTACCGGTACCTGAAGGCCAAGGCCTTCATCGACTGCACCGGCGACGGCCAGCTGTGCGCGCTCGCGGGCGCGGGTATTCAGCCCGGCAACGAAAAAGGGCCCATGCCGCCCACGCTGTGCGCCTACTTCGACCACATCCGTTTTCCGCTGGAGCGCATGAACGGGAGCATGGGCGCGCCCGGCCAGCAGGAGGCGCTGGAGCGGGCGATTGCCGAGGGTTTTTTCACGCAGAACGACCGGCACGTTCCGGGGCTGTTCTACGTGCGGGACGATCTGGGCATCATGAACTGCGGGCACGTGTTCGGCATGGACGCCACAAACTGCCGGAGCCTTTCGGAGGGCATGCGCGCCGGGCGGCGGTTCGTGCGTGAGTACGGCGCGTTCTTCCGCAAGTATATGCCGGGCTTTGAGGACGCGCGCCTCGTGGCCAGCGGGGCCATCATGGGCGTTCGGGAATCGCGGCGCGTGGTGGGCGCGTACGTGCTGGGCTATAGCGATTACCGGGCCCGCCGCCACTTTCCGGACCAGATCTGCGTGTACACCAAGGCCATCGATATCCACGTGAAGGACCTGTCGCCCACGGAGTATGAGCGCTACTACAGCGAATACCACCGCGACGACAAGTACGCCCCCGGGGAGAGCTACGGCGTGCCGTACGGCGCGATTGTGGCGCGCGGCTTTGCCAACCTGTGGGTGGCCGGGCGGTGCGCCTCGGCCGATGAAAAGGTGCAAGGGTCGCTGCGCGTCCAGCCGGCCTGCTATATGATGGGGCACGCCGCGGGCGTTGCGGCCGCGCAGGCCTTGGCCGCCGGGGCTTGCGCGGCGGACATCGACACGGCCGCGCTGGTGGGCGAACTGCGCGCCCAGGGCGCATACCTGCCGCAGGAAACCCTTGCGCGGCATATGACGAAACAGGAGGAGTAAAAGATGCTCAAAGTTGGGCTGCAGCTGTATTCCGTTCGCGGCCACATGGCCGGCGATCCCATGGGCACGCTGGAGCGCGTCGCGCAGATCGGTTACAGAATTTTGGAGGCCGGGAACCACAATGCCGACCAGGACGACGGCATCGGCTTCGGCGTGCCGGCGGGCAAGCTGTGCGATCTGCTGGGCCGCATGGGGCTGTCGGTGATCAGCACGCACGTGATGCCCCTGCGGGAGGAGCGCCTGGACGCCATCGCCGAGTACCAGCGGGCGATCGGCGCGCAGTACGTCGTGGGGCAGATGGAGTTTTTCAAAAGCCCGCAGCACGTCCTCGACTACGCCGCCCAGCTCAACCGCACGGGCGAAGCGCTGCGCAAGCGCGGGCTGCGGTTTTTGTACCACAACCACTTCCACGAGTACCAAAGTTTTACCGGAGAAACCGTGTGGGAGACGCTGCTGGCCCACACCGACCCGGAGCTGGTCGGCTTTCAGCTGGACACCTTCTGGGCGTACCGGGGCGGCGCGGACGCCGCGGCGCTCATCCGCCGGCACGCGAGCCGCATTCCGCTTCTGCACCAGAAGGACTTTGCCGCGGACGCGGGCGAGCCGCTGAACCTTCTGGCCGCCTGGCCGCAGGGCCAGTGGGTGGACGGCCCCTCCTTCGGCGCGGCCATCCGTCCGGGCACGTTCTGCGAGGTGGGCGAGGGTACGCTGCCCATTCAGGGCGTCATCGACGCTGCAAACGAGGGCGGGAAGACCACGCACATCATTCTGGAGCAGGACTTCTCCCGGAAGGATGAGCTGGAGTCCATCGCCCTGAGCATGAAAGCCTTCCGCAAGTACCGCGGGGTGGAGTGGGCGTAAGCCCCAAGCCCCCTCGGCGTCCCGCGCTCCAAATCCTTTTGCGCGCTTCCCAGGCGGCCGTTCATCGGCCGCCTTTTTGCCTGCGAACCGCACAGCCGCCTGCTCGCCGAGCGCGTGCAAACGCGCAAAGGCGCGGCGCCCCCGCCTAGTAGTCCTCGTAGGAGGAGCGGTAGCTGGTCTTCGTTTCGCCGCACCGTTTGCATGTCCATTTGCGGTAGGTGCTTTGCGTGTCGCGTTCGGCCTTTTCCCAGCTTTCGCTCAGCTGAAAGTCGTGCACGGCCGCTCCGCATACCGTGCAGCGGCAGCCCTGGAGCGCGTGCGCGGAAGGGTTCATGTCCGGGAAGGTTTTACCGCACGCCGTGCAGCGGCAGCCGCTGAGCTGGTGGCGGGCTGCGCCGCACGCCGTGCACACGCACCCGTCCCAGGAGTGGCCGTGAAACTCCTTGCCGCAGCGCTTGCATACGCCCTGGCAGTCGCGGGGGGCCTGGTGCCCTTCATCGCGCCGGGCGCCGCAGCGGCTGCACACGCAGCCGTTCCATGCGTGGTCGGCGGGCGCGGGGTTGGGCTTATGCGCCCCGCACACGCGGCAGGTACAGCCGGTAAACTGGTGGGCTTCGGGCGGCGCGGCCGGGTTCAGCGCGCCGCAAACGCTGCAGCGGCACCCCTGCCACGTATGCATGCCGCCGGGCGCGCGCTTGTCCGTCGCGCCGCACAGCGCGCACGCGCAGCCGCGCCATGCGTGGTCGGCGTGCTTGGCGGCCGGGTTTTTCCCGCCGCAGCGGCTGCACACGCAGGCGGTAAACTCATGCGCCCGCGGCGCGCCGCACCGCCGGCAGACGCATTTGTCCCAGCTGTGTCCCAGGAGCCGGCAAACGATCTTCATGCACAAGCCACCTTTTCATAGAGGCGGGAGACGTTTTTCCCGTCCGTCCCGGCCGAGGTTCCCAAGCCCGGACGCCCGCCCGCCTCCTACCGCGCCGGGGCGCCGAAGGGGACGGCGGCGGGCAGCGCGGCGTCCGCGGCCACATGGCGGTTCAGGCTGGCCTGCATCGCCCGTATGCGGGAGCAGTGCGCCGGGTCGTCGATCAGGTCGCGGGTCTCCTGCGGGTCGTCCTCCAGATCAAAAAAGCACCGGCGGCCAATGAGCGGATAGTTGAGGAGCTTGTAGCGCGCGTCCTTCAGAGCGTTCACCTGCGCGCAGTAGCGCAGATACAGCTCCCGCCGCGGGCCGCCGCCCTGTCCCAGAAGCGCCGGCGCGAAGCTTAGCCCCTGCACGGAAGGCGGAACGGGCAAGCCGAGCAGCTCGCACAGCGTGGGAAAGATGTCCATGAGCAATACCAAATCGTCGCGGCGCGCGCCCTGCGGGATGCCCGGCCCGGCGAACACGAGCGGCACGCGCACGCTGTGCTCGTACAGGCTCTGCTTGCCCATCAGGCCGTGCTGCCCCACCGCCAGGCCGTTGTCGCCCGTCCACACGATGATCGTGTCCTCGTAAAGGCCCTGCGCCTTCAACGTTTGCACGATGCGGCCCAGCGCGTCGTCCAGATGTGTGATCATGGCGTAGTATTCGGCCAGGTGCCGGCGCACCTCGCTTTGCGGGCGCGGGTAGGGGGCCAAGGTCTCGTCGCGTATGTCCTCCACGCCGAAGGCGAAGGGATGCTGAGGCCAGACGTTGTCCGGCAGACGCAAAGCGTCCTCGTCGTACATGTCGCGGAAGCGCTGCGGCATGGTGCGCGGGTCGTGCGGGGCAAGATACGCCACGTACATAAAGAACGGGTCCGCCGCGTCCTTGCTTTGGCGCTGTAAAAAGCCGACGGCCGCGTCGGTGAGCAGGTCGGTGGAATGCGCGCCGTGGCTGCATTCGTCGCACCGCACGGGCGTTGTCTTGTTCGTCTGCCAAAAATCCACCACGAAGTTGACCACGTTGTCGTACGCGCCGGTGGGGTCGTAGCGGTTCGTGGGCAGGTTCCAGTGGTCCCACATGCCGCCGAAGAAGATCTTTTCGCCGCCCTGAAAGCTGCGGGAGAACGCGGGTGGGCCGTTGTGCCACTTGCCCGCGCCAAAGCACCGGTAGCCGCCGCCCTGTAGCGCCTCCCCAAGGGTTGTGTGCGCGCATGGGATGTCCTGGCCCTGGCCCTGAAGGCCGCCAAGCGACCGGCCGGTGTGCAGCATGGCGCGGCTGGGCATGCACACCGCGGGGGAGGTGCCTCCGGGGATGTGCGCATGGGTGAAGGCCGTGCCGCGGGCCGCGAGCTCGTCCAGGTTGGGCGTGCGGATGTCCGGATTGCCCAGAGCGTGAATCGTGTCAAAGCGCTGGTCGTCGGTAAGCAGAAAGACGATGTTCGGCCTGCGCATGGGGTCGGCCCCTCTCCTGCGGCTGCGATGGGCGAAGGCGCACGGCGCCGCTCGCTTGGCAGATGCCCGCTTCTTGCTACAGCATTCGCCGTGAAGGGGCCCCGCGCCTTCCATCCGGCGGCAAACGGCAAAAGTCGCCGGGGTTTTGTGCGCGCATGCGCCGCGCCGTGCCCAAATCCCGCGCGCAGCATATCATCATACAAGGAACAAATTTTGTTCGATGGGGTTGACTTTTCACCGAGTTAACCTTATAATACACTTACAGAGTTAGCGCGATATAACAGCCGCGCGGCTCGCAATGAAGGGGGTGTGGAGCATGCCGCTTACCATCACATCCATCGGCCAGAGCGTCCGCGTGAAGAAGATCAACGGCGCGGACAGCACGAAGCACTTTTTGCAGACTCTCGGCTTTACCGAGGGCGAGGAAGTGACCATCGTATCCAAGATTGGCGGCAACATGATCGTTCATTTGAAGAACACGCGCATCGCCCTGGACACGAGCATGGCCAACCGGGTCATCGTCGGCTAGGGAAGCGCCGCAAAGAGGGGGCATCCGTTATGAGATCGCTCAAGGAGGTCCGCCCGGGCGAGAGCGCGGTCGTATCGCAGCTCACCGGGCAGGGGCCGCTCAAGCGCCGCATCATGGACATGGGCATCACCAAGGGCGTGTCGGTCGCCGTGCGCAAGGTGGCGCCGCTGGGAGATCCCATCGAAATTACGGTGCGCGGTTACGAGCTCTCCATCCGCAAAAGCGAAGCCGAATCCATCCTGGTGGACGGTTGAACGGACGGACAGCTCATCTTTTTAGCCCGTCTGTTAATGTAAGCTAACACATGGAGGAGGAACCATCCGTGCGGATCGCCCTGGCCGGCAACCCCAACTCGGGGAAGACCACCATGTTCAACAACCTCACCGGCTCCAGCCAGTATGTAGGGAACTGGCCGGGCGTTACCGTGGAGAAGAAGGAAGGCCGCCTGCGCGGGGCAAAGGACGTGCTCGTGGTGGATCTTCCGGGCATCTACTCCCTCTCGCCCTATACGCTGGAGGAGGTCGTCTCCCGTAAGTTTCTCCTGCAGGAAAAGCCCGACGCCATTGTGAACATCGTGGACGCCTCGAACATCGAGCGCAATCTGTACCTCACCACGCAGCTGCTGGAGATCGGCACGCCGGTGGTTTTGGTGCTGAATATGATGGACCTGGTGCGCAAAAACGGCGACCGCATCGACGTGAAGGGTCTCAGCGGGGCGCTGGGCTGCCCGGTGATCGAAGCCACGGCCCTGAAGGGCGAGGGGAGCCTGGAAGCCGCCCATAAGGCCGCGGAGTTGGCCGCTTCCGGCGCGTCCAGAAGCGCGGGCGCGGTCTTTGACGCCCGGGTGGAGGGCTATATCAGGCAGGTGAGCGATGTCATCGGCCCGTACGTGCCGGGCAACCTGCGCTACTATGCCATCAAGCTTTTCGAGCGCGACAAAGAGATTGAAAGCGAGCTGGCCGCCATCCCCGAGCAGGCGCGGGGGCAGATCGAGCAGATCGTCGCCGCCGCGGAGAAGGAGATGGACGACGACGCGGAGAGCATCGTCACCGCCGCCCGCTACGACTACATCGCGGCGCTCCTGTCGGTTCACCTGCGCAAGAGTACAAAAGGGCTGTCCGCCTCCGACAAGATCGACCGGGTGCTGACGAACCGCGTTCTGGCGCTGCCCATCTTCGCGGTGGTCATGTACGCCGTGTACGCCCTGGCCATGATGGGCCCTGGGCTTATGCTCACCGACTGGGTGAACGACGTGCTGTTTGGCAGCGTCATCCCAAACGCCGTGTCGGGCTTCCTGGAAAGCGTGAACTGCGCTGCGTGGCTGCAGGGCCTGGTGATGGACGGCATCGTGGGCGGCGTGGGCGCTGTGCTTGGGTTTGTGCCGCAGATTCTCGTGCTGTTCTTCGCGCTCTCCATTTTGGAAGACTGCGGCTACATGGCGCGCGTGGCCTTCATCATGGACCGTATTTTTCGCAAGTTCGGGCTGTCGGGCAAGTCGTTCATCCCCATGCTCATCTCCACCGGCTGCGGGGTGCCGGGCATTATGGCCACCCGCACCATCGAGAACGAGAAAGACCGCCGCATGACGATCATGCTCACCACCTTTATCCCCTGCAGCGCCAAACTGCCCATCTTTGCGCTGTTTGCGGGCGCGCTGTTCGGCGGCTCGCCCAACGTGGCCTTCAGCATGTACGCCATCGGCCTTGTCAGCATCATCACCTGCGGCATATTGCTGAAGCGGACCAAAAAGTACGGCGGCGACCCGGCCCCCTTCGTGATGGAACTGCCCGCCTATCACGTGCCTTCCCTCAAAGGCGTGCTCATCCACATGTGGGAGCGGGGCAAGACCTTCATCCAGAAGGCCGGCACGGTCATCTTGCTCACCACGGTGCTGATCTGGCTGCTGGGAAGCTTTTCCTTCGGCCTGCGGATGGTCCCCATCGAGGAGTCGATCCTGGCCGGAATCGGCCGGGTGCTTGCGCCCCTGTTCATCCCGCTTGGCTGGGGCAACTGGCAGTCCTCCGTGGCGGCCGTGTCCGGCCTGATCGCCAAGGAGAACATCGTGGGCACCTTCGGCGTTTTGTACGGCATGCAGGACCTCTCGGACACCGGATCGGAGCTGTGGGGCAGCGTGGCCGCCATCTTCAACGGCGTCACGGCTTACTCCTTCATGATCTTTAACCTTCTTTGCTGCCCGTGTTTCGCCGCCGTCGGCACGATACGCCGCGAGCTGGGCAGCTGGAAGCGGACGCTGGCCACCGTGGGCTTTCAGTGCCTGGTCGCCTACATCGCCGCCTTCCTCGTCTACATCGTCGGATCTTTGTTCATCGGGTTCTAGAATCGGGGTGTTTGCATGGGTACGTTCATCGTGGCCGCCATCGTTGTGGCGCTCATCGCTCTGGCGATACGCTACGTGGTTCGCTCCCGCAAGAAAGGCGGCTGCGCCGGGTGCGAGGGGTGCGCCGGCTGCGGCGGGGGATGCGGGGCGCGCAAGCAGCAGGAAGGATGAAGGGCGCTTTGTTTATCGCATAACAGCGGATAGGGCCCGGGACGGTAAGTCACGGGCCCTTGTTTGCGCGGCGCGGTTGTTCGTGCGCGCCGTCTTCCACGGCGCGCTTTTGCGCCCGCGTCAGATTGTGATAGATGAGGCGGTAGGACTGCTCCAGCAGCGCGAGGATCAGCTCGTCCGGAACGCCCTCGTTCAGGGGCACGCGCACGTACAGGTCGCGGCGCAGGTAGGCCGGGGGCGGGGTGATGCAGGGGTAGCGCGCGTGCAGCAGGTCGCCCTCCAGGGGCGCGCATTTCAGCGTGACGCTTGGCCGGGCCTCCTCGCCCAGATAGGCAAATATGCGCGGCCCCACCTTGGCCACGATGTCCTCGGCCCAGGGGTTGCACAGCCACGCGCCGGGCAGGGCGAGGCAGGCCTCTTTCAGTTTGTCTAAAGTCACCTTCCTACCTCCAATACCCCGTTTCTGCGGCGCGGGCGGTTCTTGGCCGCTGCGGGCTATTATGAATGCGGTTTTCGTACGATATATAGATAGCGACACGGCGAGGGCCGCATGGCCGGCCGCCGCGCGCATAGGCGCAAATGCCGTCCGCGGGAGCGTTTACCGCCGCACGCCCATATACTATACCGGGCGGCGCCCTCTTGTAAATACACAAAGAAGATGCTACACTTAAAGACGCTTCCCGTGGGATAGTAACAGGGGTGACAGCATGCAAGACCAATCGCGCTATATAGACGTGGAGGATGGCCTGCACCGCATCGCCGGCAACAAGGCAATCTACAAAAAGCTCCTCGCCGCCTTTTCCGCCAAGACAGGGTACGAGCAGCTGGCCGCAGATATGGCCAAGGGCGACCGCGAGGCCGCCACGCGGGGCGCGCACACCATCAAGGGCGTCGCGGCCAACCTTTCGCTTCCCGCGCTGCGGGAGGCGGCTTTTGCGCTGGAGACGGCGCTGAAGGCCGGCGAGGACGGCGAGGCGGAGCGCGCAAGCCTGCAAAGCGCCCAAGAGCGGACGCTTGCGTGCATCGCGCACGTACTGGAGACGCTCACATGAAGGACATAGTGCTCATTGTCGACGACATCGCCATCAACCGCATGATACTGCGCGAGATTCTCTGCCGCGAGTACGAATTGCTGGAGGCCTCCAACGGCCGCGAGGCCCTGGATCTGATGATGAACGCGCAGGAGCCCATAGCCGCCGCCCTTCTGGACATCGTTATGCCCGAGATGGACGGCTTTGAAGTGTTGCGCGCCATGAAGTGCGACGCCAAGACCGAGCGTATCCCCGTGCTCATCATCACCGCCGAGGACGCCAGCGCCGTGGAATCACGCTGCCTGCACGAGGGCGCTGTGGATTTTATTGCCAAACCCTTCAACCCCGACGTGATCAAGGCGCGGGTGGACAACCACATCAGCCTCTCGCGCTACCAATCGGGCCTTGAGCGGCTGGTGGAGCTGAAAACACAGCAGCTGGAGCGCATCTACGAGCAGACCATGGAAACCTTGGCCACCATCATCGAGTACCGCTCGTTGGAGTCGGGCATCCACATCACCCGCACGCGCGAGCTCACGCGTCTGTTCATCGAGGAGCTGCTCACAAGGCCTGCGTACAGCCAGCAGCTGTACACCCTCAACTACCGCTCCATCATCAAGGCCGTGGCCCTGCACGACATTGGCAAGGTGGGCATCGAGGACTCGATCCTCCTCAAGCCCGGCGCGCTTACCAAGGAAGAGTTCGAACGCGTGAAGCAGCACGCGGCCATCGGCGGGGACATCATCGATATGATCGCCAGGAACCTGGAAGACGACTCCATGTACCTGCGTCACTGTAAGGACATCTGCCTGTACCACCACGAGCGCTGGGACGGCAGCGGGTACCCGGCAGGCCTTCAGGGCGAGCAGATTCCCCTGTCGGCGCGCATCGTGTCCATCGTGGACGTGTACGACGCCCTGGTGAACACCCGCTGCTACAAGCCCGCCTATACGCACGAGGAGGCCGTCGCCCTGATCGCCAAGGGCCGCGGCACGCAGTTTGACCCGGGCCTTGTGGACGCGTACCTGGACATCGCCGCCCGCTTCTGGCAGATGGAGGACGCTTTGAACCGCGCCGATCTGGCCCGCACCGCGCAGGGCTAAGCGTGCGGCGCAGGCCCCGTTTCGCAGGCGCGCCCGCCGCCCGGCATCTTGCCTGGCAACCGCCGCGTAAGGCGGGCTGACGTAGAACACCAAGACGAAACACCGTCACCCGGTGTTTCGTCTTGGTTTGTTTTGGCCAAAGCAACCGCAGGTACTGTTTATGCCCTGTGGAAAAGCGTTGCGCTGAGACGCGCGAAAAAATTGGGAATACTAAAGCCAGGCTGAGAAGTAACCAAAGTTATGTGTACCGCTTCCATGGTGCAGCTTATTCTCGGCTTTCAGTTGCAAAAAAGCATTTTTTGTGTCCATCAAAATGGTATCCGGCACATCCAAATCGTGGTGTGCAGGGAATACCTTTTTTACAGGCAGTGCGGCGATTTTACGCAATGAATCCAGATATGCCACAAGGTCGGTGGAGGGATAATGGGCAAACAGGGTTCCCGTATAAACAAGGTCGCCTGTGAACAGGTATCCTTTGTCCTTTTCATAAAAACACATATGGCCAGGGGAATGGCCCGGCGTGTGCAAAACGTCTATTTGTCGGCCCCCGATGTCAATGTTTTCGTGGTCTGCTAAAACTCTTGACGGCTTGCCCTGAAAGAGTTCGTACTGCTCTACATCGAAGCCATTGGGCAAATCGCAATTCTTTACAATGTAAGCTTTGATTTGCTCCATTGTCAGGGGAAATACACCGCTAAGCCAGTTGATTTCAGCCTCATGTGCGCAAAAATTTGGAAAGTGTTTCAGCCCGCCAATATGGTCCCAATGGACGTGCGTGGCGACAGCGATAACGGGCCTGTCTGTCAGTTGGCAAACCTGCGCCTTGATATCCTCGATACCCAGCCCAGTGTCAATCAACAAGCTATACCGTTTGCCATTCAGTAGGTAACTATGTGTTTCTTCCCAATGCCTGTACTCGCTGATGCAGTGAGTGTCCGCGTCAATCTGTTCAATGGTGAACCAGTCCGCCATTCCATTTGTCCTTTCCCGGGGCGCATTATTTGTGCCGTGCCCAACCACGCAGCGTATCATTTTTCCACAGCTATACACGTTTTGATTATTCCCTGCCTATTGGGGAAGTGTAATGAGAAAACCAAATGCAACACAGCGGGCATAGGTAGGGGTGCCCCCTTCCCCGAAGGCGGGGGGGGGGCGTCGATCGGGCTTTGCGGCTCTGTGTGCAGAGTTCTGGTAGGGCACCGCCGCTTAGCCGGCTGTTTTGCTGCGCACGACGCGCCTGAGCGCCGTGCGCGCCGCTGGCCAACAAAGCCGCCGGCCGGATGGCGCCCCGCTGCATGCAAAGCATGAAGCCGCCGCGTGACAACCGCCCCCGCCGCTGACAGCCGCAGCGCGGGGGCTTTCCTGCGCCGTCGCAGCCCGGCTACGGCTTCATCCACTTGGCCAGGGCCTGGTACAGAAGCGGCGGATCGATGGGCTTGGTGACGTGGTCGTTCATGCCGGCCTTCAGCGACAGCTCGCGGTCGCCGCTCATGGCGTGCGCGGTCATGGCCAGGATGGGCAGATCCTTGTATTTCGGGTTGCGGCGCAGCTCCTCCGCCGCCGTCAGGCCGTCCATCTCGGGCATCTGGATGTCCATGAGCACGAGGGCATACTCCTGCTGCTGGACCATCTGCAGCGCCTCGCGGCCGTTGTTCGCCACGTCCACCACCAGCCCCTCCATGGCGAGCAGTTCGCAGGCGAGCATCTGGTTAATCTCGTTGTCCTCGGCCAGCAGCACGCGTTTGCCGCGCAGGGCGGCGGGCAGGCAGGGCGCGGCCTGCGGTTCCGCGGCCGGGGCGCCGGCGCCGGCCGCCCGGCCGCGACTGCGCGCCGCCGTGGCGGCCAGAGCGTCGTACAGCGAGGAGGTGGACACGGGCTTATACAGCACGTGCACGTTCACGTCCTCGGGCAGCTGCGACGCAAAGCCGGGCAGGCTGGCGGACACGGCGAAGAGCACGGGCGGCGTCTGGTCCCCCAGGCGTTCGCGCAGGTGCCGCACGGCGGGCAGCCCGTCGCGCTCGGGGTCGCGGAAGTCCATGATGATCAGGTTTGCGCCGCTGATCACTGTGTCGTCGTCGATCAGCTCGCGGCTGCGCTCGCCCACGGCGTTGATGATCGTTTCACAGCGCATCTGCTCCAACTGGCCGCGCAAGGCCTGCAGCGAGGAGCGGTTGTCGCCCAGCAAAAGCGGGCGCAGCGAGGTAAGCGGGGCGAAGCCCTCCAAACGCGCCTGCACCGCCAAAGGGAAGCGCGCTGTAAAGCAGAAGGAGGAGCCCTGGCCGGGGACGCTTTCGCAGCGGATCTGCCCATCCATCATGTGCACAAGCGCGTGGCAGATCGCCAGGCCCAGCCCCGTTCCGCCGTATTTGCGCGTGGTGGAGGCGTCGCCCTGCTGGAAGGGCGAAAACAGGTGCGCCACCTGCTCCTGCGTCATGCCGATGCCCGTGTCGGACACGGTGAACCGCAGCGTCGCGCGCTCCTCCGCAATGCCCAGCACCGTAACGCCCAGGCTGATGTGTCCCCGCTGGGTGAACTTCACGGCGTTGGACAAGAGGTTGAGCAGCACCTGGTTGAGGCGCAGCGGATCGCCCTGCACGGCGGCGGGCACGTCCGGGGCAATGTCCACGAGCAGCTGCAGCCCTTTCTCCGCGGCGGCGGTCTGTATCGTGCCCAGCACCTCGCGCACCACCTCGTCCACGCGGAAAGCGATGCTCTCGATGGACAGCTTGCCGGCCTCGATTTTCGAGAAATCCAAAATATCGTTGATGATGCGCAGGAGCGATTTGGCGCTCGCCTCGGTCTTCTGCAGATAATCACGCTGCTTTTGCGTCACGTCCGTGCGCAGGATGAGGTGCGTCATGCCGATGATGGCGTTCATGGGCGTGCGGATCTCGTGGCTCATGTTCGCCAGGAACTCGGATTTCGCTTTGGCCGACTGCTCCGCCGCGTCGCGCGCCAGGCGCAGCTCGCGCTCGGTGGAGAGCATCTCGGTCACGTCCACCAGCCACACCATCAGGCCGCGCTCGCCGTAGTAGTCGGTGTAGAACATGTGCACGAGCATGTCCTTATGCGCGCCCTGCTTCGTGCGGGCGGCTATGGGGTGCCAGTCGATCTCGCCCTTGTCCGTCACCTCATCCGCCAGGGCTTCTCCCTCCGGGCGGTTCTCGCAAAAGTCGAGCAGCATGTCGCCTTCGGCAACGCCCAAAAAATCGCGGATGAAGGGCGGCGCGAAGCGCACGATGCCGTCCACCACGATGGCGAAGCATACGGGGCTGGAATTGAGCACCTCCGCAAGCAGCATGCGCTCGCGGTCCAGCTTCTCCTGCGCGCTCTTCAGCTCGCGCAAATCGCGCGTGTAGCCGGCCACCGTGTCCCGCCCGCCGTACTTTACCCGCACAAGGGTGATCTCGGCGGGCACCGGATCGCCGTTTAGTTTCTGGTGCATCCACTCAAAGCGCACGCGGCCTTCGGCAAAGGCGCGTGTGATGTACTCGCGCGCCATCTCCTGAGAGGAGCGGCCGCAGGGCTGGTATTCGGGCGAGAGTTCGAAGAACCGGTCCAGGTATTCCTGCTTGTCCCTCAGGTCGAAGAGGTTCACGGCTTCCTGGTTGCAGTCGATGTTGTTGTAGTTCTCGTCCCAGAAATTGCAGCACAGGGGCGTTGCGTCCAGCATGATGCGCGCCCGCTCGCTGGCCTCCTGCGCCTGCTCCTTCATATGGCGCAGCTCGCGCATGTCGCGCGTGTAGCTCACCACGATGTTGCGGGGGCCGCGCCGCACGCGCACCAGGGTGATCTCGGCGGGAATGAGCTCGCCGTTGAGGCGCTGGTGCAGCCACTCGAACACCGCGTGGCCTTCTGCGAAGGCGCGGTCGACGTTCTCGTGCGCCATCTCTAGGGAGGGTCGGCCGCAGGGCTGATACTCCGGGGAAAGCTCAAAGAAGCGCTGCAGGTACTCCTCCTTGTCGCGCATGGCGAACAGGTTCACGGCGTCCTCGTTGCAGTCGATGACGTTGTAGTTCTCATCCCACAGGCTGCAGCTTAAGGGCAGCGCGTCCAGCATAATCTGCGTGCGCTCCTGCGAGCCGGGGTTGCGGGAAAGCTCCGCCAGGCGCACCACGCGGTCGTGCGCGTCCTGCATGCAGCCCAGCAGCTGCACGCTGTTGCCCTTGCGCCGCGCCGTGCCGAATATGGACACCCAGCGCCACGTGCCGCTTACCATGTGCCACATGCGGTGCTGCACGTGAAACGGGCGCGGGTTTGCAATCAGATCCTCAAGGGCAGCCTTCAGGTCGTCCGCGTCGCCCTCATGGCAGTAGCTTTGCAGGTACTCGGCGAAGGTGGTGTTCATCTCGCTGATGCCCCCGCCCACCGCCGCGCGCAAAAAGGCGGCTCCCTGCATGCTGCAGCGCCCGGAGGGCATGCTTAAGTACCACAGCCCCACCTGCCCCTCGTTGAGCATGGGCTGCAGCTGGTCGATGAACCCGGCGAGCACATCGCGGCTGATGGGCATATTTTCACCTCATATATGAATGGACGAGATTCCTCGCTATTGTACAGCAGCGGGGTGGGCGTGGCAAGCGTGCGCCCCCCTGCCCCTTGGTATATCGGAACAAGTTGGCCGTCGGCTGAGCGCCGGCGGCCCTTGCTGGTACACAGGGCGCTTGCCGCGGCGCTGCTACCTGCGAATGTAAGGCGACGGCTAACTTTTATTCATCCGCGCAGATATGCTTTCCATGAAATCCAGCCCCCGTCAGTTTGAAAAGTATGGCGGTGGATCTATGGCGAAACGCTGCGCCGGCTTCGCCGGAGATCATGCGCTCAGTACCGTTTTCGCTGTTGTTCAGGGTGCGTCTATATACGCAGAGCTTATTGGGAAACCGATTATGATCAATACCCCCAAACCATCCATTTGAAACCCTCCGCAAAGATGCGCTGAGCATGTTCGTCATATGCCGCTCAGCGGCACGCAGCAAAAGCCGGTCGGCGTCAAGACAGGACCCCGATACCTGCTTGGGTCGAACCGGCTTGTGTGGTATACTTGCTTTGCAAATCCGTGGAAGCGACAAGCTTATCTATCTTGTGCGGGGTGACGGGCAGTGCTTTTATATCACTATTTTGAGAATAGCTTCGGCCCCTTTGCGCCTCTTACGGCGCTCCCTGTTGAAACAGCCAGAGAAATTCTGACCGCTCAAAAGGCTGCCGGAAAATTTCGTAATCCCGACATAGAAGGCTTTTTGCTAAAGCGCTATGAACGAGACCGCAAACTGCGCGATATGTTCATCGAACACGGCGGCCATCCGCAAAGGAAGAACCCTGTTTATATGTTTCTTGGTGAACACCGTCCATGGGAGACGGCTTACGAAAACCCCGCTGTAATAAAGATTCCCCTAAACGAATTTGATCCTTTGACGGTATCTTTTACTTATGGAGATTCGTTTGCTGTTTTAAATCCGGCGCTATTTGGCGCTGAAGAGTATTGGAATAAAGTCTACTTCGCTGAGGAAGTCTTGGAGGTAATTGCACGCCGCGGCTTTCCGCCGCACGTTGAATATGACTTTAAGCGTGGGATTTTTCCCAAAGATAATCATATCAACAATCACCTCAAATATGTGGAAGCGCACATTTGGGATGACGGCATTCTCAGCCGGTACCGCAACTTGTGGCTGGCTGGCAACACCCACGTGTAGGCGTCCGCCACACCAGCCGCCGCGTGTGTCTCGCAGCCGCACACGGGGGGCCGGCAGAGCGCGCCGCGCACGCGCCCGGCGGGGTTTCCTGCGGCCTGCGCCGGCGGCCGCCCTTTTAGCGTATGGCAACGCCGGCGTTGTGCGCGACGGCGCGCACGTGGCGGGCAGCCTTTTCGTACTGCCCGTCCGTCTGCAGGTGCTCGATCATCAGCGGCAGGTCGGGGGGAAGCGCCGCAAGGCAGCGCAGGTAGGCGGCCATGTCCAGGCCTCCCTCGCCCGGCGGAACCTCGCTTAGATGCACGGTGAGGCCCTCGCCCAGGGCGATGTCCTTGAGGTGGCAGGAGGCGATGCGCGGGCCGAGCAGGCCCACAAATTCCTCAATCATCGCGCCGTTTTCGTAGTACAGACGCGGCGAGGAGACGATGTTCACCGGGTCGAAATGGACCCCGAAACGCGGGCTGTTTACCGCCGCGATGAGCTGCAGGTAGCTGTGCGCGCTGTCCGGGGGCATGAAGGGCATGGGTTCCAGCGAATATACCGCGCGCTTTGGCCCGGCCTCGGCGATGATGCGCCGCACGCAGGCGACGATCTCCTCGAACACGCGCTGCGAGAAGTTGTCCGCGTGCGGCCCGTCCCATTTGGCGGACTTGGAACCGGCTATGTTTACACAGCAGCGCGCGCCTATGGCGTCCGCCAGCGCAAGCCGCATAACGCACCGCCGGAAGGCCGCCTCCCGCTCCTGCGGGTTTTCGCTGATGGGGTTGCTCCACGCGCCCACCTCGGCGATCACGATGTCGTTCTCCTGCGCTGCCTGGCGATACTCCTGCACCAGGCGGGCCCCCGCGGTCTCGTCCACGGGGCAACCGGCGGCCGAAAGGCCGTGCGTTTGAAGGCCCGCCACCCATTCCTCGGGGGAGGCGTACGTGCCTGGATACTTGGAAAGACACAGACGCATGAAAACCCCTCCTTCGCCGGGTCAACCGCCGCCCGGGTGCGGCCGGCCGCCTACCACTCGGCCACGCATCCGTCGCTGTCGCGCCATACGGGGTTTTTCCAGTCGTGGCCGATGGCCGCGGCGGCGCGCACCTTGTCCTCGTCCACCTCGATGCCCAGGCCCGGCCCGGTCAGCCGCTCCACGCACCCGCCCTCGTAGCGGAAGGCGTCGGCGTCCTTCAGGTAGTCCAGCAGGTCGCCGCCTTTGTTGTAGTGAATGCCCAGGCTCTGCTCCTGAATGAAGGCGTTGGGCGTGCAAAAGTCCAGCTGCAGGCACGCGGCCAGGGCGATTGGCCCAAGCGGGCAGTGCGGCGCGACGGCTACGTCGTAGCACTCCGCCATGGCGGCGATCTTGCGGCACTCCCAAAGCCCGCCCGCGTGGGATAGGTCGGGCTGGATGATGTCCACCCCGCCGCCCTGCAGCATGCTTTTAAAGCCCCAGCGCGTGTAGTTGCGCTCGCCCGTGGCGATGGGCGTCGCGGTGTGGCTGCGCAGCTCGCGGAAGGCCTCCTCATTCTCGCACAGCACGGGTTCTTCAATGAACATCAGCCGGTAGGGCTCCAGTTCCTTCATCAGCACCCGCGCCATGCTCTTGTGCACGCGGCCGTGAAAGTCCACAGCGATGCCCATCTCACGCCCAAGCGCCTCCCTGATGGCCGCCACGCGCGCCACGCTCTCGTCCACCTTTGCGAAGCTGTCGATCCACTTGAGCTCCTCGGTGCCGTTCATCTTCACGGCGCGGTAGCCAAGGGCGTGCTTCTCCTTCGCGCCCGCGGCCACGTCGCTTGGGCGGTCGCCGCCGATCCAGCAGTACACCTGGATCCGGTCGCGCGCCTTGCCGCCCAGAAACTCGTGCGCCGGGAGGCCGTAGGCCTTGCCTTTGATGTCCCACATGGCCTGCTCGATGCCGGACATGGCGCTTGTGAGCACCGGCCCCCCGCGGTAGAAGCCCGCGCGGTAGAGCACCTGCCACATGTCCTCTATGTTCCCCGCGCTCTTGCCCAGCACATAAGGCAAAAGCTCCTGTACGCAGGCGCGCACGCTGCGCGCGCGGCCCTCCACCACCGGCTCGCCCCAGCCTGTCAGGCCGTCCTTGGTGGTCATCTTTAAAAACAACCAGCGCGGCGGCACCAGGAACAGCTCGACGCTTTCGATGGTCAAATCCATGGCCTACCCCTCCCCTAAAAGCAACCATAGCACATGAAAGCCCTGTGCGCAAGCGCCCGGCGGCGTGCTATACTGCGCATGAGAGGTGAGGCGCATGAACCTTGCGGATACGCTTAGCCGGGCGTGGGGCCTGAATGTGCGCGCCGTGCGCGAGACGCAGGGCGGGTTCGTCGCGCGGGCTTTCGCCGTGGACGCGGCCGAGGGCCGTTTCTTTTTGAAGATGTACGAGCTGTGCCGGGCTCCGGCCCGCCGGTGTGCGCAGCGCGTTGCCGCGTACATGCCTGCGATGCAGTGGCTGGCGCAAAACTCGCCCCTGCGCGGCCGCATGCCCGCCGCCCGGCCCACGGCCGCGGGCGGGTACGCCTTTGCCGACGGCGGGCGCGCATGCGTGCTGCTTGAATACATGGAAGGCGAAACCCTGCGCGACAAACCGCTGAGCGTCCCGCAGGCGCTGCAGCTGGCGGACATCGCCGCGCAACTGCACAGCTGCGGCCCGGAGGCGCCCGGCGCGTTCGCCATCGCCGAAGACTTCGCCCTGCCCTTCGCCCACAGCCTGGCCGCGGAGCTGAAGAGCGGCGCGGCCGGTCCGGCGTCCTGTACGCTCGCCTCCTGCCGGGAACCGCTCCTGCGGCTGTGCGAGAGCGCCCTGCGGCAGGCGGACGCCCTGCGCCGAAGCCCTCCGCCCTTCGTGCTGTGCCATACGGACATTCACGGCTACAACCTAATCGCCGGGCCGAGCGGGCTGTGCCTGCTCGACTGGGAGGGCCTGCGCCTGGCGCCCGCAGAGGCGGATATGATCTTCTTTGCGCGCGCGCCCTTCCGCGAGGCTTTCTTTGCGGCGTACGGCGCGCGCCGCCCGGGCTTCGCCATAAACCCGGACGCCCTGCGCTTTTACTTTGCCCGCCGCAAGCTGGAGGACGTATGGGAGTGGATCGAGCGCCTGAACGAAGAAGCGCTCCCGCAAAAGGAGCGGGAGCGCGCTCTTGGCGAGCTTGCCTTGGAGTGCCAAAACCTGCCCGCCTAGCGGCCGTATGCGCATAGATCCTTTCCGCGCTGCAGGAAGTAGCGGTAGGTGTCGTAGTCCACGTCGTCGGGAATGGAGTGGTCGCTTTGAAAGATGTAGCGGCCGCGCGCGGTGAGCGCGGGCAGTACGCGCTCCATCTCGGCGGCGATGAGCGCGCGGTCGTTCGTGGCGACAACCGAAACGTTGTTGCCGCCCATCAAGCACAGCCGCTCGCCATGCAGCGCCGCCACGGTCACGGGGTCCATGCCCGCGCGCACCTCCAGGGGCTGCAGGCAGTCCACGCCCGTTTTGATGATGTGGGGCACAAGCGGCAGCACGCAACCGCAGGAGTGCAGAATAAAGGGCTTTCGCAGGCTGTGCGCATAGGTCACGACGGCTTGGTGCGCGCTTTGCACCAGGCTTTCGTACATGGCGGGGGAGAAAAAGGGGCGGCCCTTGAGGCCCATGTCCTCCGTCATATAGAAGCCGTCCGGCGGCCCTTCGACGGCAAAAAGCTCCTCGCACAGGGCGACGGCCAGGCGCGCGTAGGCCATCAGCATGTTTCGGGCCCAGTCCGGCTCTTCGCACATGGCGATGAGCAGGTGCTCGATTCCCATGACCCCCTCGGCCGTGGAGAAGGGCCCGGGCAGCACGAGGTTAAAAAAGCGCTGCCGGCTTTGCGCGTGACGCCGCGCTTCGCGGTAGGCCGCCCGGTCGATCAGCTCCGGCCGGGGTGCAAGCCGCGGGGCGATCATTTCATCAAAGAGCCGCGCGTCGCGCGCGGCGTAGTCCACGTGCTCAACGCCGCCGTTTTTGCGTTTGAAGGTGCGCAGCAGTGCGCCGTTTCCATTCCGGCGAAGGACGGTGTCCTCCGTCTCCTCCACCACCTGCTCGGGAAGGCCGGCGGAAAAGGACAGCGGCGCGCAGCGCTCCAGATCCAGGTCGAAGTGATCCGACAGGTGTTCGCCGGGCTGCAGATGCCCTTCGGACGTCCAGCGCCGCACCGTCTCGGCCCAAAAATTTTCAAATACCGGCGCGCGGTCCGTGCGCTGGCCGGAAAACGTGCGCTGTACGCGTTCGATGCACGTCATGCCATCCCCTCCGGGAGAAATTATAGCATGGCCGCCGGCGGATGACAAACCCGCCCCTCGCACACGTAATACGCGCGGCCGCCGCGCAGAAGGGGAAAGTCGGGCGTCGGACCGGGCAGCACGCGCCGCAGCCCGCCCGGGGGCAGGGCGCGCCCCAGCGCCGCCGGGTCGTCGCCCGGCCCCGGCACGCACAGGATCGTACGCGGCGGCCGCAGGTGCAGCAGCAACGCGTACAGAAAGAAGGCATGCCCGGCCGGGTACGCGGCGGCCCGGCTGCAAAGGAAGGCGACTTGCGCCTGCGCCGCCCGGGCGAATTCTTCCTCGTGCGTCAGCAGAGACAGGCGCGCAAGGCAGTAGGCCATCACGCTGTTGCCGCAGGGCATGGCCGCGTCCTGCAGTTCTTTGGGGCGCAGGATGAGCGTCTCGGCGCCCTCGCGCGTCATGTAGAACCCGCCCGTCTCGTCGGGAAACAGGGCAAGCGCCTCGCGCGCAAGCGCCGCGGCCGCCTCCAGATGCTCCTCCTGCAGCGTCGCATCGTGCAGGCAGAGGCGCGCCCAGCACAGGAAGGCATAGTCGTCCAAAAACCAGCGCGGGTCCGGCGCGCCGACATGGCCAAGCGCGGCCAGCGCCATGGCAAGGTGCGCCCCATCCCCAAGCGCCGTGTGCGCGCAGGCAAGTCCGGCAATCATCATGGCGTTCCAGGCGGGCAGCACCTTTTCATCGCGCCCAAGAGGCATGCGCGCGGCGCGGAAGGCGAGCAGCCGCGGAGTCAGCGCTTCCACGCTTTGGTCGTATTCCACCGTGCCCAGCAGGTTGAGGATGTTGGATCCCTGGAAGTTGCCTTCCCTGGTTATGCCAAAGTAGCTGCACAAGCGGCCGGCATCCCCGCCCAGCGCCGCGGCCGCCTCCTGCGGCGTAAACAGGTAGTAGCGCCCCTCGCCTCCGCCGCTGTCCGCGTCCTGGGCGCTGTAGAAGCCGCCCTCCGGCGCGGTCATCTCCCGCCGCACCCACTGCGCCGTTCGGCGCGCGACGCGCGCAAAGAGCTCCTCGCCCGTAAGCTCGTACGCCCGGCTGTACGCCATCAGCAGGAGCGCGTTGTCGTAGAGCATCTTCTCAAAATGCGGCACGAGCCAGGCGCGGTCGGTTGCGTAGCGGGAAAAGCCGCCGCCCACGTGATCGTACAGCCCGCCGCGCTGCATGGCCCGCAGCGTGCGGCAGGCCATGCGCCGGCCCTCCTCGTCGCCCAGCTCCAGCAGAAACAAAAGGGCGTGCGGCACGGGAAACTTCGGCGGCGGCGAGAAACCGCCAAAGGCCTCGTCGAAGTGTTGCCTGTAGTGCGACGCAGCGGCCTCCAAAAGGCCTTCCGGCGACGTGCGGACCGCAGGCGGGGGCGCGTCGGCGCGCAGCGCTTCCACGATCCGCGCGCCGCTGCGCAGCAGGGTCGCCCGGTCGTCGATCCAGCGCTCCGCCACGGCTGTAAGCAGCTCATAAAGCCCCACCTGCCCGGACACTGAGTGCTTGGGGAAGTATGTGCCTGCGAAGAAAGGCGTCTGATCGGGCGTCATCAGCACGGTGAGCGGCCAGCCACCGCTTCCGGTGAGCAGCTGGCATACGTCCATGTACACGCTGTCCACGTCCGGGCGCTCCTCCCGGTCCACCTTCACGGCGATGAAACCCGCCTTCAGCAGCGCTGCCGTCTCCTCGTCCTCAAAGCTCTCGTGCGCCATTACGTGGCACCAATGGCAGGTGGAGTAGCCGATGGACAAGAACACCGGCTTGTCCTCCAGGGCGGCCCGGGCAAACGCTTCCGGGCACCAGGGCCACCAATCCACCGGATTGTGCGCGTGCTGCAAAAGGTAGGGCGAGCGCTCGCCGATCAGACGGTTGGGCGCGCGCGCCGTGCTGTCCATGTTTTCGCCGCCTTTCCTGCAGGGTTGTCCTCTGTACAGGAGGATACCCCATGCGCCGCGCTTTCACTCCTCAAAAGCGCGTGCCAAAAAGTTGCTTCCAGGTTTTACATATACAGGAGTAATTGACAAAATTCGCCGCATATCGTATCATATAGCGCATATCAGCCATGTTTTTTGCAGGCTTGTCCCTCTCCCGCGGGGGTTCCATCGTCAGGGAGGCGCAGCGGATGAAGAAACGTCTCGCCATCTCATCGGCGCTCGCGGCGATCCTTTTGTTGCTGAGCATCGGGCCGGCGCTTGCGCAGGCTCCGGCGCTCACGTTTGCTTTTCAGGAGGAAAAGGCCGACACGTCCGGCCTGACCCGCCTTGCGCTGGAAAAGGGCGGGAGCCTGAGCGTGACGGAGGCCGACTGGACGAACGTGCACAGCGCGCAGGTGCTGCTTGTGTCCGCGGGCGGCAGGGCACAGTACCTGAGCAACGAGACGGTTACGGCGCCGGGCGCGTACGGCGTGCCGGCCAAAGTGGGCCAGGAGCGCATCAGGGAAGCCTATCTGTACAACATCGTGCCCTTCAGCGCCACGCACAAGGTGGTGTTCCGCGGGCTGGACGGCAACGCCGTGCTCGCCACGCAGTACGTGGCGGACGGGGCGTGCGTGGACGGCTCGCGCGTGCCGGTCATCGAAAACACGGACACGCGTCGGGTACTCGGATGGATGTGCAGCGATACGGGGGAACCATTCTCCTTGACGGATCCGGTAAAGGAGCATCTGAGGCTGGAGCCGCTCGTGCTGAACATCTACCGCGTGGACTGCATCGGCGCGGACGGGCGCGTCATCTACACCGAATACGTCGCCGAAGGCGGCCGGGTGAGCGCCCTTCCCGCCCTGGCCGCTGCGGGCGCGCCCACGGCCGTGGGCTGGTGCACCCAGGAGGGCGGCCAGGCCTTCTTCCCGACGCGGCCCATCTTCCGCTCCTACCGCCTCGTTCCCCTCATGCCCCAATAACGGCCGCCCCCCGCGGGCGCTCCTTCTTTGCAAACGAAAGGCCCGGCGAGCGCTTACCGCGCCGCCGGGCCTGTTGCGTTCCAAGGACAAAGCCGCCCGGTTCTCATGAAGCACCGCCGGGCGTCACGGGCGTGCGCTGCGGCGAACGGCTGAATAAGCGAGGGATGGCACTGCCCGCCGCCGGGCAGCCCTCACACGACGCGGTTGCGTCCGGCGGCCTTGGCCTCGTACAGGCGCTTATCGGCGAGGGCGAGCAGCGTTTCCTGCGAGAGGTCGGCAAGTTCGCCGCTTTCGGCGACGCCGATACTGACGGTCAGCTTGATCGGCGTACCCTGAAAATCCACGCTGGAGGCTTCCACACGCTCGCGGATGCGTTCTGAAATGTCGCGGCAGGTGGCCAGGGAGGTGCCGGGGAAACAACACAGGAACTCCTCGCCGCCGTAGCGCGCAACAAAATCCGATTCGCGCCGAACAAAGCCGAGCAGCACCTTGGCCAGCGCGCTGAGGGCCGCGTCGCCCCCCTGATGGCTGTACATATCGTTCACTTTCTTAAAGTAATCGATGTCCAGCAGCGCCACGGAAAGGGGCCGGCCGATCAGTCGGCTGCTCTGCACAAGCGGGGTCAGCTTTTCGTCGATGAAACGGCGGTTCATCAGCCCTGTGAGCTTGTCGGTGGTGGAGAGGCGGTTCAGCTTGTCAATGATGCCGGACACCTCGTCCTTGCGGTATACGTCCTTGATGTCCACGGTCATGGAGTTGGTGATGTTCTTAACCAGCTCCACCACGATGGGCGTGCCCTCATACCGCAGGGGAACGGACACGACGAGCAGCACCGAGCCGTCCACATACTCCAGCTTCACCACCTGCTCGTTGGTGTACAACGCGCGGATGGACGTGCAGTTTTTGCACCGCTCGGAAGTGCCGAACACGTCCACGCAGGTGATGCCCGTATCGCGCACTTCGTTGTTGGAGCACTCCACCACGCGGCCGGATTTTGCGTCCACGATGCGGGCCGCATCGAAGAGGCTGCCGAACACGCCGGCCTCGGAGAGCAGTTGGTTGATGGTTTCGGAAGTGGAAACGCTCAAAGGGGCACCTGCTTTCTTGGGTTACAAAGCGGAGGATTTCATGATGTTCATCTGCTTGGCCAGCTCTAAAAAATCGCGCTGTTCGCCGTGCGTGCGGTTGCGGCCGCTCTCTTTGGCGATATACAGGGCGCGGTCGGCAAGATCCAGAGGCAGGCTCTCGTCGCCTGCGCTTGTAGAGGGGCGGTACACGCAGTACCCAAGGCTTAACGTAACGACCGGGGCGATGGAGGAACTCTCGTGGGGCAGGGCAAGGGCCTGCACGCCCAAACGGATCTCCTCGCAGTAGGCCATGGCGGCCTCGTCGGACACGCCGTACAGAACGGAGGAAAACTCCTCCCCGCCATAGCGCGCCACCAGCGCGCCGCGTTTCTCACCGGCTTTTTCAATCACCCGCGCTACGCGGCGCAGGCATTCATCGCCCTGCAAATGCCCGTACGTGTCGTTGTAGGCCTTAAAATAGTCCAGGTCCATAATCACGGCGCACAGGAACTCGCCGTGCTCGCAGGCGCGGGCGTATGCGTCCACGTACCCCTGGTTGAAAGCCTTGCGGTTGTGCAGCGCGGTTAAGGGGTCCTGTACGGAGATGCGCAGAAGCTCGCGGTTCGTACGCTCGTTGGCCCATTTATGGGCAATCTCGCCCGCTTTGCCAAAGTGAAGCAACGTTGCGGCAAACAGGGCGAGCAGGTTGGTTAAGAGCACGGTGTTGTTCACATAATAGGCGTAATCGGGGTTGCCCAGCATGCGCGCAAGCAGCAGGGCAAACGCCAGCTGTGCGGCCCCGAAGGTCGCAAGCCCCTCCCATATATTGAGCAGCATGGTCACCGCCACAAGGAAGGCGTAGATGACATAATAGGAAACGTCGTAGGAGAAGGTCATGGCGTACAGGGTGACGGCGCTGATGAACCCCATGATGCACAGCGACTGGATCAGGGCAAGGGCGTTCACCAGGCGCCGGCTTACCTCCTTGCGATGCAAAAAGAACCATGCCGCGAGCAGCAGCAGGCTGAGGATCATGCTGGTGGCGTTCATACGCATGGTGAATAGGGTATAGGCGCGGTAGGGGTAGTCGCTTTGGCGCAGGAAGGGCGCGTTCATGAAGAGCTGGTACGTGCAAAAAAATGTGTTGAAGGCATTCAGCACAAAAAACCGCCACAGCTTGGCGCGGCCCATCTCCCGGTCATAAAAGGCGGCGTCCACATCCAGCGGGCGCGCAAAGACGCAAGCCATCGCTTGGCGCAAGGGCGTTGCGCCGTGGCTCGTCTGCATGCGCTTGCTGCCTTTGGACTCCACCGACACAATCACAGCCCTGCCTTTCCAAGAGCGTGCAATTCGTCCGCGCCTGCGCGCAGCGTGCAAAATTATCCGGAGCGGGCGCATGGAAAACCAACGGTCATTTTTACATAATCATCCGAACGTATCTATCGATCAATATGGATGAGCAGTTAATGGCCGGCCGTAATATAATGCGAAATTTGTCTTATTTGCTTTACGGACGTCGCCGGTCAGGGTACAATAAGAATGAGGCAAAATGTTTTGCTGGAGGAGACCGCATGTCAGTAGCCCTTATCACGATCGTTGTACTTGTACTAGGCGTCATATTCGTCAACGGCTGGACGGACGCGCCCAACGCCATCGCCACGGCCATTTCCACGCGCGTGCTGCGGCCGCGTCCGGCCATCTACCTGGCCGTGGCCTTTAATTTTTTGGGCGTTCTGCTCATGACGCTCGTCAGCTCCAAGGTGGCGGCCACGCTGTCCAACCTGGTCAGCTTCGAGGGCGGCACGGGGCAGGAGCCCCTCATCGTTCTGGCCGCGGCGCTGCTGGCCATTGTGGTGTGGGCGGTGGCGGCCTGGTATTTCGGCATACCCACAAGCGAGAGCCACGCGCTTATCGCCGGCATCACGGGCGGGGCCATGGCGCTGGGCGGCCTGTCGGCCGTCAACATGGGCGAGTGGCAAAAGGTGCTTGTGGGCCTGCTCGTCTCGTCGGTGCTTGGGTTTGTGGGCGGATACCTGTGCGTCCGGCTCATCGAGCTGATCTGCCGTCGCATGCACCGCATGCGCGCCAACGCCTTCTTTGGGAAGGGACAGGCCGTGGCGGCCTGCGCCATGGCCTTTCTGCACGGCGCGCAGGACGGCCAAAAATTTATGGGCGTGTTTATGCTGGGCCTGTACCTAAACGGCATGGCCGCCCCGCCGGGCCCGGCGGGCTTTGCAATCCCCCTGTGGGTCATGGTGATGTGCTCGGCGGTGATGGGGCTTGGCACGTCCATCGGCGGCTGGCGCATTATCAAGGCCGTGGGCATGGACATGGTGCGCCTGGAGCGCTACCAGGGCTTTGCGGCCGATGTGGCCGCCGCGCTGTGCCTTCTGCTGTCCTCGCTTACCGGGTTGCCCGTGTCCACCACGCATACGAAGACGACGGCCATCATGGGCGTGGGCGCGGCCCGGCGGCTCACCACCGTGGACTGGGGAATCGCCCGCGAGATGGTGCTCGCCTGGGTGCTCACCTTTCCCGGATGCGGGCTTATCGGTTACGGCATGGCGAAGCTGTGCCTGCTCATTTTCTAAGCGGAGCCAAAGGCCGGGCGCACCCCGTCGCTTGCGGCGGAGCGGGGCGGATCATCAGCGTTTATCTGGGAGGGAAAGTATATGGCGCTTAAACAGGACATCAACTACTTTGAGGTTTTCAATCGGATGGCCGACTGCACGAAACTGGCCGCCGAAAAGCTTCTGGACATGCTGCGCAACTATACCGACGTCGCGGCCAAGGCCGACGCCGTACACGACGTGGAGCATTCCTGCGACGGGCTGTTTCACGAGATGCGCACGGAGCTGAACCGCGCGTTCATCACGCCCATCGACCGCGAGGACATCATGCAGATTGCCGACGGCATCGACTCCATCACCGACGCGATCGAGGACGTGGCGAACCTGTTCGACATGCTCTCCATATCGGCGGTGCTGCCCGAGGCCGTCACCATGGCCGAGCTGATCGTGCGCGCCACGGACGCCCTGGCCGTGGCCGTGAAAGAGTTTCAACAATACAAAAACTCCAAGAAGCTGGGCAGCCTCCTCATCGAAGTGAACCATCTGGAGGAGGAAGGCGACCGGCTGCACCGCGGCGTGATCAAGGCGCTGTACCGCAACGCCAGCCTGGATGTGCTTACCATCGTCAAATGGAAGGAAATATTCGACATGGAGGAGAGCGTGCTGGACGCCTGCGAGGACGTGGCCGACATGCTGGAAGGTCTGGCCATCAAAAACGGCTAACGGCGCCCAATACCCCGCGCCAAGCCAAGGAAACGATAAACCCCGCTGACGACAACCGTTCCTCGTCGGCGGGGCTTTTATTGCGCGGTCTCGATGAGGGCGCGCGGCAGCCACTTAAGCAAACAGGCGGACAGGGCCTTTGGGTCGATGGGTTTGGAGATAAAATCGTTGAAGCCGCTGCTGAGGAACATCTCCTGCGCGCCCGCCACGGCGTTGGCCGTCAGGGCCACGATGGGCACGCACGCCAGCGTTCCGCCCATGGCGCGCAAACGGTGCACCGTCTCCACGCCGTCCATGCCGGGCATCATGTGGTCCATAAAGATCAGGTCGTACGCCTCGTTCTGCGCCCTCTGCAGCGCCTCCAGGCCGCTGGTGGCCGTTTGCGCGTTGATGCCGTAGCTCTCCAGCATGGCGGAGGAGACCATCAGGTTGATGTCGATATCGTCCACCACGAGCACGCGCGCATCCTTGGCGGTAAAGCTGAACAGCGCTTCCGCTTCGCGGGGCAAATCCTCGGGCGATCCGGCCGTGAAGGGGATGCGAACGGTGAAGCACGAGCCCCTGCCGTACTCGCTGGCGGCGCTCACCTCGCCGTTCATCAGCTCGCACAGCCTGCGCGTGATGGACAGCCCGAGCCCCGTGCCCGTTACGTTCTTGTTTTTTACGGCGTCAAACTGCTCAAAGGCGGTGAACAGGCGCGGCATGTCCTCCTTGCGGATGCCGATGCCGCTGTCCTCCACGTCGAAGCACAAAAGCCCCTCGCGCACGGCCGCGCGCAGCGTAACAAAGCCTTCGCCCGTGTATTTAAAGGCGTTGGTCAGCAGGTTGGAGAGCACCTGGCCCAGGCGCTTCTCATCGCCTATGAGCACGGCGGGCAGGTCCTGGGCAAACTCCGCCGTAAAGTTCAGGCCCTTTTGGGGCATCAGCACGCCGTAGATGGAGCGCAGCTTATCCAGCAGTTGGTACAGGCTAAAAGGCTCGCGCATCAGCTGCATGCTGCCCGCTTCAATTTTAGAAAAATCCAGAATGTCGTTGATGAGGCTGAGCAGCAGATTCGAGGAGCGGTCCATGTTTGCCAGCAAGTCCATCTGCCGCTCGTTCATGGGCGTCTTGCGCAGCATGTCCGTGATGCCGATGATGGCGTTCATGGGCGTGCGTATTTCGTGGGAGACCGTCACCAAAAAGTCGGACTTGGCGCGGTTGGCGCGCTCGGCCCGCTCTTTCTCGCGCTGCAGGTCGGTAATGTCGTGGAATATGAGCAGCGCGCCCTCGGACGCGCCCCGCTCGCTGGTAACGGGCGTGACGGACACGGTATAGTCGCGCTCCTTGCCGCTGGCGGAAAAATCGATCCGCTCGTCGAAGGCCGAGCCCGCGCCCGAGCGCACCGCGCGCTGCAGGGCGTCGTTCATGCGCTCCATCCACTGTTCGTCGCCAAACAGGCGAAATACCTCGCTGAAGGAGTGGCCGTTGATCAGCCCGAAGCCTACGATGTGCGCGGCGCGCAAAAACGCCTCCGTGCAGAACACGAAGCGGCGCTGCTGATCCACCATGATGATGATGTCTGGGCTGTGACGCAAAAGCAGCGCCATCAGCTTTTCCTGCTTGCTCTTTTCCGCCTGCAGAATGGCGCTGAGGTTTTGCTGCGCGGCGGAGGTTATCTTGTATTTTTCTATGGTGGAATGGGCGACGGAAAGCTGCCGCTCGCTGCGTTTGAGGGCGAGCTGCAGGCTGTGTATCTGGCTGAGCAGCTGCTCGGCCGCGTCGGGGCCCTGATTGCTCATGATGAAAACCCTTACAGAAGGCAGGCGACGAAGGTGATGTTGTGAAAACGGTTTTGCAGGCTTCCCGCCTCGCCCGTTACGGGGCAGATCTCCCCGCCGGAATACGAGTACAGGAAGGGGAGACGCCCGCTGAGCTGCGCCTGGGATTGCTCCGCCTCGGCCAGCGTGTCTACGCCCAGGGCAAGGTTGCGCCCGATGCACGAATAGATGAGCGCCGCCGAATGCCGGCCGGAGGAGAGCGCGCGCTGCAGCACGTCTGAGGCCACGCTCATCACGTCGCCCCGGTCCAGCGCGCCGATCGAGAGCGTGGACCCGACGGGCATCAAGCCGCCGCATACCCCGTACCCTTCGGGCGTTATGGCGAACAGCGCGCGCGCGATGGGCTGCGTGCCGTCGTTGTAGTCGATGATGAAGGGGATGGAGTTGTACCCCTTCACGATCTGCCCGCCCTTGGCCAGGCCGATCGTCTCCAGGTACTCGGCCACGGTTACCCCGTTGACGCCCTGCAGGATGTTCCCCTCCGAGGCTGTGACCACGGCTGTCTGCTTGCGGATGACGCCCTCGGAGAGCGACCCGACGAAGAAGGCGGGCGCGACATCGCCCTGCACGAGCACAAGCGCGAGCGCGTCGCGGTAGGCGTTTGCGCCGAATATGGTTTGCGACTGGCCGTAGTCGGCCGTATGATCCACTGCCAAGGTGCCAAAGCAGGGCGCGCCGCCCGAGAGGCGGCCGAGCAACTCCACGTACTGGTCGCCCGCGTAATAGTACATCAGCGGCGCAAAGGTGAGTACCAGCGCAGGGGGGCCGGGCAGCTGCCGTGCGGCGCTCTCATAGGCCTCCGTCACCGGGCCCGCCATATCGTCCTTCAGCGAGCCGCTCACCGCGGCAGAAAAGCGCACACCCTCGCCCGTCAGCACGAGCAGCGCGAGCACGAGCTGTCCGCTGCCGCCGTTCACGGCCGTGGCCAGGGTGGTGGTGCCCACAATCGGGAAGGGCAAACGCGCGCTCAGCGCCGCCACCACGCCCGAATCGATAAACTCGCTGTAGCAAGACAGGATCCCCACCGAGTTCTGCCGCAGGCTCGACAGGTCGAGCTGCGAGAGGATTTCCTCAACCGCGGCGTCCACTTCGTCAATTTCGCTCGTGAATGCGGTATAGGCATCCAGCACAGCAGTCCCTCCTTCCGCAACGTAGGAAACTATTTCTATACTATCCTATATCGTATTTCCTGGCAAGGTATTCATCATTTTGCGGGTAGTTTCTGTCATATCACATACGCCGCCGCCCGCAGCCCGGGCCGGGCCCACGCAGGCCAATAAGGATGGCGGCGGATATTGCCAAACGCTGCGGATCCGTGTATCCATGTGGAAACCCCACAATCGCCCGTGAGTTCGCTTGACATTTTTATGAAATGCGCCTACAATTTTCCCAACAATCCAGTTATAAGGCGGTGATCGGGTGGATAAGGCAGCCTTGGCGTCGCACCGGCGGCATGGCATCCGGTGGATTGATTTCTATAAATGCCGCTACCTGTTTTTGTTGCTGCTGCCCGCGCTCATCTGGTACGCCGTATTCTGTTACGGCCCGCTGTACGGCCTTCAGCTGGCGTTTAAGAACTACCGCATGATCGACGGCATCTGGGGAAGCAAATGGATCGGCTTTGAGTACTTCCGCCAGATCTTTTCCGGCACAAGCAACTTTTCCCGCACGATGGGCAACACGATCATCATCAGCCTGTACCACATCGTGTTCGGTTTTCCCGCGCCCATCGTCCTCGCGCTGCTCTTCAACGAGCTCAAGTTCCCCAAATTCAAGCGCGTGTCGCAAACCATCACCTATCTGCCCCACTTCATGTCGTGGGTCGTGCTGTCCAGCTTGTTTATGACGGTGCTCTCACCCAGCACGGGCGCAGTCAACGAGATCATCAAGATGCTTGGCTTCAAGCCCATTTACTTTCTGGGCGATCCGCGGTGGTTCCGCTTTACGCTCGTTACAACCGCCATCTGGAAGGAAGTCGGCTGGGGGTGCATCATCTATCTGGCCGCGCTGGCGGGCATCGATCCAACGCTTTACGAGGCGGCTACGGTGGACGGCGCGGGCAAGTTTAAGCAGATGCTCTACATTACGCTTCCCTGCCTGTTTCCCACCATTTCCATCATGCTCGTCATGCGCATGGGCGGCATTTTGAACGCAGGCTTCGACCAGGTGTTTAACATGTACAGCCCCAAGGTATACGAGGTGGGCGATATACTGGATACCTATGTGTACCGCGTTGGCCTGGTCGAAATCAAGTTCGGGTTCTCCACCGCGGTCGGGTTGTTTAAAAACGTGTTCGCCTTCGCCTGCGTTCTGCTCACCAATTGGCTGGTGAAGCTGATGGGCGAAGAGGGACTGTTCTGATATGCGCATAGGCGGAAGGGAGCGATCGGCATGAGCGCGTTCAGCCGGGCTACGATGGGCGAGAAGGCCTTTCAGATATGTCTCGTCATCTTTATTTGCCTTCTGTGCTTTGTGATGGTGTACCCGTTCATCCATATGCTCTCCATATCGTTCTCCACGCCCAGGGAGGCGATGCGCCCGGGGATTCACCTCTACCCGATGGAATTTTCAGCGCAGTCCTACCAGACGGCCCTGGGCAACTCCGACATATGGCGGTCCTTCTTCTTTACGGTGTACAAGACCGCGGTGTTTACCGTGTGCTCCATGATCGTGATGGTTTGCGCCGCGTACGCCCTCTCGCGCAAGTACCTGCCCTGCCGCGTGCCGATCCTGTTCTTCATCACCTTCACCATGTACTTCGGCGGCGGCCTGATCCCTACGTACCTGCTTGTTCGGGGCCTGGGGCTTGTGGACAAGCTCGGGTCGCTCATCCTGCCCGGGCTGGTCAGCACGTTTTCCCTGCTGATTCTGCGCAACAGCTTCGCTCAGCTCTCCACCGAGCTTGAGGAGTCCGCCAAGATTGACGGGGCGAACGACGTCGTCATCCTGTTTCGCATCATGCTGCCCGTGTCCATGCCCATCATCGCCACGGTTATGCTCTGGACGATCGTGGGCGACTGGAACGATTACTTCCGGCCGATGATCTACATGACTGATCCCAAGCGCATGGTGCTGCAGATCCTTCTGCGCCGGTTGATCATCGAGAACAACGATATCCTGGTAAACGGCATGATTCAGGAGAGTATCGCCACCGTCACGCCGGAGTCCATGAAGGCGACCATCCTGATGATCACCATCGCCCCCATTTTGCTCGTGTACCCCTTCCTTCAGAAATATTTCGTGTCCGGCATCATGGTGGGCTCCATCAAGGGCTAAAACCCTGAAGGCCGCGTCTGCGGCATTCATTCACATATGAACGCCCGTACCTTCCACTCTTAAGGAGGAGTATCTTCTAATGAAAACAAAGCCAATTGCGTTGCTGCTCGCTCTTCTCATCATCGGCGCGCTGTTCTCGGGCTGCACGCAGCCCGCGCCCACGCCGTCTGCAGCGCCCCAGGCGACGGCCGCCGCGGCCACCGCTGCCCCCGCACCCGCGGCCAC
>JAVBLU010000015.1:0-29789 GCA_031553225.1 Eubacteriales bacterium
GCCTTCGTGGTCGACTGGATCAAGCGGGGCGTGGACCACCACATCCGCTACAAGCACCTGGAGCGCCCGGAGATCGTATACAACCTGTTCGCCCACGGCCCGATCGAGCGCGGGGTGGATATGTCGCACGGCGGGGTGGACATCTACGACATCGCCGCGGACGCCACCTCCCTGGCCACCGTGGCCGATTCGCTCGCGGCCCTGGAGCAGCGGGTGGAGAAGGAGGGCATGTTCACCTGGGAGGAGGTGGCGCAGGCGCTGGCGATCAACTGGAAGGGCTTTGAGCTCATGCGGCTTGCGCTGATGGACGTGCCGCGCTTTGGCAGCGGCGGCTCGCCCGCCGACGAGTGGGCGCTGCGCGTTTCCCGCCTGTACGCGCGCCTTCTGCGCGACACGCCCACGCCGGACGGGCACATCGTGCTGCCGGGCATTTTCTCGCACGGCAGCGTCTACCACATCGGCAAGGCATTGCCAGCCACGCCCAACGGGCGCTTTGACGGCGACCCGATCTCGCACAGCGCCGATCCGGACCCGGGCTTCCTCAAGGGCGGAGGCACCGCGCCCACCGCCAAGGCCAACGCCGTGGCGCTCGTGCAGTGCGGGTGGGGCAATTCCACGCCCCTGCAGATGGACATCGACGCGTCGCTCGCCAGCGAAATGGGCGGCCACCAAATCGTCAAGGCGCTCATCCAGGCGCACAACGACATGGGCGGCACGCTCGTCAACATCAACGTCATTTCCAAGGAAAAAATTCTGGAGGCGCACAAGGATCCGGACAAATACCCGGACCTGGTCGTGCGCGTGACGGGCTATTCCGCCTTCTTCCGTTCGCTGTCCGCCGAGTACCGGCGGCAGGTGGTGGAGCGCTGGCTCTCCAGATAGCCCTCGCGCGCCGCTTACATGCTGTTTGCCAATTGTTGTACGTCAACCGATCTGTATGAAAGGCGGGGTATTTTCGTGGCAAAGAAGCTGCGCATCGGCATCGTTGGAACGGGCAGCATCGCCCACGCGCACATGCGCGCGTACAAGCAGTTTGAAGACGTGGAGATCGTGGCCGGGGCGGATATCGTACCCGGCAAGGCCAAGGCATTCTTCCAGGAGTTCAACCTGCCCGCCGCGCAGGCGTTTTCAAGCCTTACGGAGATGATCAAGAACACGCCCATGGACGGGGTGAGCGTGTGCACATACAACACCACGCACGCCGTGTGCGCCATAGAGGCGCTGGAGGCCGGACTGCACGTGCTGTGCGAAAAGCCCATGTCCTTCACCCTTCAGGAGGGCATAGACATGGTAAAGGTCCGTCGGAAGGCCGGTAAGATTCTAACGATCGGCTTCCAGCCCCGCTACGACTACATGCGCCAGAAGATCGACCGCATGATCGCTGAGGGGGCCATCGGCAAGGTATACTATATACAAAGCGGCGGCGGCCGCCGCAGAGGCATCCCCGGCTCCACCTTCGTGGATAAGGAGAAGGCCGGGTACGGGTGCCTGGGCGACATCGGCTGCTATTCCATCGACGAGGCCCTGCACGCCGTGGCCTATCCAAAGCCGCTCACCGTGTCGGCCATGGCCAGCGCGCACTTTGGCAAGAACAAAAAGTACTTTGCCGAGGCCGACCGCTTCGACGTGGACGACTTCTCCGCCGCCTTCGTGCGCATGGAAGGAGACGTCACATACATCTTCAAGCAGAGCTGGGCCATGCACGCCGATACCCTGGGCGACACGCTGTGGCTGGGCACAGAGGGCGGCATCAAGCTTTTGCAGAACCAGGACACCACCGGCAAGCCCTCCCGCTACATGTACTTTACCGATGTAAACGGCGTGCAGGTGGACAGCTTTGTGAACCCTTCCTACGCCTGGGGCGAATGGAACGTGAGCAGCCGCGACGTGTTCGCCTGCAAGGTGCGCGACTTCTGCGACGCCATCAAGGAGGGGCGAGGCTCGCCCATCCCCGCCGAGGAGATCATCTACAACCAGGCGATCTGCGATGGCATCTACCGCTCCAGCAAGCTCGGCCGCGAGGTGGACATCGTCGTGCCCAGCTTCTGATCGGGCAGAGCCATGGCCGCCCAAGAAGCCGTAAGCGGAGGGTTCATATGAAAATTGGAAGCGTCGCGTGGGGCTGGACGCCCACGCCCGAGGATATGCCAAGCGGCGACAGCCTGCTGCGCATCGCGGACAGCGTCGCCGCCCTGGGCTTTGAGTTCATCGATTACCTGAGCACGAGCGCGTCGCTGGAGAGCTATTTCACCAAAGGAGAGGCGCGTCGCGTGGGCGAGCACGCGCGCGCCGCAGGCCTTTTTGTGCAGGGCCTTGTGTTTCAATCCTCCGACTGGAACAGCCCGGACGCGCAGCGGCGCGCGGCGCAGCTGAGGTATTTTCGCAAATGCGCGGACGCCGCCTGCGAGATGGGGGCGGGGTCGGTCTCCTGCATCATTCCCGGCCCCTATGGCGCACGGCCGAACCGGCAGGGCTCGCCCTCCGAAAAAAAAGCGCTGAACCTGCCCGCCGCCTACGTGTGGCAGGAGGACTGGGACCGCTTTGTGAACGCGCTGGGCGAGGCGGCGGACATAGCCGCGGCCCGCGGACTGCGCGTGGCAATGGAGTGTTTTCCCGGGTCGCTGTGCGCCACCCCGCACGCCATGCTGGCGCTGCTGCGGGACGTGGGGCGCGCAAACCTGGGCATCCAGCTGGACACCGCGCACCTGATGAACCAGCGCATCGATCCGGAGACGGCCGTGTTTATGCTCGGCGGGGCGCGCATCTTCCATGTGCACGCCAAGGACTCCGACGGCATGACGCGCGGCAATCTTCCCTGCGGCTGCGGGCTGGTGGACTACACCGCCGTGCTCGCGGCCCTTGGCCATGTGGGCTATCAGGGGCATGCGTCCGTGGAGGTGGAGTTTACCGACAACCCCGCCCGCTACATGCGGCAGGCGCTGGAGCACCTGCGCCTGTGCGCCGTGGGCGCTTACTGAGGCGAGCAAAACTGCCACACGCCCAGGGCGATGAGCGTGAGCGCGCCCAGAGCGTTTACCAGCCGGCCGGAGAGCCGTAGCGCGCACCGAAGCCCCAGCAGGTTGGAATACCCCACCGTGGCGAAGGAAAAGGCCGCGACGAACAGAGCGAGCAGAGCGGCGGACTGGCCGGAGATGCCCGCCGCCAAGGATGCCGGCAGACAGTTGAGCGCCAGCGCCGCGCCCAGAGCGAGATTTTCCGCAAGCGTCATGCGCCCGGCCTCCGGGCGGCTCGTCTCCTCCCGCTCGCCGGGGCGCAGGGCGGACACAAGCGTCCACGCGCCAAAGCCCGTAAGCAGCGCCGAGCCGATGACCGTTGCCAGCGGAAAATCATGAAGCAGATGCGCGGCGAAGCATGCCGCAAAGGCAAACGCGCCGGACACGAGCGCGATGACCAGGTTCGAGGCGGCGGACACCCGGCGGCCGGCCATCCCCAAGGAAAGCCCTACGCACAGGTTATCCAGATTCGTCGCCAGGGCGATAAGCAAGAGCGCGATGATGTGCTGCAAGGGCGGCACCTCCCTTCACAACCGTATGCGCATATGGCCGCCGGGTGCATGGCCGGGCCGCCGGGCGCCCTTCGCCTGCACAGCGCGCCCGCTATGGAAAGGTCCAGCGGCATATGCGGCTGCGTGCGGTGATCAAGCATCAGGTGAGGCAAAGGCATTTGCAGGTGGAAGGATAAAGCGGTTTGCTTACGCAGGAAAGGAAATGAGCACGGCTTGCCAACGAACGTCGAGCTAAAGAAGAACACGTACCGCAACCGCATTCTGGGCATCGTGCGTCAGCACGGGCAGGTGTCGCGCTTCGACCTGAAAAAACAGAGCCGCTACAGCATGACGACCACGCTGGACACGGTGGAGGCCCTCCTGCACGAGGGGCTCATCACCGAGAGCGGGGTGGGGGAGTCCACGGGCGGCCGAAAGCCCACCTGGATCTCCATAAACCCGCAGGGCGGGTATTTTCTGGGCGTGGAGTTCAACGCCGAGCACATCTACTCGGTCATATTGGATTTCTCCGGGAACGTTACCTACCGCGCGCTTGAGCTGATGCACACTTCGCCCAGCGACGCGCAGGAGGTGATCGTCGCCATCAAGGCCGCCATATCCGCCATGCTCGGGCGGCTCAACGGCCAGGCCCGCATCTTTGGTATCGGTCTTGGAATCCCCGGTTTTTTGGACATTGAGCGGGGGATATCGCTTGGGTACATGCACATCACGCACTGGGAGAACGTGGCCCTGAAGGAGGAGATCGAGCGGGCGTTCGGGCTGAGGGTGTACGTTGAGAACAACGTAAACGCCATGGTGCTTGCCCACAAGTGGCTGGACTACGCGGGGCTGTGCGACGACATGCTTCTGCTGGCCGTGCGCTCCGGCATCCGCATGGGCTCCATCGCCCACAACCGCCTGCTGCGCGGCCGCAACAACGCCGCAGGGGAGATCGACCACCTGCGCCTGCCCTCTTCGCAGCGGCCTTGTACATGCGGGCGGCGCGGCTGCCTTGTGGCCGAGGTGTCCAACGGCGCCATTTTGGCGAAGATGCGCGAGGGGATCGCCGAGGGGCGCTTCCCGGCCCTGGCCGGTAAGGCCGCGGACCTGACCCTTTCGGACTTTATGGCCGGACTTCACGCGGCCGATCCGGACTGCATGGAGCTGCTGCGCCAAACCGCGCGCTTCATCGGCGAGGCGCTGTGCTATGCCGTAATGGCGAACAACCCCGCGCGGATCCTGCTGTCCACGGACTGGATGGACTGCAACAGCGAGTGGGTCTCCTGGGTGATCGAGGTGGTGCGCGCGCGCTGCCCGGTGTACAGCCTGCGCAACCTGGTCATCGACAAAAGCCAGTACGGGGCGCACGTGGGGGCCATCGGCGCGGCCAGCATCGTGATGCAAAAGGAAATCTACTATTCACCCACCTCAGCCCTCACCGATTTCTAGGCACTGCACACAAAAAACCCCATACGCCCTTGACTAATATCGTATTCGATGATAGTCTATTATCGGAAAGGAAACGCACCGTCCGAGCGCCTGGCACAACAACCGTAAGGAGGAACTGGTTCATGTACAAACGCCCCGTTGCCCTTGCCAGCCTGTTGCTCGTCTTCGTCCTTTTGCTCACGGCCTGCCAGCCGGCTCAGCCCATCACTACGCCCGCGCCCGCAACGGCCGCGCCTGCGGCGGCTACGCCCGCCCCCGCGCAGACGGCGGCCGCCGCCACCGCCGCGCCCGCAACAGCCGTGCCTTCGGCCGCCCCCGCCCCTAAGGAAACCGTCACGCTGACGTACTTCGTGGGGTCGCTGGGCGATTCCGTCATCCAGACCTTCAACGATAACCTGGCCTATAAGAAGGCGCAGGAGCTCACCGGCATCAAGCTCGACTTCCGTCACGCGGCAGCCGGCCAGCAAAATGAGCAGCTGGGCGTGATGATGGCCAGCCGCGACCTGACCGATATCGTGGAATTTGGCGGCTACCGCTATCCCAAGGGCGCGGACGCGCTTATCGAGGACGGGCTGGCCGTGCGCCTGAACGATTTGGTGGCGCAGAGCGCCCCGGACTTCCTGAAGGTGCTCAACTCCAACCCCGAGTTCATGCGCCAGGCGATCACCGACGAGGGGAACATCTGGCAGTTCTGCTGCATCAGCCCCTTCGACGAGCCGGCGTGGCGCGGCATCTCCATCCGCAAGGACCTGCTGGAGAAGAAGGGCATGGCCCTTCCCGCCTCCATCCAGGAGTTTAAGGATGCCATGCTCTACTTCAAAACCTTGGGCATGGAGGCCCCCCTGTACTACAACCCCACGGGCGGCGGCATGGACGACGGCCCCCTCGTGTCCGCCTGGGGCGTCGGCCCCGAGTGGTACCGCGACAAAGACGCCTCCGGCAAGATCGTCATGAAGTACGGCCCCATGCAGGACGGCTTCAAGGACTATCTGAGCGAGATGAGCCAGTGGTATAAGGAAGGCATCATCGACAAGGAAGGCCCCGCCCGCGACGGCAAGACCATCGAGGCCATGCTGGTGAACGGCCAGTTCGGCGCGGTTCTGGGCGCCATCGGCGGCTATGGCCCCACCCTGCGCGCCCGCACCTCCGGCATTGCCCTGGATCCCACCTACGACCTGTATCCCATCCCGAACATGCCGCTGGTGAAGGGCGATCAGGTGCACTTCCGCAATTTCAACTACTACAACAAGGGCGAGCCCACCATCATCTCCACCACCAGCAAGCACCCGGACGTGGCCGCTCAGTTCCTCAACTTCGGCTACACCGACGTGGGCGCCGAGCTGTACAACTACGGCGTGGAGGGCGTTTCCTACACCAAGGCGAACGGCAAAAACGTGTGGACCGATCTGATCACCAAGTCGACCGAGGGCTCCTGGGTGAACATCCGCGAGAAGTACAAGCGCCACCAGGGCCCGTATCTGCGCGATTACATGGCCTTCCCGGTTACCGACTTTGAGAACCTGTGCATGCAGGAGTGGTCCAAGGCCGACGACGCCATGACCCCGCCGCTGCTGTCCCTGACGGCCGCCGAGTCCAAGCGCGACGGTGAAATCATGTCCAACGTGAACACCTACCGCAAGGAGATGCTCTGGAAGTTCGTCACGGGCGAGGAACCCCTCACCAAGTTCGACGCCTTCCGCGATGAGCTCAAGAAGATGGGCATCGAGGAATCCATCAAGATGCGCAACGACGCCTTCGTGCGCTACGAGAACCGCCAGATCAAGTAAGGCGCCGCCGTTCCTTGGCGCAGCTGCCCCGATCGAACCTATGGACGCGTTGCGCCGGTGGCCCGGCGCAGCGCGCCCTTGTCAGGAGGCCGTCCATGACCGTAGTGCGTGCTCCAAAACAAGCGCCCCTCCTGAAGATTCTCATCCTGCTGCTCATCGCCGGGGTCATCGGCAGCATGCTTCTGCCGTGGGTTAACGCCCCGTATGGCGGCGCGCTGTATGCCGTGCGCGGCATCGACATGGTGACCGGCCGGGGCGTGCCCACCGATAAGTACGGCATGCTTCCTCAGCTGGGGGCCGTGCTGTGCTTCATCGCCCTGGTGGCGGCCGCAGGCGTGTTCCTGATGCGTAACCGCGACAAATCGGCCTTCCTTTCCGGCCTTTTGTCGCTGCTTGCGCTGTGCATGCAGCTGGTGCTGCTGCGCGCGGATGAGATGCAGGGCACCTTCGACCCGATCATCGCCGCTTTCACCAAGCGGGCGGTGCAGCCCGGGTATCTCGTAACGGCTGCGTTGCTCGTGCTGCTCATCGCCCTGCAGGTGGCGCATATCACCCGCCAAAGGGAGCTGATGCGCGACCTGAAGCTTTCCAGGTGGCTGTACTTTATGGCCGTGCCGGTGGTCGTATACGCCTTCATCTTCTTCTATTATCCCATCTACGGCGTCATCATCGCCTTCAAGGACTTCTCCCCGCGCCTGGGCATTCTCGGCTCGCCTTGGGTCGGCCTGGAAAACTTCATGTCCTTCTTCCGCTCCACGTTCTTTCAGCGCCTGATCACGAACACGCTGATGATCTCTTTTCTGGACATACTCTTCGGCTTTACCTCGCCCATCATCTTTGCGCTGATGCTCAACGAGGTGAAAAACTCCGCCTTCCGCCGCACCGTTCAAACGATTACCTACCTGCCGCACTTTATCTCTTTGGTCGTGCTGTGCGGCCTCATCAAGGATTTTACCACCACCACCGGCCTCATCAACGGCATCCTCCTGGAGCTGGGCGTGCCCAAGGAGTACCTGAAGAACTACCTGATGGAGGCCCGCTATTTTCGCTCGGTGTACACCATATCGGGCATTTGGCAGCACCTTGGGTGGAACTCCATCATGTACCTGGCCGCGCTGACCACCATCGATCCGCAGCTGTACGAGGCCGCGCGCGTGGATGGGGCCAAGCGCTGGGCCATTACCTGGCACGTTACCCTGCCGGGGATTTTGCCCACCATCGTGGTGCTCTTTATTCTGCGTTTGGGCAGCGTCATGTCCGTAGGGTTTGAGAAGATCATTCTGCTGTACTCCGACGCCACGTACCGCACCGCGGACGTCATTTCCAGCTTCGTATACCGCCGCGGGCTGGTGGAGAGCAATTATTCCTTCGCCACGGCCGTTGACCTGTTCAACCAGGTGATCAACCTGATGCTCGTGCTCATCACCAACCGCATCAGCCGCCGCGTCTCGGAAATCAGCCTGTGGTAGGGAAGGGGGAAGCGAGAATGCGCAAACGCCGCCTGGATGCCCCAACCATGTTCGACTGGGTGAACGCCCTCATTATGATCGTGCTGTGCCTTATCTGCGTGTATCCCATGCTGTACGTGCTCTTCGCCTCCTTCTCGCGCCCGTCTCTGCTGGCGCGTAACGTGGGGCCGCTGTTCGCGCCCCTGGGGTTTTCGCTGGAGGGGTACCGCCTGGTACTCCACAACCCCAACATCGCCAGCGGCTATCTGAACACCATCATCTACATGGTGGCCGGAACACTCGTCGCCCTGGTGATGACCGTGCTGGCCGCCTACATCGCCTCGCGCACCAAGTGGATGTGGTCCAAGTCCATCACCATGCTCATCACCTTTCATATGTTCTTTGGCGGCGGGCTCATCCCGTTCTACCTGCTTGTGCGCGAGCTGCACATGATTGACACCCGCTGGGCGCTCATCATACCCGGCGCGCTGGGCGTGATGAACATGATCGTGGTGCGCACCGCCATACAGGGCGTGCCGGAATCGCTGGACGAGAGCGCGCGCATCGACGGCGCGAACGACCTGACAATCCTGCTGCGCATCATTTTGCCGGTTATCACGGCGGCCGTGGCCGTACAGGTGCTTTTTCTGGCCGTGGGCCAGTGGAACGCCTGGTTTAACGCCATGATCTTCATCAGGAACAGAAAACTTCTGCCGCTGCAGGTGATCCTGCGCGAGATTCTGCTTACGAACGACCTGCAATCGCTGCAAGGCGGCGTTACCGCCACCTCGGCCGACGCGGTGAACGTGCGGCTGCTCACGCAGTACTGTACGGTGGTGGTGGCCACGGTGCCCATCCTGTGCGTGTACCCGTTCCTGCAGAAATACTTCGTGAAGGGCATGCTCGTGGGCGCTGTGAAGGGATGATGGACATGAGCTTTCGCTATGTGCAGCCCGTGGAGATTGTGTTCGGCGCGGGCGCGTGCGGCAAGCTGGCCGATTGGCTGGCGGGGCGGGGCCTTTGCCGGGCGCTGCTCCTGTGCGACGACTTTTTGATCGGCGCGGGCGCCGCCGCCCGCGTGCGGGAGGCGGCAGGCGGCCGCGTGGCCGCCGTGCGCGGCGGCATCCGTCCAAACCCCACCCTGCAGAACGTGGACGACGTGGTCGCTTCCCTGCGCGCGGTAAGCGCCGACGCGCTGATCGCCATGGGCGGGGGCAGCGTGCTGGACGCGGGCAAGATCGCTGCGGCCCTTTGCTGTGAAACCTTTGCCGCGGCCGACTGCCACGCCGGCCGCGCCGGCCTTTCCGGCAAACGCCTGCCCGTGGTCGCCATCCCCACCACGGCCGGTACCGGGAGCGAGGTGACGATGGTGTCCGTGCTCTCGGATGAACAAAGCGGCGTGAAGGCCCCTGTCGGGCATCCGGCGCTCTTTCCAAGCCTTGCGCTGGTGGACCCGGAGCTTACCTACAGCCTGCCGCCCGCCGTCACCGCGTCCACGGGTATGGACGCGCTCTCCCACGCGCTGGAAGCCTATTGGAGCGTGCACCACCAGCCCATCTGCGACGCCCTGGCCGTTCGCGCGGCCGCGCTGTGCTTTGCCAACCTATTGCCCGCGTTTGAGAACGGGGGGGACCTGGCCGCCCGCGCCGGGATGAGCGAGGCGTCGCTCCTGGCGGGCTTGGCCTTCGCGCTGCCCAAAACCGCCGGGGTGCACGCCTGCTCCTACCCGCTGACCGCCAGCTTCGGCCTGCCGCATGGCGTAGCCTGCGCGCTCACGCTGGACGCCTTCGTGCGCATCAACAAAGACGCCGAGGCCGGCCGCGTACAGGCGCTGGCGCGCGAGCTGGGCTTTGCGGACGCCGACGCCCTGGCCGGGCGCATCCGCGCGATGAAGCAGGCCATGGGCCTGCCGTGCAGCCTGCGGGAGGCCGGCATCGCGGACGAGGCGGCGCCCGGGCTGGCCCGGGCGAGCCTGCACCCGAACCTTGCGAACAACCCCGTCGCCCTGTCGGAAGCCGACCTCGCGGCGATGTACCGCGCCCTCGCATGATGAAGGACCTGCTGCTCGGCCTGATCGTCTTCCTCACCCATCTGGTGGAGGCCGTGACGGGCTTTGGCGCAACCGTGCTCGGGCTGCCCTTCGCCACGGCCATCATCGGGCTGTCCGACGCCGTCCGCCTGCTGGTCGTCATCGCCTTTCTCGTGTGCGGCATCATCGCCCTGCAGGAGCGGCGGCATATCGACTGGCGGCAGCTGCTGAAGATCGCGCTGTTCATGGCCGTGGGCATGCCTCTTGGCATGTGGGCCTTTCGGGCGCTGGATGAAAGGCTCTTAAAACGCCTGCTGGGCGCGTTTATGGTGATCACCTCGCTGCGCGGGCTGATCGCAAAGCCCAAGGCCGCTTCGCACAAGCCGTTCTTCGTGGCGATGCGGCATCTGGCACTGTTTGCGGGCGGGGTGATCCACGGCGCGTTCGGGTGCGGGGGGCCGCTGCTCGTTTTGTATTCCGCCTCGGCGCTGCCCGACAAGCGGCGTTTTCGCGCCACCATGTGCCTCACCTGGACCGCCTTAAACGCCATCCTCATCGCCGGGTACCTCACCTCGGGCGGCGTGACGGCCGCGCTTGGCTATCGGCTGCTCGTGTGCCTGCCGTTTCTGGCGGCGAGCATATGGCTGGGCAATGTCATCCACAACCGCTTACCCGGCGCGCATTTTCTGAAGATCGTGTATGCCGTGCTCCTGCTGTCCGGCATTTTCATGATGATGTAGAGTTTGGAGGATCATGCTATGAACCGCATTGCTGAGCTGACCGCCCGGGCCAAGGACGTTCGCATGCAGACGCTGCGCTGCATCGGGCACCTGGGACTGGGACACATCGGAGGCTGCCTGTCCATCGCCGACATGCTCGCCGCGCTGTACTGGGACGTCATGCGGCTGGACCCGCAAAATCCGGGCTGGAAGGACCGCGACCGTCTTGTGCTCTCCAAGGGGCACGCCGGCCCGGCCCTGTACGCGACGCTCGCTCTGAAGGGATACTTTCCCATGGACTGGCTGCTCACGCTGAACAAGCCGGGCACCATGCTGCCTTCACACTGCGACAAAAAGCGTACCCCCGGCATCGACATGACCACAGGGTCGCTCGGGCAGGGCCTGTCCGCCGCGGCGGGCATGGCGCTGGGCGCGAACCTGGACAAGCTTCCCTCGCGCGTGTACGCCATCTTGGGCGAGGGCGACCTGCAGGAGGGACAGACTTGGGAGGCGGCCATGCTGGCCGGCAACCGCAAGCTGCAGAATCTCGTGTGCTTCCTGGACCTGAACGGCCTGCAGATCGACGGTTTTGTGCAGGACGTGAACAGCGTGGGGGACGTGGCGGCCAAGTTCCGCGCCTTTGGGTGGACGGCGATCGAGGTGGCGGACGGCAACGACATGGCGCAGCTGTTGGCCGGCCTGGATCAGGTGGACGATCAGGGCGGCAAGCCCACCGCGCTTGTTTGCCGCACGGTGAAGGGCAAGGGCGTGCCGTTCATGGAGAACCGGGTGGAGTTCCACCACGCGCCGCTGGAAGCGGCCAAGTGGCAGGAAGCCATGGACACGCTGCAGTAGGAAGGGGAGAGACACATGGAATTGCGCAGCGTATATGCTGAGGTGATGATGCAGCTGGCCGCATCGGACGAGCGGCTGGTTGTGGTGGAGAGCGACTTGATGCGCGCGGCGGGCATGATGGGCTTCCAGAAAGCCTATCCCGAGCGCACCTTTGACATGGGCGTGGCCGAATCGAACATGATCGGCGTGGCGGCCGGGCTTGCAGCCATGGGGAAGGTCCCCTTTGCCCACTCGTTTACCCCCTTTGTCACCCGCCGGTGCTTTGACCAGATCACCATTTCCGGCGCGTACGCCGGGCTGAACTTGAAGCTCGTCGGGTCCGATCCGGGCATCACGGCCGAGGTGAACGGCGGCACGCATATGTCCGTGGACGACGTGAACCTGATGCGCGGCGTGCCGGGCATGCTTGTGTGCGAGCCGTGCGACGAGACGGCCATGCGCCAGCTGCTGCCGCAGATCTTTCGGCACGAGGGCATCTGCTATATGCGGCTGTTTCGCAAGGAGTGCCCGGCCGTGTATCCGGCGGGCAAGACGCTTACGCTGGGCAAGGCCGAAGTGGTGGCCGAAGGCCGAGACGTGGCGCTTATCGCCTCGGGTATCATGGTGCTGAACGCGCTGCGCGCGGCTGAGGAGCTTGCCAAGGACGGCATCTCCGCCCGTGTTGTGGACATGCACACGATCAAGCCGCTGGACGAGGCGGCCGTGCTCGCGGCGGCCGAATGCGGGGCGGCGGTCACCTGCGAGAACCACTCTGTAATCGGCGGCCTTGGGTCCGCCGTGGCCGAGTGCCTGGCGATGCACGGTCTGGCCGTGTCCTTCCAGCGCATCGGCTTCCAGGACCGCTACGGCGAGGTGGGCTTCCGCCCGTATCTTGAGGAGGCCATCGGCCTGCGGCCGCAGGACATTGCCGCGGCGGCCCGCAAGGCCGTTGCCGGAAAGGCGGCGGTTGGCAAATGAAGCGCGTTAAAATCGGCTATGTGAGCATGATCCAGCTGAACTTTACGGGCGACAAGGAATGGGTGCGACGCAAGTCGCTGCAGGATCTGACGTCGCTTGCGCAACAGCTGGGCTTTGATCTGTACGTGCACGAGGGGTTCGTTGTGACGCCTGCGGACGCGGACGCCGCCGCCAACGCCCTTACGGCGCAGGGCGTGGATCTGGCGCTTCTGCAGAACACGTCCTTCTGCTCGGGCTACCTCATCCAGCGCCTGGCGCGCATCCCCGCCGCCATCGGGCTGTGGGCCGTGCCGGAGACCACGAGCAGCGGCCCTATGCCCCTCAATTCCTTCTGCGGCATCAACCTGTCCGCGGCCATCATCACGAACTACCTGAAGGAGTACCCGATCCGCTACAAGTGGTTCTACGGGTACGGCGACGACCCGATGTTCACCCAGCGCCTCACGGTTACGGTGCGCGCGTTGCGCGCCGTGATCAACCTGCGCGGCGCAAGAGTCGCCCACGTGGGCGGCATCGCTCCGGGCTTTGACAACTTTTATGACGACGAGCGCCTCATCGAGAAGCGCTTCGGCGTAAGCGTCAACCGCCTCATCGAGTATGGCGACATCGAAAAGAAGGCGCGCGGTTACCAGGACGCCGAGGTGCAGCCCATCGCCGACGAACTGGTCGCTTCAGCCGCGAACGTGAGCGAGGGCGCCAGGGCCTCGCTGCTTAAGTACGCGCGCGTCACCCGGGCCTACCGCGAGCTGGTCGCCGAGGGCGGGTACGCCGCCGTGGCCTCCACCTGCTGGCCGAAACCCCGCACCGAGATGGGTATGGTGAGCTGCGCCACCTTCGCCCGCCTGAACGACGAGGGCACCGTGACGGCCTGCGAGGGCGACGTGCTCTCGGCCGTGTCCATGCTTGCCCTGAAATACATGGCGGACGACACGCCCACGCACATGGACCTGTCCGAGTTTGACGTATCCGACGGCACGGTCTTTTTATGGCACTGCGGCATCGGCTCCAAGTTCTTTGCCAAGGGCGGCAAGGTGGGCATCGAGCAGCACTTCAACCCCGGCCCCAAGGACCCGGTGAAAGGCTGGCTGGTTCAGTCGCCCGTGGCCACCATGGCCTTTGCGCCCATGCACGCCACCATCATGCGCTTTACCCACGAATGCGGCAAGATGTTTTTGATGGGCGGCGACTTTATCGACGACAAGCCCATGCACGACGGCTCGCGCGGATGGATGGGCAACCTGTCCTTCAACGGCGAGGCGATCGCCCTGCCCGACCTGCTCAACACCATTTTGCAAAACGGCTTCCACCACCACTACCCCCTCGTCAAGGGCGAATGGAGCGTGGAGCTGAAGGAACTGTGCTATTGGCTGGGTCTAACGCTGCTCCCCCGCGTGCCCTACAGCGCGGGCAACGAGCCGGGGGTGGGTGGCGCGCTGTGACGGACAAGCTGCATGCACTGCGTGCCATGCTGCGGGAGCGCCAGCTCGGCGGCATCCTGATCGAGCGTCAGAACAACTTTTCCTGGCTGACAGGCGGGCGGGGCTTCATCGGCCTGGCCGCCGAGATGGCGTGCGGCGCGATCCTGGTCACCATGAGCGGCGCTTATGTTCTGGCGAACAACATCGAGGCGCATCGTTTGGCCGCCGAGGAATGCCCCGGCCTTGAGCCCGTGGACTTTCCATGGACGGCGGAAGGCACGCGCGCCGGCCTTATTGAAAAGCTTGCGCCTGGCGGTGTGGCGAGCGACGGGCAGCTCGCGGCAGAGTTTTTCGCGCTGCGCACCGTGATGGACGGGGCTGAGCAGCAGGCGCTGGCCATGCAGGGCCCGGCTGCCGCGCTGGCCCTGGAGGACGCCGTGCGCGCCCTGCGCCCCGGCGACAGCGAGCTTGCCCTGGCCGGGGCCATTTCCGCACGGCTTTGGGCGTCGGGCTTTGAGCCCATCACGCTGCTCATCGCCTTTGACGAGCGTATCCGCCGCTACCGCCACCCCGTGCCCACGGACAACCCCTTTCGGCAGCACGCCCTGGCCGCCATTTGCGCGCGCAGGGCGGGGCTCATCTACTCCGTTACGCGCTGCGCGCACCTTCACGGCGTCCCGGCGGAGATTGCCGGCAAACACGACGCCGTGTGCCGCGTGGACGCGGCGCTCATGGCCGCTGCAAAGCCTGGCGCGGGCCTTGCGTCCCTTTTTGATGTGGCCAAGGATGCCTACGCCCGGGAGGGCTTTTCGCAGGAAATCCAGAACCATCACCAAGGCGGCTTAACCGGGTACGTGGCGCGCGAGCGCAAGATACAGCCCGGCGAGGCGCACGTCGTGCGCCTGCACGAGGCGTACGCCTTTAACCCGAGCGTGTGCGGCGCCAAGTCCGAGGACACGATGCTCGTTACGCCGCGGGGGCCGCAAATCCTCACGCTGACCGGCCGCTGGCCTCAGGCGGAGTTTTCGGGCCTTGCGCGCCCGCTCGTTCTCGCACTGTAATCAAAGGAGGGCATCTTTCATGGAGCGGATCGTCATCGGGTCGGACAAATCGGGTTTCACGCTGAAGGAGCACCTGGTCAAATACCTTGCCGGGCTTGGCTATGCGGTGGAGGACGTGGGCACCAAGGACATCGCCAACTTCCAGCCCTACTTTCAGGTGGCCCCCAAGGCGGCCAAAAAACTGCAGGACGGCGAGGCTGACCGCGCGCTGCTCGTGTGCGGCACGGGCGCGGGCATGTGCGTTGTGGCGAACAAGTTCCCGGGCGTGCACGCCGTGGCGGCCGAGAGCGTATACACCGGCCGCATGGCCTCGGCCATCAACAGGGCCAACTGCCTGACCATGGGCGGATGGGTGGTCGCGCCGGAGATGGCCGAGCAGATCGTTTCCGCCTGGCTTACAACCCCCTTTGGCGAGGGCTTTCCGCCCGAGCGCGTAACGTTTTTAAGCAACGCGCGCAACCAGGTGACGGCCGTGGAGGCCGAAAACTTCAAATAGGAGGAGCAAAACGATGAAGAAGCCGTACCGCATCACGGTGATCGGCGCGGGCGACCGCGGCGGCACGTACATGCGCATGATCGACAAGTTCTACAAGGGCCAGGTGGTGATGGCCTGCGTGTGCGACATTCTGCCCGACCGCCTGGACAAGGCCTTTGCCGATTTCGGCTTTGAGAGCAAGAACGCCGACTGGAAGACGGCCATCGCAACGAGCAGTCCGGACATCGTCATCGTGGCGACGCCGGCCTACTACCACTGCGATATAGCCGCCTTCGCCATGGAGCACGGCTGCCACGTGCTCACCGAGAAGCCCTTTGATCTGGACATGAAAAAGTGCTTCGCCCTGCGCGAGACCTCTCGCCGCACCGGCAAAAAGCTGGGCATCGGCCTTCAGTACCGCAACATTCCCACTTACCGCGCCATGAAGCGCGTGTTTGACGCCAACGTGCTGGGCACGAACCGCCTGACCGTATACAACGACATGCGCGAGACCCGGCCCAAGATCGCCATGCACGACGCGCAGTTCGGCAACGGCGGCCCCATGGTGGACATGGCCTGCCACTTGTTTGACCTGATGCGCTGGTATTACGGCTGCAACCCCGAGAGCGTTGTTTGCACCTGGTCCAAGAGCGCCACCTGCCGCCCCACCCTGGCCGGAATTGAAAACAAGGCCGCGGACACGGGCGTGATGACCATCACCTACACGGACGGGTCCGTGGGCGTCATTACCATGAACTGGGGCCTGCCCACCCGCGTGGGCGGCACGTACATGACCTACACCGCCGGCAGCGAAGCGGTTGTGGATATGCACGCCATCCGCCACGAGGAAGGCATCAAGGTGAAGGTCGCCGGCGGCGAGATCGTGGACTACAACATCGCCGACGAGGACGCGCCCGAGATGGAGAACGCCGAAAAGACCGTGTTCGACTACTTCATCAAGGACGTGGAGGGCACCGGAAAGGCGCAGGCCTCCTTCGAGGAGGGCATCATCTCACTGGCCACCTCCATGGCCGCCATGAAGTCCGGCGCGCTGGGCCGTCCGGTCACGCTGGCGGAAATTCTGAAGGAACAGCCGACTATCCTGTCCAGCATGCAGGCAAAGGAGTGAGCAGCATGCCCTTCCGCATCGGTTGCCAAAGCATCACCTTCGGCACGGAGCTGCACCAGACGAACATCGAAGCCGTGCTGTCCTCGGTGGCCGCAGCCGGGTACGACGGCGTCGAAATGGGATTTTACCGCCTGGATCCCGCCCGGTCGGCCGTATACCGGGAGCTGCTTGCAAAGCATAAAATCGACATCGTGGCCCTGCACGTGGGCGGCAATATCTACGAGCCGAAGTCTCAGGAGGAGCAGCTGACCCAGATCGCCACGGTGTGCCGCCTGGTGAGGGAGCTGGGCGGGAAGAACGTATTTCTCAGCGGCATCAACCGCAAGGAGGCCGCCAGCCGCGACAGCTACGTGGCCGACGCCAAAAAGATCGACGAGCTGGGCGCGCGCATTGCCGAAGAAGGCCTGACGCTGTGCTATCACAACCACGACTGGGAAATCCACAACGATCTGCAAGGCCTGAACATTCTGGCCGATTACACCCGCCCGGCGAACATGAGCTTTGTGCTGGACGTGGGCTGGGTGACGCGCGGCGGCGCGGATCCGGTGGCCGTCATCCGCTCGCTGGGCGATCGCGTGCGGCACCTGCACTTTAAGGAGTTCACCGCCGAGGGCGGCTTTACCGAGATCGGCCGCGGCATCGTGCGCTTTGCCGACGTGGCCGCCGCCGTGCGCGGCCGCTCCATGTGGGTGGTGGCCGAGCAGGACCAAAGCGCGATCGGCGCGGACGAGAGCGTCCGCCACAACTGCGCGGCCATCCGGTCCTTGCTGAAGGGGGCGTAAGCATGCGCTTTGGCTATTGCGCCAACATCAATTTTCTGCTCACGGGCGATGAAACCAGCCGCATCGTGTTCGATTCCGTGCTGAAGAGCGGATTCGACTACATTGAGCTGCAGCTCTCCACGATGCTGAAGCTGAGCGTGGACCAGTACGCCGGTCTGAAAAACCGCCTGCAGGACGCGGGCACGCCCTGCCGCGCCAATTTTCTGCTCTTCCCGCACGAGATGCCCTTAACCGGCGAGGCGCTCAACCTTGCGGCCATTGCCGAGCACGCAAAGCGCGTGCTGCCCATTGCCCGCGAGCTGGGGAGCGAGGTGGTCGTGTTCGGCAACGGCGGTTCGCGCAAGGTGAAGGACGGCCTCACGCGCGAGGGCGTGTGGCAGAACCTTGCGGACATACTGCGCGCCGTGGCGCCCATCGCCCAGGATGTCGGCGTGCGCGTCGCCGTGGAGCCGCTGTGCTCGTTGGAGACGAACATGATCAACACCTACCAGGAAGGCGCCGCGCTCGCCAGGGAGGCGGGCAGCCCCATGGTGGGCACGGTGTGCGACCTGTACCATGTGGTGAGCGACAAGCAGGACATTGCCGCGATGGCGAGCGACCCGGAAAAGCTCTTCCACCTGCACATCGCCTACCCGGCCGGCCGGAAAATCCCCTCCATGGCGGACGACCGCGCGGACTATGCCGCCTTTATGGCCGCCGCCCGCGCCGCCCGGTACGACGGCACGCTCTCCATCGAGGTGGGCAACCCCGGCGACCCCGCGCGCATCCCTGCGGCCATCGCCGAGGGCCTGGCCGTGCTCAAGTCGCTGTAGAGCGTGAACTGAACCGCGCCCAAAGGCCCGAACCGCCCCCCGCCGGGCGTTCGGGCCTTTTCTGGCGACACGCGGCGCGGCCTTGCCGCCGCATCGCCTCGGCATACAGACGCTCATGCGCGGGGAGGCAACTTGCCGTGAAGGATTAGCCTTTGGATTCTGCCGGCCGTGGTTTTCCGTCGGCCTGCGGTCCTGCGGACGGCACGGGGGAGTGCTTTCAAAGCCTGCGCCTGCGTCCCCGGTGCCGCCGGACACGCAGAGTTGCCTATGCCCGCTTTCGCCGCGGACGGCTCGCTGGAGACGATCGACTATGAAAACTGTGCGGGATGTTCCCTGACATGCACGCGCACAGGGGCTCCGGGCATGAAGACAGCGCAGCAGAGAGCCACTGAACCCCTGCGCAGCAGCCCGCCGAAACGCCCGCCCCGGCCCTTCACGCCGAGAGGAAAGCCGGAGCGGCGTTTTTTTTGACGGGGGGCCATGATGCCCGAAACGCTTGACACGGCGATTGCGCGGTCTGCAGTGTAGGCGCACAATGATGGGTGGGCGACAAGAGCGGGGAGGACGCCGCGATGGGCGCGATACGCCCGCCGGGCCGTACAACGCAACACGAGCGCCGGCCGTTCCGCCACGGCGCCTTGGCCGGGGAACGGCCAGGAGACCTGCTGGGGCCCGGCCGCAGCGCAACTGCGGCGGGCGGGTAAAGCCAGCCTCGTCGAGTTTGCCGCGACGATGGACGCGGCGTATGAAGCGTGAAGCTCGCGTTGGGCGACGGACGCGGTCGCATCTGCACGGCGAAGCCGACGGGCCCCGTCCAAAACGATCCCGATCTGGCGAACGGAAAATTTGCGGGGCAGCCGAGCAGGTCGCACCGCACGCGGCCGTGCGCGCATCTGGCGGAGCTTGCGCGGCGCGGCGTTGAGGCGGCAGAGGACGGAAGCGCCCTTCCTCATGCGGACGAACGTCTTTTCTTGGCATAGGTGTGCGCGTGTGTTACAATAAAAGCCGATATCGCTTCGTCCGGCGCACCGGACGGACCGGCCTTCCGCCGTGGCGGGCATACAGCCGGCTGTGCGCAGGCCGTCCAGGGTAGCGGACCGGGAATAATGGCGGACGACAGTTTGTTTTCGGGAGGGAGCGCCGTGGATCTGTTCAAACGAATGGCGGGCGAGACGCGCTGGCACAGCTTTGAGAACACGACGGGCGCGAAAGGCGCGGGCGGCATGACGAACAGCGGCGCCAAGGGCGATGCGTTCGCGCGCTTTCCCGCCGGGCATACGCATACGCTCATGAACGTGTCCGGCGCGGGCCGCGTCACTCGCATCTGGATGACCCTGCGGGATCGCTCGCCCTACATGTTGCGCGCGCTGGTGCTGCGCATGTACTGGGACGGGGCGGACAAGCCCGCCGTAGACGTGCCCTTGGGCGACTTCTTTGGCCTGGGCGGCCAGATGACGGCCTTTGAGAGCGAGCTGTTCGCCTCGCCCGAAGGCCGCTCCTTCGTGAGCTATGTGCCCATGCCCTTTGCCACAGGCGCGCGCGTCACGCTGACGAACGAGTCCGCCAGGGACGTGGAGCTGCTCTTCTACGACATCGACTGGCTTGCCCTGAAGCAGCCCGAGCCGGACGCCATGTACTTTCACGCCGCGTGGCGGCGCGAGAGGGCCACGGCCCTTGCGCAGGATTTCCTCATTCTGCCCACGGTGCGCGGCGCGGGGCGCTTCCTTGGCGCGAGCGTAGTGGTGAATCCCAGCCCCGTCTACGCCCGCCAGTGGTGGGGCGAGGGGGAAGTGAAGGTGTTCCTGGACGGCGACGGCGAGCACCCCACGCTGTGCGGCACCGGCACCGAGGACTACATCGGTACGGGTTGGGGGCAGAAACAATACGCCGGTCGGTTTGCCGGCTGCCTGATGGCCGACTGGGACGTGCGGCGCTTCTCCTATTACCGGCTGCACGTGCCCGACCCGGTGCTGTTCAGCAGCGACATCCGCGTGCAGGTGCAGGTCATCGGCGGCGCGGACGCCGAAGAGGTGCGCGGCATCATGGACGCCGGCGCGCCCCTCGTGCCGGTCACTGTGCACGATGAGGCGGGGGTCGGGTTCCAGCTCCTCTATCAGCAGACCGGGGTCCCCTTTCCGCGCAAGGGCTGGGTAAACTATTACCGGCAGGACGATTATGCCGCCGTGGCATGGTTCTATCTGCACGCCCCGGTAAGCGACGTGCCGCCGCTTGCGCCCCTGGCGGAGCGCGCGTTCGGCCTGTCGTCCAAACCGTCCGCATAAGGCCCTCTGTGCACGGGGCGCCAAGAGGGGCGGTATGTTATAAGGCGCGTGCGGCGTCCAGAGCGCCCGGCCCGGTGCGGCTGCTTTCGCGGCCAGGGCTTGCGCCGTTCCGCAAAGCGCAAAGGAGGCCTTGCCATGGAAACGGTACGGTTCGGGCGTACGGGCCTGATGGTGTCGCGCACGTCCTTCGGCGCGATTCCCATTCAGCGCCTTACCTTTGATGAGAGCACGGCCCTTTTGCGCCGCGCGTTCGACGGGGGCGTGACCCTGTACGATACGGCGCGCGGCTACACGGACAGCGAGGAGCGCATCGGCGCGGCCCTGGGCGATGTGCGCCGGCACGTCGTGCTGTGCACCAAAACGCCCTCTTCTACGCGCGCGGCCATATTCGCCGACTGCGAGACCAGCCTTCGCATGCTGCGCACCGACGTGATCGACGTGTACCAGTTTCACAACCCCAAGGCCGTACCTGCGCCAGGCGATGAGATGTACGAGGCGGCGCTTGACCTCAAGCGACAGGGCAAGATTCGCTTTATCGGCATCACGAACCACACGCGCGCCTTGGCGGAGGCCGCCGTGGACAGCGGCTGGTACGATACGCTGCAGTTCCCGCTCTCGCCCCTGTCGGACGAGGGGGACCTGGACCTTGCACGCCGCTGCCGCGAGGCGGACGTGGGCCTGCTGGCCATGAAGGCCCTGGCCGGCGGTTTAATTACCAACGGCCGCACGGCCTTCGTCTTCCTGCGCCAGTACGCAAACATCGTGCCCATCTACGGCCTGCAGCACATGTGGGAGCTGGAGGAGTTTCTAGGCTACGAAGCCGATCCGCCTGCCATAACGAGCGAGCTTGCGGCGGTTATCGAGCATGACCGGCGGGAGCTGTCCGGCTCGTTTTGCCGCGGGTGCGGCTATTGCCTGCCCTGTCCGGCCAAAATTCCCATCTCCATGGCCGCGCGCATCTCCTTCATGCTGCGCCGCGCCAATCCTGCCGGATTCCTCACCGGCGTTTGGCAGGAGAACATGCGCCGCGTGGACGACTGCACGCACTGCAACCACTGCAAACTCCACTGCCCCTACGGCCTGGACACGCCGAACCTTCTGCGCGTGGAGCAGGCCCGCTATTTTGCCTATCTGAAGGAACACGCAGGGCAGGGGACATGAAGGCTATTCGCATCGGCGCATGCGCATCGCCATCAAGCTGAAAGCGGCCCGGCGGCTCTATAAAAGCCGCCGGGCCGACGTTTCCGGCGGCTACAGGCGAAAATGCGCTTCCAGCAGCCGCAGCGTGTTCTGCGGCGTGCTGTCGGCAGTTCGCACGATGTGAAATAACCCATAGCGGTGAACCTCGGCGTACGTTTTTTCCACGCTGATGCGGAACAGCTCGTCCTGGACGGCGATCTTCTTCTCTGGGTCCTTCAGGGACAGAAGGCAGCTCAGGAACTCCTTGTGGTCCTCCCGCTGCCCGTAGGCCCGGCAGGTGACCAGCTCGGGGGCGGCGAGCAGGCAGGCGATCCGCTCGCGCCGGGAAATCTGTGTGAGCAGCGCGAGCGGCGCGCACACGTCGGCGATGACTTTCTGCGTTTGCGACAGCTTGATCAGCTCGATGACGGCATACTCGATATACTCGTCGTATTCGCCATAGCCGTCCTCGTCCGCCAAAAATACCTCGACGCTGCGCCCAAAGAACGCTTCCCAGTCCGTGGTTTCCTTTTTCTTTGTGGACATCGGCTGGTATGCTTCATCGCAAATGGAGCGGTACACCCGGAAACTGGGCTCATGCCAGTTGTCATTAAAATGGTACAGTCCATACTTTTCGCTCAGAAGCTTTGCGGCGGTCGTTTTTCCGCCGCAGGGCGTTCCAGCCAGAAAGAGGACGTTCTGCAGGCTGTGCCGCAGTATGTTTTCCGCAATGCGCACAACGATTTCCTCCCGTCGTTTACTGTATCGCGCCTCTTTTGTGCAAAATCCACTTGGCGCGGTCGAGAGGGTCGATGCCAAGGAGGGGCGTCGCAGCGCCCAGCTCCAGAGGGCAGAGGCGGTAGCCGTGAAACCGGGCGGAGAGCATGCCCCGGCCGGAGGTGAAGGAGGCGAAGCGGGCAGGGAAATCCATGGAGGTCGCCACGGGCACGAGGGCCTCGGCGCGCGTTCTGCCGGCGAGGATGTCCGAGCAGAGCATCTCGCCGCGCATGGCGATGATCTCGCCCACAAGGCGGCCGGCCAGCTGCTCCGGCAGGGTCATCTGCAGCAAAAGGTAAGGCTCCAGCAGATCCTCGCCGCTGCTGTCCAGGGCGCGCATCAAGGCGATGGGCGTGGCGAGAAAGAAATCGAGCGGGTGCGTGTGGATCGGGTGGTGTTCACCGTCTGCTAGGGTCACCAGAAGGTCGGTCACCTCCCAGCCAAGCCGCCCCTGCGCGAGGGTCTCCCGCACGCTCTGCTCCACATGGTGCTGGTACCGATAGGCGATGCGGCGGTCCTCGGCCAGGGACAGGAACTGCATCCCTGTGCCGCGCGGCAAAGGCTCCACCAGCAGATGCACGACGGCCCAGCAGGGTTTGGGCATGGTGTAGGCCTCAAAGCCCGCGCCCGGGCCTTTGGGCGTCGCCTTGTAGATGACGCTGGGCGCGCCCAGGGAAGCGTCCAGGCCAAAACGGTGGCTGAAAAGGGCGCCGAGCAGCTCGATGTGCATTGTGCCGCGCACGCGCAGCGTGAGCTCGCGCTCCCTGGGCGCCCACTGCACGGCCAGGGAAGGGTCCTCGTCGCACAGCTCGGCGCAGGCGTCAAGAAGCGCGGGCAGCTGCCCGGGCGGGCAGCACGCCCGTACGCGCAGCAGCGGCTCCTGGGCAATGCCGCCTCGCGCTCCGGCCGTGGCGGAGCCGAACACGTCGCCCACGCGCGCCGAAGCAAGCCCGCTCACGGCCGCGATGTCGCCCGCCCAAAGCTCCTCCAAGTCCTGATAGCGCGCCCCGGCCGGTCGCTTCAACTGCGCCGCTTTCTCGGGCTGCGCGCCCTCGCGCGCAAAGCAGAGGGCGTCGCGGCGGCGCAGCGTGCCGCTGACGAGCTTGATGTGCGCCAGCTTGCCCAGCGCGTCGTCATGCGTGATGCGGAACACCACGCCGCCGGCCGGGCCGGCGGCGTCGCCCGCTTCGCGCGGCAGATAGGTCTCAATCGCCTGCAGCAGCGCATCCATGCCGACGCCCAGTTGCGCCGCGCCGTATACCAGAGGGCAGGCGGCGCCCGCGGCCGTCTGTGCTGCCAGGGAACGCGACAGGTCGTGCGCGGCGGCGCGGCCGCTCAGCAGCAGCTCCGCCAGGCGTTCGTCTTCTTCGGCCAGGCGGTAGGCGTCCTCCTCGGCCATTGGCGCATCCCGCACACAGCAGCCGCGCTCGCCGGGCGAAACCGGTGCGTTCAATGGGAAAGCGCGTACGCCAAGCCGCGATAGTTCGGCCAAAACAACCTCCGGCGCGCACCCCACCCGGTCGATCTTGTTCACCAAAATGAGCGTGGGCAGGCGCATGGCCTGCAGGGTGCGCAGCAACATCTCGGCCTGCGGTTGCACGCCTTCCGGCGCGGACAGCACGAGGAGCGCGGCCGTCAGGACGGACAGCGCACGCTCCACTTCGCTGACAAAATCGGCGTGGCCGGGCGTATCGATCAGGTTTACCAGCGTGTCGCCCAGCGAAAAGGATGCCTCGGCCGCGCGCACGGAGATGCCGCGCTGCCGTTCGATGGGCAAAAAGTCGGTCTGCGTGTCGCCGCCCTTCACCGACCCCGCGCGGCGAATTTGCCCGGTCTTGTACAGGAGCTGCTCGGTGGCGGTCGTTTTGCCCGCGTCCACATGCGCCAGCACGCCCAGGTTGAGAAAACGCATGCGCCCTACGACCGCCTGCCCGGCGCACGGCGCTCGCAGGGCACGCCCACCTGGCATTTGCCGCAGCCATAGCGCGGGGCATACTTGCGCGAAGTTTCGCCCACAAAGGCGCTGCAAACGGGATGGCTCTTGCCCGCGTCCGCTCCGCGCGCCTTATCGATGGCGTGCGCGGGGCAACGCCGCTGGCATGCGCCGCACATGGTGCAGTACTCGTATACACCCGCATAGGGCCGCCCGTCACAGGGCAGGGCCAGGGAGGAGATGATCGACCCGTACCGGCCGGCCGCCCCCTGTACGGTGATCAGGCTTTTGCATAACCCAAACGTGCCCAGGCCGCACGCATACCCGGCGTGCCGCTCGGACCAGTTGCTGGTATACTCGCCCGTCTTTGACCAGAACTTTGGATCGGTGAGGGGCGCGGTCGCCTCGTGACCCGCCTGGCGCAACAGCCCGACCAGGTGCTCGCTCAAACTCCTGATGAAAGCCTGCCCTTCGATGCGCGCGTGCAGCCACATGGAGGAAGGCTCCACGGGCAGCTCGTCGTTGGAGCGGCGCACATCCTCGGAAAACGGGCTGAAGAAGGCGATCACCGTGCGCGCTGCGGGCAGAAAGTCCCTGGGCATCATATGATGCGGTCCAACGACATCCGGCCTGCGCAGCTCTTCAAAGAATGGGTCGGACGCGTCGCCAAAGGCCAGCAGCGGCGCTTCGTACATGGGCTTGCCCACGAGGTCGGGGCTGATGGCCCATTCCGCCTGGATGTAGTTGCCCGGGTTGTCCTTGGTAAAAGCGGCCGCCGCGGCGAGTAGCGTTTCTCTGTTCACTGGAAACCATCTCCTGTCCGGATGGAATGTCAGTACGAGCCCTTTTCCTTGCGCGAGAGGTACATCTGCGCCCACAGCTGCTTGGCGGCCTCCATTTCGGGGGTAAGGGCCATGGGTACGGGTGGTGTGTTCGTGCCCTCGCGCGCCGCAAAGGAGCGTACGAGGGGCAGGCGCTGCAGGGTGGGCAGAATGCCGAAAGCCTTGTGCGGTTCGCGCTGGTACCAGTACGCCACGGAGGAATACTCGTTGGATAAGTGGTTGCCGTGCCCGTGCTCGATGGAGGCGCGCAGGCTCTTGGTAAAGCGCACAGGGTTGGCCAAATAAAACACGTACGAGGTTTGGTATCCCAGCGTGTCCGCCTCGTAGATCGACGAGCCGTTGCACAGATAGGCGTTGCGTTGCATGCCGTAGGCCTGGTTCAGGGCGTCCTCGCTGCCGGTACCGTGCAGGCTGGGCGGCCAGGGCTCGCCGTCTATGAAGATCATCTCGTCGCCCTCGCCCCACCAGGTGCGCTCGTGCGGGTTCTTCACGCGGCGCTGCAGGTTCGTCACCGACAGGTTGAAGCCGATGAACTGCCCGGCCCCTTCGGCGGATAGCAGCTGGTAGTTGTCCTTGTCGGACAGGCATTTGACGCCGTCGCTGACGGCGCTGTTCACCGTTACCTCGTGCCCCCAGCCCGTGGTCGGGTTTTCCCGATGGAACTGGGCGTGGAAATACGCCGCGTCCGCTCCGAAGGGCGCGTCCTGCAGCTCGTAATCGATGTAAAAGTATTGGTAGTGGTTCTCGTCGGTCTCGTTCGTGACCTCCACGCGCGCGCTGCGGTTAAAGGGCATGGGCAGGTAGCAGTTCAGCGCCGCCGCGCCGCCAAAGCAGTTGTGCTGCCGGTCATTCACCGAGGCGGTGAAGGGCAGGCTTTGAAAGGAACACACCATGGAGTGCCCCAAACAGAAGAAGTCGCCCAGCGGTGCAAGAACGCTTGGCTGTTCCTCGCCGTCCCAGTACATGCGCAGAACAATGCGGCGCAGGTAGTCCGGGTCCGGGTTGCTCTGTGTCATCCAGATGTGCGTGATCTTGCCCGGCCCGGAGATGTCGGCCAGCACGCGCGTTTCGCCTGGCGCGAGCATCCAGCGGTCGGCGTTGCCGCCTGTCACGTCGTAAGAGGAACAGCGTTTTGTGCGCGCGGGCGTTATTCGGTACAGATCGTCCATAAACAAGGCAAACACCCCCCAGCGATGGCTGTCTTCATCATAGCACAACGGCCGGGAAATACAATCCAGTTCTCCACGCAAACGGGTCTGTCGCCCGGCGCGGCGGCTCACCGTGCTGCTGTCAAGCCTAAGGAACCGAGGCGCTGCTCCAACCGCGGACAAATAGCGCCCGGCGGGTGGACTACGGTGCCAAAGCCGCCCCGCCCAAGACGGCGGGGCGGCTCTTCGGTAAGCGGGTTACCTTGCGTTCGGCAGGTACGCGCCCAGCGCAAGCAGTCCCTGCTGCACGCTGCGCACCGGCAGGTCCGCGGGGCGGCTGCCGCTGGCCGTCGCCAGCGCCGCGGCCACGCCGCTGGCCTGGCCGGAGATCCAGCACCCCGGCATCACGCGCATGGAGCCCTGCATGGGGCGGTCCGTGCCGATGCACCGTCCGGCCACCAGGGCGTTGCGCAAGCCCTTGGGAACCAGGCACAGGTAGGGGATGCCGTAGCTCTCGCCCTTTTGCAGGTGCGAGGCCTTAAAGTTGCCGTAGGTCTTCTCGTGCTCCTTGATGGAGTTGTTCACGGGGTGCATGTCCACGCTGTAGCAGTAGCGTCCTATCTCGTCCTCGTATACGGCGCGCGTGTCGAATGCCTCGCGTATGAGGCGCTTTTCGCAGGTGATGCGGCGCGATTCGCGTATGCCTAGAAGCGATCCGGTGGAAATGAGCTCCATCTGCTCATAGCCGGTGAGATATTCTTTGAAGTACTTTTCGTACTCGCGCACGTACACGCGGCCGCGCAGGAAACCCTTCGTCATGGAGCGCTCGTCCGTGCCGTCCACGCCGAACAGGTGGCCGATGTTGCCGCCGCCCACGCTGTCGGAAATTTTCCACATACCCGGAAGAGACCGGTCGGGAATGGCGAACACGCCGTCCGCGATGGCTTCCTCGATGCGCCGGGCGTCGGGTTTCTCCACCCGCGTCCAGTCCACGCCCGCCCACAGCGAGCACAGCGTGCCGGCCATCATGTTGCCGTCCTCGTCGCCCTTCTCAAAGGCAGCGCCTGCCCACACGCACAGGTCGCCGTCGCCCGTGCAGTCGACGTACTGCCGGGCCCTCACCGCGAAGACGCCGGATTTGGCCGCAAAGAGCGCCGTGTCGATGGCGTCGCCCTGCATCTGCACGTCAATGAGCTGGCTTTGGTACACGAAGGGTACGTCCGCCTCCAGCAGGATCTCTTCGTAGCAGCGCTTGAGCGCCTCGGCGTTAATGGAGAGCGAGCCGTAGGCGAATTTGCCGGTGGACAGATCGCATCCCGGATACAGCCGGCGCAGCACCTGCGTGCCAAACCCGGCGCTCAGCAGGTGTTCGCCGTCGCCGATGCTCATGAAGGCCGGCACCATGCCCGCCGTGCCAAGGCCCCCAAGGCAGGTGTGTCCTTCCAACAGAAGAACGCTTGCCCCGGCCTTTTTGGCCGCCCACGCGGCCGCCACGCCGGCCGGGCCGCCGCCCACGACGAGCACGTCCACCTCGTGGCGGACGGTTACATTGCGTTGGTAACGTACTTCGCTCATGCGCATTGCCTCCCTGGCATGGAAAAGGGGCGCGCCGCACGGCGCACCCCTTTTCCGTATTTTACTTTTTGTAGACGTCGGTGTAGGGGCTCTTGGCTTCCAGGGTAAGCTTCACAAGGTCCTGGTGCGTGTCGTACCACTTCTGGGCGCCGGCTTCGTACTCAAGGCCGCCGTCGGTCTCCCAGCTCTTTACGAACGCATCGTAGGTGTCGATCTTTTCGGTGCCGGCGATGACCTTCATAAAGTAGTCGTTGCACTTGGTGGCCAAGGCGGCGTTGTACTTGTCAAACTCGGGGAAGGCCGCATAGCCGAAAGCGTTAAACGTGTACGGATAGTCCAGAGACTTGCGGTTCATGTCCAGCCAAGCGTCGTAGAGCAGCTCGTCCTTCTGCACGCGCGACAGCCACGTGGTGGCATGGTCGGGGAAGCGCACGGCCAGCTGGAAGACGTTGCCGTTCGTCATGTCGTCCTTGTACTTGGGCTGGATGGGGGTGGGCACGCCGTCCTTCAAGGTGTAGTGCACGCCCTCGATACCGGCGTTAAACTCCCACCAAACACTCTTCTGCAGGCGGGCGTCCACCATGCCCATCACGTACTTGGCGTTGGCCGAAGCCGTCTTGGGAATGCAGGTAACGGTGGTGACGGCCTGGGAGGTGTTGATGTGCGTCTTGCCGGTGGAATCCTTCAGGGGCAGGATGGAGAGGAAGTGGGCTTCGGGGGTCTTCTCGCGCAGAGCGCGGGTCCAGCCGGGCGTGGCGGTCCAGCCCATGAAGGCCATCGCGGCGGCGCCGGAGGACATCTTCTGGTTGATGTTCTCGCCCTTGTTCACCGGCCAGTCGATATCGATGAGGCCTTCGGCGTACAGCTTGTTCATAAAGGAGAGATAGTCCTTCATGCCGGGCAGGCGCAGGCGGCTTTGCGCCTTGCCGTCCACAACGGTCAGCTGGAAGGTATCAAGGCCAAAGCCGGAGCCGATCGTCTCGTGGTAGGCCTGGTTGCCGGTGATCGGAATCAGGCCGGTTTTGGTCTTTACGTCCTTAACGAGCGCGTAGAACTCGTCAACGTTCATCGTGGCGGCGGGCACAGTGATGTTGTTCTTGGCGAACAGGTCCTCGCGGTAGCCAAGCGCGCCGCTGAGGATGACCAGGCCGACCTCGGGCACGCCGTAGGTCTTGCCGTCGGCCAACTTCACGTAGAACCAGCCGGTCGGGTCAACGCTTGTGACGATGTCGGGATACTGCTGGAGGTACTCGTCGATGGGAAGCAGGGCGTTCTGGCCGGCCAGCATGCTGAACTGGGCGCTGGAGAGCTTGAGTACGTCGTACTTCGTGCCGGAACTGATTTCCAGGCTCAGGCGCTCGTTGGCACCTTCGGAGGGCAGCAGGTCGTACTGCACCTTGTAGCCCGTCAGCTCTTCCAGGCGCTTGGCAGTGTACTCGCTGTTCGGGTCGAAGGCCTGGTTGCCCATCAGCATGGTCAACTTCGGGCCCTTGTCGGCGGTGGCGGGCGGGGCGGGGGCGGCCGCCGGGGCCGGGGTTACCGGCGCGGGCGTGGCGGCAGCGGCGGGCGCTGCGGTGGCGGCGGGCGCCGCCGTGGGCGCGGGCGTAGCGGCCGGCGCGGACGTACA
>JAVBLU010000063.1:0-11998 GCA_031553225.1 Eubacteriales bacterium
CCCTGGGGGACGGGGCGGGGGTGGGGGGGGGGCGCGGCGGCTCACCCCCCGGGTGTGGCTTTTCGTGCTGCGGCCCCCTGGGGCGCCCACGGCCGGCTTTGCGGTGTACTCGGTGTACACGTACGGCGGCCGCTGGCTGAACAGCCCCTACAACCCCCGCCTGCACATAACGGCCAAACAGGTTACCCCCGGCGACATCCTGGACCGCGAAGGCACGGTGCTGGCCACCACCAAGGACGGGCAGCGCGCCTACCCGGGCGGGTCGACCCTGCGCAAGGCGGCCAGCCACGTGCTGGGCGATACGCGCGCCGTGGTGGCCACGGGCGCGGAGACCTTTTTGGCCGCGCACCTGCTGGGCTTTGACGCCTCGCTGCCCGAGCGCGTGGCCGACCTTTTGCAGGGCGGGCAGCGGCGGGGCGACGACGTGGCCCTGAGCGTCTCGGCAAAGCTGCAGCGCTATGCGCACGACCAGTTTCCTTCCGGCAAGGACGGCGCGGCCGTGGTGATGAACTACAAGACCGGCGAGCTGCTGCTCATGTACGCGTCGCCCGAGTTTGACCCGATGCGCGTGGAGGACGCCCTGAAGGAGGAGGCCGGCTCGGCGCTCGTCAACCGCGTAACCCAGGGGCGCTACACGCCCGGGTCGGTGTTTAAGATCATCACGGCGGCCGCGGTGATGGAGCACATGCCCTCTTTGTTGACCGGCGAGTTTGTGTGCACGGGCGAGCTGGCGGGCGGCGAGCGGCCGGTGAAGTGCAGCCAGGCGCACGGCGCGCTTTCCTTTCAGCGGGCGTTCGAGGTGTCGTGCAACTGCGCTTTCGCCCACTACGCGGCCCTGATGGGCGAGGGCGCGCTGCGCATGACGGCCGAGCAGTTCGGCTTTGGGCGGGACGCGTACTTCGCCGACCTGATCGCCTACGACAGCCGCTTTCCGCAGGAGCGCCTGACGGGCGACGACCTGGGGTGGACGGCCGTGGGGCAGGGCACAACGCTTGTGACGCCGCTGCACATGGCGCTCATCTCCTGCGCCATCGCCCGCGGGGGGCAGATGCCCGAGCCCAAGCTCGTGCTGTCCGTCACCGCGCCCTCGGGGCGGGTCGCGCAGAAGCTGTCCCCCTCCGCCTACCTGCGCGTTAGTTCTGCGGCCGTGGCGGGCGAGCTGCAGAAGCTGATGCGCGGCGTGGTGAGCGATGGCACGGGCGCGCGCGCTGCCGTGAAGGGCTACAGCGTGTGCGGCAAAACCGGCACGGCGCAGGTGAGCGATTCCGGCGCGCAAAAATCGCACGCATGGTTTACCGGCTTTGTCGCCGACGAGCGCGCGCCCCTTGCGGTGTGCGTGGTGGTGGAGCACGGCGGCGGGGGCGGCGAGGTGGCCGCGCCGCTTGCGGGAAAGCTGCTCTCCCGCGCGATCGATTTGTATTTTTCCGGCCGATGAAACGGCGGGCCTCTCGGCCCGCGGCCGGGCGGTAAACGGCGTCGGTTTTTTGTCGATAAAATATAAATGGCGCTTGCCCGCGGGACGTGTTGACATCCCGACGGGTCAGCGCTATAATCGTATATTGCATTCGTATGGTTAAATCGGCCAAAATGGCCCTCTGCCGTGGCTTTCGACGTCATTGTACTACGAATACCACGCCTTGACAACGGGCAGACTGGATCGTTGGAAGGCGTGGCAAAACTTGACGGATGAAACCGCGAAACGAAGGGCTCGCACCCGCCCCGGCGTCCCCGCAGCAATTAAGGGAGTGATTCACCGCATGAACATCCACGAAGTAACGATGGGCAAGCGCACGCGGATGAGCTTTGCGTCCTTCGAGGAGGTCGTGAGCATACCCGACCTGAACGAGGTGCAAAAAAAATCCTACGAGCGGTTCCTTCAAGAGGATTTGCAGGAGGTGCTGGCGGACGTCTCTCCGATCACCGACTACACGGACACGCTTGAGCTTAGTTTCATCGGTTACTCGCTGGATGACACCCCCAAATACTCCGTTGAGGAGTGCAAGGAGCGCGATGTAAGCTTCTCCGCGCCCCTTAAAGTGAAGGTGCGCTTAACAAACAAGCAGACGGGCGAAATTAAGGAGCAGGACGTGTTCATGGGCGATTTTCCGCTTATGACGCCCCAGGGCACCTTCATCATCAACGGCGCCGAACGCGTGATTATGTCGCAGCTGGTGCGCTCGCCCGGCGTGTACTTCAATATGACCATCGATAAGGCCGGCACGCCCCTGTACGCCGCCACGGTCATCCCGCAGCGCGGCGCGTGGCTGGAATACGAGACCGACTCCAACGAGGTTTTGTGGGTGCGGGTGGACCGCACGCGCAAGCTTCCCATCACCGTGCTGCTGCGCGCGCTGGGCTACGGCACCGACGCACAGATTATCGATCTTTTGGGCGAGGACGAGCACCTCTCCGCCACCATCGCCCGCGACAGCGCGAAAACCGCCGAGGAAGGGCTGCTGGAGATCTACAAGCGCCTGCGCCCCGGCGAGCCGCCCACGGTGGACTCGGCCCAGTCCCTCCTCAACAACCTGTTCTTCGAGCCCAAGCGCTACGATCTGGCGCGCGTTGGGCGCTACAAGTTCAACAAAAAGCTGTCGCTGGCCGCCCGCATCGTTGGGTACGTGGCCGCGCAGGACATTGTGAACCCCCGCACGGGCGAGATCTTCGTGTCCGCGGGCGAGACCATCGAGCGCGACGTGTCGCTCAACATCCAAAACTCCGGCGTAAACGAGGTGTTCGTGCAGGCGAACGGCCGCGTGGTGAAGGTGATCGGCAACCGCTTCGTGGACGCCGCGCGCTGGCTGCCCTTTGACCCGGCCAGCGTGGGCATCACCGAGCGGGTGCACCTGCCCTCCCTGCTGCCCCTTCTGGAGGGCACCCCCTCGGCCGAGGACCTGAAGGCCGCCGTGCGCCGCCACATGCACGACCTGGTGCCCAAGTGCATCATCGTGGACGACATTCTGGCCTCCATCAACTACCAGATCGGCCTCAATCACGATATCGGCCACACGGACGACATCGACCATCTGGGCAACCGCCGCCTGCGCTCGGTGGGCGAGCTTCTGCAAAACCAGATCCGCATCGGGCTCTCCCGCCTGGAGCGCGTGGTGAAGGAGCGCATGGCCATTCAGGCCCAGGAGGCGATCACGCCCCAGGCGCTCATCAACATCCGCCCGGTGTCCGCCGCCATCAAGGAATTCTTCGGCTCCTCCCAGCTCTCCCAGTTTATGGACCAGCCCAACCCCCTGGCGGCCCTGACGCACAAGCGCCGCCTTTCCGCCCTTGGCCCGGGCGGCTTAAACCGCGACCGCGCCAACTTTGAGGTGCGCGACGTGCACCACTCCCATTACGGGCGCATATGCCCCATCGAGACGCCTGAAGGCCCGAACATCGGCCTGATCGGCTCGCTGGCCACCTACGCGCGCATCAACGAGTACGGCTTTATCGAAGCGCCCTACCGCCTGGTGGACCGGGAGAGCCGCTGCATCACGAGCACCATCCAGTACATGACCGCCGACGAGGAGGACCTGTACGTCATCGCCCAGGCCAATGAAAAGCTGGACGAGCAGGGGCGCTTTGTGGCCGAGCGCGTGACCGTGCGCGTGCGCGACGAGATCATCGAGGTGCCCGCCACGGACGTGGACTATGTGGACGTTTCGCCCAAGATGCTCGTGTCCGTGGCCACGGCCATGGTGCCTTTCCTGGAGAACGACGACGCCAACCGCGCCCTGATGGGCTCGAACATGCAGCGCCAGGCCGTGCCGCTTCTGGTGCCCCAGGCCCCCATTGTGGGCACGGGCATGGAGTACAAGGTGGCCGTGGACTCGGGCGCCGTCGCGCTGGCCGAGGAGGACGGCGTCATCGAGAAGGTGGCGGCCGACCACATCACCCTGCGCGGGCGCAGCGGCAAGCGCTACGATTATAAACTCATCAAGTTTACCCGCAGCAACCAGGGCACGTGCATCAATCAGCGGCCCACGGTTATCCAGGGCGAAGTGGTGAAAAAGGACCAGGTACTGGCCGACGGCCCCTCCATTGACCGGGGCGAGATGGCGCTTGGGCGCAATATCCTCATCGGCTTCCTCACCTGGGAAGGCTACAACTACGAGGACGCCATCCTGATCAGCGAAAAGCTGGTGAAGGAGGACGTGTTTACCTCCATCCACATCGAGGAGTACGAGAGCGAGGCGCGCGACACGAAGCTCGGGCCGGAGGAGATCACCTCCGACATCCCCAACGTGGGCGAGGACGCTTTGAAGGACTTGGACGAGCACGGCGTCATCCGCATCGGCGCGGAGGTGCGCTCGGGCGACATTCTGGTGGGCAAGGTCACCCCCAAAGGAGAAACCGAGCTGACGGCCGAGGAACGGCTGCTGCGCGCCATCTTTGGGGAAAAAGCGCGCGAGGTGCGCGATACCTCCCTGCGCGTTCCGCACGGCGAGAGCGGCATCATCGTGGACGTGCGCGTGTTTACGCGGGAGAACCGCGACGAGCTCTCCCCGGGCGTGAACCAGCTTGTGCGCGTGTACATCGCCCAGAAGCGCAAAATCTCCGTGGGCGACAAAATGGCCGGACGCCACGGCAACAAGGGCGTCATCTCGCGCATCCTGCCCGAGGAAGACATGCCCTTCCTGCCCGACGGCACGCCCCTTGAAATCGTGTTGAACCCCTTGGGCGTTCCCTCGCGCATGAACATCGGCCAGGTGCTGGAGGTGCACCTGGGCTGGGCGGCCAAGGCGCTGGGCTGGCACATCGCCACGCCCGTGTTCGACGGCGCCAACGAGGAGGACATCATGTCCTGCCTGGAGATGGCCGGCAAGGGCCGCGACGGCAAGACCGTGCTGTACGACGGCCGCACGGGCGAGCCGTTTGAGAACACCGTTACGGTGGGCTACATGTACATCCTCAAGCTTGCGCACCTGGTGGACGACAAGATCCACGCCCGCTCCACCGGCCCGTACTCGCTGGTCACCCAGCAGCCCCTGGGCGGCAAGGCGCAGTTTGGCGGGCAGCGCTTCGGCGAGATGGAGGTGTGGGCGCTGGAGGCTTACGGCGCGGCGCACACCCTGCAGGAAATCCTCACCGTGAAGTCCGACGACGTGGTGGGGCGCGTGAAGACGTACGAAGCCATCGTCAAAGGGGAAAACATCCCCGATCCGGGCGTTCCGGAGTCCTTCAAGGTGCTCATCAAGGAGCTGCAGTCCCTGGCGCTGGACGTGAAGGTTCTGGGGACCGACCAGCGGGAGATCACCTTCCGCGACACCACCGACGACGAGGACGTGGAGCAGCTGGACGTGAACATCGAGGGCCGCGAGGACGCGCCCGCACCCAGCGCCCAGCCCGCTGCGGCGGTGTCCGCGGGCGAGGGCCTGGAGGACATCGACCTGGACGACCTGGAGGTGCCGGGCCTGGAGGACGCCCTGTTCGACGAGGGCTTTGACGAGGACGAGGGCGAGGACGAATAGAGCCGGCCCGCCGGGATTCCCGGCGTCCGCCGCTTTCGCATATGCCAGGAAGGAGCGCTACAGCTCATGAATCAACTGACGACGTTCGACAGCATGCAGATTGGCCTCGCGTCCCCGGAAAAGATCCGCGCCTGGTCCTGCGGCGAGGTGAAAAAACCCGAAACGATCAACTACCGCACCTTGAAGCCGGAGAAGGACGGACTGTTCTGCGAGCGCATCTTTGGCCCGCAGAAGGACTGGGAGTGCCACTGCGGCAAATACAAGCGCGTTCGTTACAAGGGTATCATCTGCGACAAGTGCGGCGTTGAGGTGACCCGGGCCAAGGTGCGCCGCGAGCGCATGGGCCACATCGAGCTGGCCGCGCCCGTCTCCCACATCTGGTATTTCCGCGCGATTCCCTCGCGCATGGGCCTTCTGCTGGACATCTCCCCCCGCGCGCTGGAGAAGGTGCTCTACTTTGCCGCGCACATCGTGCTGGACGCGGCCGAGACCTCCCTCTCCTACAAGCAGGTGCTGTCCGACCGCGAGTACCGCGAGGCGCTGGACAAGTTCGGCAACGACACCTTCCGCGTGGGCATGGGCGCCGAGGCCGTGAAGGAGCTGCTGCAGCAGATCGACCTGGAGGCGCTCTCCGTGGCCCTGCGCAAGGACCTCACGGATACCTCCGGCCAAAAACGTTTACGCGCCGTTAAGCGCCTGGAGGTTGTGGAGGCCTTCCGCAAGAGCGGCAACAAGCCCGAGTGGATGATTCTGGACGTTGTGCCCGTCATCCCGCCCGAGCTGCGGCCCATGGTGCAGCTGGACGGCGGCCGCTTCGCCACCAGCGACCTAAACGACCTGTACCGCCGCGTGATCAACCGCAACAACCGCCTGAAGAAGCTGCTGGAGCTGGGCGCGCCGGACATCATCGTGCGCAACGAAAAGCGCATGCTGCAGGAGGCCGTGGACGCCCTGATCGACAACGGCCGCCGGGGCCGCGCGGTCACCGGCCCGGGCAACCGGGCGCTTAAGTCCCTGTCCGACCTTCTGCGCGGCAAGCAGGGGCGCTTCCGCCAGAACCTGCTGGGCAAGCGCGTGGACTATTCCGGCCGCTCGGTTATCGTTGTGGGGCCGGAGCTGAAGATCTACCAGTGCGGCCTGCCCAAGGAGATGGCCCTGGAGCTCTTCAAGCCCTTCGTGATGAAGAAGCTGGTGGAGCGCGGCCTGGCGCACAACATCAAATCGGCCAAGCGCGCCGTGGAGCGCGTGCGCGCCGAGGTTTGGGACGTGCTGGAGGAGGTCATTCACGACCACCCGGTGCTCTTAAACCGCGCGCCCACGCTGCACCGCCTGGGCATTCAGGCCTTCGAGCCGGTGCTTGTGGAGGGCAAGGCCCTAAAGCTGCACCCGCTGGTGTGCTCGGCCTACAACGCCGACTTCGACGGCGACCAGATGGCCGTGCACGTGCCCCTGTCCATGGAAGCGCAGGCCGAGGCGCGCTTTTTGATGCTGGCGGCCAACAACATACTCAAGCCCTCTGACGGCCGCCCGGTGGTCACCCCCACGCAGGACATGGTCATCGGCTCGTACTACATGACCATGGAGCGCCCGGGCTCCAAGGGCGAGGGCAAGTCCTTCATGAACGCCGACGAGGCGCTGATGGCTTACCAGGAGGGCGTTATCGCCCTGCAGGCGCCCATCACCGTGCGTTTTGAGCGCATGGTGGACGGGGAAAAGAAGCACCGCATCATGAAGACCACCATCGGCCGCATCCTGTTCAACGAGGCGATCCCGCAGGATTTGGGCCTGACCGACCGCTCGGGCGAGGACGGCCCGTTCAAGCTGGAAGTGGACCGGTATGTGGACCGCAAGATGCTCGGCCGCATCGTGGACCAGACCTTCCGCATCCATGGCATGACCAAGACCGCCTTGGTGCTGGACGAGATCAAGCGCCTGGGCTTCCGCTATTCCACGCGCGGCGCGGTTACGGTGTCCGTCAGCGACATCGTCATCCCCGAGGCCAAGAAGGGCCTGCTCGCCGAGGCGGACACGGCCGTGCGCAACGTGGAACGCCAGTTCCGCCGCGGCATGATGTCGGAGAACGAGCGCTACCAAAATGTCATCCGCATCTGGGAGGATACGACCAAGAAGGTCACCGACGAGCTGATGGAGCATCTGGACCGCTTTAACCCGATCTACATGATGTCCAACTCCGGCGCCCGCGGTTCCGTTCACCAGATCCGCCAGCTGGCGGGCATGCGCGGCCTGATGGCCTCCCCGTCCGGCCGCATCATCGAGGTGCCCATCCGGGCGTCCTTCCGCGAGGGGCTCTCCGTTCTGGAGTTCTTCATCTCCTCGCACGGCTCGCGCAAGTCGCTGGCCGACACGGCCCTGAAGACGGCCGACTCGGGCTACCTCACCCGCCGCCTTGTGGAGGTGGCCCAGGAGGTCATCGTGCGCGAGGTGGACTGCTTCGCCCAGCGCGGCGAGCGCGTGCGCGGCATGCTCGTTTCCGACATTATGAACGGCTCGGAGAAGATCGAGCCCATCGAGGACCGCGTGCGCGGCCGCTACGCCGCCGAGGAGGTCGTAAACCCGCAGACCGGCGAGGTGTTTGCCCGCGTCAACGAGCTCATCACGCACGATATGTCCCGCGCCATTGCCGCCGCGGGCATCAAGCAGGTGATGATCCGCTCGGTGCTCACGTGCCGGAACGAGCAGGGCGTATGCGCCCGCTGCTACGGCGCGAACCTGGCGACCGGCGGGCCCGTGGACATCGGCGAAGCGGTGGGCATCATCGCCGCCCAGTCCATCGGCGAGCCCGGCACGCAGCTCACCATGCGTACGTTCCATACGGGCGGCGTCGCCTCCGGCGAGGACATCACCCAGGGCCTTCCCCGCGTGGAGGAGCTCTTCGAGGCCCGCAAGCCCAAGGGCCTGGCGGTCATCTCCGAGCTGGCCGGCACGGTGAAGCTTGCCGAAACCAAGAAGAAGCGCGAGATCATCGTCACCAGCGAGGACGGCGAGCAGCAAAGCTACACCATCACCTACGGCTCGCGCATCAAGGTGCAGGAAGGCCAGAGCGTGCAGGCGGGCGACGAGCTGACCGAAGGCTCCATCAACCCGCACGACATCCTGAAGATTAAGGGCGTTAAGGGCGTGCAGGATTACCTGCTCAAGGAAGTACAGACCGTGTACCGCCTGCAGGGCGTGGAAATTTCCAACAAGCACATCGAGGTGATCGTGCGCCAGATGCTGCGCAAGGTGCGCGTGGAGGACGCCGGCGATACCGAGATGCTGCCCGGCGGGCTTGTGGACATCTTCAAGTTCGAGCGCGAGAACGACGCCACCGTGCGCGCCGGCGGACAGCCCGCCGTGGCCAAGCGCGTGCTGCTGGGCATCACCAAGGCCACGCTGGCCACCGACTCCTTCCTCTCCGCGGCGTCCTTCCAGGAGACCACCCGCGTGCTCACCGAGGCGGCCATCAAGGGCAAGGTGGACCCGCTTGTGGGCCTGAAGGAGAACGTCATCATCGGCAAGCTTATCCCCGCCGGCACCGGCATGCGGCGCTACAAGAACATCGACGTGCGGGAGAACTGGTAGCAGGGCCGCAGGAACTCCGCCGCGGCAAACACAATCAGCAAAGGCCCGGCGGCGCGTGATGCCGCCGGGCCTTTGCGGCCATATGGGCATGATAACTATCGCATGGGCCACAATGCTGCGCTGCGGCGCCGCTTCGATGGCGCGCAGGTTTTGCCGCCTCCGGCGGCGGGAAAGGGGATCGTTTGCGTGTTGGACGTTTGTGCGCGGCGCGGGGATATTCTGCGCCTGCTCTCGCAGGAGGTGTACGGCGCGGCGCCTGTGGAAAAGCCCGCCGGCATGCGGGTGGAGGAGCGCGACGAGGGCGCGGCGCTTGGCGGGCAGGCCCGGCGCTATACGCTTGGGGTTTCGTATGAAGGGCTGCCCGGGCGCGGGTGCGGGGGGTTCCAGGTGCGGGTGTTTCTGCCCGCGGCGCGGGAGCTCTGCCCGGTGTTCCTGCTGCTGTGCAACCGCGACTTATCGATCATCGACGCGCCGGGCGACGCTTTTTCCCCGTTCTGGCCCGCGGAGCAGATCGTCGCGCGGGGCTACGGCGCGGCGGCGCTGCACCTGGCGCAGCTGGACCCAGACGAGCACGACGGTTTTGCAAACGGCGTGCACGGCCTGTTTGATCAGCAGCGCACCCCCTCTTCGTGGGGAACCATCGCCGCCTGGGCCTGGGGCGCGCGCCGCGCTCTGGACGCCCTGCTGACCCTCCCGCGGGTGGACGCCGGCCGCGTTGCCGTGGTGGGGCACTCGCGCGGCGGGAAAGCCGCGCTGTGGGCCGGCGCCTGCGACGAGCGCTTCGCCCTTACGGTGAGCAACGAGTCCGGCTGTACGGGCGCGGCCTACACGCGCGGCAAACAGGGCGAGAGCGTGCAGCGCATCAACCAGCGCTTTCCGCACTGGTTCTGTGAAAACTATCATGCGTACGGCGGCCGCGAGGAGGACATGCCCTTCGACCAGCACCTGCTGCTGGCGAGCGTTGCGCCCCGCCTTTTGTACGTGGCCTCGGCCCAGGAGGACACGTGGAGCGACCCTGTGGCGGAGTTTCGCGCCTGCAAGCTGGCCACCCCCGCATGGGAGGCGCACGGCCGCAAGGGCCTGGCCGCGACGAGCCTTCCGCCCGCGGGCGAGGCGTCCGTCAACGGCTGCATCGGCTACCACATGCGCGCCGGCGGGCACGACCTGCTGGCGGAGGACTGGCACCGCTTTATGGACGCGGCCGACCGCCACGGCTGGGGGCGCAAGCCATGAGCCGCTTTATCGTTACGGCCCAAAGCGAGTCGCTGCAGGAGGCGATGGCCGAGCTGCAGAGGCTGTTCCCTTTCAGCGAAAAACCCTGCGAGCTGGAGCCGGGCGTGGCGCTGGTCAGCTTTGCCGCGGACGGGCCGGCCGTAACCGGCGCGGTGCGCGCAAAACCGCCGCTCTTTTTGCGCCATATACAGCCCGTGCAGGCGCAGGTGCCCGTGCACGGCGACAGAGACGACCTTTCGGCCATGGCCGACGCGGCCCTGCGCCTGCTGCCCGAGCTGGACGAGCATGTGCCCTTCTCGGTGCAGGCCCGCATCTTCGCGGCGGACGAGCCGGCCTACGGCCGCTTCGACGTGAACAACGCCCTGGCGGACGCGCTGTGCGGGGCCGGCCTTGCGCTGGACGTGCGCAGCCCCGGCCAGGCGCTCTCGGTGGCGGTGTGCCCGGGCGCGGCGTACCTGGGCGCGTCCCGCGTACAGGACAACCTGAGCGATTGGGCGGGCGGCTGCCGGCGGTTCGCCCGCGACGAGGAGATGATCTCCCGCGCCGAGTTTAAGCTTTTGGAGGCGCTGGACGCCTTTGGGATCAGCCTGCCCGAAAACGGTCTGGCGGTCGATCTGGGCGCGGCGCCCGGCGGCTGGACGCGCGTGCTGCGGCAGCGGGGCCTGCGCGTAATCGCCGTGGACCCGGCCGCCCTGGACCCGCGCCTTGCGCAGGACGCCTTCGTGCGCCACGAGCGGTGCACGGCCGAGGTGTTTCTGCCGCGCGCGCCCCGCTTTGACCTGCTGGTGAACGACATGAAGATGGACAGCCGAGACACCGCCCGCCTGAGCGTCGACTATGCCCGGCGGCTGCGCACCGGCGGTTTGGCCGTGGTCACCCTCAAGCTTCCCGTTCGCGGCTTCCCCGCCGTCGCCCATCACGCCATGGCTCTTTTGCGCCCGCACCTCACCCTTTTGCACGCCCGGCAGCTTTTTCATAACCGTCAGGAGCTCACCCTGGTTCTGCGCAAGGACGATTGAGGCGGCGGGGAAGGGCGCTGCCCTTCCCCGCGTTCCCCTGGTCCCTGCGGCGCTTTTACAGGGCGCTCAAGTTTGGTATAATGAGGGGCGTAAGGGGGGAGCGCGATGCGTCTGCACGTGCTGGGCTGTCACGGACCGTACCCGCCGGCGGGGGGCGGGTGTTCGTCGTATCTGCTGGAAGCGGCGGGCCGGTTTGTGCTCATCGACTGCGGGAGCGGCGCGCTCAGCCGTCTGCAGGAGGTGTGCGGCGTCCAGCGGCTGGACGCGGTGGTGCTCAGCCACGGCCACGCCGACCACGCGGGCGAGCTGCCCATTCTGCGCTACGCGCTGGAGCGGCTGGCGGCGCAGGGGTTACGGCGCGAGCCCCTTGCCATATATGCGCCGCAGGACGTAACCGGCCCGGCCGCAGGCGCGCTTGCCGGGGGTGCGCTGCGCCACGTGGTTGTGCGCGGCGGGGAAACGGCGCAGGTCGCGGGGCTTCAGGCGGCCTTTTTTGACGTGCGGCATCCCGTGCCCTGCGTCGCCGTGCGGCTGACGGACGCAGCGCGCAAGCTGTGCTATTCCGGCGACAGCGCCGGGCCCGAAGGCGTGCTGGCCGCCGCCCGGAACGCGGACCTGCTGTTGTGCGACGCGGCCTTTTTGCACGAGCAGCTGGGCGAGCTCAGCCCGCATATGTCCGCAAGACAGGCCGGGGAGGTC
>JAVBLU010000050.1:0-61762 GCA_031553225.1 Eubacteriales bacterium
TATTCGTTCCGTCAAAATATCCATCTTCACCCCACCACAGCCCTTCAAGGGGAGGAACAACGTATTCAAAATAGCCTTTGGGCTGTGTTCCACTCATTTTGCTCATTTTTATAGAATACGAAAGACCATATAGTATCTCCATTGCATTTTTATATGCTTCACAAGTATTTGGATTCCCTTTTCCATCTACTGCAATAAAAACCATTTCTGGCACATCAATTATGCTTGGTTTGGACTTAGGTAAATACAAATCTTTGTATTCTTTTTTATAATCACATGACCCTGCCATATAAATCGTTCCTTTCGTCCAAAATATAAATACTCTCCGTTAACAATATAACAAAAAACCGCTCAAGGTTCAAACCCTCTAAGCGGTTTTGGAACTGGCGCTCCCGGAGGGATTCGAACCCCCGGCCTGCGGTTTAGGAAACCGTCGCTCTATCCGTCTGAGCTACGGGAGCGCGTGTACGTATTATCGCATAGGCATGGGCCCATGTCAATGAAAGGGCGGCGCCGGGCGTTGCGAAAACGCGGCGCACGTGGTACAACAATGGTGCGGGGAAGCGGCCGCAGAACACACCCCGCGGGAGATGGCGTTACATGTCCGATTTTTCTGTTTTTGAGGCGCGGCGCAGCGTGCGCCGGTTTACCGAGCAAAGCGTTCCGGAGGCACTGGTGGAGCGGCTGCTGCGCGACGCCATGGCCGCGCCCTCGGCCATGAACAAACAGCCCTGGGAGTTTGTGGTCGTGCGCGACCCCCTGCAGCTGCAGGCGGTGAAAAAATCGCTGCCCTACGCAGCCTACAACGCCCCGCTCATCATCGCCGTGCTGGGCAACCAGAAGCGCTGCATGCCGGGCCTGCAATCGTTTTGGGTACAGGACTGTTCCGCCGCCATGCAAAACCTGCTGCTCAGCGCGGCCATGAACGGCCTGGGCGCGGTGTGGTGCGGCGTGTATCCCGTGCAGGCGAACGTCGCGCGGGTGAGCGAGGTTCTGCGTCTGCCCGGCCACGTGCTGCCCCTTGGCGTCGCACTCGTCGGCTACCCGGACAAGCCGCCAGAGGCCCTCTCGCGCTACGACCAAAGCCGCGTCTTTCAGGAGGCATACCCGGGCGGGGGCGGCGGACGCCGCGGCAAGCGCCTCACGCAGCGGGCGGTGGAGGCCCTGCGCATCACGGCGCGGGAGGATGCGCCATGAGCGGCCCGGCGGCGCGCTCCCGGCCCCATCTGGTCACCCTGGGCCCGCAGCATGAGAAAGCCTTTTTCGCTTACCTGGAGGAATACGCCCGCACCGGGGAACCCACGGCTCTGCCCGACGTGACCCCCGCCACCTACGGCATGTTTTTGCGCATGCTGCGCCGTCACCAGCGCGCCGCGCACATGCCCCCGTCCTTCTCGCCCTACCGGCGCTTCTTTTTGGCGAACGCCGACGAGAGCGCGCTTCTGGGCACCTGCACGTTCCGTTTTCTGCCCACCTACGACGTGGTCAACGAGGGCGGGCACATCGGCTACGGCGTTGCGCCCTCTCAGCGCGGCCAGGGCTATGCCAAACTCATGTGCCGCAAGATGATCCGCTTTGGCCGCATACACGGCTACCGGCATATCCTCATCACCTGCGACCTGGACAACCTCGCCTCCGCGCACGTGATCGAAGCCTGCGGCGGCGTGCTGGATGACATCCGTCCGATCCCCGGGCGGGCTCAGCCGAAAAAAAGATACTGGGTAAGCGAGCGGTAAAAAGGGATGGCGCTACAGCTTGCCTAAAGGTTTTGGCCTTACAATCGTACCTGCGGCGCGATGCCGCAAATAGGATTGGAGGCGGTTTTATGGCACAGGATACGATGAGGCGCAGGCGGACGCTTCGCACGGCGGTTGCGTGCGCGGCGGCCGCGGCGGTTTTGGCTGCGGGCCCGGCGCTCGCGGCCGGAGCGCTGAACGGTTCTCGGCAGATTGCGGCGCAACAGGGCGTTCACGCCGTCAACGTCGCGCCGCTGGGCACGGCGCAGGTGATGAACATCGTAAAGGACGGAATCCACGAGTACTCCCTGGACGGCGGGGCGACCTGGACGAAGGAACTGCCCGCCGGGTTTACGCTGGACGGCCGCGGCGATTTGCAGCGGATCAAGTGAGCGGCGTGCATGAAGCGGCGAAGGGGCTGCCCCCTTTGCCGCTCCATGGGCAACAGGGCAGAAAAACGGGGGGCGATGGCGTGCGGGTGCTGCTGGTAGAGGACGAGGCGTCCATCGCCGAGGCGCTGGCCGCCGTACTGCGCAGGAACCATTACAGCGTGGATACGGCGTGCGAGGGCGCGTACGGCTTGGACTGCGCGCGCTCGGGCATCTACGACGCGGTGATTCTGGACGTTATGCTGCCCGAAATGGACGGGCTGAGCGTGCTGCGCGCCCTGCGGGGCGAAGGCTCAGCCGTTTCCGTGCTGCTGCTGACGGCGCGGGACGCGCCGGGCGACAAGGTGGCCGGGCTGGACGCGGGCGCGGACGACTACCTGGCCAAGCCCTTTCATGCCGAGGAGCTGATGGCCCGCCTGCGCGCGCTCGCCCGCCGCCCGCCAAGGCTTCAGCAGGGCGGGGTGCTGCGGCTGGGCGACACGGCCCTTCATCCGGAAGCGCTGCTTCTGTGCTGCGGGGCGGCGCGCTGTCAGCTGCCGCTGAAGGAGGCGCAGCTGCTCGAGCTGTTGCTGCGGCGGCCGGGCAGAACCGTGTCCAAGGAGGACATCATCCAAAGGCTGTGGGGCTTTGACACGGACGCGGAGGACGGCCGCGTGGAGACGCACGTCTCCCTGCTGCGCAAAACCCTGCGGCGCGCGGGGTCCGGCGCGTCCATCCGCACCGTGCGCGGCGTGGGCTACGTGCTGGAGGCGGGCATGAGCGGGCCGGCGCATGTTTAAAAAGCTGCGCAATCGGTTCCTTCTTTTGAACATGCTGGCCGTAACGCTGGTGACAGCCCTGGCCTTCGCGGCGGTGTACCGCTCCACGAGCGGCAACATACAGTTCACCAACGCCCGAACGCTGGCCGACGTGCTCCGGGGCGGCGCGGTGTCCTCGCTCACGCTGCGCAACGACCTGACCGGCAGCGTGTCGGCCTATGTCGCACCGGGCGGAGGGTACTCCTTTACGCTGGAGACGGACGATGGCGGGCGGCTCACGGCGGTGCGCTCGCAGTGCGGGCTTGCAGGCGAGGAGTACCAAAGGGCCGCCGCCTTTGCGCTATCGGGGGCGGCGGGAACCATAACGCTGGGCGGGCGGGCGTGGGCGGCGGCGCGCCAGCGCACGGACGCGGGCTACCTGGTCGCCTGCCTGGACGTGACGCAGTCGCAGGCCATGCTGCGCAGCCTAACGACCACGCTGCTTGCGGTAGCGGCGATCATGCTGCTCTTTCTGCTGCTCGTGTGCACCTTCTTCGCCAACCGGGCCATCGCGCCCCTGCGCGAAGCGTTTAACAAGCAGCGGCGGTTCGTTGCGGACGCCTCGCACGAGCTGAAAACGCCGCTGTCCATCATAACAGCGAACTATGACGCGCTGCTGGCGCACCGGGAGGAAACGATCGACAGCCAGATGCGCTGGCTTACCCACCTGCGTCAGGGCACGGACCGCATGACCCGGCTGACGGGCGACCTGCTGACGCTGGCCAAGCTGGAGGAGCGGACGCAAGCGCGGGTGAAGGCTCCGTTCGACATGAGCTGCGAGGTGCGGGAATGCGCCGCGTCCTTTGAAGGGGCGATGGCGGGCCGGGCGATCCGCCTTATGCTGGACATTGCGCCGGACGTGCGCGTGACGGGCGAACGCGCCGGGGTGCGGCAGGTGGCGGACATTTTGCTGGACAACGCCTTGAAGTACGCGGACGAGGGCGGCCAGGTGCGCGTAGCGCTGCGGGCGGGCAGGCGGGAGGCGGCGCTGAGGGTGGCGAACACCGGCCCGGGCATACCCAGGGGCGATTTGCCCCGCGTGTTCGAGCGCTTTTACCGCGCCGATACCGCGCGCGCTTGGGCAAGCGCCGGGCACGGGCTGGGGCTGGCCATCGCCAAGGCGGCCGCGGACGGCTTTGGCGGGCGGCTGACGGCGGACAGCGCGGACGGCTGGACGACCTTCACCCTAACGGTGGGGCTTTAGAGAGGACGATGACAAATGGTGATTGACGATACGATCGTGCGGGCCTACCTGGCGGGCGCCGACCCGGCGGAGTACGCGGGCAGCTGGGTGTTTTCCGCGCTCGGCCGGGGGGATGTGTTCGCGCCGCCCGACCCGGCGCACCGCGCTTGGGTTGCGCAGCTGAGCCGGAAGCTGCAGGCGCAGATTTCCGCCTTTGCCGTGCGCAACGAGGGGCACGTGCGCGCGCTCTTCCCGGAGTTTGGCCGCCTGGCCGCGGAGTTTACCGTGATGCTCGCGGTGGGCTTTCCCGACCCGTACGACGCCATGATGCTCACCGCGCAGGACGGCCGTCCCCGCGTCGTGTTCGACCTGATCCGCTTTGGGCAGGCCGCGCTGCGCGAAGGGTACTCCTGCCACGGCGTGCTCACGCACGAGCTGCTGCACATCGCCCTGCATGAGCGCTTCCCCGAGCCGGAAGCGGCCGCCTACGAGGAGCGGCTGGACTACATCGTCTTCGACGAGGGCTTCGCGCACGCGCTGTCCTACCGTGAAGGGCTTGCCGGCTTTACCATGGACGATCAGCTGCGCGCGCGGTATGCCAGCGCCCGGGCGGCCCTTGCCAGGGCGCTTGCCGAAAGCGACCCCGCGCGGCAGGAGGCATGCCTTGAGCGCGCCGACACCTCGCCGGATTTTTGGGCGAAGTTCGGGTCCATCAGCGGCATGTGCTACGTGCTGGCGCATGAAGCGCAGATGCCCGCCTTGCTGAAGGCGGGCTACCGGGGGTTTGCGCGCAAGGTGCTGGCGGACGGCTAGGCGCGCCGCTCCAGGTTAAGCAGGAAAATCTTCTTGTCCACGCCGCCCGCGTAGCCCGTCAGGCTCCCGTCTGCGCCCACCACGCGGTGGCAGGGGATGAACAGCGAGATGGGGTTTCGCCCCACCGCGCCGCCCACCGCGCGGGACGCGGCGACGCCCCCGGAAAGCTGCAGGGCGATGTCGCCGTAGGTGGTCGTCCGCCCGTAGGGAATGCGCAGGAGCGCCGCCCACACCTCCTGCCGGAAGGGGCTGCCCGCGGGCGAAAGACGCGGCGCGGGGCCGGGGTCGCGCCCGGCAAAGTAGGCGGACAGCCACGCCCTGGCCTGTGCAAATACCGGCGCGTCGCCCGGCCGGGCATCCGGCGGGAGGGTCGCGCCGAAGTACTTCTGCCCGAAAAGCCAAAGCCCCGTGAGGCTTTCGCCTTCGCAGGCCAGCGTGAGCCGCCCCACGGGCGACTCCATTTCATGGATGAAGGTCATCCGCCATCCCCGCCTTTGCATGCATTCTGCGAAACCGCGCGGGCGGCACGCCCGCGTGCGCCCGAAAGGCGCGGTAAAAGGCCGACAGGCTGCCAAACCCTGCCGCCTCGGCCACCTGATCGACGTTGAGGGCCGAGAGCTCCAGCAACGCCCGCGCGCGCTCCATGCGCCGCCGGGCGGTGTACGCCGTCATGCCCGTGCCGTAGCGCAGCCGGAAGATCTCGTCCAACCGGCGGCGCGTAAGGCCCAGGCCGCCAAGCGCAAGACGCAGCCCCGCCGCGTCGCCAAAGCCGCCGTCGATGGCGGCTTTGGCCTTTTCCGCGATCTCCAGGTCGGGCCGATAGGCGGAAAGTTCCGGTCGGCAGCGCTTGCAGGGCCGAAAGCCCGCGGCCTGCGCCTGCGCGGCCGTATGAAAGAAGCAAACGCGCGCGCGGTTTGGCGTTTTGGACTTGCAGGACGGGCGGCAGAATACGCCCGTGGAGCGCACCGCGTACACGAACGCGCCGTCCATGGCCGCGTCGCACGCGCAAACCGCCGCCCAGCGCGCTTCCTCGTCCACACGTCCGCCCCCTTCCCCGCCCGGGTACCCGCGGCTCCGCCGCGGGCACCCGGTTTCGCCGACGGATCCATCATAGCAGAAACCGCTGCAAATTTCTTCTCATTTTCGCATGTTCAATTGCCTTGCGCCGGACGTTCTGCCGGGCGGCAGCTCCAGGTGGCAGCACCATCCCTCGGCCGATGAAACCCGCAGGGGCGCGCCGCGCGAGCGGCACAGCGCGGCAAGGGCGCGGGCAATGTCGGCGGGCGCGCGGCCTTCGGCGGCCAGGTCAACGGCCCGGCCCTGGGTGTGGGGGCCGGCCGGAACGCCCGTCAGGCGCCGGTTATAGGCGGGGGTGCGGTAGCCCGACAGCACGATAAGGCGGCTGCCCAGGGCCTCGCACAGGTCGTCGAGCAACTCCGGCAGGCGCGGATCCAGGTACAGGCGATCCGCGCCGTCCGGGCTGGCAAATTCCCGGGCCAAAAAGTAGCGCCCTACGCGCGCCCGGCCCTGCGCTGCGGCGGAATACCACGGCATGCGCCCGCCTCCCTTACGCGGCCGCCAGCCGCTGCCACAGCGCCAGCGGCGTCTCGGTCCTGATGGGTCCGCCCGCGCGGGCGTCCGGCCATCCGCCCACGGCGAAGGCCGTGCCCGCCTGTGCGTTCACGGACGTGAAGAATGTGTCCAGCGCCTGCTGCAGCAAAAGAAACGCCGACGCCCGCACCGGCTGGCCCGCCAGCACGGGCGGGTAGCTGCCGCCCGCAGCGCCGGCCACGGCCTCCTGCAGCGCCCGCGCGTCGGCCGCGGCGAGCGGACGCCCAGACAGCGCCGGCGCGGCGGCGGGTTCCACGCTGAACGCTAGATTCGTTTCGGCGGAGGCAAAGCCCCGGCTGTCTCGGCTGCGCAGGCGTACCCAGGCCGCCCCGGGCGCGCGCTCCGCGCCCAGATAAGCGATGCCCTGCCCGGCCTGACGCGTGTCGTGGGTAAAGGACGCGGGCATCGCCGCCGAGCTGACCCACGCCCCGTCCGCGTACACCTCCAGCGACAGGCTGCAAAGCCCCGCGCCGCCGGGATGCGCCGCCGCGCCTGTGCCCTCGGCCCATCCGGGCAGCGTTATGGCGATCACCCCGCCCCGCGACGCCCGCCCGCCCATGCGCGGAAAAAGCGCCGCCGGCGGCGCGGGCGGCCGGGAGGCGACCACGCTCTTCTCAGCCGACCACGGCCCGGCCGCGCCGCCCGCCGAAAGGCCCCGCACGGCCACTACCGCGCCCGCGCCCGCCGCCCACGTAACGGGCAGATCATAGCTCGTGCCCGCCGCGGCGGCAACCGCGCCGTCCGCCCGCACCTCCCAGGACGCTGCGGGCGTGCCGCCCCCGTCCTGCCAGGAAAGGTGCGCGCTCCCGCCGCACACGGCAAAATCCGGCGCGGTGAGCAGCGGCATGGCGGGCGCCGGGTCCTGATAGATGAGCTGAAACACCGGCCGCCGGTCGGGGTTCGCGTCCGTCAGAAGATAGGTATAGCTCGTGTCCCCCCGAACGGCGATGCCCGTGGCCGTTCCGGACAGGAGCGCCTGCGCCGTGGACAGGGGCAGATCCCGCCAGGTGTTCTGGCCGTACACATACGGCGGCGCGGGCGATGTGGTGCCGGGCGCGTAGAAGGGCGCGCTCAGGGCGATGCTCAGGGGCGGGCCGCTGGAGGTGGTGGACGGGCAGGTAAGCACGTCGTGGATGAGCGTCGCGTCCGCCTGATTTCCGGCGTTGGAGCGGCACATCCACATGCGCGCGCCCGCAAGCCCGGTCAGGGTAAGGCCGGAAAGGTCCAGCCAGAAACAGGCGGTGCGGTAGTCGTAGCTCAGCGACCGGTCGGTATAGATGATGGTGTCGCTGTAGGTGTACAGCGAGTTGAGCGTGCGGCAGGTGCTCGTACGGATGATGGGCACGTTCACGTACGTCATGGCGTCCGCCTCACATCCACACCGCGCCGGTGACGCGCTCGGCGCTCACCTCGCGCAGCACGGCGTCCCCGCCCTGCCTGACGTAGTTCGCCAGCGCCGCTTCGTCGATTCCCCCGGCGAGGTTGGCAAGCGCCTCCTCGCAGCGCAGCACCAGCGCCTGCAGGGCCGATACCTCGCCCGCCGGCGCGGGCGGCAGACGCGAGAGGTCGGCCTGCACAAAGAAGCTGAAGCGCGCGCTGGACAGGCGGCTGTCGCCGTCCATCCACTGCACCGCCGCCTGCACCTCGCCGGGCACTTCCAGCTCCGGGCCGGCCACGTCGTAGCGGTACGCCCCGCCGCTGTGCTCAAGCGTGCCGCCCAGCTGCAGGCTGTCCGGCCGAGTGAACACGATGCGCGCCTGTCCGGTGCGCCCCAGCAGCCGGCCGGACGGGCGGATGAGGAAGCGGTACGCGCCGCCGTCCCCTTGCGTAAGCCGCAGCGCCGTGGGCAGAGCGGCCTGATCCCCCGCGTCCAGGGTGATGTCCAAATCCATTCGTTCCATGAAGCCATGCCCCCTCGTTCGTTTTCGCTCTGACCATAACGACGAAAACACGACACGGCGCGTCAGGTTCATCAATTCTGTGGGTCAAGCACCGCGTTTTCCCCCCGGCATAACATGGGAATGTAAGACCCCACCCCATGCCCCAAGAAGGAGGAACTCCCCATGTCGTTTTACTCCTACAAGAACTGCAACCAGAGCTGCTGCCCCGGGCAGGTATCCGGCGATATCACAAGCGGCCTGAACGAAAAGGTATGCGTACAGCTGCAGAAGGTGTACGACAGCTGCCTGCAGCAGGAGCAGCTCACCAAGGTGAAGGTTACGGTCAACCAGCTGTGCGCCGTGGACCCAGCCTGCGACGCTCCCGCCTCCATCACCCCGCCCATCACCTTTGAGAGCTGCCGCTCCTCGTCCACGGTGGGCACCATCCGCAACCTCACCATCGACCGCCTGTGCGACCGCCCGAACTTCGCGCGCGTGCGCTGCCTGGTGGACATTCCCATCGACATCCTCTTCGTTGACGCCAAATGCGTGGAGGGCATCGGCAAGGGCATCATCACCGTCTCCAAGGACGTCCTCATGTTCATCCCCGACGAATCCATCGTTCCCTATACATTAGAGACGCTCGTGAGCGCGATTTGTGTGTCCGGTACTTATTTGGGCGGCAATGTGTTCGAGATCACCGTGTGCGTCACGATCATCCTGAAGATCATCGCCGAGGTGGAGCTCCTCATCCCGACCTACGGCTTCTGCCCCATCCCGCCCTGCGAGGAGTTCGCCGAGAACGTGTGCGACGAGTTCTTCAACCTGCCCATCTTCCCGCAGCACCCCGTGTGCGTGTGCGGGCAGGGCATGGTCAGCGCGATGCCGGCCGTCCCCACCACCTCCGTTCCCTGCGGCCAGGTCTCTCCCATGGGCGGCTGCTGCTGCGGCAAGTAGTCCCCCAGGCCCGGGCTCCATCCGCGCGCTCCGGCGCACGCCGCGGGAGCGCGCGCCTGGCCCCCGGTCTTCCGGCGGCAGGCGGGGCGTAAGCCGCGCCGATGCGGGAGAACCGCTCTTGGCACAAAACCTGCAGGGCTGCCAAGCTCTGCAGGTTCTTGTGCGCTTGCAGCCGGCGGAGGCCCGCATGCAGCGGCCGGCGCGCAGCCCTTGCTTTTCCTCATTCCGTCGCCTCCGCCGGCGCGCGATCATTCAGGCGTGGCCGGCGCAGATCGAGTTTCCGTCGCCATGTTGGAAACACTGACTGTGCTTTGGCGCGCGGCTTATCGGAACGTATGACAAGCTTAGAGGATGCGCTTTGCACATAACCGGCATTTCCTGCATGCGCCGTACGGCGCGCGGCGGCGTTCGCCGTTTTATCTGCCCGCCCATATCTGCGCGGGCCGCGCTTTTTCCTTGCGCCGCCGCCCCGCGCGGCCGGCCCTCTTTGCGCCGGGCGAGCTAAAGCGGGCGCGTTTTCCGCTCGATATTAGGAGGTAGGACGCTTGTGCGCGGAGGGAGGGACCGGCGTGTCGCTGCCCAAGGGCGTGGAGTTTATCGGCGTGGAACCCGTTATCCTTCGGGGAAACGCGCGCCGCGTTCAGCGCGAGCGCTTTGCGCTTTTTGATCCGTTCTCCGGCGGGGAGACGGCGCTGTCCGACCAGGAGGCGCGCTGCCTGCGCGCCGTGTTCGACGTGCGCGCCCTGACCCCGCGGGCCTTCTTTCGCCTGCTGTGCGGCTATACCGTGCTGGGCGCCCTGCGCGCCATGGACCTGTACGGCGCCGTGGCCCGCGAAGCAAGCGGCGACCCGCACTTTTACGCCGTGGAAGACAGCGTGCTGAGCGAGCGCTGGGTACTCGCCCTGCCGGAGGGCGAGGAGCCCGCCGACAGGCTGCGCATGTGCCGCGAGGCCGCGCGCAGCGCCCGCACACCCGAACAAGCCGCCCTGCAAAACCGCATCGCCGACCTGTTGCAGGCCATCGCCTAAGCGCTCCCTGAAGACCCAAAGGGCCGTTCCCTGAAAAGGAACGGCCTTTTGGGGCGCAGCGCCCGCCGCTTGGCGGGCGGGAAAGGCGGGGCCGCCGCTCGCCCTGCATGACGGCCCCAACGGTGCGCGGCGGAAGCGGCCTAGTTGAGGTACCAGTGCCGCAGCACGCGGTACACGCCCGACAATAGCCCGGGCGCGCCCACGTCCTGCGCCGGGGCCACGGCAACGCCGCCCACGTCCCGCCCGCCGCGCAGCACGCGCGCCTCGCCCACGGCCTGCCCTGCCGCCAGGGGGGCCAGCAGCTCGGGCGCTTCGTACTGCAGCGTCACCTCCGCCTGCTCGCCCTTGCGCGTGAGCAGGCTAAAGTCGCTTTGCGCAACCAGGTCCACGCTCTTTTTGTCGCCGCGCGCAACCGGCACCTCGGCGGCGATCACCTCGCCCGCCTTCACCAAAACCCGCACGCCGTAATGGTCAAAGCCATAGTCCAGCATTTGCCCCGCCGCGTCGAAGCGCGCCTTGCCGGAGGGGCTGCCCAGCACCACGGCGATGAGCCGCATGCCGTTCTTGGTGGCGCTGGCGGACACGCAGTACCCGGCCTCGGCCGTGGAGCCGGTCTTCACCCCGTCCGCGCCTTCGTAGGTGCGCACCAGACGGTTCGTGTTCACAAGTTCGGTGCGCCGGCCGCTCGGGTGGGTGAGGGTGTCCATCCAAGTGGTGGCCCAGGTGTGGTACGCCTCTTGCTCAAGCAGCGCAAGCGACAGCGCGGCCACGTCCCGCGCATTCATATGCTGGCCGTCAGCCGGAAGCCCTGTGCAGGTTTTGAACGCCGAACCGGTCAACCCCATTTCGGCCGCGCGCTCGTTCATTTTTTCCACAAAGGCACTCTCCGAGCCGCAGATCCGCTCGGCAAGCGCCACGGCCGCGTCGTTCGCGCTGGCGATGACCACGCACCGCAGCAGGTCGGACACGCTGTAGCTGGCGCCGGCGTCCAAAAACGCCTGCGAACCAGGCGTTGCGGCCGCTGTCTTGCTCACGCTTACCATCTCGTCCAGCGCAAGGCGCTCCTCTGCCACCTCGTTCAAAACGATGAGCAGCGTCATGGTCTTCACCAGGGAGGCCGTCGGACGCGCGAGGTCGGCGTTCTTCTCAAAGAGCACCTGCCCGGTGCCCGCCTCCAGCAGCAGCGCCGATTCGGCGTTGATGGAGAAGGGCGGCACGTCCTGAAGCGGGGCCGCGGCCGCGCGTCCCCCGCCCGAAAGCATCAGCGCCACGCCCAACACAACAGCTAAAAACCCGCACATGGCTCGCCTCATGACAACCCCTCCCGCCTATCTATATCGGCAGCGGAGGGAAAGTAGAACGGCCGGCCGCATGAAGCGACCGAATGGCCCCCGCGCCCCGGCCGGATCCACGCACTTTTGTTCGCGGAAAATCCGTTCTCACCCCTTTCCCGGCAGGGCAATACGTGGTATACTGCCGCCGGGAGGTGGGCTTTATGGACCGCTTCGTCATCAAGTCGCCCTATTCGCCGCGCGGCGATCAGCCGCAGGCCATTGAAGCGCTCGCCCGGGGCATTGAGGAGGGACAGCGCCATCAGGTGCTGCTCGGCGCTACAGGCACGGGCAAAACTTTCACCATGGCGAACATCATCGAGCGCGTGCAGCGCCCCACGCTGGTCATCGCGCATAACAAAACCCTGGCCGCGCAGCTGTGCGCCGAGTTTCGGGAAATATTTCCCGACAACGCCGTGGAATACTTCGTTTCCTACTACGATTACTACCAGCCCGAGGCGTACATCGCCTCCACCGACACGTACATCGAGAAGGATTCCAACATCAACGACGAGATCGACAAGCTGCGCCATTCGGCCACGGCCGCGCTCACCGAGCGCCGCGACGTGCTCGTCGTGGCGTCGGTGTCCTGCATCTATTCCATGGGCGACCCCTCCGAGTATGCGTCCCAGACGCTCTCCATCCGCCCGGGCCAGCGACGCGACCGCGACGAGTTTCTGCGGCAGCTGGTGGCCATCCAGTACGAGCGCAACGACTTCGACTTCCAGCGCGGCACCTTTCGCGTGCGGGGCGACACGGGGGAGATCGCGCCCGTTGCGCAGGAGGCGCGTGCCGTGCGCGTGGAGTTCTTCGGGGACGAGATCGAGCGCGTGTGCGAGGTGGACACGACCACCGGCCACGTGCTGGCGGTGGTGAAGCACGCGCTCATATTCCCCGCCACGCACTACGTGATGTCGCCGGACTCCCTGTTTGAGGGCATCGCCAACATCGAGCATGACCTGGAGACCCGCCTTGCGGAGCTGCACGAGGACGAGCGCCTGGTGGAGGAGCAGCGCCTGCGCCAGCGCACGCACTACGACCTGGAGATGATGCGGGAGATCGGCTACTGCACGGGCATTGAGAACTACTCGCGCTACTTTGACGGCCGCAGCCCGGGCGAGCCGCCCTTTACGCTGCTGGACTACTTCCCCAAGGACTTTCTGGTGATCATCGACGAGTCGCACCAAAGCGTTCCGCAGGTGCGCGCCATGTACAACGGCGACCGGGCGCGCAAGGAATCGCTCGTGCAGTACGGCTTCCGCCTGCCCTCGGCCTTCGACAACCGCCCTTTGCGTTTTTTCGAGTTTGAGGAGCGGGTGAAGCAGTGCATCTACGTGTCCGCCACGCCCGGCCCCTACGAGCTGGAGCGGGCGAGCCAGATCGTGGAGCAGGTGATCCGCCCCACCGGCCTGATCGACCCGGAGGTGATCGTGCGCCCGGCGGTCGGCCAGGTGGACGATTTGTACGCCGAGATACGCACGGTGGTGGGCGGCGGCAACCGCGTGCTCGTCACCACGCTCACCAAGCGCATGGCCGAGAACCTCACCCAGTACCTCAAGGAGATGCAGGTGCGCGTGCGCTACCTCCACTCCGACGTGGAGACGCTGGAGCGCATGCAGATCATCCGCGACCTGCGCCTGGGCGCGTTCGACGTGCTGGTGGGCATCAACCTGCTGCGCGAAGGGCTGGACCTGCCCGAGGTATCTCTGGTGGCCATTCTGGACGCCGACAAGGAGGGCTTTTTGCGCTCGGAAACGTCCCTGGTGCAAACCATCGGCCGCGCGGCGCGCAACGTGGAGGGCCGGGTGATCATGTACGCCGATCACATCACCGATTCCATGGCGCGGGCCATCTCCGAGACGAACCGCCGCCGCGAGCTGCAGATTGCCTACAACGAACAGCACGGCATCACCCCGCAAACCATCCGCAAGGCCGTACACGACCTGCTGGGCATCACCACCCAGCCCGACCAGAGCGTTCCGCCCGACGCCATGCAGGACGAGGAGCGAGCGGCCCTGATCGCCCACCTGCAGGACGAGATGGCCGCCGCGGCCGCCGACCTGGACTTTGAGAAGGCCGCCCGCCTGCGCGACCAGATATTTGCCCTGCGCGGGGAAAAACCCCTCTCCGTTCAGGACAAGGCCCCCAAGCGCCGCCCCGTGCGGCGGCGATCGCCCAAGTGAGGAACGCGGCGCGGGTGGGCGCGGCGCCGTGCAGCCCGACGGCTTTCCCGCATGGGGCCGCCGGGCTTTTCCGCGCCCGGGCGGGCAGGGCGGCCTTCCCCGCGCGCATGCATTCGGGGCGGCGCAGCCTCCTCTTTCGTTCGGCGAGGGCGGCGCGGGGCCGCGCCCGGCCCCTTGGTTCCACTTGTCGGACAAGGCGAATGATGTTATGATATCTTTGTATGTTTTGGAAGGCGGAGGTCGGTACCATGGAGCAGAGCTGCGATTGGCAGAACCCGCGTATCCTGCACAGGAACCGGGAAAAAGGGCACACGGGCATCATCCCGTACCAGGACGCGCGCATCGCCATGACCGGTCAGCGCGGGCTGTCGGACTTCTATTACCTGCTCAACGGCCGGTGGCAGTTCCGCCTGATGCCCAACCCCCACGCCGTGCCCGCAGGTTTTGCGGACGTGGACTTTGCGCGCGACGGCATGGCCTGGGACGAAATTGAGGTGCCCGGCTGCTGGCAAATGCAGGGCTTTGACAAGCCCCACTACACGAACACGAAGTTCCCCATTCCCATCGACCCGCCCTTCGTGCCGGACGACAACCCCGTCGGGCTGTACCGCCGCGAGTTCGACCTGTCCGAAGGCTTCATTTCCGAGCGCATCGTGCTCATCAACTTCGAGGGCGTGGACTCGTGCTACTATGTATACGTCAACGGCCAGCTGGCCGGCTTCTCCAAAGTGCCGCACATGCCCGCCTCCTTCGACATCACCAACCTTGTGCAGCCCGGCCGCAACGTTGTTGCGGTGCAGGTGTTTAAATGGAGCGACGGCACCTACCTGGAGGACCAGGACATGTGGCGCATGTCCGGCATCTTCCGCGACGTGTACCTGCTGCGCCTGCCGCACGTGCACGTACGCGACCTGCGCGTGAGCGCGCTGCTGGAGAACGGCTACCGCGACGGCGTTTTGCAGGGCGAGGTGGACATCGCCAACAAGAGCCGCTACGACTGCACGGCCGGATGGCTGCTGCGCGCGCAGCTGCTGGACGGGGCCGGCGCGCTTGTGGGGCAAACCCTTGTGCCCAACATTGCCACCGACGCGGGCTTTGAGGAGACGCACCGCTTTACCCTGCGCGTGCCGGGCGTTAGCGCCTGGTCAGCCGAGACGCCGGCTTTGTACACCCTGCTCGTCACCCTGGAGGACGAGCGCGGCGTTCAGGAGGTGCAGCGCCAGGACGTGGGCTTCCGCGTGGTGGAGATCCGCGAGCAGCAGTTCTTTGTGAACGGCAAATCCATCAAGTTCCGCGGCGTAAACCGCCACGACACGCACCCGGACATGGGCCACACCGTGTCCATCGACGACATGGTGCGCGACATCGTTTTGATGAAGCAGCACAACATAAACGCCGTGCGCACCAGCCATTACCCCAACGACACCCGCTTTTTGGACCTGTGCGACGAATACGGCCTGTATGTGGTGGACGAGGCGGATCTGGAATCGCACGGCACGATCTGGATGGGCGACTACAGCATGATGCCCAAGATAGAGAGCTACCGCGACGCCTTCGTGGACCGCGGCGAGCGCATGGTGCAGCGCGACCGCAACCACGCCTGTATCGTCATGTGGTCGCTGGGGAACGAGTCCGGCTACGGCGAAAACCACGACGCCATGGCCGCCGCCATCCGGAAGCTGGACCAAACCCGCCCCATCCATTACGAGCGCGCCTACGAGGAGCCCGTTGTGGACGTGGTATCCGTAATGTACCACAGCGTGGAGAAGCTCATCGAGGAGGGCAACAAGGAGGACCCGCGGCCCTTCTTCCTGTGCGAGTACGCGCACGCCATGGGCAACGGGCCGGGAAACCTGAAGGAGTACTGGGACGCCATCTACGCCTCCCCCCGCCTGATCGGCGGCTGCGTATGGGAGTGGGTGGACCACGGCCTGCGCTGCCAGGACGAGGACGGCGAGGAGTGGTTCGCCTACGGAGGCGACTTTGGCGATACGCCCAACGACAAGAACTTCTGCGTGGACGGCCTGAATTTCCCCGACAGGATTCCTCACTCCGGGCTCATCGAGCTGAAGAAAATTCTGCAGCCCGTGCACGTGGAGGGCGTGGACCTGGCAAGCGGCCGGGTGCGGGTAACCAACCGGTACGCATTCCTGCCGGTTTCCTCTTTGGCGGCGCACTATCGCGTGGTGCGCGAGGGCAAGACGCTTGAGCAGGGCGCGTGGGCGCTGCCCGAGATAGCCGCCGGCGAAAGCGCCGAGGCCGTGGTGCCCTTCGCCATGCCCGGCGAGGGCGAGTGCTTCCTGGAGGTGTACTTCGACCTGCCGCAGGAAACGCCCTGGGCGGGCAGAGGTTTCCCCGTGGCCTGGGACCAGATGCGCCTGCCTGTGGAACCCTCTGCCGTGTACCTGCCGCTTGCGTCGCTTCCGCGGCTGAACATCGTGGAGACGCAGGATCTGATCACCCTGGAAGGCGAGGCGCGCGTGGCCTTTGACCGGCGCCTGGGGCAGCTGTGCGCCTGGGAATCGCACGGCAAATCGCTCCTGTCGCAGCCCCTTGTCTGCAACTTCTACCGCGCGCCTACCGACAACGACGTCCACGTGGCCAAGGAGTGGGAAAAGTTCGGCGTCGACCGCCTGGCGCCCCGCCTGACGGCCCTGGAGATGAAGGCGCTCTCCGCGCAGGCCGTGCTGATCACGGCCGAGCACGTGCACGCGCCGGTGGCCCTAAAGCCGCTCATCAAAACGCGCTTTGCATACACGGTGTACGCCTCCGGCGACATCCGCGTGGAGGCCACCTTCACCCCGCTCGCCGCCGACCTGCCCTGCTTGCCGCGCCTGGGCGTCCAGTTCGCCATGCCGGGGTGCTACGAAAAAACCGCATGGTACGGCCGCGGCCCGCACGAAAGCTACGTGGACCGCAAGGAATCCGCCAAGGTAGGGGTGTTCTGCGGCAGCGTAGCCGAGCAGCACGTGCCCTATATCTTCCCGCAGGAGAACGGTGCCAAGGCCGACGTGCGCTGGGCGGCCGTCACCGACCTGATGGGCTCGGGCGTGCTCATCGTGGGCGACGCGCCCCTGTCGTACACGGTGCACAACTACACCGACCGCCAGCTGGCCGCGGCTGAGCACACCTACGACCTGAAGATGCAGGACGAGACGTACGTGTCCGTGGATCTGGCGCACTGCGGGCTGGGCTCCAACTCCTGCGGGCCAAGGCCGCTTGCGTGCTACCAGCTAACCCTTTGCGAGCCCATGAGCTACGCCTTCACCATGAAGCCTTACCGCGCGCAGGCTTGCGACGCCATGACCCTCTCGCGCATCCGCTACAACTAACCGAACGGCCGGGGGGAAGCTTCGCGCGTCCCCTTCGCGTTTTGCGCGGTCCTATCAGCTGCTAGGAGGAAAACGAGATGAGAGCACAGCGCATTTTTGTGGAAGCGATGGACAAGCCCATGGGCCTGAACGCCCGATCGCCCAGGTTTACCTGGCACATCGAACAGGGCGGCGGCATGCAAAGCGCCTACCGCTTGCAGGTGGCCACGCAGGAAAGCTTCGACGCGCCCGTGTGGGACAGCCAGTGGACCAGGAGCGGGGAGAGCAGCCAGGTCCCCTACGCGGGAGAGGCGCTTGCCCCCCGCACACGCTACTATGTGCGCGTGCAGCTGCAGGACGGCGCGGGCGAGGGCGCGTTCAGCGCGCCCACCTATTGGGAGACCGGCCTGATGGACGCGCACGCCGCCCGCTTTATAACGCCTTACGGCAAAAAATCGCCCAAGCTCGGGCCCTGTCCCTTCCTGCGGCGCGAGTTCACGCTGCGGCGCGGCATCGTGCGCGCCCGGGCGTACGCCACGGCGTTTGGCATGTACGAGCTGTCTCTCAACGGCAAACGCGCGGGCGGGGAATACCTCTCGCCCGGTTTCACCTCGTACAACCACCGCACGCAGGTACAGTGCTACGACGTAACCGCGCACGTAAAGCCCGGGAAGAACGCCGTGGCGGCTTTGCTGGGCGACGGGTGGTACGCGGGGAACATCGGCTGGCAAAAGCAGTTTCATGTGTACGGCGACCGGCCGGCCTTCTATCTGGAGCTGTGGGTGGACTACGCCGACGGAAAATCCGAGGTCGTCTGTTCCGATAAGCACTTTCGCTGGGCGTTCTCCGCCATCAACAGCTCGGGCATCTACGCGGGCGAGGAATACGACGCCCGCGCGGAGCGCGCCGGCTTCGACAGGGCGGGGTACCCGTCCGAGGGCCTGTTGCCCGTGCGCGAGCTGCGCGCGGACCTGTCCTGCCTGGTTGGCCAGGAGGGCCCGCCCGTGCGCGTGACGCAAGCACTCAAGCCCCGGCGCATGTTGACAACGCCCGGCGGCGCTACCGTGCTGGACATGGGGCAAAACATGGTGGGCCGCCTGCGCTTTTGCGTGCGGGGCCCGGCGGGCGCGAGCGTTACGCTGACGCACTTCGAGGTGCTGGACAAGGACGGCGAGGTGTACCTGGAAAACCTGCGCTCGGCCAAGCAGCGGGTGCGCTACATCAAAAAAGGCGACGGCCCGGAACGCTTCGCGCCGCACTTCACCTTCCAGGGCTTTCGCTACGTGCGGCTGGAGGGGTTTGACGCCCCCCGCCTGTCGGACTTCTCCGGCGAGGTGATGCACTCGGACATGGAGCGCACCGGGCACTTCTCCTGCTCCAGCGCCGAGCTGAACCAGCTCATGTCAAACATCGTGTGGGGCCAGCGCGGCAACTTCGTAGACGTGCCCACCGACTGCCCGCAGCGCGACGAGCGCCTCGGGTGGACGGGCGACGCGCAGGCCTTCGTGCGCACGGCCTGCTTCTTTTACCAAACGCAGGCCTTCTTTGAAAAATGGCTGCGCGACCTGTCGGCAGACCAGCGGCCGGACGGCGCGGTGCCGCACGTCGTTCCCAACGTGCTGGGCGCCAAGAACGCCGGTTCCTCCGCCTGGGCGGACGCGGCGGTCATCGTGCCCATGGAGCTGTACCGCTCCTATGGCGACATGCGCGTGCTGCGCCAGCAGTATGAAAGCATGAAGGCGCACGTGGGGTACATGCAGGGCGCGGCGCGCGGCGGCCTGTACTGGGCGGACGGCCACCACTTCGGCGACTGGCTGGGCCTGGACGCGCACGAGGGCAGCTACGTGGGCGCCACGGACAAGCCGCTCATCGCCACGGCGTTTTATGCCCACTCGGCCCTGCTGCTGGCGAAGGCTGCGGCCATTTTGGGCGAGGAAGCCGACGCGCAGCGCTATGGCGAACTTGCCGCGCAGGTGCGCGCCCGCTTCTGCCACGAGTACCTGACGCCCTCCGGCCGGCTGGCCTGCCCCACGCAGACCGCGCACGTGCTGGCGCTGCATTTCCGCCTGGTTCCGGACGCCTCCCGCCCGGGGCTTGCGGCGGCGCTTGCCGACATGGTGAAACAGGCCGGGCACCTGACCACGGGCTTCATCGGCACGTGCTACCTGTGCCACGTGCTCGCCGAGGCCGGTTACCCGGACCTTGCCTATCAGCTGCTGCTGCGGCGCGAGTATCCCTCCTGGCTGTACCCGCTGGAAAAGGGCGCCACCACCATGTGGGAGCACTGGGACGGCATCAAGCCGGACGGGTCCTTCTGGTCGCGCGACATGAACTCCTTCAACCACTACGCCTACGGCTGCATCGCGGACTTCATCATCCCTTACGTGGGCGGCGTTGTGCAGCCCGAAGGCGACGCGGGCTACCGCAGCGTCACGCTCATCCCCCGGCCGCAAAGCTCCATGACGCATGCGTCCACCAGCCTGGTCACCCCGCAGGGCGAGCTGAGCTTTGCCTGGCAGGACGCGGGCAGCGTCCTGCGCTGCGAGGCCGTGATTCCGCCCAACACGAAAGCCACGCTCGTTCTGCCCACAAAGACCGTGGAGCTTGCGCCCGGCGTGCACCGCATCGAGGGCTAGGCCCGGCCGCGCGGCGCAGAGCGATCCTCCGGAACGGCCCCCGGCGCTCCTGCCCTGCGAGGGCGGCGGCCGGGGGCCGCCGCTTACACCGTCGAAAAACTCCGCTTCGCGCGCCTTTCGCCGTTCCGGTTTGCGTCTTGACTTCTCGGCTCAGCATATTTCCGAAAAATCGCCGCACATGTCGCCGGTTTTTCGCTATCTCTTGTACGACTTGCCGCCGGCCTCGGTGCGACGAAACAGGGGACGGTTTTTTTGACAGGCTGGGCGGCGGCCGGGGCCGCCCGCTACCGAGGGGGCCAAAGCCCGTCCAGGGCGAGCGCGCTCACCGGCACCCGCATCGCGCCCACGCGCGTTTTGCCAAAGCCGCCGTGGCAATCGGACCCGGCCGTCACGAGCAGGCCCCGCTCCCGGCACACGGCGAGGCAGGCGGCCGTCACCTCGGCCGAGTGCGTGGGATAGTGGCATTCCACGCCCGACAGGCCCAGATCGCAGAACCGCCGCAGCTGCGCCGTAAACGCCGCGAGGTCGGTCGTGTCCATCGTTTCGCCCGGGTGCGCGAGCACGGCCGCCCCGCCCGCCCGGCGCACGCGCAGCGCGGCGGCGGCAAGCGTAGAGAACCCGCCGGCGCCGTGGGCGACGCCGTATCGCCGGTATGCAGCGACGCCCTCCTTGAGCGAGGAGGTGACGCCCTTGGCCAGCAAGTAGTGCAGCGCCTTCCAGCCGCCCAGGCAGGGCTCGTAGGAGAAGTCAAAAAAATCCGGCAGCGAAAGGCCCGCATAGTCGGCGCGCATGGCCTCCACCAGCTTTACGCCCATCTCCTCCAGCAAAAAACGGGTATGCGCGAGATACGCGCGAAAGGACATGTCGCCCTCCGCAAAGCCGTAGGCGAGCAGGTGATGGTTTACCCCGCCCTCCAGCGTGTCGATCTCCACGGCCAAAATGTGGGCGATGCCCGCCCGCTCGCACAGCGGCCCGGCCGCCAGGCTTCCCTCCAGCAGATCGTGGTCGGCCACGCACAAAAGCGACACCCGGCTCTCGCGCGCCGCCGCCACCAGGTCCGCGGGCGTCATGGTTCCGTCGGAAAAACAGGAGTGCACGTGCATATCGGCGTACATTGCGGGGCCTCCTTCGGGTGTCGTTTTGCGGTTGTCCTCCACGCGCTCTCGCATCCGGCGCCGCCTTGGCGGGGGCGTCCCGTATGCCGGGCCGACATAACCCGCCGCGCGGGCTTCCCCGCCCGCTCCGCAGGGTGGGCCGCCCTGAGGCGCGGTTTTCCCCCAGGGCGGGAAACGCGCCCATGATGGCAAAAGACGCCCGTTCAGCCCGCGCCGCCCGTTGTCCGCCTGTGCGCGCACATTTTTTTCCATTATACAGGCGGCGGCTGCGCGCGGCAAGGCGTCCCCTTTTCGGAAGGGCCGTCCGGTGGTATAATAAAGGGAAGGAGTGCATGCACATGGATCAATTTTCCGAGCTGTCGCCGCTGCTCGCCGAGGCGAAGAGCGCGGACGCGGGGCGCCTGCAGACCTTTCGGCTGAAGGTGCGCCCGTCCTACGAAGAACGGGGCGGCAAGCTCTACCACCTATGGGACACGGACGAGGGGCTGACGCAGCGGCGGGCCTCCGGCTGCTGCGTCTTCCTTCCGGGCGGCATGGGGCACGGGGAGATCTGGTTCCCGTTTATTCTGCCCCAGATGGAGGAGCGGCGGTGCCTTGCCTTCTCCATCCCGCACTGCCAAAGCTTTGAGGAGTACGCCGACGCCGTGGCGTCCATTTTGAAGGAGCGCGGCGTGCAGACGGCCACCATCGTCGGCCAGTCCGTGGGCGGCCTGGCGGCGCAGGTGTTTGCCCGCCGCCATAAGGATATGACGCTGGGCCTTGCGCTGTGCATGACCGGCGCGCCCGCCGCCGACCTGCCCGCAGGCGAGCGCAGGCGCTGGACCGACCGCCGCCTTTTGCGCCTTCGCCTGTCCGTTCTGCCCTTCGGCGCGGCCAAGCGGAGCATGGGCCGCGAGGCCTACGTGCGCAACTGCCCGGACGCATACTACGACCGGCTGCTGTTCTGGAAGGCGTACCTGGAGGAGAGCTACGAGCACGCCGTGTACAAGCAGCAGCACGTGGCCATCAACGCCGTGATGCTCCCGCGGCTGTACGCGGGCAGCCGCTGGGCGGCGGGCGAGCTGGGCATTGCGGACGAGCGCGTGCTCGTTCTGTACTCCGAGGCGGACAAAACCTTCCGGGAAAGCGACCAGGCGGCCCTTTCCGCCCTGTACCCCGGCGCCGCGCGCGTGAACCTGGGCGACGCGGGGCAGCTGTCCATGCACGCCCACGAGGATGCGGCCGTGCAGCTGGTGGCAGCGCACGCGCGGATGTGCGCCCAATGACGCTCTTCACGCAGGAGCCTTTCGACGTGGTGGTCATCGGCGCAGGCCACGCCGGGTGCGAGGCCGCGCTGGCAAGCGCCCGCCTGGGGGCAAAAACGCTGCTGCTCACGCTGCACCTGCAGTCCGTGGCGCACATGCCGTGCAACCCGTCCGTGGGCGGCACGGCCAAGGGCCACCTGGTGCGCGAGGTGGACGCCCTGGGCGGGCAGATGGGGCTGACCATCGACGGGGCCACCCTGCAAAGCCGCATGCTGAACACGGCCAAAGGCCCGGCCGTGCGCTCGCTGCGCGCGCAGGCCAACAAAGCGGCGTATGCAGCGTCCATGCTGCGCACCCTGCTTGCGCAAAAAAACCTGACGCTTCGGCAGGGCGAAGCCGCCGCCATCGAGCACACGGGCGGCGCGGTAAGCGGCGTGCGCACGCTCACGGGGGGGCTCGTCCCCTGCCGCGCGGCGGTGGTGGCGGCGGGCGTGTACCTGCGCAGCCGCATTTTGATCGGCGAGAGTGAATGGCGCTCCGGGCCGGGCGGCCTTGCCTGCGCGGGGCCGCTCGCGCAGGCGCTTGCCGAGCTCGGCCTGCCGCTTCGGCGTTTTAAGACCGGCACGCCCGCGCGCATCGACGGCCGCAGCATCGATTTTGACCAAATGGAGCGGCAGGAGGGCGATTGCCCGATCGTACCCTTCTCGTTTTTAACCGATCGCCTTCACATACCCCAGATGCCCTGCTATGCCACGTACACCAGCGCCCGCACGCACGAGATCGTGCGGGAGAACCTGCACCGCAGCCCCATGTATTCCGGCAAAATCCAGGGCGTTGGGGCGCGCTACTGCCCCTCCATCGAAGACAAGGTGGTGCGCTTCGCGGACAAGGAGCGCCACCCGGTGTTTCTGGAGCCGGAAGATCCGGATGGCCTTGAGTGGTACGTGCAGGGCATGTCCACCTCCATGCCCGAGGACGTGCAGTGGGCGCTGTACCGCTCGGTTCCGGGCCTTGCGCGCGCGCAGCTGCTGCGCCTGGCGTACGCCATCGAGTACGACTGCGTGGACCCGCAGTGCTTAACGCCCGGCCTTGGCTGCCGCGCCCTGCCGGGGCTTTATCTTGCGGGGCAGGTGAACGGCACCTCCGGCTATGAGGAGGCGGCGGCGCAGGGGCTGATCGCCGGCATCAACGCCGCGCACCTGTCGCTTGGGCGGCCGCCCTTCACGCTGACGCGCGCGGAGGGGTACATAGGCGTGCTCATCGACGACCTGGTGACCAAGGGCGTCAGCGAACCCTACCGCATGATGACCGCCCGGGCCGAGCACCGGCTGTGCCTTCGGCAGGACAACGCCGACCTGCGCTTAACGCCGCGGGGCCACGCGATCGGCCTTGCGGGCGAGGATCGGCTTTTGCGGTGCGAGCGCAAGGCGCGCCTGACGCAGGAGACGCTGGCCGCGCTGGCGTGCCGCACGGCCCGGCCGGGCGACGCGTGCGACGCGCTGCTCGTCTCCCGCGGCGCGCCGCCCCTGACAGCTCCGGTTAAGCTCACGGACATCCTGCGCCGCATACCCGCCGCGTACGACGAGCTGCGCGCCGCCTGCCCGGACCTGCCGGACATGCCGGAGGACGCCGCGGAGCAGGCCTGCCTGTCCATCCGGTACGAAGGGTACCTGCACAAGGAGGAGGAGCAGATCGCCCGCGCCGCCGCCATGGAGAACACGGCCCTGCCGCCGGACATGGACTATTTGGGGCTTGCCGCCCTGCGCATCGAGGCGCGTGAGAAGCTTCACAAACTGCGCCCGGAAAACCTTGGGCAGGCGGGCCGCATCAGCGGCGTGTCGCCCGGCGACATCGCCGTGCTGATGGTGGCGCTGCGTCGCCGCAGGGAGGGCGCATGAGCGCGTTTCTCCAGCGCCTGAGCGCGGGTTCCTCCGCCATGGGCCTTGCGCTGACACCCGCTCAGCTGGACCGGATGGAGGCGTACTGGCAGGCCGTGCTGCGCGGCAACGAGGTGATGAACCTGACGGCCGTGGTGGACGACGTGGAAGCCGCCGACCGCCACTTCCTGGACAGCCTCGCCCCGCTTGCCCTTCCGCAGGCGCTGTCCTATCTGCCGCCCGGCGCTTTGGCCGTGGACGTGGGCACGGGCGCGGGCTTTCCCGGCGTGCCCCTGCTCATCGCGCGGCCGGACCTGCGCGTGACCTTCCTCGACAGCCTTCAAAAGCGCACGCGTTTCGTTGCGGAAGCCCTCGCTTCCATCGGAATCCGGGCGAATGTTGTCCACGCCCGGGCAGAAGATTTCGCGCGCGACCCGCGAAACCGCGCGGCTTTTGATGCGGTTCTCTCGCGCGCGGTGGCCGGGCTGCCCACGCTGCTGGAGCTGTGCCTGCCCCTTCTTGCCACGGGCGGCCACGCGCTGCTGTACAAGGGGCCGGAGGCCGCAAGCGAGCTTGCCCGTGCCGAAAAAGCGCTGCAGGCGCTGGGCGGCCAGGCGCTTTCGCCCCTGCCCTACAGCGTGCCCGGCCGCGACTGGTCGCACCTTTTGTTGCCGTTTCGGCAGATACGGCCCTGTCCCGCGGCCTTTCCGCGAAAGGCGGGGATTCCGGAAAAAATGCCGATCGGCGTCTAATAGGTTCGAAAACGCAAGCGAATAAGTGATAACAGGCGAAGGAATCGTGTCAAACGATTCCTTTGCCCGTTATCGCCATTTTTGAAGGAAATTGGACGGAAAAAAGGAACTTGTGCAGTGCACCGGCGGCGATGCGCGCGGGACAAGCCCTGCGCCCGCGCGCGGCAGCCGCCGGCCCCCCCCCGCTAACCTTAGCATATGGGAGTGAGCGATATGAGCCTGCCCATTCAGCCCTTGGGCCTTTTGCGCGTGCACGAGAAGCAGATCGTGCGCATCCCCCTGGACGCCATTCAGCCCAACCCCTACCAACCGCGCCGCATATTCGACGAGGAGGCGCTCTCGGCCCTTGCGCTGTCCATCCGCGAGGTGGGGCTGCTGCAGCCCATCACCGTGCGGCGGGCGGGCGGCGGCTTCTACGAGATCATCGCGGGCGAGCGCCGCTTCCGCGCCTGTCGTTTGGCGGGCGTGACGCACATCGACGCCATCGTGCAAACCGCGCGCGAGCAGGAGAGCGCGGTGTTCGCCCTCATCGAGAACCTGCAGCGCGAAAACCTGAGCTACTTTGAGGAGGCGGAGGGGTATCTGGCCCTCATGCGCGAGCACGGCCTCACGCAGGACGACCTGGCGCTGCGCCTGTCCAAGAACCAGTCCACCATCGCCAATAAGCTGCGCCTGCTTAAGCTTCCGCTGCGCGTGCGCGAGCGGCTGACCGCGGGGTGCCTTACCGAGCGGCACGCGCGCGCCCTTCTTCGCCTGCCGGACGAGGAGGCGCAGATGAGCGTGCTGGAGACGGCCATCCGGCGGCAGCTGACCGTGAAACGCACCGAGGAACTGGTGGAGAAGGCGCTGTGCGCGCCTGCTCCCGTAAAGCGCAGCCCGCGCGTCACGCTGCGCGTGTCCGACCCGCGCCTGTACCTAAACGCCATGCGCAAGCTGGTGGAGCAGATGAAACAGACCGGCTTTGCGCCGGTGTGGAAGCAGGAGCGCTTTGACGACCGGATTGAGGTGACGCTCGTGGTTCCCTTCAAATAGCCGGGGCGGTGCCATACCCGCCCGTTCTAGCGCGAGCGCGCCGTGCATAAGCTCGTCATGGACAGACCGTGGACGGGAGGGATGCATGTGACGCGCGATATGAGCGATAAACCGGTGCGGGCGCGTGCGCACAGCGTATCGATTGAGAACCGCGAACGCGCGGTGTTTACAGGCGTGCAGGACGTGGACAGCTTTAACGAGCAAGAGGTAATCCTGCTGACCGAGGCGGGGTCCATCTCGCTTGTGGGGCAGGACCTGCACATCGCCAAGCTGAACCTGGACGACGGCCAGCTCGTCGTAGAGGGCCACATCGACGCGATGGACTACACGGAGGGGCCCGGCCCGCAACGCGGAGGGTTCTTCTCGCGGCTGTTCAAGTAGCGGAGGGCCGGGGCGTGATCTTTGAAGCCACCGGCCAGGCCGTGGTGTTCCTCTCCACCATGTACGCCGGGCTTGCCATGGGCCTTGGATATGACGTTCTGCGCGCCCTGCGCTGGACGGTGCGCGCCGGACGGGCCGTCACCGCCATGCTGGACGCGCTGTTTTGTCTGTTCTGCTTGGCGGCCTTCCTGTTTGCGCTGTACCGCGCCAACACAGGGCGGCTGTACCTGTACACCGTGCTGGGCGCCGTGTGCGGCAGCGTTTTGTACTTTGCGGGCATCAGCCACCTGGTGCTGCCCGCCCTTGCCCGCGTCGGCCGCGTCGTGCGCTCGGGCTTCCTCGCCCTCGCCCGCAGCGCCTTTATGAAGAAAATGACGAAATAGTTGCGCGATGGAAGGAGAATGGTAAAGAGCATAGAATGAAATAACGATAACTATTTTCAGATATGTTACGTTCCGGAAACGGAGGCGTCCGAGCGTGTTGAAAACCTTCCGCAAGCTTGTGTCAAAGCATCGGCGCACGATGGTTGCGCTGGGCGCCGCCGTATTCGTTTTGTTTGTCGGCTTTTCCTTTTTGTCCAACGCCAACACCCTGCACCGCCAGGCCGAGGATCTGGCCGCGCTGCAGCAAAAGCTGGCCGACGCAAAGCTGGTGAACGAGGATCTGGCGCGCGTTTTGGACTATACGAAGACCGACGCGTGGATCGAGCAGGCCGCGCGCGAGCAGTTCGGTTTTCTTAAGCCGGGTGAAATCCGCTTCTCCGAGACAAAATAGCCCGTATCCCATGACGCATGGCCGGTGAAAAGCCCCCACGGGGTTTTTCACCGTTCTTTTAACCCGGGCCGCGCCCGCCTGGACGCACGCGCGCCGGTTGCGGGCGAGCCGACGCAAGAGCGCCCGGGCCCGTCTTTTGTTGCGCGGGCGGCCCCCGCCGCCGGCGGGCGCGCGGTATGGGAAGGCGCCGGGCGGCCGCCCCGTTTGCCTCCTGCGCGGCCCCATCCGGCGCGCCTTTTTATGATGATACCGAGGTGAGGATATGCCGCGCATCGCCGCCGTGGACATCGGCTCCAACTCTGTGCGCCTGCTTGTTGTGGATGCGGAAGGCTCCGCCTCCGCCCCGCCGAGCATATGCACGCGCGCAAGCCGCCTGGAGACCACGCGCCTTGGGGCGAGCTGGTCCGACGGGACGCTGACGCCAACGGCCATAAAAAACTCGCTCTTCGCCCTAAAGGACATGGCCCTCACCTGCCGCGAGATGAACGCGGAGGTGATTCTGCCCTACGCCACGGCCGCCGTGCGGCGCGCGCCCAACCGCGAGGAGTTTCTCGCCCAGGCGCAGGCCGCGCTGGGCGCGCCGGTGCGCGTGCTCACCGGGCAGGAGGAGGCGCTGCTCTCCTGCATGGGCGCGCTTCCGGCCGACACGAAGGGCGCGTGGGAGGGCGTGTTGGACATTGGCGGCGCGTCCACGGAGTGGATCATCGCCAAGACGCCGTCCATGGCCGTGTCCGCACAGCAATCCATGGAGCTGGGCGCGGTGCGCCTCTCGCTGGAGCGCCCGCACGCCGACCCGCCCACCCCGGGCGAAGCGGAGGCGCTGGTGCGCTGCAGCCGCGAGATGATCTCCTCGTACCCCAAAGGCCGGGCGGCGCGCTTTCACGGCGTTGGCGGCACCATCACCACCCTTGCGGCCATGGACCTGCGCCTGCAAAGCTACGACCCCGACCGCGTGCAAAGCTATCGGCTAACCCGCCCGGCCGTGGAAGCGCTCTTCCGACTGGTCTGCTCCTGCCCGCTGGCCACGCGCTGCGCCCTGCGGGGGCTTCCGCCAACGCGCGCCGGCATCATCCCCGCGGGCACGGCCATCTTAATCGCCTTTATGGATTACTACGGCCTGCAGGAGATTTTCGTGAGCGACCGCGACAACCGCCACGGCGTCATCATGGAGCACCTGCTGCGCGCCCGCGCCGGCGCTTGACTTTTTGCGGCGGCGGGCATACAATAATGTCAATCCCCCATGAACAAGAGGAGTAGCCCTCTGTTCGCGGCAAAGAGAGGGCGCTCGCCGGCTGAAAGGCGCCCCGTAGCGAATGAAGGCGAAGGTCGCTTGCAAGGGGAAACGGCTGCGCCCGTTACAGCGCGCGTGAGGCCGGGCGGCGACAGCCGCTAAGGCGAACAAGGTGGTACCGCGCCGGCGCGCCCTTGACGGGTGCGCCGGTTTTTTGTTGTGCAAAGGAGGATGAGCATGTCGGATTATCTTACGTCGGTTTCGGGCAACTGGGCGCGGATGTATAAGCCCGGCATCGTCCTTTTGCTGCTGGGCGTGGCGCTCTCGCTCGGCGCGCCCAAAGTATCGGCGCTGCTCCATCGGGGCGGCGCGCCGCACATCACCGTTGTGGCCGTGCGGGTCGCGGGGCTGCTCGTTGCGGCCGGCGGCGCGGCGCTGGCCATCCTATGGGAGGGATAACCTAAATGGAAGAGCTGCAAAAAACCTATTCACCCTCCGCCGTGGAGGGCCCGCTGTACGAGCGCTGGGAAAAAAACGGCTGCTTTACGGCGCGAAAGAGGCCCGGCGCCAAACCTTTCTGCATCGTGATGCCCCCGCCGAACATCACCGGGCAGCTGCACATGGGGCACGCGCTGGACAACACGCTTCAGGACATCCTCACGCGCTTCCACCGCATGCGCGGCGACCAAACGCTGTGGCTGCCCGGCACGGACCACGCCTCCATCGCCACCGAGGTGAAGATCATCGAGGCGCTCGCCAAGGAGGGCCTCACGAAGCTGGACCTTGGGCGGGAGCAATACCTTCAGCGCGCCTGGGCCTGGAAGGACACGTACGGCGGGCGCATCGTGTCACAGCTGCGCAGGCTCGGCTCCTCCTGCGACTGGAGCCGCGAGCGCTTCACTATGGACGAGGGGCTTTCCCGCGCGGTGCTGCGCACCTTCGTGCAGTACTACAACGAGGGTCTCATCTACCGGGGCGAGCGCATCATCAACTGGTGCCCGGACTGCAAAACCGCCCTGTCGGACGCGGAGGTGGAGTATCAGGAGCAGGACAGCTTCATCTGGCACATCCGCTATCAGGGCCAGGACGGCGCGTCCATCGTGGTGGCCACCACCCGCCCGGAGACCATGTTGGGCGACACGGCCGTGGCCGTGCACCCCGACGACCCGCGCTACCAAAGCCTGATCGGCAAAACCCTCACGCTCCCGCTGCGCGGCCGTCCTATCCCCGTGGTGGCGGACGCGTATGTGGAGATGGACTTCGGCTCGGGCGCGGTAAAGATCACCCCCGCCCATGATCCGAACGATTTCGAGGTGGCCATGCGCCACGGCCTGCCCATCGACCGGGTGATGAACGACGACGGATCCATGACCGCAGAATGCGGCAAGTACGCCGGGCTGCCCGCGCTCGCGGCCCGCAAGCTGATCGTGGAGGACCTGCGTGCGCTTGGGCTTCTGGTGAAGACGGAGCCCTATCGGCACAACGTGGGCGAATGCTACCGCTGCCACCACACCGTGGAGCCGCTCATCTCCAAACAGTGGTTCCTGCGCATGAAATCGCTGGCCGAGCCGGCCCTGGCCGCCGTGCGCACGGGCGAGGTCCGCTTCGTGCCCGAGCGTTTCGACAAGATGTACTACAATTTCATGGAGAACATCCGCGACTGGTGCATCTCGCGCCAGCTGTGGTGGGGGCACCGCATCCCGGCCTGGTACTGCGCCTGCGGGGAAACGATCGTGGCTCTGGACGCGCCCGGCGCCTGCCCCAAGTGTGGCGGGAGCGACCTGCGCCAGGACGAGGACGTGCTGGACACGTGGTTCTCCTCGGCGCTGTGGCCCTTCTCCACGCTGGGCTGGCCGGACAAGACGGCCGACCTGGCCGATTATTACCCCACCACCGTGCTGGTGACGGGCTTTGACATCATCTTTTTCTGGGTGGCCCGCATGATCTTCTCCGGCCTTCATTTTACCGGCGAACGGCCCTTCGCCGACGTGCTCATCCACGGCCTTGTGCGCGACGCGCAGGGGCGCAAGATGTCCAAATCGCTGGGCAACGGCGTGGACCCGCTGGAGATCATCGACCGCTACGGCGCGGACGCGCTGCGCTTTTCCCTGGTGCTGGGCGTGGCGCCCGGCAACGATATGCGCTTTTCCGAGGACAAGGTGGAAGCGGCGCGCAACTTCACCAACAAAATATGGAACGCCGCCCGCTTTGCCCTGATGAACCTGCCGGAAAAACCCGAGCAACCCGAGGAGGCCGCGCTATCGCTGGCCGACCGATGGATCCTGACCCGTCTATCGGACGTGTCCGCCGAGATTGCCGGGCACCTGCTGTCGTACGACACCGGGCTTGCGGCGCAAAAAGCGTACGATTTTGTATGGAACGAGCTGTGCGATTGGTACATCGAGCTGAGCAAACCGGCGCTTGGCGGGGAGGACGGCCCGCAGAAGGCCGCGGCGCGCTGGACGCTTTATCAGGCGCTTACGGGCATGCTGTCCATTCTGCACCCCTTCATGCCCTTCCTGACCACGGCCGTTTATGATGCCGTGCCGGGCGCGCAGGGCGAGCTGATGCTGTGCGCCTGGCCGGACGGCTCCCTGCGCTTCCCGCAGGACGTGGCGGACATGGAGGCGGCCATGGACATCATCCGCGCCGTGCGCACGCTGCGCCAGGACATGAACGTGCAGCCCGGCCGCCGCTCGCGCATCTATCTATACCCATCCGCGGATGCGGCCGGCCTTGAGCGCGTGGTGCCCTACCTTCAGCGGCTGGCGGGCGCGAGCGAGGTCATCTTTCTCGCCCGCAAGGAGGACGCGCCGCAAAAGGCCGCCTTGGCCGTGTGCCACGCCGCCGAGGCCTATCTGCCCCTTGGCGACCTTGTGGATATGGACAAGGAGCGCGCCCGCCAGCGCAAGGAGCGCGATGCCCTGGCCGGGGAGATCGCAAGGGGCGAGGCCAAACTGCAAAACCCCGGGTTCACGGCAAAAGCCCCCGCCGCCGTCATCGAGGAGGAGCGCGGGAAGCTGCAGAAACGCCGCGCCGTGCTGGCCGGCATTGAAGCCTGGCTGGCCGAGAACGCCGAATAACGCGCACGGCGCCCGCTCATGAAAACGCCGCGGTACCCCGCGGCGGTGCAAGCGCGCCCGGCTGCGATGCGCTCGCCGCCGGGCCGGCTTTTATTGGCCGGCCGCGGCGGCGCAGGAGCGCGGCATGCGTGACTTTTCTCCCTTCGTGTGCTATATTATGCCCATGCAACGAACGGAGGCGATCGCCGTGGCAGGCGTTTCGGACATGCAGGCCGGCCAGCTCATCGCGCGCACGCACAAGTGCTCCTGCGGACGCGACCATACGGTGCGCACGAAGGCCATCGACCTGCGCGAGGGCGCGCACGGGCGGCTGCACCGGGCGATGGGCGCGCCGCAGGACGTGTATTTGGTGTGCGACGAGCGTACCAAGGCCGCCGCGGCGGACGACGTGGCCGCGCAGCTGTCGGCCGCCGGCGCGCGTGTGACCCTCAAGGTGCTGCCCGGCGAGGAGCTGCACGCCGACGAGCCCACCCTGGGCCGCGCGCTTGTGGCCATGCCCGGGCAAACGCAGGCGATTGTGGGCGTGGGCTCGGGCACCATCAACGATTCCTGCCGTTTCCTGGCCTTTCAAACGAAGCGGCCGTACGCCATCGTGGGCACGGCTCCCTCCATGGACGGCTACGCCTCCACGGTGACGCCCCTGCTCGTAGGCGGCTTCAAGCGCACGTTCGACGGGGTGCACCCCGAGGCCATCTTCGCCGAGCCGGCCGTGCTGCAAAGGGCTCCCGAAGCCATGATCGCCGCGGGCGCGGGCGACATTTTGGGCAAGCACGTGGCCCTGTGCGACTGGATCATAGCGCGCGACGTGACGGGCGAGTACCACTGCCCGGAGCTGGCCGCCATGATGGACCGGGCGATTGCCGCGGTGGTGGCGGCCACGCAGGGCCTGAAGAGCCGCGAGGGCACGGCCGTTGCGGGGCTGACCGAGGCGCTCGTGCTCTCCGGCTTGGCCATGCAGATGGCGCAGTCCTCCCGCCCCGCCTCCGGCTTTGAGCACCACCTGTCGCATTTCTGGGAGATGCGCCTGATGTCGCAGGGCAAGCCCGCGCTTCTGCACGGCGACAAGGTGGGCGTGGGCACGCTGGTGGCCATGGAGATCTACCGCCGGTTCTTTGATAAGAAGCGCGCGCCGAAAAAGGGCGCGGACCTTGACCGCGCGGAGGGCATACGGGCGTCTTTCGGCGCGCTGAGCGATGAGGTGCTCGTGGAAGCCACGCGCGTGGCGCACGAAGCGCCGTCCAACACCCGGGAGGCGCGGCTTGAGCGCCTGCTGGCCGGATGGGACGGCTACGCCGCCATGGCGCAGGGGCTTTGGGCCAAGCAGGCGCAAACCAGGGCGGTGATCGGGGAGCTGGGCGGCCCCACGCACCCCCGCCAGGTGGGCATCGACAAAGCCGCTCTCATAGATTCCATCCTGTGGGCCAAGGAAGTGCGGCCGCGCTACACCTTGCTGCGCGCCGTCGACGATATGGGGTACCTGCCGGACATGGCCGCCGAGGTGGCGGAGGCGCTGTATGGCTGAGCTTTCCTCCCCGCAGGCGATTGCCGAAGCGCTCGCGCGGCTTGACGCGGCGCTGCTGGACATGGACGGCACGTTCTACCTGGGAAAGAGGCTGCTGCCCGGTGCGGACGCCTTCCTGAAAAAGTGGACGGACAGCGGCCGTAAGGCGCTGTTTGTAACGAACAACTCCTCGCGCGACGCCCTTTACTATGTGGAAAAGCTGGCGGGCATGGGCGTTTGCGTGCCGCCGCAGATGGTTATTACAAGCGGCCAGGCCACGGCGCTTGCCCTGCAAGCCAGGTACCCGGGCGCGCTGGCGTACGTGATGGGGAACGACTATGTGAAGCGCGAGCTGCGCGCGGCGGGCGTGCGCGTTGCACAGGACGAGCGGGACGCGCCGGACGTGCTTGTGGCGGCGTACGACACCACCCTCACCTACGAAAAGCTCGTGTACGTGTGCGACATTGTGCGGAGCGGCATCCCTTTTGTGGCCACGCACCCCGACTTCAACTGCCCCGTGGAGGGCGGGTTTGAGCCGGACCTTGGGTCCATGCTGGCGCTCATCGAGGCGTCCGCCGGCCGCCGGCCGGACGAGGTGATCGGCAAGCCGAACCGGGGCATCGTGGACGCGGCCCTTGCGCGCGTGGGCGCGCCTGCCGACCGCACGGCCATGTTCGGCGACCGCCTGTACACCGACATCGCCACGGGCGTGCGCCACGGCATGACCGCCGTGCTCGTGCTCACCGGCGAGGCCGGCCTTGCGGACGTGGACGCATCGCCCGACAAGCCGCACCTCATCCTGCCCGACCTTCACGCCCTGTGCGCGTACCTGTAGGTACGCGGTGCAGACGTCGCTTCGCTTTGCCGCCACCCACGCTTGCGCGTGATGCGCTTTGGCTGTCGTTGTGCGCCGATCGGAGCGCCCGGCTGACGGCAAAGAGGCGCGCGGTCCCCACCGGGCGGCTCCGGAGTTTGGACGCGCGGTACGTGAGCGCTTTGATCGGCGGTTGCCGGGCCACCGATACAAACCGCCGCATCGCCGGACCCCCGGCCCGCGCGCCGGGGGCCAAGCGCGAGGAGCCTGCGGGAGGCGGACGGCTGACGCGCGGCGGACGCCCGTGTTTTTCCGGCCAAGCACGCAGGTTTTAGCCGACAAGCAGCGCGACAAGGAGGCATGCCCATGCAGCCCATCGACCTGTGGGAAGGACAAGCAGTGCCCCTGTGGAACCCGGAGATCTCGGGGCAAAAACGCCCGAGCATCACGCCCTTTCTGCTGCCGAGCGGCCCGGCCGGCGCGGTGATCGTATGCCCGGGCGGCGGCTACGAGCGCAAGGCCGCGCACGAAGGCGCGCCCATCGCCCAAATGATCAACGCCGCCGGCGCGCACGCCTTCACCCTGGACTACCGCGTGAAGCCCTACCGCCACAGCGCCCCGCTGGCGGACGCGCGCCGCGCCATACGCTATGTGCGCGCCCACGCAAAGCAGCTGGGCGTTCTGCCCGACAAGATCGCCATTTTGGGGTTCTCGGCAGGCGGGCACCTGAGCGCGTGCTGCGGCACGCTGTACGACGCGGGCGACCCGGCCTCGCCCGACCCGGTGGAGCGCGTCTCCTGCCGCCCGGACGCCTTCGCGCCCTGCTACGCCGTGCTCAGCTTCGAGCTGATCGACTGGCCGGATGCGCGGCGTGACCTGATCGGCGAGGACGGCCGGCAAGGCGACAGCCGCGCGCTGTGTCTGGACAAGCAGGTCACCCGCGACACCCCGCCCTGCTTTTTGTGGCACACCGCGCAGGACGGCGTTGTCAGCGCCCAGCACTCTCTGCGCTTCGCCGGCGCGCTGCTCGAGAACAACGTGCCCTTCGCGCTGCACGTGTATCCCTACGGCAAGCACGGCATCGGGCTTGGCGAAAACAACGCCCAGGCGCGGCGCTGGCCGCAGGCGCTGGGCGACTGGCTGGGCGATTTGGGCTTTGCGAAAGGAGAATGACGCATGACAGGCGCTCCCATCGACCTGTGGGAAGGACAAGCAGTGCCCCTGTGGAACCCGGAGATTGAGGGCCAGAAACGCCCGAGCATCACCCCCTTTCTGCTGCCGGGCAAGGTGTGCGGCGCGGTGATCGTGTGCCCGGGCGGCGGCTACGTCAACAAAGCCCCGCACGAGGGCGCGCCCATCGCCCAAATGATCAACGCCGCCGGCGCGCACGCCTTTACCCTGGACTACCGCGTGAAGCCCTACCGCCACCCCGCGCCCCTTACGGACGCACAGCGCGCCATACGCTATGTGCGCGCCCACGCAAAGGAGCTGGGCGTCCTGCCCGACAAGATCGCCATTTTGGGGTTCTCGGCGGGCGGGCACCTGACGGGCAGCGCGGGCACGATCTTCGACGGAGGCGACCCGGCCTCGCCCGACCCGGTGGAGCGCGTCTCCTGCCGCCCGGACGCTTTTGCGCCCTGTTACGCCGTACTCTCCTTCACCCAGCACCACCACCGCGGCTCGGCGGACGCCCTGCTCGGCCCGGACGCCGCGCAGGCCGAGCGCCGCCTGCTCTCGCTGGAAGAGCGCGTGTCCGCGGACACGCCGCCCTGTTTTTTGTGGCACACGGCGGCGGACGCCGGCGTGCCGGTGGAAAACTCGCTGCTGTTCGCCGCGGCGCTCTCGCGCTACAAAATACCGTTTTCGCTGCACGTGTACCCCTACGGGCGGCACGGCATAGGCCTGGGGGCGGACGTGCCCCTGGCGCGCGATTGGCCCAGCGCCCTGGGCGCGTGGCTGGACGAGCTTGGTTTCGCGGGAGGGAAGTATTGATGAAACGAGAAGTAACCGCGGTGCTGTGCGGCGTGGGCGGGTACGGGGCGACCTACGCGCAAGCGCTCGTAAGCCATGCCAAGGAGCAGAACGTGCGCCTTGTGGGCGCTGTGGAGCCTTTTCCCGACGGGGCGAAGCACCTAAGCGAGCTGCTGGCCATGGGCGCCAGGCACTACGCCTCCCTGGAGGATTTTTACCGCGAGAACGACGCCGAGCTGTGCGTAGTGTCCTCGCCCATTCAGTTCCACAAGGAGCAGACGCTGTTCGCCCTTTCCAAGGGCAGCCACGTGCTGTGCGAAAAGCCCGTGTGCGCCGTGGTGCAGGACGCCTACGCCATGGCCGCCGCCCGCGACGCGGCCGGGAAGCTGGTGGGCGTCGGGTACCAGTGGTCCTTTTCGCCCGCCATAGAGCGGCTGAAGGCCGACGTGCTGGCGGGCGTATACGGAAAGCCCCGTTGCGCCAAAACCGTGGTGCTGTGGCCGCGCGACCGCAAATACTACACGCGCGGGGTGGGCTGGGCCGGCTCCCGCAAGGACAGGGCCGGCCGTTGGGTGCTCGACTCCGTGGTCTCCAACGCCACCGCCCACTACCTGCACAACATGCTGTACGTTCTGGGGGGCGCGCCCGACCGTTCGGCCGACCCGGTGAGCGTGCAGGCGGCGCTGTACCGCGCCAACCCCATCGACATGTACGACACGGCCTGCCTGAAGGTGGGCCTGGCGGGCGGGGCATACGCGTACTACATCGGCTCGCATGCCGTCAGCGAGCTGTGCGACCCGGTGCAGGAGTTCGTCTTTGAGAAGGGCACCGTCGCCTTCGACGCGCAAAGCGCCCCGCGCGCCGAGGCGCACTTTGTGGGCCGCCTGCAGGACGGCCGGGTTATCGACTACGGCCCGCCGGACGAGGACCACGCCGTCGGCACCAAGATGTACCGCATGGCGGACGCCGTGCGCGGCGCGGCGAGCGTACCCTGCGGGGTGGAGGCCGCGCTGTGCCATACGAAGGCCGTGAACGGGGCGCTCTTGTCCATGGCCCCGGCGGACTTCCCCAGGGAGGTCGTCAGCGTTCAGGGCGAGGGCCCGCTGTACCACGTGCCCGGCCTTGCGCAAATTCTGCTGCGCTGCTACAAGGAAACCCGCCTGCCCACCGCCGCCGACGCGCCCTGGCTTGCGCCCGGCGAAACTGCGGACATCAGCGCCTTAACCGCCTACAACGGCTAAGGCCCGATTTTCCAGAAGGAGCGTCCCCATGAACGTCGTATTCATCGGTTCATCCGGTCACGTCAACTATGCCTTCGAGGCCATCAAGGCCGATCCTTCCCTGGTCGTGACGGGCGTCGCGCCCGGTCCGACCGGCGGCGAGAGCGCCGGCCGCCTGCAGGAGATGGCCGCGCAGGTCGGCCAGACCCCCGCGGTTTTTTCCGACTACCGCCGGATGCTGGACGAGCTGACGCCCGACGTGGCCGTGGTCGCGCCCTGGTTTTGTGACAACGCCGCCGTGGCGGCCGAGGCGCTCCGGCGCGGCGTGGCCGCCTACGTGGAAAAGCCCCTGTCCACCACCTGGGAAGGGCTCGCAGCGCTGGCCGACGCGCAAGAAAAAACCGGCGCGGCGCTCACCGGCATGTTCGGTATACGCTACGAGCCGTGGTTTCTGGCCGCCCACCAGGCGGCGCGGGAGGGGCTGCTGGGCGACATCCGGCTGCTGCAGGGGCAAAAATCGTACAAGATGGGCACGCGCGGGCCGCTGTACCTGGCGCGCGAAACCTACGGCGGCACCATCCCCTGGGTGGCCTGCCACGCGGTGGACTGGGTGCGCTGGCTGTCCGGGCGCGAGTTTGTAAGCGTTGCCGCCAGCCACAGCACGGCCGCCAACGGCGGGAACGGCGATATGGAGGCCACCTCGGCCATGCTCTTTACCCTGACGGACGGGGTGATCGCCACCGTGACGGCGGACTACTTGCGCCCCGCGGCCGCCGCGCGCCACGACGACGACCGCGTGCGGGTGACCGGCACGGCCGGCACGCTGGAGGTGGTGAATCGTCAGGTGATCTATGAGCCGTTTGCCGGGGAAAGGCGCACGCTGCCACAGCCGCCCGCCGGGCAGCCGTTTTCGGACTTGGTGGGCCGCCTGCGCGGGGGCGCCCCCTGCCTTGTATCCGCCAAGGACGCCCTGGCCGTTACGGCCGCGGTGCTTAAAGCGCGCGACGCGGCCGACGCGGGCGCGACCCTGCGGTTCTAGCGCATGGCCGCCGAGCTGCACTTCTGCCCGCTGTTCTCCGGCTCGTCGGGCAACGCGCTGTACGTCGCCTGCGGCCAAACGCGCCTGCTCATCGACGCCGGCCTGTCCGGCTCCTGCATCGAGCAGGCCCTGCTGCGCATCAACGTGGCGCCCGAGAGCCTCACGGGCATTTTGGTAACGCACGAGCACAGCGACCACATCGCGGGCGTGGGCGTTCTGTGCCGGCGCTTTGGCATGCCCGTTTACGCCAACGAGCGCACCTGGCAGGCCATGCAGGGCAAAATCGGCAAGATTGCGCCGCCCATGCAGCGCCTGTTCGACACGGACTGCGAGTTTTACCTGGGCGATGTGTGCGTGTGGCCGCACCGCATACCGCATGATGCGGCCGACCCGGTTGGTTTTTCCATCATGGGCGCGGGCAAAAAGCTGTCCGTCGCCACGGATTTGGGGCATACTACCGCCGAACTCATCGACCGTGTGGCGGACGCGGACCTACTGCTTTTGGAAGCGAACCACGACGTGGGCATGCTGCAGGCCGGACCCTACCCCTACGAGCTGAAGCGGCGCATTTTGGGCTCCAGCGGCCACCTCTCCAACGAGGACTGCGGCCGGGCGCTCGTTCGTCTGCACAGCCGGGGCGTGCGCCATGCGCTGCTCGGGCACCTGTCCGGGGAGAACAACTTTCCCCAGCTGGCGATGCAGACCGTGTGCGACGCGCTGTCCGCCGAGGGGATACGCATGGGCGAGGGGATGGACCTGCGCGTGGACATGACCTGGCGCGACCGCGCGGGGGGATACTACGTGCTCTAGCCGCCGGACGCGAAAGGCGGTTGCCCTCATGCCCCAAAGTCACCAGGGAAAAGGCGCGCAGAAAACGATGCGCGCTTTTCGTTTTTGGAAAACCGTTCCTGCCCGCCGGGTGCTTATGGGCCGGGCGCTCGCTCTTGCGGCCCTGTGCCTGTGCCTTGGCGGGTGCGGCTCGCCCGCGTCGGGGCAAACGCCCGCGCCCTCCGCCTCGCCGGGCGTTGAACGGCTGAGCGCCGCGGCGGAAGGCGCGCCTGGCGCAATGTCCATACCGCAGGTGGCGCAGATGGTCTCCCCTTCGGTGGTTGGCATCGCCACCGAATCGCTCGGCCGCGAGGGGAGCGTGTCGGGCATCGGCACGGGGGTCGTCGTGCACGAGAGCGGCTACGTGCTCACGAACCACCACGTGGCGGGCGGGGTAAACACCCTGATGGTCATCTTTCAGGACGGCTCGCGCGCGCCGGGCAAAACGCTCTTCAGCGACCCGGCGCTGGATCTGGCGGTGGTGCAGATCGAGCGCGGCCATCCCGCCGCCAAGCTTGCGCGCTCGGCGGACGTGGTGGTAGGGGAAACGGTGGTGGCCATCGGCACGCCCCTGGCGCTGTCCTTCCAGCACACGGTCACCTCGGGCATCGTGTCCGCCGTGAACCGCACGCTTCAGCTGCCCACGGACTCGGGCGAATCGTACCTGGAGAACCTGATCCAGACGGACGCCTCCATCAACCCGGGCAACTCCGGCGGGCCGCTCCTGAACCTGCGCGGGGAGATCATCGGCATCAACACCGTGAAGGTGACGGCCGCCGAGGGGATCGGCTTCGCCATTCCCGTGGACGTGGCCGCGCCCATCATTGACCGTTTCGCGGCCGAGGGCGCATTTGTGATGCCCTACCTTGGGGTGTTCGCCTTCGACGGCGCCATCGCCCAGTACTACGACGAGCGCATCACGCTGGACGGCGGCCTGATGGTCATCAACCTCGCGCCGGGCTCCCCGGCGGAAGAGGCCGGCGTGGAAAGCGGCGACGTGCTGCTCAGCGCGGACGGCGCGGACCTGAACACCATGCTGGATCTGCGCATCGCCCTGGTGAAACGCCGTCCGGGCGAGGCGATGCAGCTGCTCGTGCGGCGCGGGGGAAAAACCTTCACCGCCGCCCCCGTGCTCGCCCAGGTGCGCGGCGCCCAGCCGTAACGCCCGCGCCCCCTGCATGCGGCCGGGCAGCCCGCCGGGCGGAGGGATCGCGCCCGTGTGCGGACAGCAGCGTCCATACGCCAAAGAGGTTGTCGCGCCCGGCGATGCCGCAGCTGCGCATCCCCTCGCCCACGGGCGGGGCGGCCGTGTCCTGCTCGATGCGCGAGATGGAGCGCGCCGGCATGCCCGCGTGCCCCATCTGGGCGGGGCCGCCGCAAGCGTGCCGGCGCCCCGCGCCATAGGGGCGGCGCAGCCCATGTGCACGTCGGAAAATTCCATAAAAGCCCGCCTACAGCCGGGCGTCCACGGCGTTGACCGCCTCGGCAAACTCGGCGATGTTCTGCCGCGTGACGGCCATGTGCAGCGACAGCCTCAGCGTGCGCGAGAGAATGTCCAGCGTGCGCGGGCACATGTCGCGGCTGTAGGAAGCGCGCCCCTTGTACGCCGGGTCCTTCCAGGGATATCCGGCGGGCGTGGGGCTCACCTGATCCATCAGCGACGCCCAGTAGGCATAGATGTGCCGGTCAGGAAAGCCCGCGTTGTAGGCCGAGCCGATGGACAGGCCCTCCTCCTTGAGCTCCTGGGCGAACCGCCGGGCAAGCTCCGCGTCGCGCACGATGAAGGCCGCGGAGATGCCGTTGTCGCCCTCCGGGTCGTCCACGTGCTGCAGGGTGTAATTCTTCGGGGCTTTCAGTTGCGCGAGAAGCGAGGCCTTTAGGCCCCGCGTATAGGCAAGCATGGCCGGCAGCTTTTTGTACTGCTCGCGGGCGATGGCTGCGGCGATCTCGTTTCCGCGATAACAGGCGCGCGCGTAGGGCGGCAGGCGCTCGCCGGACAAAAGGCCGCTGTCCCACATGGGCGTGCCGGGGTCGGACTGGAACACCCCGCGCAGGTAGTCGCGCCCGTCGTTGGTGAGGTACATGCCGCCCTCGCCGCAGGTGATCACCTTGTGGTAGTTCATGCTCCACGCGCAGGCGGCGGCCGTAAAGCCGACGGGCTTGCCTTTGTAGGCGGCGCCGACGGCCTGGCAGCAGTCCTCAATCAGGTGCAGGCCGCGGCGCTCGCATACGGCGCGCACGGCGTCGATGCGGCCGGGCACGCCCTGCATATGCACCATAACAACCGCCCGGGTGAAGGGGGTAAGGGCCGCTTCCACGGCCGCGGGCGACAGGCCGAGCGATTCGTCGATCTCGGCGATGACCGGCACGGCCCCTACGGCGATGACGGCCGCCGCCGTGGCGATGTAGGTGTACCCCGGCACGATCACCTCGTCGCCCGGCCCGATCTGCAGCCCGGACAGGCAGCAGGTAAGCGCCGACGTGCCCGAGTTGACGAACAGGGCGTTTGCAAACCCGGTGTCCGTCATCACCTCCCTCTCCAGCATCCGGCAGTGCGATTCCTCGCTGCCGCGGTAGCGGAACAGAAGCTTCGGGCTGCGCAGCAGATCCGTTACGGCGGAGATTTCCTCCTCGCCGATCATGTACCATCCCATGCCCCCCTCGGCCACAGGCGTGCTGACGATGGGCTTTTTCATGGCGCTCGCCTCCAGAAATATCCTTATCGCCGCCAGTATACCACGCCCCCCTTTCCGGGGTAAGTCTTTCCAGTGCAGGCGCTTTTCATTGATGGCACCGTATGGTATCATACGGGGTAGACAGGCCCGGTTCAAAGGAGGAAGAAACATGAAAAAAGCCCTCATCGTACAGGGCGGTTGGGACGGTCATGAACCCAAGCTGGTCAGCCGCCGCTTTGAGCGGCTGCTGAGCGAGCAGGGGTTTGAGGCGACGGTGAGCGACACGCTGGACGCCTTTCTGGACGAAGCATATCTAAAGACGCTCGACCTGATCGTGCCCGTTTGGACCATGGGAACCATCACCAACGAACAGTGTAACCCCGTGCTGCATGCGGTGGAGTCGGGCGTTGGGCTGGCGGGGTGCCACGGCGGCATGTGCGATTCCTTCCGCCTGTCCACCCCGTGGCAGTTTATGACCGGCGGACAGTGGGTGGCCCACCCCGGAAACGACGGCACGCCTTACCGCGTGAACATCCGGCACGCCTCCGATTCGCCCATCGTGGCCGGGCTTTCCGACTTTGACGTTGCCAGCGAGCAGTACTACGTGCACGTGGACCCGGCCAACTATGTGCTGGCCACCACGCGCTTTCCCGCGCCCTCCGCGCCCGGCCCGCATTCCGCCAACGGCGAGGTGGACGTGCCGGTTACCTGGCTTAAGCGCTGGGGCGCGGGCCGCGTGTTCTACACCAGCCTTGGCCACCACGACGACGTGTTCAACATTCCCCAGGCGCAGGAGATGATGCTGCGCGGCATGCTGTGGGCCGCGGCCGGCAAAAACCAGGAAGGGGCGTAGCATATGCAGCGCGTAAAGATCGGCATCGTGGGATGCGGCGTCATCAGCGACATCTATTTGAAGAACCTGACCACCACCTTCGCCCCCTTCGTGGAGGTGAAGGCCGCCTGCGACCTCCTCGAGGAACGCGCGCGCGGCCGGGCCGAGACGTACAACATCCCCGTGGTGTGCTCCTCCCTTGAGATGTCGCGCGATCCCGAGATCGAGATCATCCTGAACACCACCACCCCCGACGCCCACGCCCTCATCAACCTGCAAAGCCTCGCGCACGGCAAATGCGCCTATGTGGAAAAGCCCTTCGCCATCACGCGCGCCGACGGCGAGAAAACGCTGGCTCTGGCCCGCGAGAAGGGCGTTTTGGCGGGCGGCGCGCCGGACACGTTCCTGGGCGGCGGCATACAAACCTGCCGCAAGCTCATCGACGACGGATGGATCGGCACGCCCATCGCCGCCACGGCGTTTTTTACCTGCCCGGGCCACGAGAGCTGGCATCCCGACCCCGCCTTCTACTACAAGGAAGGCGCGGGGCCCATGTTCGACATGGGGCCGTACTACCTCACCGCGCTCATCAATCTGCTTGGGCCCATCAAGGCCGTGTCGGGCATCACGCGCCGCTCCTTCCCTACGCGCACCATCACCAGCAAGCCCAAGTTTGGCGAGACCGTCACCGTGGACGTGGACACGCACGCCGCCGGCCTGATCGACTTTCAGTGCGGAGCCGTGGGCACGATCATCACCTCCTTCGACGTGCACGCCGCCAATCTGCCGCGCATTGAGATCTACGGCTCGCGCGGGTCGCTTTCCGTGCCCGACCCGAACACCTTCGGCGGGCCGATCAGCATCCGCCGCGCGGGCGCCAAGGAATGGGAGAGCGTTCCCGTGCTGCACGGTTATCAGGAGAACAGCCGCGGCCTTGGCGTGGCGGACATGGCCCTGGCCCTGCGCAAGGGCGCAAAACCCCGCGCAAACGGCGACCTGGCTTTCCACGTGCTGGACGCCATGCACGCCTTCCACGATTCCTCCCGCGAGGGCCGCCACATCGCGCTTTCCTCCGCTTGCGAGCGGCCTGCGCCCCTGCCCCCCACCGGGCTTGCCTGGTAAAGCGTAAGGATCGGAGGCGACAGTACATGATGATCGGCGACGGACAGATCGTGCTCTTCCAGGGCGACTCCATTACCGACGCAGGCCGCTCGCGGGAAAACCCCGCGCACCTGGGCGGCGGGTACCCGGCCGTTATCGCGCAGCTCTTCAAGGCGGCGCACCCGGCCATGAACGTTCGCTTTATCAACCGCGGCATCTCCGGCAACCGCGTGAAGGACCTGCAGGCCCGCTGGAGCGCCGACTGCATCGAGCTGCGGCCGGACGTGGTGTCCATCCTTATCGGCATCAACGACACCTGGCGGCGCTTTGACAGCAACGACGAGACCTCCGCGGAGGCGTACTACGACGGTTATCGGGCGATCCTACAGCGCGTGCGCAGCGAAACGTCCGCGGCCATCGTGATGATGGAACCCTTCGTTCTGCCCTTCCCGGCCGATCGCAGGGCCTGGCGGGCGGATCTGGACCCGAAGATCGCCGCCATGCGCGAGCTGGCGGCCGAGTTCCGTGCCACGCTCATCCCCCTGGACGGCATCTTCGCCGCCGCGGCCGTGGCCTCGCAGTGCTCCGATTGGGCGGCCGACGGCGTGCACCCCACCCCCGCCGGACACGCCCTCATCGCCAAACACTGGCTGGCGGCCGTTGGCGCATAACGCTTTTTAGGAGGTATCGCCCATGCTCAAATCCATCAACCGCTGGAGCTTTCCCGGCAACATGACCCTGCCCGAATGCGTCGCGCTGGCCAAAAAGACGGGGTTTGAGGCCTTTGAGCCCGCCGTGACCGAGGAAGGCGAGCTGACCTTCGGCGCGACCTGTGCGCAGATCCGGCAGGTGAAGAGCCTCATCGAGGATGCGGGGCTGCAGGTCGCCTCCCTGGCGTCCGGCGTGTACTGGAGCTATCCGCCCTCCGCCTCCGACCCGGCCGTGCGGGAAAAGGCTATGGACTGCGTGCGCCGCCAGCTCGCCGTGGCTGCCGAGCTGGGCGCTCCGGCCATTTTGGTCGTGCCGGGCGTTGTGGGCCAGGGCTTTGGCAAATACACAGGAAACGACGACTACGACGTGGCCTACGACAACGCCCTGGAGGTGTTCACCCTTCTGAAGAAGGATGCCGAGGACGCCAAGGTCGTGCTCGGCCTGGAAAACGTTTGGAACTCCTTCCTGGTGTCCCCGCTTGAGATGCGCGACTTTTTGGACCGCATCGGCTCGCCCTATGTGGGCATGTACCTGGACGTGGGGAACATGGTCCCCTGGGGATATCCGGAGCAGTGGGTGAAGATTCTGGGCAAGCGCGTGGCCCGCGTGCACGTGAAGGACTTTAAGAAGGCCATCGGTTCCATCAACGGCTTTGTGGACCTGCTGGCCGGCGACGTGAACTGGCCCGCCGTCATCGCCGCGCTGAAGGCCGCCGGATACGACGGCCCGCTGACCGCCGAGATGGGTTCGTACAAGACGCACTCTGCGCACGTCATCGCCCGCACGTCCTTGGCTCTTGACGAGATCCTCGGGCGGGTGTAACCGCGCCGCGCAAAATCATCATTGAAGGGGTTTTACAGCATGCTCAAAGCAGGTCTCGCGGGCATCGGCAGCATGGGCCGCGGCCATCTGGACAACTATTTGCGCTTCGCGCAGGAGGGCTTTCCTGTACAACTGCCCGCCATCGCCGAGATAGACGACAAGAAGTGGCGCGGCGAGTTCATCCCCGGCAACATCGACAACGTGGGCGTGGGCAAGTACAACTTTGCCCAGTTCCGTCAGTATCGCACACTGACCGACATGTTGAAGGGCGAAAAGCTCGACTATGTGGACATCGCCCTGCCCACCTACCTGCACGCCGAAAACGCCATAGAGGCCATGGAGGCGGGCTGCCATGTGCTGTGCGAAAAACCCATGGCGCTGTCCGTACGGCAGTGCGATGAGATGATCGCCGCGTCGAAAAAGACCGGCAAAACGCTCATGATCGCCCAGTGCCTGCGCTTTTGGCCCGCCTATGTGGAGGTGAAGAAGATCGTGGACTCGGGCCGGTTCGGTAAGCCCGTGTGCGCCTATTTCTTCCGCGGCGGCGGAACGCCCCGCTGGTCGTACGAGAACTGGCTGCTTCAAAAGGACAAGGCGGGCGGCGCGCTTCTGGACCAGCACATTCACGACGTGGACACGATTCAGTGGCTGTTCGGCATGCCCAAGGCCGTGTCCACCCTCGGCCGCAACGTGTTTGCAGGCAGCGGGTACGACGCGGTGACCACGAACTATGTCTTTGAGGAAAAGCTGGCCGTCAACGCCCAGGACGACTGGACGATCAACGGCGAGTTCGGCTTCTCCATGGTCTTCCGCTGCAACTTCGAGGGCGGCTCCTGCATCCTGGACAAAAACGGCTTCACCGTCTACCCAAGCGACGGGCCTAAGGAAACCCCCGAGCTGGTGAAGGATTCCGCCTATTACCTGGAGATGAAGTACTTCGCCGACTGCATCGCCTCCGGCGCGCCCGTCGCGCGCTGCACTCCCGAGTCCACCCGCGACACCATCCGCATCGCCGAGGCCGAGATCCGCTCCGCCGACCAAAACGGCGCGCTCACCGCGGTGTAAAGCGCGGGCGCGAGCCCTTCTGCGCGTGCCCCGCTTTTCGCGCAAACAAAGGCCCCGGCGGCTTATACAAAGGTCGCCGGGGCCTTTGTTTGCGCGGGTATCGCCGCGTCGGGCACGGTTTTATGCGCGCGTGGTTTTTTGCGGCCGCGGGGCATATACCTGGTGCGTGGGGGGATGCTCATGCGCAGGTGGCGTGCGGCGGCGGCCGTGATCGCGGCGGTGGCGCTCATCGCCGTTCTCCCGCTCGTGCGGGGCTTTCTGCCCATGCCGCGCAAGCAGCGCGCCGAGGAAAGGCCCTTCGGCGGCGTGGTTACGGTATGGGTGGCGGCGACCTGGCGGCCGGGAGCAGGCGGCTTTACGGCCTGGGTCTCCCGCCAGGCGCGGGCGTTTGAGAAGGAGAACCGGGGCGTTTGGGTGGACGTGCGCGCCATAGAGCCCCAGGCCGCGGCGCTGGCGCTTGCCGACCCGGACGCACAGCTGCCCAACGTACTGCTTTGGGGCAGCGGCCTGCTCTCCTCGCCCGAGGGCGCGCTGCTGCCCCTTGAGGGCGGCGGGGGGGTGCGGCCGGAGCTGCAGGGGACCGGGGCCTGGTCGGGCCAGTGCTACGCGCTGCCCATCGCGCAAGGCGGCCACGCCCTGGTGGTGAACCGGGAGATGGCCGCCGCGGCAAACCTGCCCTCCGGCGCCGGCGCAGAGGCGCTGTTTTCGGCCAGGTACGCGGCCCCCGCGGGCAAAGGAGCCCGGGCGGGGTACGCCCTGCACGCGCCGTCCACGCCCTACGCAAGCGGCCTGCCCGCCGCGCTGTCCATGGGGGCGAGCGCGTCCTCCCTCCCTCCGGACTTCCACAGGCTTTCCTGGACGGACGCCTTCGCGGAATTCGCCTTGGACCGGCGCGCGGCGGTCTTCAGCGGCACGGCCTACGAAGCGCAGCGCATCGGCGTGCTGCGCGCCCGGGGCGGCGCTTTCGAGTACGAGGTGCTCGTGCCGCCGCAAAGCGGCGATCTGCTGCTGATGGGCTCGGTGTGCCTTCCCGGGCGCGCCGCGGGCGAAGGCGCATCGCGTGAAGCCGGGGAGCGCGCGGCCAGCCTTTCGGGGTTTTTTCTCGGCCGGCTCCTGTGCCCGGAAGCGCAGGCCGCGCTGAGGGAAGTGGGCGCCTTTGCCGCCGCGGAGGCGCCGGCGCTGTACGGCGCGGAGAACGCGCCCTTTGCCGGCATGGAGCGCGGCCTTGCGGGCGTATCCCCGCAAAACGTTTTTGCCTCGGCCCAGCGGAGCCTTGCGCTGTACAAGGCCGTGTCCGGCGCTTCCTCGGCCTCCCAGGCCGCCGAGCGCGTACGCGCGGATTTCCCGTATTGAATTGAGCGCGGGTATGCTGTACACTCTGTTGTATAAAGGGGGATGCAGCCTCGTGAACCTTGCCTGGCGCGATGAGCTGGCCGCGCTTTTGCCGGCCGCGGCCATCCTGAAGGATACGCCCATGTCGCTGCATACGACCCTGCGCGTGGGCGGCCCGGCCGACTGCCTGCTGGACGCCGCTTCTGTGCAGGAGGTGCTCGCGGCCTGCCGGTTTTGCGCGCGCAAGGGCCTGCCCCTGCTGGTTGTGGGCAACGGTTCCAACCTGCTCGTGCGGGACGGGGGCGTGCGCGGACTTACCCTGCGCGTGGGGGCGCTGATGTCGGCCGTCGCCTTTGCTGAGGACGGCTGCTACGCCGCCGCGGGCGTGCCCATGCCGCGGCTGGCGCGCGCCTGCATCCGCGAGAAAAAAAGCGGCCTTGCCTGGGCGTGCGGCCTGCCGGGAACGCTGGGCGGCGCGCTGTGCATGAACGCGGGCGCGTACGGCGGGGAGACCGCCGCTGCCGTTGCGTATGTGGACGCGCTGGACGGCGATCTGCGCCCGGTACGCCTCTTAGCCGAGGCGATGCGCTTTTCCTACCGCCACAGCGCGCTGCAGGACGGCGGGTACATCGCCCTGGGCGCGCAGCTACGCCTGCCGCCGGGCGACACGGCCGCCATGCAGGCCGAGGCCGACGAGTACGCCCGCCGCCGCAGGGAGAAACAGCCGCTGCAGGTACCCTCGGCGGGCAGCTTCTTTAAACGTCCGCCGGGCGGGTTTGCCGCCCAGATGATCGACGAGGCGGGCCTGAAAGGCCTGCGCGAGGGTGGGGCGCAGGTGTCGCCGCTTCACGCAGGTTTTCTGGTAAACGACCAAAACGCCACCGCAGCAGACGTGCTGCGCCTGTGCGAGCGCGTAACCCGGGCCGTGCACGAGCGTACGGGCGTTTGGCTTCAGCCCGAGGTGCGCGTGGTGGGCGAGAACTGACGCAAAAAACCATACGAAAGAGCGGGAGGGATTGTCGTGCGGTTTGTCATCATTACGGGCATGTCGGGCGCGGGTAAGTCGCAGGTGCTCCACTGTCTGGAGGACCTGGGGTACTTCTGCATGGACAACCTGCCCCCGCAGCTGATGGGCGTTTTTTTGGAGCTCCTGCGCTCGGCGCAGCAGCAAAAGCAGCGTGTGGCCGTGTCCATGGACTGTCGCAGCGGCGAGTTCTTCACGGCCGTGGACGACGCGCTGGAGAGCGTGCGCAAAGCCGGCTTCCCTTGTGAGACGCTCTTTTTGGACGCCAAGGACGACGTGCTCATCGCCCGTTACAAGGAGAACCGCCGCACGCACCCGCTCTCCAACGAGCAGGGCGTGGCCGGGGGCATCGCCGCCGAGCGGGCCATGCTCGCGCCCTTGCGCGAGGGCGCCAACCTGTACATCGACACGACGCAGCTGCACACGCGCGAGCTGCACGAGATCCTGCTGCAGCACTTCACGCAGGACGACCCGGAATCGGACATCCAGCTGGTCGTCAAGTCGTTCGGGTTTAAGAACGGCGTGCCCCCGGATGCGGATATGGTGTTCGACGTGCGGTTTTTGCCCAACCCGTTCTACATCGAGTCCATGCGGCCGCACACCGGCCTGGACGAGGACGTGCGCGACTACGTCTTCTCCTTTGAGGCCGCGCACGCTTTTCTTGGCCGGGTCGTGGACATGCTCGCCAGCCTTTTGCCCCTGTTTCAGCGCGAGGGCCGGCGTCAGCTGATCGTGGCCGTCGGCTGCACCGGCGGGCGGCACCGCTCCGTCGCGCTGTCCGAGCGCATCGCCGCGATGCTCGGGGGCCAAGGCTTCCGCGCCAGCGTGCGGCACCGTGATATCGCCATCGGATAGCGGATCGAAGAAGGTTTCCCGCCCCGGAGGTGCGCCATGTCCTTTACCGCCAACGTAAAATCCGAGCTGTGCAGCCGCCCCATGCAGGGCGATTGCTGCCGCCTTGCCGAGCTTTCGGCGCTGCTGCACATCGGCGGCCTGGTTGTGCTGGAGGGCGGCGGCCGGGTGGGCGTCGCCCTGCGCACCGAGTCCGCGGCCGTTGCGCGGCGGGCCTTCGTGCTTATGAAGCACCTCTTCGGTATCGCCCCCGGCGTGCAGGCGTCGTCCGGCCGCAAGAAGGGCAGCCACGCCTTTCGTTTGACGGTGGCGGCCAGCCAAAACGGCGAAGCCGTGCTGCGCGGGTTGTCGCTGCTGCGCGAAGGGGCTTTCGCCTTTCAAAAAGGCGTGCCCGCGGCGCTTGTGCGGCGCACTTGCTGCCGCGCATCGTACCTGCGCGGGGCCTTTTTGGGCGGCGGCACCGTCGCGCCGCCGCAGGCGCGCGGGCACCTGGAGCTGATCACCTCCTCCGAGCCCTACGCCCGGTCGCTGGCCGCGGTGGTGCGCAAAAGCGGCTTTGTGCCGGGCCTTGGCCGGCGCGGCGAGGCCAGCCTGGTGTACCTGAAGGAAGGTGAGCAGATCGCCGGCGTCCTGTCGTATATCGGCGCGTACGACGCCGCGCTGCAGCTGCAAAGCGCCCGCGTGCTCAAGGAGGTTCGCAACCACGTGAACCGCCAGCTGAACTGCGACACCGCCAACCTGCAAAAGACCGCCGACGCGGCCGGGCAGCAGCTGGCGGCGCTGCGCGCCATGGACGAGGCCGACGCTCTGGCGTCCCTGCCCGCGCCCTTGCGCCAGCTGGCCCGCGCGCGCCTTGACAACCCCGACGCTTCCCTAGCCGAGCTGGGCGAAATGCTCACGCCCCCTTTGGGCAAATCCGGCGTTTACCACCGCATGGCCAAACTGATGGCCTGCACGAGGGCGCCGGCGGGGACGGACCGGCCCCCTTCGGCATCCGCGCCGCCGGTTCCCAAATTGACGTAAGCTTCTGCGTCCCGCGTCGCCTAAAAAGGCCCGGCGGCTCTTACAGCGCCGCCGGGCCTTCGTATGCCGAGAGGGACGTTTCCTGCACGCAAAGGGCAAACACATTCTCCCCGCGCCTCCGCGGCCCTCCCGCTTACTCCTGCGCGGCGGTCGGGGCGTCAGCGGGCAGGGCAGAGCGCAGGTCCAGCACGGGGGTCGCGCCGCCCTGCACGTACGGCAGGCGGCCGTCCCAGCGGGTGGCCTTCAGGTAGTCGATGTAGGCGGGGGCATCGGAAAGCTTGCGCTCGATGGACTCCACGGCAAAGGCCTCGGCCTCGGCCTTGGCGCGAATGGCGTAGGCCTCCGCGTTGGCCTTGGCTTTCATGGCGTCCGCCTCGGCCTGCGCGGAGATAACCTCCTGCTTGGCCAGCTCCTGCTTCTCCTTGGTTTGGTTCTGGGCCTCCAGCGCCTTTTGCTCGGCTTCCACCTTACGGCGCACGGCGGCTTCAAAGCTGTCCTCAAAATCGATGTTCTGAATGGTAAAAGCCGTCAGGGTGATGCCGCGGCCGGTTAAGCGCTCGATGAGCTGATCCTGAATTTTTTGGGTGACCTCGGCGCGGTGGCCGATCAGCTCGTCGGCGGTGTACTGCCCGATGGTGTTGCGCGTGATGGAAAGCACCGAGGGCAGCACGAGTTTGTCGTACACGAACTCCACGCCCACCTCGCGGATGAGCGAATCGATACGCGAGGCGTCCAGACGGTAGTTCACCTTGGTAATCAGGTTTTCCACGGTCTGCGTATCCTTCGTGTATGCGTTTTGCGGAACCTCGATGGATTGCTCGCGCATGTCGATGAGTTTGGTGTTCTGCACGAAGGGCGCCTTGAAATGTACGCCCGAGCTGGCCACCACGCCGTCCAGCTTGCCGAAAGTGTACAGCGCGGCGCTTTGCCCTTCCGGCACGGTGTAGAACGAGTTGCCGCCCACAACCAGGGCGGCGAAAACAAGCACGGCCACAACCACGATGAGAGCAGTCTTTTTCATTGTTGGCATTCCCTTTCTGTTTGTGCGCTGTCACCATTATATTGAAAATGGCGAAAAAGGAAAGCCCGGCGCGTTCATCGGCCGAAAAACGCGCCTCAAGTGTCGGGAAAGCCGCGCAAACGCTTGACAGGACGAGCGCACGGCTTATTATGGAATGGAGGTGGTGAGCGGCATGACGCTGGGCGTGTGCACGACGGATTTTCCGCGCATGGGCTGCCGGGAGCTGTTTGAGACCATGGCGCGTCTGGGTTTTACGCAAACGCAGTTCAGCTTCGACTCGATCACGGAGGCAAACTGTTACGCGGACGGACGGCTGGAGATCCCCGAGCGGATCGAGGCGGCCACCGTGGCGCAGGTGTTGGCCTGCAGCCGCGAGCTGGGCGTGGCTGTCGCCGCCGTCAACGGCACGTTTAACGCCGCGCACCCGGACAAAGCCGTGCGCGCCGAGGGCGTGCGGCGCTTCACCGCTTTGGCGGACGCGGCGCTGGCGCTCTCCTGCCGAACCATCACCCTGTGCAGCGGCACGCGCAACGCCGAAGACCTATGGGCGCCCCATCAGGACAACGATAGCCCGGACGCCTGGCGCGACATGATCGGCACGCTTCGGGCGCTGTGCGCCATTGCCGTGCCGCGGGGCATCACGCTGGCGGTGGAGACCGAGGCGAGCAACCTGGTGGACACGCCGCAAAAGGCGGCCGCCATGCTGGGCGAGGTCGGCTCGCCTGCGCTGGCCATGGTGCTGGACTGCGCGAACCTGTTCCGCCCGGGGGAGGCATACAAAAAAAACGTGCGCCCGCGCATGGACGAGGCCGCGGCGGCGTTCGGCGCACGCGTCGTGCTCGCCCACGCCAAGGACATAAAGGAAGGCCCGGGCGTTAGCTTTTGCGCGACGGGCGAGGGCATCGTGGACTATCCCTATTTTTACGCGCTGCTGCGCCTGATCGGCTACCCGGGGCCCATGATGCTGCACGGCGTGTACAGCCGGGAGGGCCTTGCAGCCGCCAGCGCGTACCTGCGCTCCCTTACGTGAGCGGCGCCCGCCTAAGGGAAGCCGCCGCATGCGCGCGCCGGCGGGCGCGCTGGTATCGCCCGCCAAAGGGTCCGGCGCCTGCACGGATTGCAGGGCGTAGCACCCTTCCAAGCGCCGGCGAGGCAAAGCGCGCATCGTCAGCCTGAGCCGCCCCTGGGGGGCGGCCTTTTTTTGCCTTCGGCGCGCGGCCGCTCACCCGCCGCGAGGGCGGCCGGGGGCGCGGCGCGTCAGCCCCCGCTCTCGGCGAGGGTCAGGCTGACGGGGCAATGGTCGCTCCCCATCACGTCCTGGTGGATGGCGGCGTCGCTCACGCGGGGCATCAGGCGGCTGGAGCACAGGAAATAGTCGATGCGCCAGCCGACGTTGCGCTCGCGCACGCCCGGCCGGTACGACCACCAGGTGTAGCGGTCGCGCTCGCTTGGGTGCAGGGCGCGAAAGGTATCGGTAAAACCGCTTTGCAGAAGCTGCGTCATCTTGGCGCGCTCCTGGTCGGTAAAGCCGGGGTTCAGGCGGTTGGCGGCGGGGTTTTTGATGTCGATCTCGCAGTGCGCCACGTTCATATCGCCGCACACCACAACGGGCGCTTCCCGGTCCAGCGCCAGCAGATATGCGCGAAAATCGTCCTCCCATCGCATGCGGTAGGCCAGGCGGAGCAGCTCGTGCTGCGCGTTGGGCGTGTACACGTTCACCAGATACAAATCCTTCAGGCGCAGGGTGATCACGCGGCCCTCGGCGTCATGCTCGGGCAGGCCTATGCCCAGGCGCGCCTCCAGAACGGGCAGGCGCGTGAACACCGCCGTGCCGCTGTAGCCCTTCTTTTGGGCGCTGTTCCAGTACTGCTCATAGCCGGGCAGGTCGACAACCGCCTGCCCGCGCTCCATCTTCGTCTCCTGCAGACAGAATACGTCCGCCGAGAGCCCGCGAAAGCTCTCCATAAAGCCGCCCTTGGACAGACAGGCGCGCAGCCCGTTCACGTTGAAGGACACAAGCCGCATCGCAATCAGCCCCCCTTTCGTTTGACGCGCGCCCGCCTGCGCGCTATAATTCTTGTAGTCACTATATCAGATGAAGGAGATGCCGCGCATGCGCCGGAACATGGGCTTGTTTTGCTCGTCAATGATTCTTATGGTTTTCGTCTTTGCTTCTTGTTCGCCATTTTATCCCTCGGCCGCGCCGGTGGTCCCCTCCGCATCCGCAGCATCCGCCTCGGCCGCGCCTGTACTTATGGTTACACCCGCCCCGACGCCCGTCCTCACCGCCGCCCCGACGCCATCCGCAGTGCAGGCGGCCTCGGCCGCGCCGCATGCGTCTGCCGCCCCCGTGCCGGCGCCTACGCCTCCGGCGCAAAAGGACGCGCCTGCGGCCGCGCGGACCTCCCCGCGCACGCCTGCCCCGACAGCCCGGCCCGCCGCCGCTTCGCCCGCGCTCGCGCCGCAGCCCGCCACACCGTCCCCAGTGGCCGCGCCCACACCCGCCCCAACAAAGATCGCGCTGGTGTGGCGCTCCGCCACGGGGAACAAATACCACAGCCGGAACAACTGCGGCAGCATGAACCCCGCCAGGGCCGCGCTGATCACCCTGCAGGAGGCGCTGGACCTGGGCCTCGACCGCTGCCAAAGCTGCCGGCCGTAGGCGGCCGGCAAAGCGGCGCCGCGCCGCCCTTCGGGGCGCGCTTCTCCCTTCACCCTCCTAGGTTTCTGCGCCCGCGCCGCTCACTCCTGCCGCGCCTGCGCACGCGCATGAAGAAGCCCCGCGGCACGCCGCGGGGCAAGGGGAACGCTCACGCGCGGCGGCCTCCTGCGTTAGGCTTTGGCGGGTATGCAGATCACGCGTCCGGCGATAAAGTCCGCCGGGGCGAGCATGGGGTTGGCGCGCAGAAGGCTGCCCAGCGGCACGCCCAGCGTCTGGGCGATGGAGATGGGCGTCTCCCCCGACTTCACCACGTACGTACCGCCGCCCCCGGGACACGTGCCGCGCGAGCCGGCCGGCGGAATGCACAGGGCCGTGCCCGGCGCCAGCGCGTCCAGGTTTACGTTCGGGTTGGCCTGGGCAAGGGCCTGGTAGGAGACGTTGTAGGTGATCTGGATGGCCGCGAAGGAATCGCCCTGCCGCACGGTGTACGCCGTATAACCGGTGGGGCAGGCGGGGGCGGGCGGCACGGGCGCAGGGGGCGCGGGGGCGGGCGGCACGGGTTTCGCCGCGGGCGGGATGCAGATGATCTGCCCGGGCAGGAGGTTGTTCTGGTTTATGTACGGATTGGCCCGGATCAGCTGGTCAAGCGGGACGCCGTAAGCGGTGGCGATGGCCTGCAGCGTGTCGCCCGGCTTGATGGTGTACAGGCGGCCGCCCGAGCAGTATCCGCTGACGTTGGGCAGGCACAGTTCCTCGCCCGCGCGGTAGAAATAGGGGTTGATGTCGGGGTTGTACTGCAAAAGCAGCGCCAGAGAGATGTTGAAGTTTCGGGCGATGGTGATGAGCGACTCGCCGCGCCGTATGACGTAGCGGGTGAATCCGGGTGGGCAGACGCGCTGCTGCGCCATGGCGGGCATAGCGCCGCACCAGCCGTCGGCGCATTCCAGGCCCTCGCCGCACTCGGCACAGGGCTTCTGCTCGGACAGTTCGGTGGCGATGGACATCACATCGTCAAACGGGGGGAACCTTTGATCCATGCGAAACACTCCTCCCAAGCAAAGGGAATAGGTGGGGCTCACATCATGCTATTCCGCGCGGCGGCGAATGGTGAGCGGCTCTTTGCGGCCGAATCCTTGTCGATCAATAAAAAGTTGCATAAAACGCAAAAGGGTGGTATACTAACTCAGTTTCCAACCCTTCCTTGCGCTGTCCGCTGAGACAGCGCCATATGTCCATAAGGAGGTGAACGTATCGATGAACCAATACGAGGTCATGTACATCATCAACGTGAATGTTGAGGATGAACCCCGTAAAGAGTTGGTCGAGCGCTTTTCGGGTATTATCACCCGCGAAGGCGGCACGATCGACAAGCTGGACGAGTGGGGCAAGCGCCGCCTTGCCTACCCCATCCAGGACATGAACGAGGGCTACTACGTGCTTATGCACGTCACCGCCCCCGCCACGCTTCCGCGCGAGTTGGAGCGTAACCTGCAAAACACGGAAACCGTGCTGCGCTATCTGGTCACCCGCATGGGTGAATAAGCAAGCAGAAGGCAGGTGTGCGTTGTGAACCGAATCGTCATCGTTGGCAATTTAACGCGCGATCCAGAATTGCGCACGTTGCCCAGCGGCGTGTCCGTCTGCAACTTCACCGTCGCCGTTAACCGCCGCTTCGCCAACCCGCAAGGCGTGCGGGAAGCCGACTTCTTTCCCGTCGCCACCTGGCGGCAAATGGCCGAGAGCTGTGCGCGCTTTTTGCGTAAGGGCTCCAAGTGCGCCGTGATCGGATCGCTCCACACGCGCACCTACGAGACGCAGGAGGGCCAGAAGCGCTTCGTCATCGAAGTGCAGGCCGACGAGGTCGAGTTTATCGACCGTTCGGCCGCGGGCGAGCGCACCGACGGCGCCGGGCCCCAAAGCTTCGCGCCCGGCCCCGCGCACCAAGCGCCTGCAGACGCCGGCTTCGCCCAGGTGGACGACGACGAGCTGCCTTTCTAACCACTCACCCAGGCGGATGACATCCGCTTTGACCAACCTCAAAAGGAGGGATTAGCGAAATGGCCGAAGACCGTCAAGACCGCGCGGCCAAGCGCCCGCGCGGCCGCCGACCCAAGCGTAAGGTATGCCAGTTCTGCGCCGATAAAATCGAGGCGATCGACTATAAGGACGTCATCCGCCTGCGCCGGTTCATCTCTGAGCGCGGCAAGATGCTGCCCCGCCGCATGACCGGCAACTGCGCCAAGCACCAGCGCCAGCTGTCCATCGCCGTCAAGCGTTCGCGCCACATCGCGCTGATGCCGTTCTCGATGGACTAACCCACCTCGCACGCGGATAGGGCTCGGAAACGCCAGACTGCAAAGGGCCGGACACAAACCCCGCTGCGCGGGCTTTGCGTCCGGCCTTGTTTCGCCGTAAAACCCCGCTTCACGGGTTTTTCACCGCCGTGTTGACCCGCCTTTGTTGCCTTCGCGCGGCGCCAAAGCCGCTTGCCTGAACCGCGATGTGCCGCCGCCCGCAGCGAGGCGACGCGGTGATTGTGTTCCGCGGCGCCTTTTCAGGCGCAGGAGCGCTCTTGCGGTTCTTGTCATTCATTGCACGCCTTGGTACAATTTTCTCGGCGGGGCAGGGAGCGGTTTTGTCGATGGGCTGCGGCCGGCGGCGCCGCGCGCCGTCGAATTCTGTTGAAACGCGCGTTGCAGCGCGCTTGGCCTGCCTCCCGCTGCAGCGGCGCGCGGCGCCGTGCTGCCACGTTCTTTGTGTAGATGAACTTGTATATGTCATTTCCATAATCTTCTATTTTTCGCTATAAATGCTTGATTTATTCGGCAAAAATACAGCGTTTCATGAATCATGTCCGAAGTTTGTCTCATTTCGATCACGCATTCGACAATTCGACACGAGCGTCTTGAACGCTCCGCATACGGCAAGGCGCGCCCGGCGGCGGGGCGCGGGACCAAGAAAAGGCCGACGCGCCGCGCGGGCGTATCGGCCGGGGTCGTCCCTTGTCGCGCGGGCGCGCACGCCGGGCGGGGGTTACGCGCGAGGGGCCAAGGCGTCCATCAGGCTGCGCGCCTTCGCGGCCAGAGCCTGGTTGTCTGCGGCCATGTTCGCAAGCTCCCGCGCTATCTGGCGGGCGCTTTGCATCTGCTCGTCCATGCGGGTGACATCCATGCGCAGCAGGTCCACGCGCACGGCCAGCTTGTCGGCCTCGTCGCTCTTGCGGTGCGCGCCGGTGCGCTGGGAGGCCAGCCACCCAAGCGTCTGCAGGCTTTCCACGAAGGCGTGCGCCTGCTGCGCGCCCAAAGGAGCGGCCAAATTGCGCTCGAACTGCTCCATGGGGGAAAGGTTGCCCTCGCCCTCGCTCTCGCTCTTGCGGCGGCGGTTGGTGATAAAGGGATCGCTCACCTGCATGCCGCTCTCGCGCAGGTCGGTGATCACGCTTTGCACGGCCTCGGGCTGGGCCTTGAGCAACGCGCGGTATTTGTTTTGGTAGCGAAGCATGAGCGCCCGGTCGCCGCCCGACAGGCGGGATACGCAAGCGCGCACCGACTCGCCCTGCGCGCGCGCCTGCAGGACTTCGCGCAGCAGAAAGCTCACCTCGTCGGACGAGAAGGGGACAAAGGGCATATTCTTGCGCTTAAACGTGTCGTCCTGTTTCGTCTTTACGGTGGCATAGTAAAAGTTGCGCACGCTGTTGGGCTTACGTCCGGTCTTTTGTGAAATCGTGTCGAAGACGTTCTTGAGAGGATACCCTTCCTGTGTGGCGAGGTTCACCTCGTCCCAAAGCATCTGGTATTCCTTCTCGCTCCAACCGCTGCGCGCACGACGTTGCTGTTTGGGCTGCGCCATATGCTTTCCCTCCTAGGTGAATGTGGATCTCTCTCAGTTTAACCACATATTCACAGCTTTACACTCATTTTGGTCATTCAATTTGAAAACCTGGAACTTTCGGTGAATAGTGTATCACAAACAAAACTGTTTGTATAGCGGCAGAACGGTTTTTCCCCCGCTTTCGCGTCCCTTTTTTTCCTCCGGCGCTTTCGCGGCTGCTCTATCGCGCGGTTTGGCGCCGTCTAACGGAAGCCGCGCTGCCGCGCGGCCTCGTAGAGCACGATGGACGCGGCGCAGGCGAGGTTCAGCGAGGAGGCGCTGCCCCGCAGGGGGATGCCGGCCAGCAGGCCGCATGCGCTCTTCAGCTGATCGGACAGCCCGAGCGTTTCGTTGCCGAACATCACCAGCGTTCCGCCGGTGAAATCAACCTGCGGCAAAAGCGCGCTCGCGCGCGCGCTGGTGCCCACGCAGGCAAGCGCGGCGCCGCGGCTCTCCATATGCGCCAAAAAGCCCTGCAGCGCTTGGTGCGAGGGCAGCTGGGCGTGGGGCAGCGCGAACACCGTGCCGATGCTCGCGCGGATGCACTGCGGGTCCATCGGGTCGGCCGCGTGCCCGGCGATGAGCAGGCCGCTCACGCCCAGGCTGTCCATCGTGCGGATGGCGGAGCCTAGATTGCCCGGGCTTTGCGGCCGGTCGAGCAGCACGTACAGGCCGCCCGGCACGGCGGGCAGATCCGTGGGCGCACGGCGGGGCGCGCGCAGCAGGGCGATCAGCTCGCAGGGATCCTCGCGCTCGGACAGCTCGGCCATCAGCTCATCGCTGAGCAGGTAGTGCGTGGCCGGGCCGGCCTTGCCGATCATGTCGCCCGCCCACCCCGACAGCCGCCCCCGCCCCGTGGCCACGGCCTCAAATGTCCATCCGTGTTTCAGGGCGCACTCCAGCGGGTGCACGCCCTCGCAAAAGCACAAGGCGGCCTTGGCGCGCTTCTCGCGGCTGCGCTTCAGCGCCTCCAGCACCTGAAACGCCGCGTTGCGTTTCTCTATGCGCAGGGTGATCATGGGCTTTTCCCCCGTTTCTGTTTGCCGTATAATGGTGCGGGTAGGAGGTTGACTTTATGAAACGTGCATTGGTGACCGGCGGCACGTCGGGCATCGGCCTTTCCATCGCGCAGGCTTTGCTGCGCGAGGGGTACCAGGTGGTCGTGGCCGCGCGCGGCGAAAAAAACGTTCCGCCGGGCGCCTTGTACCTGCCCCTGGACGTGACCGACGAGGACAGCGTAGCGTCGCTCGCCTCGCGCATGGAGCGCATGGGCGGCCTGGACGTACTCGTGCAGGCCGCCGGATCGGGCATTGCCGGCGCCGCCGAGGACACGCCCTTGAAGGATGCGCGCGCGCAGTTCGACGTGGGCTTTTTCGGCGTGCTGGCCGTCAACCGGGCGCTTCTGCCCCTTTTGCGCAAGAGCCGCGGCCGCCTCGTGCTCATAGGCTCGCTCGCCGGACGCCTGCCCATCCCCTACCAAAGCCATTATAGCGCGTCCAAGTTTGCCTTGGAAGCCTATGCGCTGGCTCTGCGCATGGAGACGGCCCGCTTGGGCGTGTCCGTCACCGTGCTGGAGCCGGGCGACACGCGCACGGGCTTCACCTCCGGCCGCCGTTTTGCGCTGCCGCCCGGCTCTCCCTACGAGGCCGGCTGCCGCCGCGCCGTCAGCGTGATGGAGCGCGATGAGGAATCCGGCGCGCCGCCCGAGGTTTGCGCACGCGCCGCGCTGCGCGTGCTGCGCATGCGCCGTCCGCCCGCCCGCTGCGCCGTGGGCGCGTCCTACCGTCTGCTTGTATTTCTTACCCGCCTGTTGCCCGACCGCCTGATTCTGTACATTCTGCGCCTGATGTATCAGGTGTGAGTCGGCCCCGCTGCGCGCGCCGGGCACGGCGTCCTTCCCTCTTTTTGGCGGATTTGCAAACCTGTTCGTGTTGCCCGCCGCGCGGCGTATTGCTATAATGGCCGTAGCGGAGGTGATGGCGTTGCCTCGAATCGGTCGCGTGCGCAAGGGGTACGCCCCCACGCGCATGCAGCGCCGCACGCGGCGGCGGCAGGCCCGGCTCTACCGCGTGACGGCGGGGCTGGTCGGCCTTGCGGCGCTGTGCTTTCTGCTGCAGCAGTTTGCCCCGCGCGCAAGCCGCCTGGTGGAAAGCCTTTACAGCCGCGGACTGTACCGCCTGATCTCCATGGCCGGAAGCTTCGTTACGGGCGCTGTGCCCTACTCCGTGGCCGAGCTTGCGCTCATGGCCTCGCCGATTCTTCTTTTCACATGCCTGTATCGTTTTTTTCGCCGCGCGTCCCGTTCGGGCATCCCGTGGCCCACGGCCTGCGGCCGCCTTGTGTGCGGGGTCGCGGCCTGCGGCGCGGCCGCGTACTCCTTCTTTGTGCTCGCCTGGGGCCTCAACTACTCCCGCCTGCCCCTTGCCGACATCGCCGGGTACGACGTGCGCCCCACCTCCGCCTCCGAGCTGGCCGATCTGTGCATGCAGCTGTCCACGCAGGCCAACGCCCTGCGCCGCGAGCTCCCCTCCGACGGGCAGGGCATGGTGGCCGCTCGGCGCGGAAACGTCGCCCTGATGCACCGCGTGAACGACGCCTATCAGCGCGCGGGGGTGGACATGCCCTGGCTGAGCGGCCCCTATGCCGCGCCCAAGCCCGTCATCCTGTCCACCAGCATGTGCTGGACGGGCGTGACGGGCATCTATATGCCCTTCACCTTTGAAGCCAACGTGAACGTGCGCGAGACGCCCATGCTGCTGGCCGCCACGGCCGCGCACGAGGAGGCCCATCTGCGCGGCTTCGCCCGCGAGGACGAGGCCAACGCCATCGCTTACTTCGTGTGCCGCGCCTCCCAGGACGCGGACATCCGCTACGCGGGCACCATGCTGGCCCTCGTACACGCCCAGAACGCCCTGTACGGCGAAGACCGGGCGCTCTACGGCCTGGTCGCCGCGCTGCAGTCCGAGGACGTGCGCCGCGACCAGGACCAAAACGCCGCGTTCTGGCGGCAATTCGACGGCCCCGTGCGCGAGGCGCAGACCGAGATGAACGACGCTTACCTGCGCGGCAACCACCAGGCGGAAGGCGTAAAAAGCTACGGCCGCATGATCGATCTGCTGCTCGCCGAGCGCCGCGCCCAAAGCGGCGGCTAAATTTGCTGTGTTCGCTATACGGCCGGCCGGCGGCCTGGTATAATGCATACGTCAGTTCTCATATTGCACACATGAGGAGGCGGAGCGCGTGGCGGACATCGTAAACGTGTACGGGCAAAGCGTTGGAGCGATGCGATTCATCGGCAAACAGTACGGCGATGCGGACCGAGTGGGCGGCATGTTCGGCAAAAAATGGGACGAGTTTTTTCAAAACGGGTGGTTCGGCGTGCTGGAAGGACTGACGGCCAATCCCGCCGCCACCTGCGAGGACGGCGGCGCCTACATCGGCCTGATGCGCGAGAAGGAAGGCGAGCCCTTCCAGTACTGGGTGGGCATGTTCCTGCCCGCCGGCACGCCCGTTCCCGACGGCTTCCAGTCCGTGGACTTTCCCGCCGGGAACCTGGCCGTCGCCTGGCTGAAGGGGCCGGAGAGCGAGGTATACAAGCAGGAGTGCAAGTGCGCCGAGCGCTTCACCGCCGAGGGCTACGTGCCCGCTCTGGACGCCCAGGGCGCGTTCTGGTGCTTCGAGCGTTACGCCTGCCCCCGTTTCACCACCCCCGACGACAAAGGCGCCATCATTTTGGACATTTGCTTTTATGTAAAATAGAACGGGCGGACGAGCGAGGGTGGCTGGCGCCGCCGTCCTTACCTTCCCGCCGGGGAACCAGATCCCTTGGGTTCCGTCGCGCGAGGAGACACGTTCCGTTCTTTGGAAACGCAGCGGTTTCCCGTATCAATGGAAGCGGGGCCGGCGGCGCAAGGCACCGCGCCCCGCGCCCCCCCCGCGCCGGTGCGTCCCGGCGGCGGCGCCCCGGGGGCGGCCCGCGCCTCCCCGCACCCTGGGGGGCCCGGGCGGGTGGGCCCCCGGGCCCCGCTTCCATTGATACGGGAAACCGCTGCGTT
>JAVBLU010000027.1:0-27153 GCA_031553225.1 Eubacteriales bacterium
TACGCTTTGTTGGGAGGCGATGCGCGTGTCCTCTAGCTTTGGCGATCGGCTGCGCGTGAGCGTGTTTGGTCAGTCCCACTCGCAGGCCGTGGGCGCGGTGGTGGACGGGCTGCCCGCCGGCGAGCGGGTGGACCTGCCCGCTGTACAGACGTTTCTGGCGCGGCGCGCGCCCGGCCGCTCGAGCCTGTCCACGGCGCGGCGGGAAACGGACGAAGCGCGCGTGCTCAGCGGGCTTGTGGACGGCGTTACCTGCGGCGCACCGCTGTGCGCGGTGATCGACAACCAGGACGCCCGGCCGGACGACTACCGGACCCTTGCGGACATCCCCCGTCCGTCGCACGCGGACTATACGGCCCACGTGCGCTACGGCGGCTTCGCGGATGGACGGGGCGGCGGGCATTTCTCCGGCCGCCTGACGGCCCCCCTGTGCTTTGCCGGAGCGGTGTGCGCGCAAATTCTGGCGCGCCGGGGCATTCTGGTGGCGGCGCGCGCGCACAGCGTCGCGGGCTACCCAGACGCGCCTGTGGATATGCTCGACCCGGACATGGCGGCGCTGCGGGCCGCCGCCCTGCTGGAGGTACCCGCGCTGAGCCCGGAGGCGGCGGAGCGCATGCGCGAGGCCATCGCGCGGGCCCGGGCCGCGGGCGACTCGGTGGGCGGCGTGGTGGAATGCTTCGCCACGGGCCTTCCGGCCGGGCTGGGCGACCCGATGTTTGACGGCGTGGAGAGCCGCCTCTCGGCGGCGCTGTTCGCCATCCCCGGCGTGCGCGGGGTGGAGTTCGGGGCGGGCTTCGCCGCCGCGGCCATGACGGGCAGCGGCCACAACGACGGCTTTGTGATGCGGGAGGGATCGGTGCGCACCGCCACAAACCGGCATGGCGGCGCGCTGGGCGGCATCACCTCGGGCATGCCGCTGGTGGTGCGTGCGGCGTGCAAGCCAACGCCCTCCATCAGCCTGCCGCAAAGATCGGTGAACCTGCGCACGGGCGATGACGCAGAGATATGCGTACCCGGCCGGCACGACCCGTGCATCGTGCCGCGCGCCGTGCCATGCGTGGAGGCCGCGGTGGCCGTCGTTTTGCTTGACCTGCTGCTGTGCGACCGGGGGGGACGACCATGACAAAGAATGACAAGCCCTATCTTGTGCTCAACGGCCCGAACCTGAACCTGTTGGGCGTGCGCGAGCCGGACGTGTACGGACGGGCGACCTACGACGACCTGTGCCGGTACGTGCAAAAGCGTGCGGCGGATCTGCGCGTCGGCGTGCGCCTGGAGCAGCACAGCAGCGAGGGAGCGATGATCGACGCGCTGCACCGCGCTATGACCAAGTGCGCCGGCGTGGTGCTCAACGCCGGGGCGTACACGCACTACAGCTACGCCCTGCGCGACGCGGTGGCGGCCATCGGCCTTCCCGTGGTGGAGGTACACATCTCCAACGTGTACGCCCGCGAGGAGTTCCGGCACGTATCGGTCCTCGCGCCGGTCTGCCGCGGGCAGATTGCCGGCCTGGGCTTTGCCGGGTACGGCCTGGCGCTTGCGTATCTTGCGGACAGCCGCGGGGAGGTGGAACCATGATGCAGGAACTGCGCGCCCGCATAGATGAAATCGATCAGGAGATCCTGCGCCTGTTCGCGCGGCGCATGGACGCGGCCGAGGCGATCGGCCGCTGCAAGCGGCAGGCGGGGCTGCCCATCCATGACCCTGGCCGCGAGCGCGAGATCCTCGCGCGCCTGACGCAGAACGCGGACCCGGAGCTTGCCGGATACGTGCGGCTGCTGTTTTCCACGCTGTTCGAGATGAGCCGCTCCCGCCAGGCGCGGCTGGCCGGGGCGCCCGCCCTATCGGCGCTCATCGACGGGGCGCTGCGCACTACGCCCGCGCTGTTCCCCGAGGAAGCAAGCGTCGCTTGCCCGGGCGTGGAAGGGGCCTATGCGCAGCTGGCCTGCGAGCGGCTGTTCCGGCGGCCGCGCCTCACCTTTGTGCGCGGGTTCCCCGCGGTATTCGCAGCCGTGGACGGCGGGCTGTGCCGCTACGGCGTGCTGCCGCTGGAGAATTCGACCGCCGGATCGGTTGCCGAGGTGTACGAACTGATGCGCCGCAACCGCTTTCGCATCGTGCGCGCGGCGCGGCTGCACGTGCGGCACGCCCTGCTCGCGCCGGAGGGGACAAACCTTTTCGATGTGCGCGAAGTGCTCTCGCACGAGCAGGCGCTGCGGCAGTGCGCCGCCTTCCTCAAAGGGCTGCCCGGGGCGGCGCTCACGCCCACGGACAACACGGCGGCCGCGGCGCAGGCGCTCGCCGCCGGCGGGCGGCGGGACGCGGCGGTGATCGCCTCGCCCGAGTGCGCCAGGCTGTACGGGCTGCGCATCCTGCGGGAGGGGATTGCGGACACGGACAACAACTACACGCGCTTTATCTGCATCGGCAAGGGCTTGGAGGTGTACCCCGGCGCGGACCGCACGAGCCTGCTGCTGACGCTTGAGAACCGGCCGGGCGCGCTGTACTCCGCGCTTGCGGGCTTCGCGGCGCTGGGCGTCAACCTGTTGAAGCTGGAGAGCCGCCCCATCCCCGGAAGCGATTTTGAGGCGCAGTTTTACATGGACATCGGCGCGTCCGTGCACGACCCGCAGCTGCGGCTTGCGCTTGGCGAGCTGACGGTGGCGGCCAGGGAGCTGACCTATCTGGGCAGCTACGGCGAAGCATGAGCGGGAAGATCCTGCGCTGCGGGCTGCTCGGCCGCGCGCTCGCCCACAGCCTCTCCCCGCAGATCCACGCAAGGCTGGGGAACTACGAGTACCGCTTGTACGAAGAGGAACCGGACGATCTGCCGCGGTTCTTTCAGGCGGCGGCCTTTGACTGCCTGAACGTCACCATCCCCTACAAGGTGGAGGCCATGCGCTATTGCGCGACCCTCTCGCCGCAGGCCGCGGCCATCGGCAGCGTGAACACGCTGCTGAAAGGGCCGGACGGCCGCCTGCACGGCGAGAACACCGACTACTTCGGCTTTGCGCGGCTGCTTGCGGCCAGCGGGGCGCCGGTGGCCGGCGGGCGCGTGCTCGTGCTGGGAAGCGGCGGCGCGTCGCGCACGGCGCGGGCCGTGGCGGCGGACATGGGCGCCGCGGCCGTGGACGTGGTGAGCCGCTCCGGCCCCATCGACTACCGCACCGTGTACGGCCGCCCGGCGGACGTGATTGTGAACACCACGCCCGTGGGCATGTACGGCCACGAGGACAGATCGCCCGTGGACGTCTCCCGTTTCCCGAACCTTGCGTGCGTGGTGGACATGATCTATAACCCTCTGCGGCCGCCGCTGTTGTGCGCGGCGCGCGCGGCGGGCCTGCCGCACAAAAACGGCATGCTCATGCTTGTGGCGCAGGCATTCGCCGCAAGCCAGCTGTTCCAGGGCCGGGCGCTTGCGGAGGAGCTCATCGGCCGCGTCACGGACGAACTTTCCCGCGAGCGGGCGAATATCGTACTCATAGGCATGCCCGGCAGCGGCAAAAGCACGCTCGGCCGGCTGCTTGCCGCCATGACCGGCCGGCCCTTGGCGGACACGGACGAGATGGCGGAGGCCGCGGCCGGAGCACGCGTGGAGGACATCATCCGATCGCGCGGGGAAGCGGCCTTTCGCGCCCTGGAGGCGGACGCCGTGCGGGCTGCCGCGTCCGGGCACGGGGGCGTCGTGTCCGTGGGCGGGGGCGCGGTGCTCTCGGAGGGCAACCGCCTGGTCCTCATGCGCAACGGTTTTTTTCTGCACGTGCGGCGGGAGACCTCCCTTCTGTGCACGAAAGGCCGTGTGCTCTCCAGCGGCCCGGACGCGCTTGATGCCCTCCAGCGGGTGCGCATGCCCATCTACGAGGCCCTGGCCGACGCGGACGTACGCCTTGCGGAGGGCGATCCGGAGGGCTCCGCGCGGGCCGCGCTCGCCGCTTTCCTTGCCGCCCGTCTGTGAAATAATTCGGGAAAAGGCGTTGACAGGGCAAACCCAGCCATGCTATATTAGGCAAAACTTGAAGCACAGGAGACGTTTACATGTCCAGGAACTTCGTCCTTAGCCTGAGCATCAGCATTATCGTACTGGTCGATAATGCCGTTTGCCGTTGTGCTGAGAAGGGGTTCCGCCAGGACTAGGATAAGTCCGAAGCGATCCGGAGGCCTTACAGCAAACGCTGTAAGGCCTCCTTCGTTTCATGCGGCTTGTAGGAAGAGAGGGACCCGTTATGCAGCTGAGCGGCGCGCAGATCCTGATACGCGAACTTGCCGGGCACGGCGTGACCACCGTGTTCGGATACCCGGGCGGGGCTGTGCTGGACATTTACGACCGCCTGCAGGAGGAAGGCTGCCCGCTGCGCCACGTGCTCACCGCGCACGAGCAGGGCGCGGCGCACGCGGCGGACGGGTACGCCCGGGCCTCCGGCGGGGTGGGCGTTGTAATCGCCACGAGCGGCCCGGGCGCCACAAACCTGGTGACAGGCATCGCCACGGCCTATCTGGACTCCGTCCCGCTCATCGCCATCACCGGAAACGTGGCCGCCCAGCTTCTGGGACGGGACAGCTTCCAGGAGGTGGACATCATCGGCGTAACGCAGCCCATCGTGAAGCACAGTTTTCTGGTGAAGGACGTTTGCCATCTGGCAAAGACGCTGTGCGAGGCCTTCGCCATCGCCACGACCGGCCGCCGGGGGCCCGTGCTCGTGGACCTGCCCAAGTCCGTGCAGACGGCCGTGTGCGACTACCAGCCGCCGGACGATGCGCCGCCCGCCAAACGCCAGGCCCCCGACATCGATGTGTCGGCGGCGGTTGCGGCCATACGGCAAAGCCGCCGCCCGTTTTTGTACTGCGGCGGCGGCGTGCTGGCCGCCGGAGCCGAAGCCGAGGCCATGGCGCTCTCGCGGCGGCTGTCCGCGCCCATCGGCCTGAGCATGATGGGGCTAACGTCCGTACCGCACAGCTTTCCGCTGAACCTGGGCATGTGCGGCATGCACGGCCGCTACGCCGCCACCCGGGCGCAGTCGGAGGCCGACCTGATCATCGCGGCGGGCGTGCGGTTCTCCGAGCGGGCCACCGGCAACACAAGCGAGTACACCGGCGGTCGGACCGTGCTGCACATCGACATCGACACGGCCGAGATCGGCAAGAACATCCGTCCGCAGATCGGCCTGTGCGGCGACGTGAAGGACATCCTGGCGGCCTTGCTGCCGGCCGTGCCGGAAATGTGCAACCGCGAATGGGTGGAGCGCGCGCTGGCCGGCAAGCAGGCGGATGAAGCGCAGGCGCGGCCGGGCTTCACGCCGCGCGCCATCATCCGGGCGGTGGCCGAGGCCCTCGGCCCGGACGCTTTGGTGGCTACGGACGTAGGGCAGCACCAGATGTGGACGATGCAGCACTACCCCTTTGAGCGCCAGCGCTCGCTTCTCACCTCCGGAGGTTTGGGCACCATGGGCTTTGGGCTGGGCGCGGCCATCGGCGGGTGCATCCAGCGCGGCGGGCGGCGCACGGTGCTCTTCACCAGCGACGGCAGCTTCGGCATGAACCTGACCGAGCTGGCCACGGCCGTATCACAGCGGCTGCCCATCGCCGTCGTGCTGCTCAACAACGGGTCTTTGGGCATGGTGCGGCAGTGGCAGACGCTCTTCTACGGCGGCCGGTACAGCCAAACGACGCTGCACCGCCAAACCGACTTCCCCGCCCTGGCGCGCGCCTTTGGCGCCGAAGGCGCGCGCGCGCGCACGCTGAGCGAGCTGCATGCGGCGCTTGCGGAACTGCCCGAGGACGGCCCGTGCGTGATCGACTGCCCCATCGATATGGACGAACAGGTGCTGCCCATGATACCTCCGGGTGGCTCCATCAAAAACATCATGATGAAATAGAAAGGAAGAAGGTGCGCACATGGACGGTAAGTTCGCGGTGGGCCTGATCACCGCCAACCACTTCGGCGTACTCAACCGGGTGGCCGGGCTGTACAGCAAGCGCGGCTACAACATCGATTCGCTGGCGGTGGGCGAGACGGACAACCCGGCTTACTCGCGCATGACCATCGTCTCCACGGGCGACGACTACATGCGCGAGCAGGTGGTGCGGCAGCTGAAGAAACTGCACGACGTGAAGAGCGTGATGCTCCTGGAGGAGGGGGCCGCGGTGGGCGTTGAGCATCTGCTCATCAAGCTGCGCGCGCAGGGGCAGGGCAAGGCCCTCCTCTCGGCGCTCATCAATGCCTTCGGCGGCAAAACCATGGACTTTGGCGAGGATTTTGTGACCGCCGACGTGACGGGCAGCCCACAGCGCATCGACGCCTTCATCGCCGAGGGCAAGCGCTTTGGCATTCTGGAGGTTTGCCGCAGCGGCCTGATCGCCATGGCGACGGGCGGGCGCGCCGCGCTGGCCGCACCCACGGACAGTGAGGAAAACGAGGAAAAAGGAGCATGACCATGTATTACGACAAGGACTGCAATCCCGCCCTTCTAAAGGAGAAAACCCTGGCCGTCATCGGCTACGGAAGCCAGGGCCACGCGCACGCGCAAAACCTGCGCGACAGCGGCCACCGCGTTGTGGTCGGGCTGTACGAGGGCTCCCGAAGCGCCGCGCAGGCCAGGGCGGACGGGTTTACCGTGGTGGATGCCGCGCAGGCCACAAGGGCCGCCGATCTTGTGATGATGCTGGTGAACGACGAGAAGATGGCCGCCATCTACCGCCAAAGCGTCGCGCCGCACCTGCGGCCTGGCATGGCGCTGTGCTTCGCGCACGGCTTCAACATCCACTACAGCCAGATCGCGCCGCCGGACGACGTGGACGTGATGATGATCGCGCCCAAGGGCCCCGGCCACACGGTGCGCAGCCAGTTCCTGGAGGGCCGCGGGGTGCCCTGTCTCGTCGCCGTGCACAACGACTGTAGCGGCCATGCGTGCGAGCTGGCGCTCGCCTACGCCTGCGGCATCGGCGGGGGCCGCGCGGGCATCTTGCCCACCACCTTCAAGGAGGAGACCGAGACCGACCTGTTTGGCGAGCAAGCCGTTTTGTGCGGCGGGGTGAGCGCGCTGATGAAGGCGGGCTTTGAGACGCTGGTGGAAGCCGGATATCAGCCCGAGAGCGCCTACTTCGAGTGCGTGCACGAGATGAAGCTGATCATCGACCTGGTGGTGAAGGGCGGGCTGTCCTTCATGCGCTATTCCATCAGCGACACGGCCGAATACGGCGACTATACGGTGGGCAAGCGCATCATCACACAGGAGACCAAGGCCGAGATGAAGAAGGTACTCAGCGACATACAAAGCGGCGCGTTCGCGCGCGACTGGATCCTGGAGAACCAGGCCGGACGGCCGTCCTTTCTGGCCACGCGCCGCATGGAGCAGGGGCACCAGGTGGAGAGCGTCGGGCGCGCCCTGCGCTCGGGCATGAGCTGGCAGGAAGGACGGGAGGGACAGCCTTGAGAAGCGACCGTATGAAAGCCGGACCGGCGCGCGCGCCGCAGCGCGCACTGCTCAAAGCGTGCGGGTACACGCAGGCGCAAATCGAGCGGCCGCTGATCGGCATCGTCAACTCATGGAACGAGATCGTGCCCGGCCACATGCACCTTCAGGGCATCGGCCGGGCGGTAAAGGACGGCGTGCTGGCCGCGGGCGGCACGCCCATGGAATTTCAAACCATCGCCATATGCGACGGTTTGGCCATGGGACACGAGGGCATGGCCGCGTCGCTCCCCTCCCGGGAAATCATCGCCGACAGCGCCGAGGTGATGGCGCTGGCGCACCCCTTCGACGCGCTCGTGTTCATCCCCAACTGCGACAAGGCGGTGCCCGGCATGCTGATGGCCGCGGCCAGGCTGAACCTGCCGTGCGTGTTCGTGTCCGGCGGACCGATGCTCTCCCTCGCGCGCGAGGGCCAAAGCCCGGACCTGAACAGCGTGTTTGAGGCCGTGGGCGGCTACATGGCCGGCACGCTGAGCGAACGGGAGCTGACGGCCCTGGAGGAGGACGCCTGCCCCGGCTGCGGCTCCTGCTCGGGTATGTTCACCGCCAACTCCATGAACTGCCTGTGCGAAGCGCTGGGGCTGGCGCTTCCGGGAAACGGCACCGTCCCCGCCGTGCACGCCGCCCGCCTCCGGCTGGCCAAGGCGGCCGGCGCGGCGGTGATGGCCGCGCTCGCAGCGAACATCCGCCCGCGTGACATCCTGACGCCCGCGGCGTTTGCCAACGCTTTGGCGGTGGACATGGCGCTTTCATGCTCCACAAACTCCGCGCTTCATTTAATGGCTCTGGCGCACGAGGCCGGCATACCCCTGCCCCTTGCGCTTGTAAACGAGGTAAGCGCAAAAACGCCCAACCTGTGCCGTTTAGCCCCCGCCGGGCCGCACCACATGCAGGATTTGCACGAGGCGGGCGGCGTTTACGAGGTGATGCGGCGGCTGCTTGCGGCCGGTCTTCTGGACGGCTCTGCCATGACCGTCACCGGGCGGACGCTTGCGCAGGCGCTGCCCCCACAGGCGGCGGCTGCGCGCGCGGACGTGATCCGCCCGGTTGATAACCCCTACGCGCCCGTGGGCGGGCTTGCGGTGCTGCACGGAAACCTGGCGCCGCGCGGGGCCGTAGTGAAGCGCTCGGCCGTGGCGCAGGAGATGCTCGTGCACGAGGGCCCGGCGCGCGTGTTCAACAGCGAGGAGAGCGCCATCGAAGCGATCTATGCCGGACGCATCAAGCCGGGCGACGTGGTGGTCATCCGCTACGAGGGCCCTGCGGGCGGGCCGGGCATGCGCGAGATGCTCTCCCCTACCTCCGCGCTGGCGGGCATGGGGCTTTCGGGCAGCGTGGCGCTGGTGACGGACGGCCGCTTCTCCGGAGCGACGCGCGGTGCGGCCATCGGGCACGTGTCGCCGGAGGCGGCCGCGGGCGGGCCCATCGCACTGGTCTGCGAGGGCGACCGCATCGCCATCGACATCCCCGGCCTGTCCCTAAGCGTTCAGCTGACGCAGGCGCAACTGAACGCGCGCAGGGAAACGCTGGTTCCCCCGTGCAAGCCGCCGCCCACGGGCTATCTTGCGCGCTATGCCCGGTCGGTCACATCCGCCGACCAGGGCGCGGTCCTGCCGTAATGCGGCCGCCCTGCGCGCCTGAAACCTTGCCCAATACATGAAACAAAGGAGGACGATCCCCATGAGACGCATCCAGATTCTGGACACGACGCTGCGCGACGGCGAGCAAGCCCCCGGCTGCAGCATGAACCTGCCGGAAAAAATCGAGGTGGCCCGGCAGCTGGAGCTGCTCGGGGTGGACGTGATCGAGGCGGGGTTTGCCATCTCCTCGCCGGGCGACTTTCAATCGGTGAAGACCGTGGCCGACCTGGTCAAGAACGCCGCCGTGTCGTCCCTGTCGCGCGCGGTGGAGAAGGACATCGACGCTTCCTATCAGGCGCTGCGCGGCGCCGTGGCTCCGCGCATTCACCTGTTTATCGCCACCTCGCCCGTGCACATGCGCTACAAGCTGCGCATGACCCCCGAGCAGGTGCTGGAGCGCACCGCGGCCATGGTGCGCTACGCCAAGCAGTACGTGGCCGACGTGGAATTCTCCGCCGAGGACGCCACGCGCTCCGATCCGGCCTTTCTGGCGCAGGTGGTGCGCTGCGCCGTCTTTGCCGGTGCCACCGTCGTCAACATCCCCGACACGGTCGGGTACGCCACCCCGCAGGAGATGCGCGCCCTGATCGAGTACCTGAGGACAAACGTGCCGGACATGGACCGCGCGGCGCTCTCGCTGCACTGCCACAACGATCTGGGCATGGCCGTGGCGAACACGCTGGCCGGCGTTGAGGGCGGGGCGGCGCAGGTGGAATGCACGGTGAACGGCATTGGCGAGCGGGCCGGCAACGCGGCTCTGGAGGAGATCGTGATGGCCATGCGCACCCGGGCGCAGCTGCTCCAGTGCGAGACGGGCATCGACACCCAGCAGATCTACCGCACGAGCCGCCTGATCTACAACATGATCGGCCAGAGCGTGCCCCTTAACAAGCCGGTTGTGGGCACAAACGCCTTCGCGCACGAAAGCGGCATCCACCAGCACGGCGTAATGGCCGAGCGTACCACCTACGAGATCTTCACGCCCGAATCCATCGGCAAGCTGACGAACAACATGGTGCTGGGCAAGCACTCCGGCCGCCACGCCTTCGTATCGCGGCTGGCCGAGCTTGGCTACAAGCTGACCGACGAGCAGATCGGCGAAGCGTTTGAAAAGTTTAAGGACATCTGCGACAAGAAAAAGGAGATCGCCGACAGCGACCTGGAAGCCATCGTGGCCAACCGCGAGTACGTGGAAAACCTGTATAAGCTGGAGACCTTCGATGTACATTCCGGCAAGAACTCCTCGGCCGTGTGCGTTTTGCGCCTGCGAAAAAACGGCGACGTGCTGGAGGACGTGGCGCTGGGCGACGGCCCGGTGGACGCGGCCTTCGCGGCCATCGACCGCATTACGGGCCTGCCGCCCAGCACGCTGGAGTTCTACACGATCCAGTCCACCTCCGACGGCAAGGACGCGCTGGGCGAGGTGATCGTCAAGCTACGTTTCGGCGACCAGCTCATCACCGGCCGCGGCCTGTCCACGGACATCATCGAGTCGAGCATCCTGGCGTACTTAAACGCCGCCAACAAGCGGCTTTCCTTTGTATAAGCCGTCGCGCGCCCGTTTTTTTCAGGCGATCAAAGGGACGCTGCCGCGCAGCGCGGCAGCATCCCACAGGAGTTGATACGATGGGTATGACCATGACCCAGAAGATTCTCTCGGCGCACGCCGGCCTTGCGGCGGTTTCGCCGGGCGAGCTGATCCTAGCTTGCGTGGACCGCGTGCTTGGCAACGACATCACCTCGCCCGTAGCCATTGAGGAGTTCTCCCGCATGGGCACAGCGCGCGTGTTCGACCCGGCGAAGGTGTCGCTGGTGATGGACCACTTTACCCCGAACAAGGACATAAAGGCCGCCGAGCAATGCGGCGTGTGCCGCGGCTTTGCGGCGCAGATGGGCATTGACGGCTTCTATGAGGGCGGAGAGGCGGGCGTGGAGCACGCGCTGCTTCCCGAGAAGGGCCTGGTGAGCGCGGGCGACGCCGTGATCGGCGCGGACTCGCACACCTGCACGTACGGCGCGCTGGGCGCGTTTTCAACGGGCGTTGGCTCCACGGACATGGCGGCCGCCATGGCTACGGGCCAGGCGTGGTTCAAGGTTCCCTCCGCCATGCGGGTGGCGCTTTCCGGAACCCTGCCGCGCTTCGTGTCCGGCAAGGACGTCATCCTGCACCTGATCGGCCGCATCGGCGTGGAGGGCGCGCTGTACCGGTCGCTGGAATTCTGCGGGCCGGGCGTGGCGGCGCTGTCCATGGATGACCGGCTGTGCATCTGCAACATGGCCATCGAGGCGGGCGCCAAGAACGGCATCTTCCCGGTGGACGAGGCCACGCTGTCCTTCCTTGCGCAATGCGGGGCCGCGCAGCCGCGCGTGTATGCGGCGGACGGCGACGCGGCGTATGAGGAGACCCTGGCCGTGAACCTGGAGAGTCTCTCGCCTACGGTTGCCTTCCCGCACCTGCCGCAAAACGCGCATACGTTCGAGCAGATCGGCGATATCGCCATCCACCAGGTGGTTATCGGCTCGTGCACGAACGGCCGGATTTCCGATATGCGCGCGGCGGCGGAGATTTTGAAGGGCCGAAAGGTGGCGCGCGGCCTGCGGGCCATCGTCATTCCCGCCACGCCCGCCGTGTACCTGCAGGCCCTGAGGGAGGGGCTTCTTGAGGTGTTTGTGGAGGCGGGCGCGCTGGTCTCAGCGCCCACGTGCGGGCCGTGCTTGGGCGGCCACATGGGCATTTTGGCCAAGGGCGAACGGGCCGTGGCCACCACAAACCGCAACTTTGTGGGGCGCATGGGGCACGCGCAGTCCGAAGTGTATCTGGCCGGCCCGGCCGTTGCGGCGGCCAGCGCCGTCACCGGCAAACTATCAAGTCCCTGGGAGGTGATGGCATGAGCCGCGCCATCAAATACGGCGACAACGTGGACACGGACGTGATCATCCCCGCCCGGTACCTGAACACCACCGACAAAGGGGAGCTGGCCAGCCACTGCATGGAGGATCTGGATCCCACCTTCCGCGGCCGGGTGCAGCCCGGCGACGTGCTGGTGGCCGGCCGGAACTTTGGCTGCGGCTCCTCGCGCGAGCACGCGCCCATGGTGCTCAAGGAATGCGGCGTGGCCCTGATCATCGCCGGAAGCTTCGCGCGCATCTTCTACCGCAACGCCATCAACATCGGCCTGCCCATCGTGGAGTGCCCGCAGGCCGCGGCCGAGGCGAGCGAGGGCGACGAGTTCGCCTTCGACCTGGCCGGGGGGGAGATCGTGAACCGCACGAAGGGCGCTGTCTACCGCGTGCCGCCCTTCCCGGATTTCATCCGCCGCATCATGGACGCGGGCGGGCTGGCGCCGCTCGTGCGCGCCGGCGGCCTGGGTGAGCGGGCATGAGCTATCGTATCGCGCTTGTTCCGGGCGACGGCATCGGCCCGGAGATCGTGGACAGCGCTTGCCGGACGCTTGAGCGGATCGGCGAGCGGTTCGGGCGCAGCTTTGCGTACACAACCTATCCGGCGGGCGGCTGCGCCATCGACGCGTGCGGCGCGCCCCTGCCGCAGAGCACCGTGCGCGGATGCCTGCAAAGCGACGCCGTGCTGCTGGGCGCGGTCGGCGGGCCCAAGTGGGACGCCCTGCCCGGGCATCTGCGCCCGGAGCGGGCGTTGCTTGGGCTGCGCGAGGCGCTTTCCCTGTACGCCAACATCCGCCCCGCCAAGCTGTACGCCGCCCTGCGCGACGCTTGCCCGCTGCGGAGCGATCTTTCGGCGGCCGGGTTCGACCTGGTCATCGTGCGCGAGCTGACCGGCGGCATCTACTTTGGCGAGCGCGGCCGCAGCGCGGGCAGCCGGGGCGTGGAGGCGTACGACACGGAGCGCTACAGCGAGCAGGAGATCCGCCGCATCGGCCTTGTGGCCTTCGAAACGGCCATGAAGCGCGGCAAACGCCTGGTTAGCGTGGACAAGGCAAACGTGCTGGAGAGCTCACGGCTGTGGCGCGAGGTGATGCACGAGCTGGCCGCCCGCTACCCTCAGGTGGCCCTGAGCGACATGCTGGTGGACAACGCCGCCATGCAGCTCGTGCGCAATCCCGCGCAGTTCGACGTGATCGTCACCTCGAACATGTTCGGCGACATTCTCTCGGACGAGGCCTCGCAGATCACAGGCTCCATCGGCATGCTGCCCTCGGCCTCGCTGGGCGATCAGCGGCTGGGCCTGTATGAGCCCATTCACGGCTCCGCGCCGGACATCGCCGGCACCGGAAAGGCCAACCCCATCGCCACGGTCCTCTCCGCGGCCATGATGCTGCGCTACTCGCTGGACCTCGCCCCGGAGGCGGACGCCCTGGAGGCCGCCGTGCTGAGCGCCTTAAACGACGGCTGCCGCACGGCAGACATCGGCGCGCCCGCACAGGCGCTGGACACGGCCGGGATGACCGAGGAGATCCTGCGCCGCATCTAGCGCGGTCCGCCGCCCGCACGCCCGCAGGGCGCGGCGTACAAAGACGCGCCGGACACCCTGGCCGCGCCGCTTGGTCAAGCGCTTTCCATCGCAGCGGAAGGTCCGGCCGCGCGGCCGGGCCTTCCGCTGCGCAGACATGCCGCGCCGTGCGGCGCTCCTAAAACGGCCGCCGAACCGGCGAGCGGAGGCCGGCTTAATCCCCCTGCCGCTTGAGCATAGCCCGCTCGTCAAAGGGCACGCGCGTGCCGTCGCGCAGAACGAGCGCAAAGCCGCTCTCCCGCACGTCCCCCGACGCTTCAACGCCGAGGAACGGGCAGGTTTCTTCATCCGAAGGAAAAAACAGCGTGACCACCCGCACATCCCGGCCCTGGGCGAAGTAGCGCAGCGCGTACACCGGCAGGAAATCGCCCTGAATCTGGCCGGTACCGCGCCATCCCTGCCAGTCCGGGGTTTTCTGCGCATACACCGCGTCGGCGCTCAGGCCGTCCGGGCCGGCGGCGGCCACGCACATCACGGGCGTGTCCGCGCGCAGGCCGTCAAGCTTCAGGGACGCAGTGTCCAGATGCCACAGTATTTCGAAGCGGCGCGGCTCGTCCGCGCGCAGCCGGTCCACGACCACAAAGAACGGCCGGCCCGCGCAGGCGTGCTTTTTTATGAAGTACACGCTGCGTTCGTGAACGGCCAGACGGCCGGCGTCCTCCCCGTACCCCTCGGCGTACGTCCCCCGCGCCGCGTCCAACTCCGGCGCTATCGCGTGCGCCATGCCCGCGTCCTTTGCGATGTCTGCGCCGTCCCAGCAGTACGCCTGACGGCGGTTCTGGTCCTGCCCGTCCACCCGAACCGTGTTGTGCGCGCGCGTGGAGAGCACGTACCGCCGCATCTGCGAGTCGTCGTAGGGGTAGATGCCGCCCTCGGTGAGTACGAGCGCGCCGTTTGCATAGATGAGCACAGAGAGCTTATCCTCGTGCTGATGCCCGCGCCCGAACGGCGCGGCGTCCAGCATCCCGTACACCGCGTCCTCGCCCCATCCCGAGCGCATCACAAAGTACCCCGAATACGGCAGCGCCACGGAGACAAACGCCGGCGGGGCCCCCTGCCCCCCGCGGGTGGCGTACCAGGCAAAGTCCGCGCGGTGCGGGAAGAGATCGCGGTAATTCTCCAGATACTCCCGCACGGGCGCGTACCAGCCGTCGTTCAGGTTGGGCGTCCGCCCGTCGGGCATGGCCAGCTTCAGATACAGCGCCACGGCGCTCTCCAGCTTCTCCAGAAAGGCGTGCGGCATGCTCGCCCCGCAGGATCTGCCCACGCGCAGCAGGCGGATATAGCAGCTGAGCGAGACCTCATGGTACGCCGTGCTCAGCTCGTAATGGAAGCCGTCGGCATAGAACTGCCTGTCCAGCTCCTTCTCCATCACCTCAAAGGCGAACGCGCGCCACATGGGCGCGTCCTTCAGCTGAGGATACAAAAGTCCGATCTGCCCCAGGCCGTCCATCTCCATGAGCAGCCAGTTGGCGCTGGTGGCGTCTGCGCGCAGACGCACGCCGTGCTCGTACACGGATTTGTACCAGTCGGTGAGCACATCGTCGGTAAAGTGCGGCGAGTGTATGAAGGCATGCAGCGCGTACTGCCAGTTGGATCCCATGCGGATGCCCGCTTCTATGGTGCGCCAGCACAGCGTGTCCCCGCCGCCCGTGCCCACCTCGGGGCACGCCGCCTGCGCCACCCACTGGCGGAACAGATCGGCGCAGCACGCGGCGTAACGCTCGTCGCCCGTTTTGTGGTAGGCATAGGCCAGCAGCTTCCATTCGCTGTGGCGGGAGAGCTGCCACGTCCACTCCTTGTACTGATTGAACGTGGGGTTGTGGAAGTAGTCGATCCTCTCGCCGAACTGATGCGGCACGCCCACGGAGATCAGGTTGTGCGTCAGTACGCGCTCCGCCGCGGCGATGGGGTCTTCGTTTGGGAGCATGACGTGGGTGCCTTCGGGCACATATGGGATGGACAGAAGCGTTTGCGGCTTGACGCTCGCGCGCACCTGGGCGGCAAAAAGCCTGCGCGCCGCGGCAAAGTCGCCGCGCCGCGCCGCCTCGGGGATGCCTTCCATGCCGGGGAGGCCGGTGTTGACGTGCTGGGTAAAAAACGCGCCGTCCGTAACGAGAGGTCCGATGGCCGACATGCGCTTCACGCTCTTTTCCTTTGTATTCCGGCATACCGCGCGCGGCAGGGCCTTGCGCCGCCCTGCCGGTTGCCTTTTCGCACGGGCGGCGGTTATAATAAACGAATAGGCTGTGGAGGTGGCGGGGTGCGGGTGCTGCGGTGGCTGCGCGACGAGCCGGTGCTGGCCGTATCGGCGGCTCTGGCGGTTCTTTCCATGCTTTTGCGGCCGCCGGGGCCCGCGTACCTGCATTACGTGGACGCGCGCACGCTTGCCTGCCTATTTTGCCTGATGTGCTCGGTGAAGGCCCTGGAGCGGCTGGGCGCGCTGCACGCCCTGTCGGCCGGGCTCATCCGGCGCGTGCGCGACGAGCGGCGGCTTGGGCTGCTGCTCGTATTCCTGTGCGGCGGGCTGTCCATGTTCGTAACGAACGACGTGGCCCTGCTGGCGCTTGTGCCCCTCACGCTCATCACCCTGCGGCCGCACGGAAACGCCGCCTTCAGCGGCCGCGTGGTCATTTTGCAAACCGTGGCCGCCAACATCGGCTCGGCCCTAACGCCCATCGGCAACCCGCAAAACCTGTACCTGTACGCGCATTACGGCATGAACGCCGGGCGTTTTTTGCAGGTGATGGCCCCGTACGTGGGCGCGGGCGGTGCGCTGCTGCTGGCGTTCTGCCTTCTCGTACCGGCCAGGCCCATCGCGCCGGGGGGCGGCGCGGCGCAAGAGCCCTTGCCGCGCTGGCGGCTGGCGGCGTACGGCGCTTTGTTCCTCGTGTCTGCCCTGTGCGTGTTTCGCATCGTGCCCGTGGCCGCGGCGCTTGCGGCCGTGGTCGCGGGGCTTATGCTGCTGGACCGCCGGGCGCTGCTCAGCGTGGACTACAGCCTGCTGCTCACCTTCGTGTGTCTGTTCGTGTTCGTGGGCAACCTCTCCGGGCTGCCCGGGGTGCAGCGGTTTCTTCAGGATGCGCTGAAGCAAAACCTCGCGCTGTCCGCCGCCGCGGCCAGCCAGCTCATCAGCAACGTGCCCGCGGCCATCTTCCTGTCGCGCTTTACGCCTTACGGCGAAGCGCTGCTCGTGGGCGTCAACATCGGCGGGCTGGGCACGCTCATCGCCTCCATGGCCAGCGTCATCTCCTACAAGCTGTACGCCGCCGAGCACAAGGCCATGGCGGGACGCTACCTTGCGCGCTTTACGCTGTACAACGCCGTCTTTTTGGCGGCGCTGGCCGCGCTGTACCTTGCGCTGAACGGCGGCTACGGCGCGTAAACGTCCGCCCGGCGGGCAAGCGCCTCGGCAATGTCCACGCTTTGCAGGGCCGTCTGCACGCCGTGGTGAAACGCGCCCGTGCGCAGGGAATCCAGGAAGACGTGCAGCTGATGGAGAAAGCCGTTGCTCACGTGCATGGGCAAGTTGTCCCCCGCTACCTCGCGCACCAGCGCGCCGCCCTCCCACATCCGCACACGGCCGGGCGTGTCCGCGCCGTTCCACACGGGAACGGCGCCCTCGACCGTGCGGCCGCCGCCCGTGATGAGGAAGCGCTCGTGCACCAGCCCCGAGCCCACGATGAAGGAGAGCCGCGCGCTTGCGCCGTTTTGCATGCGGGCGTGGATGTGCATGTTCACCGCCCCGCGCTGGTAGCCGGACGGCGCGTCGTAGAACAGCCGCGCCTCACGGTAGGGCGACCCGGCCAGATAGGACACGACGTCGATGCCGTGAATGGCCGTGGTGTGAAAGGGCTCCCAGCGGGCCACGCGGTACATCGTGTAGTCGATGTGTTCCACGGCCGCGCCCCGCATGCCATCGGCCATGGCGCGCGTGAGGGGCATGTGCCGCCGGTTGAAGGCCACCTGGCTGCCCGTGTGCCTGGCCGCCTCCACGAGGGGCGCGCAGGCCGCCAGCGTTTCGGCGGGCGGCTTTTCGATGAGCGCGGGCACCCCCTGCCGCAGCACGGCGGAGGCGATGGCCGGCGTGAAGGCAAAGGGTGTGAGCACCAGACATCCGTCCGGCTTTTCCGCCGCCAGCATGGCCCGAAAGTCGGCATACGCGGCCGCGAAGCCGCCCGCCTCGCGGAAGGCCTGCGCGCGGCTCTCGTCCACGTCGCAGCAGGCGGCCAGAACGCAAAGCCCCTCCGCGGAAGCGTCGCGCAGGGCGGGCAGGTGGGCCGTGCGGGCGATGCCCCCGCAGCCGATCACACACAGGCGCACGGCCATCTCCCCCTTTGTCGCCGCCTCGTGCGGCGGAGCCAGGGCGATCATCGAAAGGCTCTCGGCGCAGGCGTCCTGCAGCTCCTCCCCCGGCCGCCACCAGCGCATGGCGGCCTGCTCGTGGTTGGGCGCGAAGGGCGCGGGCGCGGGCAAGGCCGCACTGTACAGCGCGGCGTAGGCGATCTCGTCCCTCTCCCGCCGGGCGTTCTTTGCAAACAGCAGCTCGCACAGGCCCACAAACCGCACGTCCGCAAGGGTTTGCCCGCTCTCCTCCAGGCACTCGCGCACGGCGCACTGCCGCGGGCTCTCGCCCGGCTCGATCATGCCGCCGGGCAGCTCCCACAGCTTTCGGTAGCGGTTGTACAGCAGCATGGTCCCCTCCGGGCCCCGCACCACCACAAAGGCCGTGGTGATTGGCGCATACGATCCCCCCAAAAGCTCACGCTCGCTCCCCTTTACAAAGCTGCGCATGGCCGTCCCCCCTCGCCTAAATTATACGCGGCCGGCTTGGAAAAACAAGGCGTTTCCCCGCATCCGTTTGGTTGCCAAACGCCGGAAATAGCGGTACACTACGTATATCCAAAGGAAGGAGTGCTGCGCATGCTGCCCACGATTCGCCTTGGCGACGCGGACGTCACCCGCCTGATCATCGGGGGAAATCCCTTCAGCGGCAACTCGCACGTCAGCGAGGACATGTCCGCCGAGATGGAGAACTTTTTCACCACGCAGGAGGTCAAACGCACGCTGTTCCGGTGCATGGAGTGTGGCATCAACGCGATGCAGCTGCGTGCCGACCGGCACATCATGCGCATCATGCGCGAGTTCCGCATGGAAGGCGGCGAGCTGCACTGGGTGGCGCAGACCGCGCCGGAGCTGCTCTCCTATGAAGGCATGGTTCGCCAGGCCATGGCCTACAACCCCGTGGCCATCTACCACCACGGCACCATGACCGACCAGCTGTATAAGGCGGGGGAATACGACGAGATCCGGCGGCGCCTGGAGGTCCTGAAGAAAACCGGCCGCGCCGTGGGCCTGGGCACGCACATGCCCGAGGTGATTGCGTACGCCGAGGAACACGGCTTCGGGGCGGACTTCTACATGGCCTGCGTGTACAACATAAGCCGCGAGGACCGGGTGTCCTCGGCCATCACCGGCAAGGCGAACAACGGGGAGATCTTCGACGAGGAGGACGTCGTCAAGATGTACCGCATGATCCGGCAGGTGCAAAAGCCCTGCCTGGCCTTCAAAATTTTGGGCGCAACCCGGCGCTGCGACACCCAGGAGGACGTGCAGGCCGCCTTCGACCAGGCGTTTGCCAACATCAAGCCCACCGACGCGGTGGTTGTGGGCATGTACCCAAAGACACTGGACCAGGTGGGCCTGAACGCCCGCTACACGGCCGCGGCCATACAAAGGGCCGCGCAGGCCAGCTAAGGCGATGCCCGAGCTGCGCGTGTTCGACCCGACCATGCAGGCGGCGGTTTCCCTCTTCTTTGCCGCCTGCGCGGCCGAGCTTTCCTGGGCCTATGAACCGCAGGGCCGCCACCGCGACGTGGCGCATGTCGCCGAGGCGTACATGCAGGGCGGCTGTTTCTGGTGCCTGATATGCGGGCCGGACGTGGTGGGCACGGTGGCGGTGCGCGACATGGGCGGCGGATCAGCCGAGCTGAAGCGATTGTACCTGCTGGCGGCCTACCAGGGCAGAGGCCTGGGCGGGCTGCTGTTTCAAACGGCGCTTGACTATGCGCGCGCCGCGGGGTTTGCGCAGCTGTACGCGGACACGCGCGCCGATCGGGCCGCGTCGATCCACCTCATGCGCAAGCACGGCTTTGCGCAAATCGAACAATACAACGACAACGCCTTTGCGGAGCTGTTTTTTCGTCTAACCCTGCGCGAGGGCGGCCCGCACAAAGGAGCTGACCCGCTTTGAAAAACCCGCTGCCCATCACAAACATCGGCGACCCCTACGTGCTGCTGCACGGCGGGGTGTATTACCTGTACGCCACCTCGCACGAGCGCGGCTACTTCGTGTGGACCTCGCCGGACCTGCAAACCTTCAGCGAGCCGGTGCTGTGCTATCAGGCGGGGGCGCGCAGCTTTGGCGGCGGGTGCTTCTGGGCGCCGGAGGTGTACGAGTTCGGCGGCCGGTTCTACATGTACTACACGGCGCAGTGGAAAATCTTCGCGCAGGAGAGCCTGCGGATCGGCGTGGCGGTGTCGGACAGCCCGCTGGGGCCCTTTCTGGACGCGCACGACCAGCGGCCCATGTTCGACTTCGGGTACGGCGTGCTGGACGCCCACGTGCTGAAGGACGGCGCGCGCAGCTACCTGTACTACTCCAGCGCCGGCGAGGGCCACGTGGTGGACGGCTGCAAGGAGGCCGACATCTACGTGGTCGAGCTGGGCGATGACTTCCTGTCCGTCAAGGGCGAGGGCCGCCTTATCATACGTCCCGAGCAGGAGTGGGAGCGCAAGAGCGAAGGACGGCGGCAGCTGTGGGCGGAGGGGCCGTTCGTTGTGAAACACCAAGGGCGCTATCACCTGATGTACTCCGCCAACTTTTACGCCTCGCGCGATTACTGCGTGGGATGCGCCGTGGCCGACCACCCGATGGGGCCGTTTGCCAAGTACCCGCGCAACCCGGTGCTGCGCAGCACCCACGCCGTGTCCGGGCCCGGCCACAACAGCGTGACGACGGGGCCGGACGGCGGCCTGGTATGCGTGTACCATGCGCACACGCACTACGACGCGCCCAGCGGAGACCGGCAGGTGTACGCAAGCCCCATGCGCTTTGAGGGCGGATACATAGCGCCCATCGTGCCCGCAAAGGGGTAGGAACGCGGAGGACATGACCGCGTGCGCCGCACGGCTTGGCGCTTGCAGCCCTGCGCCGCCGGGCGCGGCGCGGTTATGCGGGATGCGGGCGCCCCGCCCGCGCCGCAAGACGCAGCGCCCGCCCGGCGGCCGGCCTGCCACACAACAAACAGCCGCCGCGCCACTGCGGCGCGGCGGCTGTTTCCTTTTTGGCGGGTACTATTTGCCGTAGGCCAGTTCCACGATGCTGTAGCCGTTCACCTCGGGAATGGTGACGCTGCCGCCGTCGATGGCCAGGGGCGTGCCTTCCGGCACGAGGCGGGCGGCTTTAACGGCCTTGGGGAGCTGCAGGGCGAGGGTTACGTTGCGCACGGCGGTGCGCTCTTCCACAAGATCAATGCTGGCGGACTTGCGCACGGGCACGTAGGAGAGCACGTGCACGGCGTAGCGGCCGTGCTGCGGCTGGTCCAGCACCGACACGCCGAGCGTGGACGGCCCGTCGTGCCGCACGATCCGGCCGGGCAGCAGGATATCCAGCGCGTTGGCGATGAGCTGCTTGCACCAGAAGGGCGCGTTTTGGCGGTACTGCGTAAAGATGGGATGCGAGAAGACGATAACGCCCCCGTTCTGCAGCACGGCCGGGTAGGCCGCGCCTTTGGCGGACGGGGTATACCTGTGCGAGCAGAAGCGGTCGCCCTCGCGGGCGAAGAAGGGGGCGCGCGCGCACATCACCGGCCGGGCGGAGGTGGGCGAGAGCTTCTCGCCCGCCAGATAGATGGCGTATTCGGCGTCGGCCTCCAGCCCCTTGCCCATCGCGCCCTCAGGCAGCAAAAAGTCGGGGTACAGCTCGTTTGTGCCGGCTGTTTTGCAGCCGAAGCAGGAGGGATACGCGCCTTCGCCGGACAGCCCGCCCTGCCCGCAGGCGATGATCTTGCCTCCGGCGGCCGCGAAGGCGTCCAGCTTGCGCTGGTAGGCGGGGCCGGCGTGGAAGTCCTCGGGCACGATCACCAGCTTGTAACCGGCGAGGTCCTGGTCGCGGTCGATCACGTCAAACTGCAGCGCCAGCTCCTCCAGCAGCTGGGAAGCGCCAAGAACGCTGTCGGGGATGACGTGCTCGCGCATATCCTCCTCGGCGGTGAGCACGGCGGCCTCCACAACGGCCTTGCTCGGCCGCGCCCAGGGCTCGCGCTCCTCCAGCGGGCCGAACACCGAGCCGATCAAGCGGTAGGTGGCGGGCTGCAAAACGCCCTGCGGCTCCAGCTGGTCGCCTATGGAGGCCGCAAAGCCGTAGGAAAGCATGCGGAAGCACTCAAACTCAAGCGCCGCCTGGTTCTTCAGCGAGTGAAAGTCGCCCCAGGAGGTGTGGAACTTGCCGGTCATGCCCATACAGTCCAGCCCCAGGGTGCGGGCGTAGCGGGCGGACACGGGAAAGTGCAGGTACCCCCACCCGCCCGAGGGCAGGCTCTCCAGCTCGAAATGCGTGTAGGTATCGGCGCTGTCGCGCGTGCAGGGCCCCACGTGCCCGGCGTTGTAAAAGATCGTGCAGTCCTTGGAGTAGGCGCGCACGATTCTTGTCATCTTCTGCTTAAAGCGGGTTAAAGAGAACTTGGCGAAGGCGCGCACCGCGCCCTCGTCGGCGCAGTCGACGCCCTTTTGCTTCATTTCTTTGCGGCAGGCGGCGCACAGGCACGGGCGGATGCCCACGATGTCGAAGAACACGCCGTCCAGCTCGTCGCCCAGCAGGCCGCACACTTCCTTGGTGTGCTCGGCCAAAAAATCGAAATAGCCGGTGTTGATGCACAGCGACTGGTAGAACCCGGGCCTTGTGAACGCCTCGCCCTCGTGGCTGCCGTCCGCCTTGCGTATGAGCCACTCCGGCCGGGTGGTGGCGCTGTGGTAGTCCCACTGAACGGTGATGTACACGGGCGCGCGCACGCCTGCTTTGTGCAGGGCCTTCACCTGCTCCACCATCAGGTTCGGCCGAACCAGGTTCGGGTGTACGAGCTCCGGGAATTTTTTCGACGGGTAGTACAGCCACCCGTGGTGGCAGCGGGCGAACACCGTCATGGAGGCGATGTGCGCGTCCTTGGCGGTTTTGGCGAACAGGTCCGGGTCGAAATCCTTGCCCACGCCGGGGATGAGCTCGGACGTGTGGTAGTCGAGATGGATCTGCCTGGCCACGAGCTGGGTCAAGAAAAACGCCTCCTCATGCGCTGCTTTCGCCGCGCTTTCGCCGCGGCCCTGGTAAGCGGCAGCCGTGCGCTGCGTCGCCGGGGAATTATTTCCCGAAGGACGGTCTGTTTTCCTGTTGATTCGCAGGTAATATTTCGCTAAACTAATATGCGCGTATACGCGCGCGTTTGGCGAAGGAATGCGCCGCCGGCCGCGGGGCCGTACCGCAGTTCATGTGAGGGGGGCTTGATGCGCTTGGATCTGCTGTTGACCATCGACGTGGGCACCACGGGCGTGAAAGCGGCGCTGTGCGACAGGGACGGGCTGCGCACCTCGGCCACGGTCCCCTATCCCACCGCCCGCCCCCAGCCGGGATGGGCCGAGCAGGAGCTCGGCGATATCCTGTCGGCAGCCATGTCCGCGGCACGCACGGTGCTTGACCGGCGCGGGAGCGCGTCCATCGCCTGCATCGGATTAACCGGCCACATGAACGGTTGCCTTCCTCTGGACGAGAGCGGACGGGCGCTGCGGCCGCACATCATCCACGCCGACATGCGCGGCGAGGAACGCATGGCCGAGCTGTCCGCGGCCATCGACCCCCTCGCCTACTACCGCCTGACGGGCAGCCGCCTCTCCTGCCACGCCTCGCTGCCCAAAATACTGTGGCTGCGCGCGCATGAGCGGGACGTGTATGAGCGCGCAGCGCACTTCGTCAACACCAAGGACGCTGTGTACGGCTACCTGACGAACATCCATGGCCGCACGGACCCCTCGGACGCATCGCTTGCCGGTGCGATCGACATCCGCAAGGGATGCTGGGCCCAGGATTTGCTCGCCGCCCTGCGTGTGCCCGTGCGCAAGATGGGCGAGATACGCCCCTCCACGGACGCCTCCGCCGGGCTGTGCGCGGCCGCGGCCAAGGCGCTGAACCTGCCCCAGGGCACGCCGGTTGCCATCGGAGGCGGCGACGGCGCATGCGCCTCCCGCGGGGCCGGGCTCACCCGCCCCGGCAGGGCGTACGGCAACATCGGTTCTACGGCCTGGATCTCCGCGCTGAGCGAGCGCGCCCCGGACGACCCGCACATGCGCGTATTCTCCTACTTCGACATGGACGGCCGCCAGGTAACCGTGTGCGGCACCATGCAAAGCGGCGCGGCGAGCATCAGCTGGGCCGTGCGCGCTCTGGCGGCCGGCATGTCCGTGCAGCAGGCCGAGGATCTGGCGAGAAAAAGCCCGCCCGGCGCGCGCGGGGCGCTGTTCGCGCCCTATTTGCAGGGCGAGCGCACCCCGCACTGGGACGCCTTGGCCACAGGCGGGTTTGCCGGGCTGCGCATGGACCACGCCCGCGAAGACCTGCTGCGCGCCGTATGGGAGGGCGTGGCTTTCGCCCTTGCCGACTGCGCGGCCGCCGTGGCAGACGTGAGCGGGCCCATCGCAGGCCTTACGCTGGTGGGCGGAGGGGCGCGCTCGCACATCCTGCCGCCCGCGCTGGCGGCGCTGCTGCATGCGCCGGTCGCGCGGCATGAATCACCCGGCGAGGGCACCAGCCTGGGCGCGGCCATGGCGGCGGCCGTAGCCGTCGGGTACTGCCGCGACTGGCAGGAGGCCGCCGCCATGGCGCGCACGCAGGAGGCCACGCCGCCCGATCCGGCTCTGGAGGAGGCGTACGGCCGCGCTTACGAGCGCTTCCGCGCGCTGTATCCGGCGCTTACGCCCTTCCGTTTGGCGCAGGGCGACGCTTAAGCCGGCAAACGGCGGCACAAAAATTTTTTTATGGCGCGGTTCGTAAGGGTTTTCCGGCGTTTTTGCCGTATTATGGGGCTTTTCGGGCATACGCTTGTCCACAGCGCGGCCCATGGCGATAAAAAACGCTTGCGACGGTTCTTGACGCACAACATGTAGTGAGCTATAATGCAAATACGCTATATATTGTGTGCGCCTTTACGGGGGTGTTTGCCCCCGGCAGATAAACCAAAACAAAGGAAAAGCGGGCGTTTTGTTCTTGTCGGAGGGTTTCGCCCCGGCAGGCTTCTTTTGCGCGCCCCGCTACAACAAAAGAGGACGTGACGGCCGTGATCGCATCCATCGTTAAGCGCGACGGGCGGGAAGTGCCCTTCCACAAGGAAAAGATCGCCCAGGCGATTTTGAAGGCCTTTCAGGCGACGAACCACCAAAGCACGCTGGACGCCTGCCTGTCCCTTGCGGATCAGGTGGAGGCGGAGCTTTCCGGGGCGGGCGCGCTGCGGCCAAGCGTCGAGCAGACGCAGGACGCCGTGGAGGCCGTGCTCATCCGCAACGGCTACGTGCGCACGGCCAAAGCGTACATATTGTACCGCGCCGAGCGCACCCGCGCGCGCGAGATGAACACCCGCCTGATGCAGACGTACAGCGACATCACCTTTAAGGATGCGCGCACATCCGACTTGAAGCGCGAGAACGCCAACATCGACGGCAACACGCCCATGGGCGCGATGCTCAAGTATGGCAGCGAAGGCGCCAAGCAGTTTTACGACATGTTCGTCCTGAAGGACAGCCATGCCCGCGCGCACCGCGAGGGCGACATTCACATCCATGACCTGGACTTTCTGGCCCTGACCACCACCTGCTGCCAGATCGACCTGCTCAAGCTCTTCCGGGACGGTTTCTCCACAGGCCACGGCGTGCTGCGCGAGCCCAAGGACATCAACAGCTACGCGGCGCTGTGCTGCATCGCCATCCAGGCCAACCAAAACGACCAGCACGGCGGCCAGTCCGTCGTGGGGTTTGACTGGGGCATGGCCCCGGGCGTCGCCAAGACATACGAGCGGCTGTACCGGCAAAACCTGCAAAAGGCGCTGCTGTTGCTGTGCGGGCTGGACGTCTGCGCGGACGCCCTCCGGCAGATCATGAGCGACGCGTCGGCCGCCGCGGCCCCCCTTCGCCTGGAGCGGGAGGAGGCCTACTGCGCGGCGGAAACCCCTCTGCTTGCGGCGCTGGGCGCGCAGGGCGACATGGCGGCGCGCGCCCAGGCCTTCGCGCTGAAGACGGCGCAGGCCGAGACCGAGCGCTCCACCTATCAGGCTATGGAGGCTCTGGTGCACAACCTGAACACCATGCACTCGCGCGCCGGGGCGCAAACGCCCTTCTCCTCCATCAACTACGGCATGGACACCTCGCCCGAGGGGCGCATGGTGACGCGCAACGTGCTGCTCGCCACGCAGGCGGGCCTGGGCAACGGCGAGACGGCCATCTTCCCCATCCAGATCTTCCGCGTGAAGGACGGGGTGAACTACCGCCCGGGCGAGCCGAACTACGATTTGTTCCAGCTGGCCTGCCGCGTGTCCGCAAAGCGCCTGTTCCCCAACTTCTCCTTCCAGGATGCGCCCTTCAACCTGCGCTACTACAAAGAGGGCCGCCCGGAGACCGAGATCGCCTACATGGGCTGCCGCACGCGGGTTATCTCCAACGTGTACGATCCGGAGAATGAAATCTCTTCCGGCCGGGGGAACCTAAGCTTTACCACCATCAACCTGCCGCGTTTGGCCATCAAGAGCGCCGGGCGGGTAGACTCGTTCTTCGAGATGCTGGACGGCATGCTGGACATGTGTGTGGACCAGCTGCTGGAGCGCTTTGAGCTGCAGGCGCGCAAGACCATGCGCAATTATCCCTTCCTGATGGGCGCGGGCGTATGGCTCGGCTCGGAAGGCCTCTCCCCGGACGAGGAGGTGCGCGAGATCCTGCGGCACGGCACGCTGTCGGTGGGCTTTATCGGGCTTGCGGAAACGCTGGTGGCGCTCATCGGCCAGCACCACGGCCAAAGCGCCACCGCGCAAAACCTGGGGCTGCAGATTGTGGCGCACATGCGCGCGCGCATGGACGACGAGGCCAAGACCCGCCGGATGAACTTCTCGCTTCTGGCCACGCCCGCCGAAGGGCTCTCCGGCCGCTTTGTGGCCATGGACCGCAAACGCTTCGGCAGCCTTCCGGGCATCACGGACCGGGAGTACTACACGAACTCCTTCCACGTGCCCGTATATCACCAAACCACCGTGATGGAGAAGATCCGCATCGAAGCGCCCTACCACGAGCTGACGAACGCCGGGCACATCACCTACGTGGAGATGGACGGCGACCCCGCGCAGAACCTGCCGGCGTTTGAGGCCATCATCCGCGCCATGCACGACGCGGGCATCGGCTACGGGTCCGTGAACCACGCGGTGGACCGCGACCCGGTATGCCGCCACACGGGCATTATCGGCGATACCTGCCCCAA
>JAVBLU010000035.1:0-23193 GCA_031553225.1 Eubacteriales bacterium
CGGCGACAACGCCCAAGTGGAAGGGGAAAATCTCTGTCGCCACATATTTCTTCTCCCCCATCGAGAACGACAAGACCACACCTGTTCTGGAAGAAGCGCTGAAGGCGTACGGCTACGACGTGACGCTGGAACCCGTCTTCCTGGACAACTCCAAGTATCTGGAGCTTCTCACGCTGCGCATCGCTTCCGGCGACGCGCCGGATGTGTTCCAGTCCCAGTCGGCCGACAACGTCTCCATGCTGTACAAGCAGGGGGCCATCGCCACGTGGGACGAGGCGTTTTTCCGCGAACATGCTCCCGTATCGGCCAAGTTCTTTGACGAGGGCGGCCCAGCGGAGATGAACAAGGATTTCACGCAGATCGCCTGGACTATGTCCAAGATTGACGGCAAGATGGTGGGCGTGCCTTCACTGGCCATCAATACCGGCGCTCCGCTCATCCCCATCTACAACACGAAATGGCTGGAGAAGCTGGGCGTGAAGGAGCCTCCGCGCACGATGGAGGACTTCACCGCGCTGATGTACCGCTTTACCAAAGAAGATCCGGACGGCAACGGCAAGGATGACACCTACGGCCTCTCCTCCACCATGCTGGGTCCGGTATTTGGCGCGTATGGCAGCTTCCCGGGCTTTTTATGGATGGATAAGGGCCATTTTTACGACGTAGGCGGCTCGCTCGTCGCCGCGGACATCATGCCCGGCAACAAAGACGCGCTGGCCGTGATCGCCCAATACTACAAGGACAAGGTACTCGATCCGGAGTTTGTTACCGGCGAGAACCAGGGCGGCTACTGGGCCATCAGCCACGCCTTCATCAACAACCGCATCGGCGTTACCTACAACTCGGGCATCGGCCACTACCAGTGGACCGGCATGTATCCCGAGCTCACCTCCGACGGCGCGGTGATGAAGGAGTTCCGCGCCATCAACGGGCCGGATGCCAAGGTGACCTGGGGCTTCTACCCCAAGGGGCCGGGCGGTGACATGGGCGGCTTCAAGCGCTTGTCCGTCAACTGGTCACAGGGCATCATCTACAACGCCAGCCTGATGAAGGACCAAGCCAAGCTGGCCGCTATCTTCGAGATCATGGACATCTTCGCCAAGGATGAGGCGCTGGATCGCCGGGCGATCAACGGCGTGGAAGGCCAGGACTACACCCTTCAGACGGGCGGATGGATCAAGGCGACCGACGGCTTTGATAACGTGGCCCGCAACAAAGTCGGCCTGATGGGCGTTCGTAGCCTGTATGGGCCGGAGAATCCTTTCAATCAGGAGTACTTTGCGCGCAGCCTGGCCAGCCCGGGCACCAAATACACGACAGGTCTGTACGGGTCCGATCCGCAGTACTCCGCGGCCTACATCAGCAAGCTGTACGACGCCCTGCCGTCCGCGCAGGAGTATGCCAACGAGCTGTACACCTTCCGCGACGAGACCTGGCTGAAAATCATCCAGGGCGCCCTGCCCTTGGACGCGTACGATAAGTATGTGACCGACTGGAAAGCCCGCGGCGGCCAGAAGCTGACCGACGAGGCGAACGACTGGTACCAGACGCACAAGTGGTAGGCCGCTGACCGCAGCCATATCGCAAAGGAGCCGGCGACATGCGTCGCCGGCTCCTTCGCTTAAAAAACACCGCCGTGCGAGGTTGGTTTTGGGCCGGCCTGCCTCTTGGCCTTCGGGGCTAGCACTCCCGCGGAATAGTTGCCCGCTGTAGTGAAGCGCCGCCTCGCCCAGCGAGGCACGCAACGATCGCCGGGGCAAAGCTGCCGCTGCGGCGCACCGTGCACGCCGCCGGTTGCCGCCGTCTTTCACGCAGCTGGCCGAGCCGCTTGCGAAGGAGAATCGGGGATAGCCCAGTCCCTGGCCAAAGCCCCGACGGCTTACATATAAGGATCGAAGGTGCCGGACACGAGAGGCTTGCCGTCCAGCGCGACGGACAGGTCGAGCATCTCAAAGGCCGGAAACTCGCGCGGGACGATACCGTCGGTATAGGAGCGTGCGGAGGCGCTCAGGCGGCCGGCAAGTGAGGCCGCCTCCGCCGCGCTCAGCGCGTTGTCCACAAAGTAGGCGGCCCATGCCGCGTACACGCGCTCGTCGCTCACCACCTGCGCCGGTCCCTCATACAGCGTCTGGCGCAGCAGGATGCGCTGGGCGCTCTCCTGCTCGATGGCAAGCGCCGGAGAAAGCCGCACATGGCCGTGCCCGCAGCCAGGCAGCGCGGCGATGAAGATCGTGCAGGCTTTGTAGCGCACAATGGCGAAGCCGTTCACAGGAGCGTCCACCTCGGGCGCACCATGCACTGCCCACTCGTCGCTGATCTGCTGGGCGCGGTGGTTCAAGCGGTCCATGCTCCGCACGCATACGAGCGCCGGACCGTCCTGCACCGAGCGCGTGCGAACGTCCGGGTAAGCGCTCTCCGAAAAGAGCGCGGGGGAAAGGTACGTACTGGCGAAACTTACGCCCGGGTGCAGGCGCAGTTGCTCGCCGTCGTGCACGCGAAAGCGCAGGTAGCCCGTGCCCTGCCCAAAGGCATTGTAGCACACAGGCTGCGTCTGCCAGCCTACGCCCCAGGTCTTGTGCTGATACGACCCCTCGATGACGGGAAACCTTGTAAGCGAGCCGATGCTGCCGTTTTTACCAATATAGCTGACGGCATAGGCGTCGTCGAACACGCGCTGCACGCGCTTTCGCGGTGCGGGCGGCGGCGCATAGGGCTTCTCGCGGAACAGATCGTCTGCAAACAGCATGGCCAGCGCGTCAAAGCCGACTGGGTTCTTCGCCGGATCCTGCGGCATCTCATGGCCCGGAACGCCGGCCAGGTTGTAGACGAGCGAGTGGGTGCGGGAGCGTCCCTCCGCGTTGTACGTGCGTATTTGAGGCACGGGTTCGTAGCCATCATGGTAGGCGAAGTAATCCAGCTGATCGCGCAGAACGCCGCGCAACCGCTCGCACACCTCGCGCCCCTCGGGAAAAGCGCCAAGTGCGCGCAGCGCAAGGCCAATGGCATAGAAGATGACCGTATTGTAGCCCAGGGAGGTGTTCTCACCCCAGCCCCAGCCGCGCTGGTGCGTGTAATCCAGCCACTTGCGAAAAAAAGCCACAGAGTTCGCGCGCCACTGTTCGTTTCCCGTTAGGCTGCCGATGCCCGCCATAAGCCCGCCGTCGCTTAATATCTTATTGGAGTAGTATAGAATCGGCGTGCGCAATTCGTGCGCGAACCAATGGCCGCCGCGCGTTAAAAGCCCCATCACGCGCTCGCGCACCGCGCCGGAAAAAGCGTCCGGCGCAAGAAAGAGCGTGGTGGCCATGGGCATGAGGATAAAGAAAGCGGCGTTGGAGTCGTTGATGCGTTCATCCTCGCCGTACCAGCGAAAGCCGCCGTACTGCGGACTGCCCTGATCGACTATCTGCAGGCCTTCGATGCCCGAAAGGATCTCCTCCGCCTGCGCCTCGCTCAGCACGCCGCACACGGCTCTGTGGCAGAAATAGGTGGACGTCGTGCGGCCGCAGTGGCAGCTGTCGCCTCGGGCGGCATCCTTCGTGTGGCCGGGTTCCGGCCGTATCACCAGCCCGCCGTCCAGACGGTACTTCGCCTCAAAATGCGCAAGAGAGGCCTGATACGCCTTCAGCAACTGTGCGTTCATGTACACCGCCGTCCCTTCAACGTAATGCCTACATAGTTCGGCGCAGGACGCGCAGTCTCCTGTCACATTTTGGCTGTTGCGTCCGGAAACCAAGGCCCTTTCGCTTGGCGCGAAAGGGCCTTGGTTCCATGTATTCGAGCGGACCGGTACGCGGTCACACGTCCGCATCCGTGTCCGAATCCGTGCCCGCCTTGCTCTTGATGGCGGCCCGGGCCAGAGCGTCGCATCGGTTGTTTTCCGCGTTGTCGGCGTGGCCGGGCACCTTCACGAAGGTCACCTTGTGCACGGATGTAAGGGCGAGCAGCTCCTGCCACAGATCCTGGTTCTCTACCGGCGTCTTGTCCGCCTTCAGCCATCCGCGCCCTTGCCAGCTGCGCAGCCAGCCTTTGTTGAACGCGTCGCAAAGGTAGGTGGAGTCGGAGTGCAGCGTAACCCGGCAGGGCTTGAGCAGCCGGGCGAGCGCACTGATCGCCCCTTGCAGCTCCATGCGGTTGTTCGTGGTCAGCTCGGTATAGCCGCTGATCTCGCGGCGATGCTCCTTATAGAGCAGCACTGCGCCCCAGCCTCCTGGGCCGGGGTTTCCGGAGCATGCGCCGTCCGTGTAGACGGATACCTCGGGCAGCGTCATACCTTGCGCCCCAGCTCGGCCGCTCGCACAGCGGCGGCATGCACGGCGGCCATCACCGTGCCGCGAAAGCATCGCTCCTCCAGCGCCGCAATAGCCGCGATGGTCGTTCCGCCCGGGCTGCATACTTCATCTTTCAAAAGCCCCGGATGGCGGCCTGTGGAGAGCACCATGTGCGCCGCGCCGTTCACGGTCTGCGCGGCTAGGCGAAGCGCAAGGTCGCGCGGCAGCCCCTCGCGCACGCCCGCGTCGGCAATCGCTTCGATAAACAGGTACACGTACGCCGGGCCGCTGCCGCTCACGGCGGTCACGGCGTCCAGCGACGCGTCCTGCACCCAGGCGATGTCGCCCGCGGAGCGGAACAAAAATTCGCACAGCGCCAGCTGCTTCTCCGTCAGGTCGTGATCCAGCGACAGCGCCGCCATCCCTTCGCCCGCAAGAGACGGCGTGTTGGGGATGGTGCGCATCACGGACACGCCCTCACCAAAAAACATGCGCAGCTGCGCGGTGGACACGCCCGCGGCGATGGACACGACGCCTTTGCCCTGCATGTGCGGGGACAGCTCGCGCGCCACGCTCTCCACGTATGCGGGCTTTACAGCCAGAACGACGATATCGGCGCGCAGCGGCACGGCCGTGTTCTCCCGCGTGGTGTTTACGCCCAGGCCAAGCGACAACGACTGCAGCTTTTTGTCGTCGATGTCCGAGCAGATGATGCGCGAGGCCGGAAAACCCTCCGTCACGAGCGCGCGCATGAGCGCCGAGGCCATATTGCCCGCTCCGATGAACCCGATGCGTCCTTCGACCATGGGGATATCCTCCTAAACTTATGCAGTGAGGACGACGCCGTCATAGGCGACCGAAAAGCCTTGCGGCTCGACCAGCGCGCGCAGCTCCTCGTGCAGCAGGCCGCCATTGTGGGAGAAATGGGTGACCACGATCTGCGATGAAGCGTCCAAACACCCGATCTGCGTCAGGCGGTTGCGCTGCTCCAGTACATCGCAAAAGCCCATGTGATTCTTGCCGTCCGGGATGGGGCCGCACGTACAGTCAAACGTCGCCACGTCCAGGTGCAGGCCGCGCAGGGCGTCAAAGGTTTCCTGCGGAAAGATCCCCGTATCGTGCCCGTACAAAACTGCCTTGCCGTCTTTGCGCACGACGAAGCACAGGCACTCCTGCGAGCGGTCGTGCAGGGCGCGTACGGGCAGCACCGAGTGCCCGGAAGGCGCGGCCGCTTCACGAAAGGCCGTCAGCTTCTCAAAGCGAAGCGCGTTCGTCTGCGCGGCGCGGATGCCCTTGGTAAGCTTCTCGCCCACGCGGTCGGAGCCGTACACAATCAGGGTGGGCGGCGCGTCCATCAGGTGCGCGAACACGTTCGTGCGCATGAACAGGTCTGCCGGATAAAAGTGGTCCTCATGATCGTGCGTGATGAACACGGAATCGCACGCGCTCAGGTCCAGGCCGTCGCGCAACAGGTGCATGTACGTGTCGGCGGAAAAGTCGATGAGCAGTCGGCCGTCGATCATCGCCCCGGCGCGCGTGCGGATGTTTTTACCCCCCAGCGCGCGGGCTTTGTTGCACGCATCGCACCGGCAGAACAATCCGGGCCAGCCTTCGGCGGCCGCCGTGCCCAAAATGCGTATCTCCAACGAAAATCACCTTCCCTGTTTTTTGTATGTCCGGCCGGAAGCTCATGGCGTTTGGGGATCGAGCGCCAGCGTCTCCAGCCAGGCGTAGGCCTTGGGCAAATCCAGAGGCGCGTAGCAGTCTCCGGCCACATATTTGATGCGCGGGCCGTTGATTTTTCCTATTTTTTTGTCCTCATATACCACGCCGTCGCGCAGGTTATACACGCGCACGTAGGTGGTGCAGTCGAAGGCGTGCGTGCCGTCCTCGTAGTCGCCGTCCGGCGTGTTGCGGCCGTAGATGTAGACGATCGTCTCCACATCCTGCGGCACGCGCGCACTCAGTTTGCCTGCCTCGCGCCAGGCGGCCGGTCCCAGCAGGATGGCCTCGGCCGTGCCGCCCAGGAAATTCTTATACCCTTCAGCCCAGGCAGTTTTCGTGGCTGGTTGCGCAAGACCGGCTTCGGACGCAGCGGTGTCGGCGCGTTTGACGCGCTCCTCGTCGTTTGGCGGATACGGCATGGTAACCACGAGCGCCTGCCCGACCACCACAGGTTTCCCGGAGCCTTTGGGCGGCGGGCTGGCCATCACGTTCTGGGCATATCTGGTAAACGGTATCAACGCGTCCACATCCTCCTGCGTAAGCAGCGCCGCAGGCTGGGCAAGGTCATTGGGCTTCTTGCAGCCCTCAAACACGCCCTTCGTTTTGCCCAGCTCGGGCACCTGCGCAAGGGCGGCCATAGCTGCGTCCTGGGGCTGCACGGACAGGTACGCGAGGTTCGTGAGCGAAGCGAGCGGCGCAAAGTCCATCGCCGCGTCGCACGCGTCCAAGCTGAGTCTGTGCAGGGCGGGCATGCTCGCCAGCGGGGTGAGCGACCACATGTTGGGCATATACACGGAAAGATCGGCGATGCAGCCCATATCCGCAAGGCCTTGCAGCACGTTTTCGTTGAAGGGCGCGTCACCCGTCTCCTGCCGCACATAAACCGTCAGCTCGGCGCAGGGAAGCGCCCTCAAGTACGCAAGCCCTTCCCCCAGAAGGGAGCCGTGCAGGTACACCTTTTGTCCCTTCGTGTCTGTGAGGGCGCTGCGCAGCGCCTTTGCCGTCAGTTCGGGGTCGTACTGGCGGGCGAAAAACGCGTCGATATAGCCTGTCGCGACGTCTGCCGCCACGGGTGCGGCAGGGCGGGGCGTAGGCGCGGCCGTCGGCTTAGGCGTGGGAGCCGTGGTCGGAGCGGCCGTGGCAGGCAAGGGCGCGGCAATCGCGGCAGGCGCGGAAGAGGACGGGACAACCGGCTGCGCCGCGCATCCGGCCAGGAACGCGCACAGCAGAACCATGGTGGCAAAACGAACCCGCATGGGCGTTCCCTCCTTATGCATACAAAGGGCGGATAGCAAAAAGCAAAGCGGCCAGCCGCTTTGCTTGCTTTGCATTAAGCCTTGAGCTCCTTGACCTTGGCGGCCTTGCCCGTGCGCTTGCGCAGGTAGTAAAGCTTGGCCCGGCGTACCTTGCCGCGGCGCACCACGTCGATCTGATCGACGCGCGGCGAGTGGATCGGGAAAACGCGCTCCACGCCGATGCCGTACGATACGCGGCGAACGGTAAACGTCTCGCGCACGCTGCCGTTGCGGCGGGCGATGACCGTGCCCTCAAACGCCTGAAGGCGTTCGCGGCTGCCTTCCACAACCTTCACCTGAACGCGCACCGTGTCGCCAATGCGGAAGCTGGGGACCGACGCCTTCAGCTGCTCTTTCTCGAGCTGCTCAATGATGGGATGCATGACACTCTCCTCCTTCCCCTGTCAGACGTTCGTGCCCAACCGCGCAAAAGCGCCTGGCAGAGGACCGCCCTATGTCACAAAGCGCATTATACCACAGCGCAAATCGTCAATGCAACTGCAAAATGGAAACCAAGCGCCATTCAAGCATAACGCTTGCAACTTAACGGCGGGCACGGCCGTCTAAAGGGTGATCATGCTATGAATGCGGGAGGTTCTAAAGAGATGAAAACAACATTATGCGCAAAAGCTGCCTGTCTGGCCTGCGCGCTGCTCATCGGGGGAACGATCGCCCTGCCCAGCGCTAAGGCGACGGTGCTCGCTCCCGGCGGCAGCGTCGTATCGGCCGCTGCCAAGCCCCAGTCGCTGGGCGGCGCACCGTATGCGCGCAGCACCGTGCTGCCTGCTCAGGAGATGAACATCGACTACGGCTTTGAGGAGGGCGGCGTCCTCCACCTGAAGCCCACCCAGGTTCAGGTCGCGCGCCTGACCGAGCAGAAGGGCACATTCACCTTTGACGTATCGATGTATCCGGACGTAAAGGGCGTGCTGCTTAGCCTGAATACCGCATGGCTGCCTGCCGAGCGCGACTATCAGTTTGTGGTGATCACGGCGGCCGGGCGCGCCGCCATCGACCAGACGCTCGTGCACGCGCTGACGCCCGGCGCGTTTGACCTGCTCGTGCGCGGGCCGGACCTGATCGTGGACGTTTTGCGCGCGGGCAAGAGCATTCCCTTTCGGGCGGCGTCCGTGCTGATCGGCGTCCCTTACAAACAGCGGCCGGGCGAGAACACCCAGCTGCTGCGCCTATACGATAAGTCCACCGGCACGCTCATCAACGGCTCTTACTACGCGGGCGGCTTTGTGCAGGGCGGCGTCATCGCCTCCGGCACGTTCGGCGTGATGAGCGCGGAGCCCTCGCAGGAGGATGCGCTTTTTCTGGCCACTTTCACGCAGAACGACGTGTTCCTGCGCGCCGAACCGTCCATGGCGGCAGAGGTGATCGGCGTCGCGCGCGAAGGCGAGCGGCCGAGCATCATCGGTTTCGCACAGGGCGGCGCTTGGGCGCGCGTTATGTGGAACGGCAAAGAGTGCGCTGTGCAAACCGAGTACCTGCGCTTCACCTTCCCCTCCCAACCCAGCGGCACGCTCCTGCCTTTGGGCGTCGCGGCTTCTGACGCGGCGGCGACGAGCAAGCCCGGCGCTGGCGATACGCTCGCCCGGCTGAAGGCGGGCGACAAGGTGATCTTGGCCGGCCGTGCGGGCGCGTTCTGGGTGATTCGCCTGGAGGACCAAACCGCCTATGTCGCGGGCGACGCTCTCACCTATCAGCGATAGACCACAATGCCGCCGGCATCCGCCGCTTGCCCCCGCCTCGGCTAACGCGCGCAGGAATGCGTCGCGCAAGCGCCTGCCTTGGGGCTGCGGCATTTGACCTGCGTGAAAGCTGACCGCACGGTGGCCCGGCAGGTTGCTCGCGGCGCGCGGTCTGTCCACGCAGGACACAACCGCGCAAGCGGCAGCGCGCTTTCGCGCGACGACCATGTGCGCATCATCGCCCGGCTTGGGCATGACCGGTACAACCCAGAAACGCCCGGCGATGGCTACAGCAAGCAAGAACCAAGAAGAGCCTCGGTGACGATGTATCTTCTTGGTTTATTTTAGCAACATGACAATGTAGATTATGATTATTTGGCACAGTTACGGCCCCAAATTGATGCCCTTATTTCCATAATGGATGGGCTGTAATCTCCAGTAGTATCAATATGCAGCGTAGGAACATCAAGGCAAGGCTCCTCGTAAGGACTTATACGCAATTCAATTCCTTTTCTGTACATGTCAACGCCCTTATCACCATGAAAGTATTCCCGTAGCGGGTTATCCATCCCCCTCCTTATAAACCTATCGAGAGCAACCCTTTCATCAACTTTGCAAATAAATACATATATACGCGCCGTTTCTGTGAACTCTCTTAGCAAATGAGCCCACATTCCGTGTTGGAACGCCGCTTCTGCAATGACCGACACATGACTATCAATTAATACTTTCAGCGTATTAAGGAAAATCTCAGTTGCCATCTTGTTGGATTCTTGCGGAAGTTCTGTATGCCTTTTCCCGAAAGTATGGACATATCCTTCTTTAATCTCATCTCGGCTAATGACCGGCATAAAAATCTCATTGCCAAATTTCTTGGAAAATGTTGTTTTGCCGGAACCTGGTCGACCGGTGACGATAATTAAATATGGCTTCTCGTTCATTTAATCCTCCAGTGCATTATACGAATTCCCACAGCTAATCACGTTTTGATTATATCATACCTATGATGAAAGAGGCGTGAGAAAACAAAATGTAACGCGGCAGCGCTGCAAGCACAGGCAGTGCTTACCCTCTTTCCTAAGGCAAGTGATTGACGATACGCCTCTGCGGCTTTTCTGCGGTGCTTGCTTATGTCGCTGCCGTTTGTGGCGGGCTTTTCCGCGCGCTGCGGATAAAAAGGTTGCCCAAGCGTCCAGTTTCGCGCTATACTGATTTCATCACTTGGGAGGTGGGCGAATGAGCCGGTTCCCTCGCGTCACGCTTGCGCTGCTTGTTTGCGCCGCACTGCTCCTCGCCCTGTGGCCCCCGGCTTCCGCGCGCGCAGAAACGTCCGGCCCGGCCAAGTACGCGTTCCTGTTCATCGGCGACGGCATGGGTGCCGCTCAGGTGGATCTGGCGGCGCTCGTCAAGGCGAAAAAGGGCGATCCGGCGGCGTTTACGCGCTCCACGCTCGCCTTTGAGGGCTTCCCCACGCTCGGCTTCCTGCGGGGGGAGAACCTGACGCGCACCATCCCCGATTCCGCTTCCGCGGCAACGGCCATGGCTTCGGGGCGGCAAACCGCAGCCGCCGCGCTCAACTATGACGAAAAAGGGCGGCTCAAATTCACCACCATCGCCGAGCTGGCCAAGCGCAACGGCCTGCGCGTCGGGCTTGTATCCAGCAAGCCGCTCAACAGCGAGGTGATCGCCGCCTTTTACGCCAAGTCCAAGAACCGCACGGCCTACTACGATATCGGGCTGCAGCTCGTGCGCTCATCGTTCGTCGACTATGCCGCGGGCGGCGGGCTGCTGCAGCGCACCGGCGAGAAGGGCGACATGCGCGACCTGCTGAAGATCGCCGTCTCCAACGATTTTGCCCTGCCCGCCACGGACGGGGACGTGCTCGCCTTGAACGCTTCCCAAGGACGCGCCATCGCCATCAGTCCGGCTGCCGGAGACAACGCGGCTCTCCCCCTGGAGATGGACCGGCGCGCTCGCGCGGACGCCGGACTCTCGCTGGCGGATTACGTGCGCGAGGGCATCGATATGCTCGGCACGAACGCCGGTTTTTTGATGGTTGTAGAAGCGGGCAACCTGGACGCGGCCTGCCACGCGGGCGACGCGGCCGCGGCCGCCTACGAGGTGCTCGCTCTGGAGGACGCCGTACGCGCCGCGCTGGAGTTTGCCCGCGCCCACTCCGAGGACACGCTTATTGTTGTTGCGGGCAGCTACGAGACGGGGGGATTGGCCCTGGGCGGCATGCAGCAGACGTACCAGATCAATCCGGAGCGGCTTCTCCTGCAGGAAGAATCCTGTGCGCGTTTCGCGCACAGGGTCGCCGAACTGCGCACGCAGAGGGCTACCTTCGATATGGCGCTTCAGGCCGTGGTTGAGAACTTCCCCCTGCGCGATAAGCCCAGCGGCAATGCCGCAGAAAGATGGATGACCCTTCAGCCCACGGAGCTTGCTTCGCTGCAGCGCGCGTATGAGCTGAGCATGCAGCCGCCCGCGCAGCGCGCGATGAGCGCGGAGGAACGGCTGCTGTTTGGCGAGAGCGACCCGCTGACCGCCACGTGCGCGCACCTGCTGGGCGTGCGCGCCGGGGTATGCTTCTCCACCACCTCGCACACCGCGCAGTCGGCACCCGTGTACGCTACAGGGAACGGCAGCTTCTACTTCGGCGGGGTCTACAGCAACGCCGCCGTCTTCGAGGGCCTCATGTCCGCCATGGCGCTCAAGCGATAAGAACATAGCGGCGGCGCTGCGTGGGCACCCTACAGGTATTACACTTGCGGGGTGCTTTTTATGCTTGTCGTGCTCTTACGGGCCGTGCTTCTCTATCTGGTCGTCCTCACGGTGCTGCGCCTTATGGGCAAGCGGCAAATCGCCCAACTGCAGCCGTACGAACTGGCGCTTACGCTGGTCATCGCCGAGCTGGCCGCTGCGCCCATGGGCAACAACGATATACCGCTTTTGCATGGCGTGCTGCCAATTCTGGCGCTGACCGCCGTGAATGCGCTCGTCACCATCATCACATTGAAGAGCATGCGCGCGCGCGCAACCGTGTGCGGCAAACCGTCCGTCGTCATCCGCAACGGCGTGGTGGACGAGCAGGAACTGCGCAAGCTTGGCTGTTCGCTCTCCGATCTAATGGAGCAGGTGCGGCTGGGCGGGATCGCCTGCCTTTCGGATGTGGCCGTAGCGGTGCTGGAGACGGGCGGCGGACTGTCCGTCTTTCCCTGCGCCGCCATCCGGCCGGTGCAGCCGCGCGACATGAACCTCGCGCCCGACCCGCGCGCGGAGAAGCTGCCCGTAACGCTCGTACTGGACGGCCGCGTGCTCTCGCAAAACCTGCGGCTGCTACACAAGGATGAAGGATGGCTCGCAGGGGCGTTATCGGCCATGAACGCACCCGGGCCGCAAGGCCTTCTGTGGGCGCTTGTGGACGGGTCGGACGCGCTGATCGCCCAGCCGCGCGCTTCGGGCGGGCTGCTGCGCATGACCGCCTGCGGCGCGCGCGGTGAGGAAAGCATATGAAGCGGGCGTTCGGCATGCTTATCGTTTGCACCGCCCTGCTCACCGTTGCCTGCGTTGCCAGCTACGTCTATGTTCATACCACCAGCGCGCGCCTTCAGGAGCGGGTGAGCAAGGTGCTGGACGCGCTGGCTGCCGCAGACACGCCAAAGGCCGAGAGCGAACTCTCGGCCTTTGAGGAGGATTGGACGGCCATTTTTCCCGTGTGGGAGGTGCTCATGAAACATCAAGAGGTGGACGCGACGGCAGCCTCGGTGCAGCGCGCGCGCCCTGTGTCACGTCGGCGACGTACGGGGAGCGTATGTGGAGTGCACGCTCCTGCTGCACAAACTGCAGCACATCCCCCACGCCGAAACCCTGCGCCTGGAAGGCCTCCTATAAGCGGACTACTTGGCGGCCATAATCTTGATGTTATCGGCCTTCTCGCCCGTCTCGCGCATGCACAGCTCCATAATGCGCACAGCGTCCGCGTCCGTAACGCCCTTGGCCTTAACGACCACGTTCACCGACCCGTCGCGCATGGTGACAAGCGCGTCCTCAAAGCCCTTGGCGCGCAACACGTCGGCGCAGGTTTGCTCGATGTCCATCCACTTAAGCAGTGAAAGCTTCATCTGCTCGGCTTCGCGCCGTGCCTGGCTGGAGGTTTCCTTGGCGGCGAGCATCTCGTCGATCCAGGCGATCTCCTGCTTACGTACCTCCTCGCGCTCGGCGCGCGCATCGGAGAAGTATGTCTCCCCCGCCTTCACCGTAGGCGCAGGGGCTGAAGTTGTGGTTGCGGTGGCCGCAGCTTTTGCGCCAGAGCTCGCCTTGGGCACGGCGGTCGGCTTTGCGGCTACCTGCACGTCCGTGCCCGGAACGCTTGCCGTCTCGTCGCGGCTGATGAGCACGTTTAGGTAGCCTGCCACCGCCACGAGTAGTACTAGGGAGCACAGAAGAACATTCTTTCGAGTAAACCATTTGCGCATGCTGCCTTCTCCTTTCAGTCCGAACGCTTGGTGGGGATGGTATCCGTCTCCGGAAGCGAAGTCGTCTTCATGGTCAGCACGTCCACGCGCGCGGAGGGGACGCCCAGCGCAGTCTGCACGGCCTGCTGGAGCGCAAGGCGCACGCCGATGTCGCGCGCGCCTTCCGCGACCACAACCGCGCCCTTGGGCACGCGGTCCGGCGAGCTTTCGGCGTCGTAGGCGACGAACACCTCTACGCGCCCTGCCCCGTCAACACCCGAGAGTATCCGCGCAAGCCGCGCTTCCAGCGCACCGTCCGCTTCAGGGGACGCGCCGCTCTGCGCCGGCGCAATAACTGAGGGCGGGGCGCTCGCAGGCGAGAACGCGCCGAACAGCGTATCGCCCGCGATGGCCAGGAACACGCCCAGCACGATGAGCAGCAGGATCCATTCCATGCCCTTCACCTGCATGAGCTTCACCAGCCATGTGGGCGCGCGTGCGCGCGGCTGCGACATGATCCATCCCTCCTTGCCTGTCCCAAGATATGCGCGCCCTTGCCCGGCTATGCTCATTTAAGAAAACTGAAGCGCCGGCGTGAAGGCTTGCTTCACGTCGGCGCTTGCATAGGGCCAGGCCGTTTTTCGGCCGGGCTTTGATACGGCTATTTACGTAGACTACGCCAGTCGCCCCACGCGCCAAGGCAAGCGGGGTCTAGGGCGAAGTAGCGCTGAACGCCCGCCGTAACAACCGGGCTGATGTCGGCCATGAGTGCTTCCGGCGACCGGCCGGGCACGAGCAATTCGTCGGCGGCGAGAACGTTGGCGATGCGGCAGATAAAAACGTCGCCGTCATCCATGGGGATCGTCCGGCGCACCTCCAGCTCGAAGGTCCAGGGGCTGTCTGCCAGCACCGGCACGTTGAGCACCGCGCCTTTTTCCACCTGCAGGGGAATGTCCATCTTGCCCTCGGCGTAGCCTTCCGTGTTTCCCAGATAATCCGCCAGGGGCAAAAGAGGCCTCGTAACAAGATTGGCCGAAAAAACGCCCTCGGCGCGGATACGGTCCTTGGTGAGCTTCTCCCCGCCGATGCATGCCATCACCTGCAGTTCCTTGTCCCAGCAGTAGCTCATCCAGCAAAAGAGACCAAAGTTGGGTGTTTTGTCCTGTTTGTAGGTGCCGTACACAAAGAGCGCCTGCGGACAAAACCGGTTCGATACGGGAATGGACGTCTTCTTCATGCTCGCTCCTCCTCGCTTTGCAGGTTCAGAATGATGACCTTCAGTTGCCGCTCAAACGCCTCGATTTCCTCCGGAGAAAAACCCGTGTAAAACAGCTCGTTCATGCGCTCGGACACGGCGTCGTACTCCTTTTTGTACGAGCGCGCCTTGTCGGTAATGTGTACAAGGATCTGCCTGCGGTTGGCGCTGTCGGGCATGCGACGGATGAGCCCGCCCTCCTGCATGCGGTCCAACATGCTCGTCAGCGTGGTGTTGGCAAGAGAAGTGAGGCGGGCGATCTGCGTGATCGTCAGCCGCTCGCGCTCCCATAGCACATACAAAATGCGGCCCTGCGCGCCGTTAAAGGCGTCTACGCCCGTCTCTTTGAGCAGACGCTCAAAGAGACGGGCCTGCAACTGCTTGACCTGCGAGATGAGGAACCCGCCGTACGTCTTCGCGTCAATCACCTCGCTATATAGTATATTACTATATAGTACTATTGTCAAGCAAAAAAACGCCCGGCCGGTACGGCCGGGCCTTAGCTATTGATGAGTTAGTATCGCACGCTCCCCTTTTACGCGCAGGAATGCAGGTTAACTATTCCTCCGTGCCCTGGGTCGCGCCGCCATTCTCCTGCGGGGGGCGTCCGCCTCGGCCACGGCCGCCGCGGTGGTGGCGGCGCGGCTTACGCGGCGGTTCGTTTGTGTCGCGCGCGCCAAATGTATCCGGCGAAAGGTCCGAGGAAGAGGACGGATCGGCGAGCGGCTGCTGCGGAGCAGGCCGCGGCGGCTGCACAGGATGCTGCTGCGGACGCGGAAGCTTTGGCTGAGGGGGGCGGGGCGGCCTTGGGCGATCGCCCGCGTTCTGCTGCTCCCCGGGCCGCGCGTCGCGGCGCACATCCTTAGGGGGCTGCATGTCGCGCAGGGAGGGAACAGCGCGCCGTTCGTCGCGGTTGCCGGTTAGCGGGCGCACAGGACGCGCGTCGCGGTTCATGCGGCGCTCGTCCTTCGCTCCCACCGCGCCAGCGGCGCCAGCGGGACGCGAACGCTGGCCTTCCCCGCCACCTTGCGCGGGAGCCGGCGCCGCGCCTGTAGCCGGGCGGTTCTCCGGAAAACGCCTGGGCTGCTGCGGGCGGTCGCGGCGTTCGACGCGCCGCGCATCTGCGGCCTCGCGCGGCTTGGGCGGCGGCGTAGGCTCTTCGGCTTCCTCGCCGTCGGCGGAATCGTCGGTATTGCCGCGCCAGCGGCTGCTGTGGCGATCGGGGCGCAGAACCTCCATGGGCGGCCGCCCGCCTTCCTCCCCATCGCCCCCTTGCCGGGTAGCTGCGGCGCGGGCCGAGGGCGCCTCGTCGGCGATGGCGCGCAAGGCGTTGGCGCGGTCCACGTCCGCCTTGGATATTTCGCCTTGCGGCGCACGCTGCGGGCGTCCGTCCGAGCGCGGACCGCCCTCCTTGCGCACAACCGGCGCTTCCCCCTCGTGAGGGGCAGGCGCGCTGCCCGCCGGGCGAAGCGAGGAAAGCGAGTATTCGCGGATTTCGATGGACTGGTCGGGCGTAACGAAACGCACGCGCACGGTCTCCTTCAGCGCGTTAATCTCGTGCACCAAACCGGGCCCGTCCGGGGTCACCACCTCGCGCCCGGGTTTGGGCGACATCTTGCGCACGGCCTCGTAGGCATCCTGCTCGTACTTGAGGCAGCACATCAGGCGGCCGCACAGGCCGGATATCTTGGTGGGGTTCAGCGAGAGGTTTTGCTCCTTGGCCATTTTGATGGACACGGGCTGAAAGTCAGGTAAAAACTGCCGGCAGCAGATGGCTCTGCCGCACGGGCCCATGCCGCCCAGCATCTTCGCCTCGTCGCGCACGCCGATTTGCCGCAGCTCAATGCGCGTGCGGAACATAGTCGCCAGGTCGCGCACCAGATCGCGGAAGTCCACGCGCCCTTCGGCCGTGAAAAAGAAGATGATCTTCCCTTCGAAGGTAAACTCCACGTCCACCAGCTTCATATCAAGCCCATGTTGGCCGATGCAGCCCTGCGCCTGCTGAAGCACGTCGTCGCGGCGGGCCAGCTGCGCCTCGTTGCGGGCGATATCCTCGGGCGTGGCGACGCGAATCACCGGCCGTAGCGGCGCGACAACGCGCCCCTCCTCCACCTCGTGCAAGGGGACCACGCACTGGCCAAGATCGAGCCCGCGCGCGGTCTCCACAACGAGCATCGCGCCTTCGGGTATGTCCAGGCTGCTGGGTGAAAAATCATAGATTTTTCCGTTGGGTGTAAAGCGAACGCCGACAACGCCTACCAATCAAATATCCTCCCATATAACGGTTCTTTGTGCGTCCGACTCGATGAGCAGCCCGTGCAGCACGGAGGGCCAGGAGACGAACACGTTCATCTGCGCGCGCGCGCGCGCGCTGGCCTCAATAATGCGTGCGATCCGGCCGAGATCCCCGCCGCCCCGGCTATGCAGCGCCAGCCCAAGCGCCGCCTCCAGAGCGGACAGATAGGCCTCCGCCTCGTCCTTATGCCCTTCGGCCTCCTGCGCAAGCCGCACGCGCGCGGCCGCGTCGCCTGCCAGAAATGCCTGCGCCCATGCAAAGGCCGCGCTCTCGCCGCTCTCCGCGATTTGAAGCGCCAGAAAGGGGTAGCCTCCGGCCTGCGCGGCCGCGCCCAGGGCCAGGCCGCGCGGGATGCCCGCCGCCTCCAGCATAGACAGAATCGCCTGGTCGGGCAGGCGCGGCATACGCAGCGGGCGGCAGCGCGACCGCACGGTGGGCAGCAGGTCCTTTTCGCCGCGGGCCGCCAGCAGGAACACCGTATCGCCCGGGGGCTCCTCCAGCGTCTTAAGCAGGGCGTTTTGCGCCTGGGGCGTCATGCCATCCGCCCGATGGATGCGCACCACCCTGCGGCCATCGGCGAAAGGTTTGCGGGCGATGCTGGCGATCAGCGCGCGCGCCTCGTCCACGCCCATTCGTTCCTCGCTCATGACGATGTCGTCCGGATGCGTGCCCGCTTTATGCCAGCAGCAGGGCGGGCATACGCCGCACGGGCGCTCATCCGGCGAGGCGCACAGCAGAATCTGCGCGCAGCGCTCCATCAGGCGCCCTTTGCCGCTGCCCTGCGGGCCCGTGAGCAAATAAGCATGAGCAACCCGCCCGACGCGCAGGCCGCTCAGCAGCCCGGCTACCTGGGCAGATTGCTCGATGAGCTGCGCTGGATCAGTTGATGTCATGGGCGCAGGCGCTGATGCGTCGTCATAGCTTAATGAATTGCTCTACTTTCAGGATGAACATGTTCGCGCCGCCCACCATGACCTCGATGGGATACGGCACATACACGCCGGTTGTGCCCGCCACGGGCGAAGGCGACGTGGCGATCTGCTTGCGGCTCTTGCAGACCCGCTCGATGACGGCCATCGCGCCGGGCATCTTGTCATCCTCCACGCCCAGCAGAAGCGTGGTGTTGCCGGCGCGCAGGAAGCCGCCGGTTGTTGCCAATTTGGTGACGCTGTAGCCTTCATTCATCAGGTTCGATACAAGCCGCGCGGCGTCCTCGTCCTGAACGATAGCGATAATCAGCTTCATACAACCAGCTCCTTTTCCCGTTGTCGGCATCTTATCCCGCAGGATACCGCTCTAGTCATTATTATAATGGCGGCACGGGCGAAATGCAAACATGAAAAAGGCGCAGCCTTCCTCGTTTGGCAATTCCCTGCCGGGCAAATGCGCGGGGGCTTTTCAGCGAATGCTTTTCCGGCTATAATGAGCGGTATAGTTGCACGTCGGGAGAGATGACTGATGCCTGTACGAATTCCCAACGATCTGCCTGCGTTCAAAACGCTGCAAAATGAGAATATCTTTGTGATGACGAAGGAGCGCGCGGAGCACCAGGACATCCGCCCGCTGCGCATCGCCATCCTGAACCTGATGCCCACCAAGATTATCACCGAGGCGCAGCTGCTGCGCCTTCTGGGCAACACGCCCCTGCAAATCGACATCACGCTTCTGCGCACGGCCTCCCATACGTCCAAGCACACCGCGCCGGAGCATCTGGAGGCCTTTTACAAGACCTTTGACGACGTGAAGGGCGAGAAATTCGACGGCCTGATCATCACGGGCGCGCCGGTGGAGCTGATGCCCTTTGAGGAGGTCAACTACTGGCACGAGCTGACCACGCTGATGGACTGGGCGGAGCGTCATGTCTTCTCCACCATGTATATCTGCTGGGCTGCGCAGGCCGGGCTGTACTACCGCTACGGCGTGAACAAGCACCCCGTGCCGCGCAAGGTGTCGGGCGTGTACCGCCACAGCGTGCTCATGCCCCAATCCAAAATCGTGCGCGGATTTGACAGCGTGTTTATGGCCCCTCACTCCCGCCACACCGAAATTCGCGCCGCGGACATCGAGCGCGTGCCCGAGCTGGAGCTGCTCGCCGTGTCGCAGGACGCGGGCGTATACCTGGTGGCCACGCGCAGCGGCAAGCACGTGTTTGTTACCGGGCATTCGGAGTACGACGCCGAGACGCTGAAGCTGGAGTATGAGCGCGACATCGCCAAGGGCATGGATGTGCCCGTGCCCTGCAACTACTTCCCGGACGACGACCCGAGCAAGGCCCCGCTCGTCTCCTGGCGGGCGCACGCCAACCTTTTGTTCGCCAACTGGCTGAATTACTGCGTGTATCAGGAAACGCCCTTTGACCTAAGCAAACTGTGAGGCGATGCCCGTGCCCTTTGATGAGATTCGCCGTATTCATGATGCCAGCGAGAAGACCGCAATCTGCGGTCTTCTTCTGCATAGCTTGCCGGAGTGGTTCGGCATAGAGGCGTCCATACAGGAGTACATGACGGCGGTGCGGCCGCTCCCCTTCTATGCGGCATATGCAGACGGCGCGCCGGCCGGGTTCGCGGCGGTGACCCCCCACACGCCGCAGGCGGCGGAGGTGTGCGTTATGGGCGTACTCGCTTCCCACCACGGGCAGGGCATCGGCCGGGCGCTGATGACGCAGTGCGAACTGTTCTGCCTGCAAAGCGACCGCCCGTTCCTCACCGTAAAGACGCTCGCGGACACGGCGCGCAGCCCGGAATACGATCGCACGCGCGGCTTTTATACGGCTATGGGCTTTGCGCCGTTGGAGGTGTTCCCTCTACTATGGGACGAGCGCAATCCATGCCTGTTGATGGTGAAGCCCGTTTTGCTTCATCCGCCCGGCATGCCTTGCCTTTTGGCGATTCCGGATGAAGAGACGGACGTGTGCACGCCCCGTCTGCGGCGCACCGTGCGCGCGGTGCTTACCGACGCGCAAGGGCTCATCGCCCTGCTGCACATGGCGGCAGACGGCATGTACGCCCTACCGGGCGGCGGCGTGGAAGCGGAGGAGACCTTCGAGGCGGCGCTTGCGCGTGAGCTGATGGAGGAGACCGGCTGCGCCGCCTCATCCCTGCGGCCCCTGGGATACGTGCTGGAGCGGCGCACCCTTCAGGGCGTCACGCAGGTTTCCTACTTTTATCGGGGGCGGGTGGCCGGAGAGAAAGGCCCGCTGCGCCTCACGCAAGAGGAGATGGAACAGGGCACCAGCCTGCGCTGGTTCCTGCCCGGCGAGGCACGCGCCCTCATGAACCGCCCGGTTTTCTGCGATGAGCGGCGCAGGAGCATACAGCTGCGCGATTTGGCCGCGCTCAATGAGGCAATCAAGCGCAACGCAGACGAGCGGCTTCCTGATATAAACGGCTGAAGCGGCCGCTACTGCGCTAAGTCACGGGCCCGTACGGCGTTTTATGTCCGGACGCTGTACGGGCCCTCGCCACAGAATTGATAGGCTACCGTTCCGGCGCGTCCTTGGGAGACGTTGGCGGAGGAGGAGGCGTCTTCTTAGCCGCACGCCGCGCGGACCTTGTGGCCAGGCGCACGACGAGAAGGACGATGCCCGCCGGAACCGCGAAGAGCACAAGCACGGGCAGCGCACCCGACAAAAACACCACAAGGCCGCGCATGAAAGCGAACACGCCGTTCGTAGAGCGCACGAAGCTGCCGTGCATGCGCTGCCCGAGCGTCTCGTTCACCACCGGCTGCAGGACCGGCTCGAAGGTCTCCTGTATGGACAGGGTAATCCTCGCGTGCTCCACCTGTCCGTCGATGTTGCGCAGCTTCCCCTTCAGGTTGTCCAGCTGCAGCAGGATGTCGTTCATCTCTCTTTGCAGGCGGATGATCGTCTCAATCTCCGTGCTTTGGGCCTGCAGATCCTGCAGGCGCGTCAGGTTCTGCTCCAGAACGCCGATGCGTAGCTGGTTATCCACGTACTGGTCGGTCATGTCCACGTCGCTGAGCGACTCGTTGCCGATTCCCTTCATCATGCGCATCTGGGCGATGAAGGCATCCGTTTGGTCCACCGGTATACGCGCGACCATGTGCGCCGAGCGCGCCTGCACGGCCTGCTCGCCCTTGTAAGAGACAGACTGATTGCTGGACACCTGGCTGCTTTCAAAATAGCCGCCGGCCTGCTGCACGAGTCCGCGCACAAACTGCAGGTCCTGGTCGAACTGCATGGTCACCAAGCGGTATTCGGCCGAACGGGCAATCTTACGCCCTTCGGCGGCCTTAGGCGTCTCGCCGCTTTCCTTTTCGGCTGCAGGCGCGGGCGCGGGCGCGGACGTAGCCGCGGGCGCGGGTGCATATTGCGCGTCGTACTGCATGGGCGGTGTGCGCGCGGGCGCCCCGGAACAGCCGCACCACACAAAGGCCAGGATGATGCAGCAAAGCGTCAGCACGATGTGTTGTCTTTTTGTCGGCATGTGCAAACCCCTCTCGTCCTTTATACACCTATCAGACGAGGGAGTGGCAGGAAAAGTTGATACGAACGCCCTAAATTGCTGTAACGGATATGCTACCGCCGCGCGCACATTCGACGAGGAAAATAGGAATTGACGTTCGGGAACATATGGTCTATAATCGGTCATGCGGGGGGATGCGCATGGCTCAGATTCTGCTGCAACGCACGCCGTCTGCTCAGGATACCCTGGCGCAGATGCGCTTGGACGCGCGCTTCGACGTCGGAGACGATCCGCTCGCCCAGGAACCGGTTCCCGATTTGAGCGCCGCGCTGGGCATCCGCGCTCCGGTCGCCCTGCCCACAGTGCCCAAGGTGTTCCTCTCCAACGACTGCGCTTTCAACTGCGCGTACTGCACCTGCCGGCACAGCAAGGACTGCCGGCGCTACTGCATGCAGCCGCGCGAGCTGGCGGCCTTGGCCGTGCAGGGCGCGCGCGCTGGCGGCCGGGGCATTTTCCTCACCTCGGCCATCTACAAAAGTCCGGACTATACGCAGGAGCTCATCATTGAAACGCTCAGGGCCATCCGCTTCCAGCAGGAGTTTCATGGCTACGTGCACGCTAAGGTGATGCCAGGCGCAGATCCGCGCCTCATTCAGGAGGCCGGACGCTACGCCAACCGCCTGAGCGTGAACATCGAGGTAGCGCAGGCGGCGGGCTACGAGCGGGTGGCCAAGCAAAAAAACCGCGACAACATCCTTCGGCCCATGGGAGACATTGCCTCGCTCATCGAGGCGGCCGGGCGCGAACGGCGCACTTTCGCCTCCTCGCAGACGACGCAGCTTATGGCGGGCAGCGTCGGCGAGGATGATCGCACGATCATGACCCTCACCTCGGCCATGTACCGCAAATATCGCCTGAAGCGCGTGTATTACACGGCCTTCACCTACGAGCACCAGGCCGCAGGGTACGACCTGCCCTACACCGCTACGCCCGCGTGGCGCGCGAAACGGCTGTACCAGGCTGATCGGCTGCTCGCGCTGTACGGCTTCTCTCCGGACGACGTGACGCCCGAAGAGCAGCCCTTCCTTCAGGAAGACATCGACCCAAAAGCCGCTTGGGCGCTTCGGAACCTGCACCGCTTTCCCGTGGAGGTGAACACGGCCGAGCAGGAGATGCTGCTGCGCGTGCCCGGCCTAGGCGTCACGTTTGTTCGGCGCATTTTGGAGGCGCGGCGCACCTGCCGCGTTACGCACGCCGTGTTAGGGCAGCTGGGCGTCTCACTGCGCAAGAGCGCCTTTTTCATCACCTGCGGCGGCGTATACCGCGCGCCCGCCGCCTTGGAGAGCCAGCGCCTACACCGCCTTCTGAGCGACGGTCCGGGCGTTCAGCTCTCCATGGAGGACTTTGCGCGCCGTGGCGAAGGCGGATATATCTGCTAAACAAACTTCGGTTTGCTTTTTCTCGCGCGAAACAGACTGAGTTCGCTAAATTTCGCGAGCTTATGGCGACTACATGGTTGGTTTTCGTGACACCCACAATGCAACGCGGCGCTATCGCTCATGGAGAAACGCTGCAAGCCGCCACGGCTGCCAACAGAAAAGCCGGTCTGTTTTCCGTTTTGTAAAACATACCGGCTTTTGTGGCACCCCCAAGGGGATTCGAACCCCTGTTGCCGCCGTGAGAGGGCGGTGTCCTAGGCCACTAGACCATGGGGGCAAGCTGGCAGCGGAACTAGGATTCGAACCTAGACAATACGAGTCAGAGTCGTAG
>JAVBLU010000030.1:0-40255 GCA_031553225.1 Eubacteriales bacterium
CAACGCGTCGAGGTTTATTTTGAAGAGGATCGGGGAACGGCGGGGCCGCCGTCCATAAGGCCGGCTGCCCCGCGGCCGGGGGAGTGGAACGCGGCCCATGGCGCGGCGATCCGAGCCGGCCAGACGGGCCGGCACGCGCTGTGCGACAAAGGCATATGATACGAGAGGCGCAGCGCCGCCACCGCACAAAGCGCCGGCCCGAGGGACCGGCGCTTTGCATACTTCGGTTTGTTTTATTGTTCCATCTGTCGGCCGACGAACCCGGCGGCCGTCTCGGTCACCTTAATCTCCGTATCGCCCATGCGCGTGCCTGGATCGCGCGCCAGCAGGATGACCGCGCCAACGGGGTCGCCGTCCACCACGATGGGGGCGATTACCTGCGAGGAAAAGTGCGCGTTCTCCTCGTCGTCCTGGGTGATGGGGCAAAACTTGCCGCCCGCGGCGCGGTTGTTCACCACGGTCTGGCGGTTCTTGAGCGCCTGCTCCAGCTCCGCGCTGATCGCCTTGTCGGTGAGCTCTTTGCGCTGCGCGCCCGAGACGGACACGATCATGTCCTTATCGCAGATGCAGGCCACGTGCCCGAGCGAGCGGTACAGCGATTCGGTGTACTCGCGCGCGAAGTTGGACAGCTCGCCGATGGGGGAATATTTCTTTAAGATGACCTCGCCATCGCGGTCAGTGAATATCTCCAGCGGGTCGCCCTCTCGAATGCGAAGCGTGCGGCGTATCTCTTTGGGGATAACCACGCGGCCAAGCTCGTCGATGCGGCGTACGATGCCGGTTGCCTTCATGGGAGTTCCTCCTTTGATGATGTTCATCGCAGCTAGTGTTTCCGCTGCATGGTCGATTATGCAGCAAGAACCTTGGGTTCTTGGCCGTAAACACCCATTTTATCGCGTGATAGAACCGACCGTTGATTGGTTTAAGCGCTTGTTTAACGCATTAAAGCGACGTGAGAGCAGAATGAACGGCGTACGCTCAATTTTTCACGGCTTTTGTTCGATAAGATGAAGGAAGCCACAAAAGCACGTCCCAAGCCACTTCTCCTTCCCGCCGTTTATTTCATAAAATTCCTTATATTGTGAAGGATTCAATCCATTTGCGTAGAAATGGAATAAGGGTTACGTTGTGCCTGTGGGACAGGTGCGGTTTCTTGCGTTTTTTTGTGACTTTCCGGCTTGTTCGTGCGATTTCTGTAGGAAAAACGGTCCCGAAGCATTTGTTTCCGGTCATAAGACATCTGTTCGGGGCAAAAACGAAACGGATCCTGCGTTCAAAAAAATGGAAAAGCACAAAACCGATTACCTTTGCGAAGGCACTAATGAGCAAGACCATGCGCAGGAGGGAGCGATTCATATGACGATACGGAATAGGAATGGGCTGTCGTCCCTGCGCATCCCGCTCCTCATATAAAGAAGGGTTGATCTCTCGACGGCAGATAGATAGATACGGACGGCACCATCGAAAGGGGACCTCGAATATGGCCCGATACCTGAACAGCAACTCCGGCAAGTTCGTGCGCATCGCGCTGGCGTGCAGCCTTGCGCTTCTCATGCTTGTTGGCACATGGACCGACTGGTCCATATTTGCCACCACGCAGGGCGACGGCGGGCAGGTCTCCGGCCTGTCCGGCGTGCTGACCCTTGTGGGCGCCGCGCCCGAGAGCAATGCGGCAACGCTCAATCTCGAGCTGGCTTCAATGGAAGGCCTCGCGGATGCGACGGCCAACTTTGTCCTTCCCGGCGACATCATGCCGGCGGCCGGCCCCTCCTCGGTGCCCGTGCCGCCCATCCCCGCAGGCGGCTCCGTCGTGGTGTCGCTGCCTGTGACGGGCAACATGGCCAACGCCGGGCTCGTCACCGCCAATGTCGCGGTGCCGGGGTTTGCGCCCGCCAGCTTCGCGCTGACCGGCGGCGCTCCCGCCGGGTATCCGGGCGGCCAGCCCGTTCCTCCGCCGGCGCCGGTGATGTACGATCCGGCCATGGCGCCCGCCTCGCTTACCGCGTCCTACGACGCGGCGGCCGGGGCGATCACCTATATGTTGAACATCTCCTTCGCGGGCGCGCAGCCCGGGGCGGTCATGGAGAACCTGACGGCCAGCCTGCTATTGCCCTCCGGCTATGAAGGGTTCATGGTTAATCCGGCCATGGTCGCTTTCCCCGCCATCGGCAATGGAAACGGCGCGATGCCCTTTGCGGAGCAGGCGATGAGCGTGCTCGTTCCGGCCGGCACCTCCGATGAGGACGTGGCCCTCCTGAGCAGCGGCGCCGTCGCCAACATCTTCCAAGGCGGGGCGCAGATGGCCACGGTGGGCGTGGGCGCCGGCATGCCGCCGATGATGAACCCCATGGGCGAGGGCATCCAGTCCCTGACCCTGACCAGCACCGGCACCACTTCGCTCGTGCTGTTTCCCTACGAAGGCGGCACCCTGGACGGTATAGACAAGTATACCGTGGACTCCGGGCGCGACGCGTCGCTCAACCTGGAGATAGTTTACAACGTGCCCGCCTACCGCGTGATTGTTCCCGTGCCCTCCTCGTCCGACCCGTATGCGCGCGTGCGCTACCTGGATAAAGACGGCAACCCGATCATCACGCTGGACGGCGAGCCTCTCAAGCGGTATCCAGAGGACGGAAATGCCCCCATCGGCATGCCGAGCGTTCCCTACACCCATTACATGTGGGCGGACGTATTCCCTGGACAGGGCGGTATGGCCAAGCCGCAGCTGAAATTCTATTTCGAGAACGGCATCACGCCCGTGGGCACAACCTTCGACGTGCAGGCTTTCCTCTACGAGCTGACGGCATCGAGCACGAGTCAGGCGCCCGTGGTCGTCGGCACGGCGCCCCTGGCCTCGTCCAACAAGATCACCCTCGTCAGCGCCGCCTCCGAGACCTGGACGCTGAACAAAGCAATAGTTCCTACTGATACCACGGATTACACGCACTTTAACAGCAACGACACGCGCAAATCGCGTCCCTTTGCGGACGTGCGCACCGGCGCGAACAACGACTACAAGGTTACCTACAAACTAACGCTTACCTCCGACAAGGGCGTGAGCGACTACGGCCGCCTGTACAACCAGTCCATGTCCATCCAGGACGTGCTTACGGGCTTCCCCGCGACGCCCGCGACCGTCACCGTGGTGGATGCTGACAGCAAAGCGGCAATTCCCGCCACGATAACCGGCGGCACGCTCAGCTTCGACGTGTCCAAGGCCACGGACGCGCCCTATTACGCGCCGCATACCTACATCGTTACCTTCAGCTTTACCAAGAACGATTTCACCAGCGTCTACGACCCCGCGACGAAACAGTACACCCCCGCCAAGGACGCGCCCCTGACCGTCCTGAAGAACAATGCCTCCGCCTCGTATGTGCGGATGGTCGCCCCGGGCACCACGGTACAGTCCACTGCGGCCGAGGTGCAGAACAAGGTCGGCTACGTGTCCGACCAACCGGTGGCGCAAGACCTGACGCTGCAGAAGTACATCACCGTATACGGCCAAGAGAGCACCTACGCCAAAAGCATGCAGGAGCGCTATCCCGCCTCAACGGGTAAAGTCTCCTTCACGCTGACGGCCTCCGGTACGAGCGTATCCACGACGACCAGCGTGGACGCAAACGGTCTTGTCACTTTCGCCGGCCTAACCGCGGGCGATTACATCCTCACCGAGTCCACCGGCATCGACGGCTTCACCAAGGGCATCGACGACTCCGGCGTGGGCGTGCATGTGACCGTCGACCAAAACGGCAACACCACCCTGTCGGTGGACGGCCTGACCAAGGTAGGCAGCAACTACAAGGTGACCAACGTGAACGCCTCGCGTGCGGACATCAAGGTTCTCAAGTACAATTACGACGTGTTCTCGGGCACCTATATGAGCATTCCCAAGCCCGGCATCTATTTTGAGCTTCGCGAAGGCTCTGCGACCGGCGCCGTGGCCGCCACGGGCACCACGTCCGAGTCGGACGGCAGCCTGAACTTCTATAACCTGGATTCCACGAAAGCCTACTGGCTGGTTGAGGGCACCCCGACCGACGGGTTCATCAAGGCCACGCCCACCCAGGTCAGCCTGAGCACGAGCACCGTGCTGACCACGCAGGTGAACAACGACACGGACAGGGGCACGTTCAAGGTCGGCAAGACGGTCGTTAAGCCGGACGGCACGGCGCCCGCCAGCTTCGAGGCCAGCTTCGATCTGGTAAAAATCGCCACCGACCCCGCCGACAGGACAGTGGTCGGCACCTTCACCACCGCGTCCTCCGCGCTGAGCGTGGTGCAGAAAACCTTCCCCGCCGGCACCTACTACCTGGTGGAGACCAAGCTCGTCGTTGACGGCAAGGACGTCACCGCCACCGGCGACTATAAGCTGGTCACCTACGACGACAAAGTCTCCGTGGTGATCGTGGCGGGCGGCAATACCGCCATGCCCGCGGACATAACGGACCTCGTATCCGGCGGCGTGATCACGAACAGCAGCCTGAAGGGCGTGCTGCAGATCAACAAGGTGGATCACACCGCCGCGTCTCTGAGCGGCTCCTTCAACTTTAACATCTACTATACGAACAGCGACGGCTCGAAGGGCGCGCTCGCCACCACGACCACCACATCGGGTGGCAAAGCGACCGTTACCCTCGCTACGGGCACGTACATCGTGGAGGAAGCCACCGCCACGAACCCGACCGACTACATCCTGCTGGCTCCCGCGAACAACGCGGCGGTCGCCACCGTAACGGCCATGCAGACGCCTGTTCTGGGCGCCGTCACCCTGAACGTTACCTCCTCCGCAGCCGCCCTTACGCGCACCGGCGGCACGGACAACGTGGCGGTGTTTGCCAACGGCAAGCTCCCCAGCGTGGTCGCTTCCAAAACGAACGCTTCCTCGGGCGCAGGCATCGACGGCGCCGTCCTCGCCCTGTATAAGCTGAACGGCGCCGATTGCGAGCTTGTGGCCACGCAGACCACGGCCAACGGCGGCAAGGTCACCTTCGGAAAGGTCGCGCTGGGCGCCTACATCATCGTGGAGACGAAGGTGCCCTCCGGCTTCATGGACCCGGACTATCTGAGCACGGTTTCCGACAACGGCGTTGCGAAATCCTCGTTCGCCGCGAGCGACGTGAGCGACGCTTCGTTTAACGCGCTTAAGTTCGTCGTCAGCCAGTCCGATCTCGGCGGCGCGGCGATCACCGGCCCCGCCTTGCTCAACACGCCCCTTGCGAGCGTAGAGATCGCCAAGGTGAGCGCCACGGGTACAACCAAGGTGGCCGGTTCGGTGTTTGGCCTGTACGAGTGCGCCGATCCCGCCTCCGCAAGCACCACCAACCTGAAGAGCACCGCCACGAGCGTGGCCGGCTTCGCGGGCTTTAAGGTCGGCTCGGCCGACTTCCAGCTGAAAGCGGGCTCAACCTACATCATCAAGGAGATCAGCACCACCGGCGAGTTCACCTTGAACGGCGCGGCTGTGAAGATCACCGTATCCGGCGCCGGCGTGGCCACGGCCACCTGGCTGACGAGCGCCCAGGGCAGCACGACGCAGGGCGGCGTGCTGGCTGTGGACGGCGCATCCGGCAAGATCTCCGTCACCTTCCCCAATTCGCCCCGGCCGTCCGTCGGCTTCCGCAAGTTGGGCGAGACGACCACGGCGAGCACCCCGAGCAATGTGCATACGTTCCTGCCCCTGAAGGACATTGAGTTCAAACTCGCCTACACCTTCAACGGGACGGCCGTCACCGCGACGATCTCCTCGGCGGAAAATGGAACCTTCGACTTCAGCAGCTTGCCCGCCATGAACGACGACGGGACGGCCGTCGTGTTCACCCTGACCGAGACCTCCACGCCCTCATATTTGGGCGTGTACCCCTACAAGAAGATGGGGGACGTCACCTTCCAGTTTAAGCTGGACGCGGCGACGGGCACGTTTGTGATCGACACGATCGCCCAGGCGGGCAACGCGGCCGGCCTGACGATCACGGAAGGCCGCTACGACCTGCTCAATACCATGGACACCGGCCGCATCCGCATCACCAAGCACAAAGTGGTCACGGACACGAACGGAAACGTCACCGAACCTGTTCCGGATCTCAACGAGGTCGGCCTGGCCAACGCCGAGTACGGCATCTTCGGCAAGAATGCAAACGGCGACCTTGAGCTGGTCGGCCAGTTCTACTACACGGGCACCGAACGGCCGGACCTCTTCACCACCGCGCTGTCCAACGAGCTGGCGGCGGGCGACTACTTTGTGGCGGAGCTTGCGCCCCCGCTGCTCTACCTCGCCTCGCCCACCTACATTCGCCAGGGCGGCACCTGGAGCGACTCCATCGCCGCGACCGTGTCGGATATCTCTGATTCGCTCGACGGCAAACAGAATGTCGTCACCGTGTTGAAAAGCGAACACATCTACGAAGTGCGGGGCCAGTGGGTCACCGTGACGGGTTCCACCACGCCGGCCGACGCGCACTTCGGCAACGTGCAAATCACCGGCGGCCCGGGCACCCTCCTTCCCGTGCGCGTGAAGCTCCTCAAGCAGGGCGTCACCATGACCGTGGATGCCCAGGGCAACGCCACCTACAGCAACTACGAGCTGCTCAACGACGTGGAGTTTGAGGTGTACGCCTCTTTGAACGGCGCCAAGCTGGGCAACAAGCCCCTGGCGACGCTGGTGACCGGCCGCATGTCCGACGGCACCGCGTACGAGAATGGCGCCGCGCTCTCCAAGCTCATTATCATCAGGAATATTAGCGGCAAGTACTATCTGGAAGACGGTGTTACGGAAATTGACGGCCTCTACCTGGAGGAGACCAAGGGGCCCTCGGATGCCAGCTACCAGCTGCTGGGCGGCCAGAACTACGTCGTCCTGCCCCTTGGCGACATCCTAGTCACCGTCTCGCCGGACTGGGAAGTGGCCACAATAAGCAGCCAGACGGTGTACACGAACATCCGCCGCTACGATGATCCCTTCCTGAACGTGAAGGGCAAGGGCGGCCTGAGCATCAGCAAGTCCACCACGAACGCCTCGGTGACCAACCTGTCCGGCGCGAAGTTTGAGCTGTACCGCAAGCTGGACATAAGCGCCACCGACAACATCCTCATCGACGGCAACGTTACGCTCTCCCCGGCCGGCACGTGGACCAGCGGCGATCTGGTGCCCGGCGTGTACTACCTCAAGGAGATCACCCCGCCCGCCAACGTGCACGGCTTTGGCACGTACAAGGTGGGTTCGGGTACGGAAAAACCCTTCGTCAGCGGCGCGCTCATCGGCCCGATCATCGTTCCGGCGTACACCGTGAGCGCCCCGTCCCAGGTGACGCTCACCCTGGTGGAGCCGGGCTATCCGAACCTGACGATCAGCAAGACATGGGCTGCCGGCACGGCCGCCGCTACGGCGACCTTCCTGCTGGAGAAGCTTGACACAAGCGACAACGTGGTCGCGTCCTGGACGTCCACCACCGACGCCGGCAACAAAGCGCTCTTCGCGCTGCTGGCGGACGGCACGTACCGCCTGAAGGAAACGGCCATCGGCGGCGCGGGCGCGGCGACCAGCGTCATCAATCCGGATTTGAAGACCGGCATTAAGCTGAAGGTTGACAAGGGCGTGCTTACGTCCGACGGCACGCTGCCGTCCACCATCTCCCTTTCGGGCACCGCGCCCTACTACACCCTCACCGCGTCCAACCCCTCGCTGGGCAAACTGCAGGTGGTCAAGCAGGCCCTGGCCGCCTCCGGAACCACGGTCAATCCCAAGAACATGGTCGCCACCTTCACGGTCTATGAGAAGAACACCACGAACGTGGTCGCCACGCTGACCGTGCAGACCAATGGGACCGGCGGCAACAACACCGCCAGCACCTACCTGCCCGCGGGCACCTACGACGTGGTGGAGACCGCCATGACCGGCAGCGATCCGGCCGGCGTCGTCCGCGACACGAAGACGTACACGGTGCCGGTCTCCGACGGTACCACGACCACGATTGCCAACTCCGGCAACAACTTCGTTAACCCCAACGGCAGCGGCTCCTTCACGCTGCGCAAAGCCGACGCCATCAAAGGCACCCTGCTGAACGGCAGCACGCCTACCTTCATGATCGCCACCGACACGGCCTTCCAGCACCCGGCCAACATCGGCAGCGGCGGTAAGGTCCAGCTGACCAACGGCTCCTACACCGGCATTCTGCCCGCGGGCACCTATTATGTGAAGGAAATCATCCCGCCCGTGGGTTACTCGCTGAACGCCTCCTACACCACCCTGACGGTGCAGGCAGGCACGCCATCCAACCTGGCCACCGGCGTGAACTGCGCCACCATCAGCAACTACCCGCTTGCGGGCATTACGGTGAACAAGACCTACACGGCGCGCGGCGCCAGCACGCCCACCAACCTGGGCGGCGTCACCTTCACGCTGTACGTCGCCTCGGGCAGCACATACGTGCCCTACCTGACGAACGGCGCCAACACCACGGCGACCACCGGCACGGCCGGTGCGAACCACGGCATCGCCACCTTCCAGAACCTTCCTGAGGGCAAGTACGCCGTGGTGGAGACCGGCCTGGCCTCCGGCCTGACCTACGTCTCCATGAACCCCAACTTTACCGACCCGAACAGCGCCACCTTCAGCGACCTGGGCAAGGTCACCATCGCGCCCGACACAAACGGCCAGCTGAAGGCCACCTACGCAGGCGGCGCCTCCCAGGTGAACGTGCCCAACCCCTTCACCGGCTTCTACATCTACGTGCACAAGGTGAACGATAAGGGGCAGCCTGTGAAGGACGCCGAGTTCAAGGTGTACACGGATTCGGCGTGCACCATCGAGGCGCTGACGACCACCTTCAAGAGCGGCCCGGACGGCCTGGTTTCCATCGGACCGCTGTCCTTCGACGCGAGCGACCCCGATTCGGCCACCTTCTATGTGAAGGAGACCAAGGCGCCCACTGGCTACGCCGTGAACGCCTGGGTGGAGAGCGACGTGCTGCAGCTGGCTGTGGACGTGTCCTCGCCCTCCGACCTGCACGCCACGCGCACCAACGTCAGCGTGATGACGATCACCCCCAGCATCACCAAGCTCGCCTCGCCCACTGCCATCACCACCCCGCTGATGCAGCAGCCGGCCACGGTTACCTACACGCTGGAGAACTTCGCCCCCGCCACCGCGAACAACCTGCCCCTGGCCACCTTTACGGTGCTGGACAACACCTTTAAGTTCATCGACTGGAACGACTCCGTCACGAACCTGCCTTCGTTCAGCATCACCAAGGTTACCGTATACCCGGCCAAGGCGTATGAAACGTACGCGGCCTTCAAGGCCGGCAACCCGGCCAGCAAGACGCACGTGTACGCCATGGTGGGCGCGGATGCCACCCCGCGTGAGCTTAACCAGCTCAGCGGCGTCACCTGGACGATGCCCGCCGGCACGAAGGAACTTAAGGTCGTCTACTGCGACAAAGACGGCAACGCCATCGTCGGCGCGGCCTTCGAGGCCGAAAAGATCGAGATGGAGATTGTGTACGACAAGTTCTCCAGCGACACCGTCGGCGAGATCCGGCGGGTGGAGAACACGGCCAGCGTGTCCTACAGCTACAACGGCGCGCTGAAGGTCGCCAGCGACACGGCCAAAGTGACCTGGCCGCGGATGGAACAGCCGACCATCTCCCTTACGAAGGTAAGCGATGTGGGCGCTCTCCAGTCGCGCCGGGTGGGCGACCGCGTGGCCTACACGCTCACCCTGAAGAACAACGGCGACCCCGACCTGGTCGCGCCGATCATCCTGGACCGCCTGCCCAAGGGTCAGCTGTCCATGGATCAGGCGAAAGGCTATACGCTGAGCGCAAGCGGCGTCACCATCGCTACAGATACCGACGTGTTCTTCGACTACAAGGACAACACGGTCATCTGGTCCTTCCCGGGCGTGTCCCTGCCCAAGGACGCCACGATCACCGTCGAGTTTACCGCGATCATCGACCAGGTCGTGCAGTTCCCCGGCACCGAAACAACGCTTGCCATCAACAATTCCGCATTCGCCAGCAGCGGCGCGTTTGTCGGAGCCACCAAGGATAATCCCTTGGGCGCTTCCTTCAAACTTACCACGCAGCAGGCGACGGCCACCAGCCAGGAAGCCTCGGCGCTTGACGCGGTGCTGGGCTACGACAGCGGCAAAAAGGGCCTGTATGTGAAGGCCCAAACGGAGTTCACGCTCCTTCATCCGGACCGGGTGACCCTGCAGAAGGGCATCAGCAAGGACGGCGTGGCCTGGAACACGGACACCTCCGCGCTGCTCGTGCGTCAAGGCGGCAAGCTGTACTACCAGCTGAACGTGCAGAACAACAGCAGCGCCACCATCACCAGCCTGCGCGTGGCCGACATCCTGCCCTACTACCAGGACCCGATGTTTAGGGACGGCTCGCTGCGCGGCACCACCTGGCCGAGCGACTATGTGCTCAATGTGGACGCCATCCGCGCAGTGTACATCCTGCAGAGCGGCGTATCCAAAGACGTGGGCGCGGGCAGCTACTCCGTACACTACACCCCGTCGCGCGGCGATGTGTCTCGCGATCAGCTGTTCAAAGAAAACTACGCGGAAGCCGCGCCCAGCGGTTCCTGGACGAACTCGCCCGCCGGCGCGCAAGCCCTGTACGTGGACGTGAACACATCCGTACCCGCGGGCGCCACGCTCGTCATCGAGATCGAGTGCGGCATACCCTCCGCTACCAATGCCAGCATGACGTCCATCGCCGACAAGCTGAGCGCGAACAGCTTCCTGTTCAGCTATTACGACACCGACGCCAGCGGCAACCGCAACTCCAAAGCCTTCGGTCTTGGCGCCCCTGCGGAGAGCAACGTGGTGAACGCGCTGCTTGAGCCCGACCCGGTGCGCCTGGGCGACTTCGTGTGGGAGGATCAGGACGTGGACGGCCTACAGGTCGGCTCGTCCACGAACACCCCGATCGCCGGCGTGAGCGTGATTCTTGAGAAGCGCGTGGGCAACACCATCACCGTGGTAGCCCCCACCGCCTCGGACACCGCGGTGACGGGCGCCGACGGCAAGTACCTCTACACGAACCTGACGCCTTACTACCAGGGCGCGTCCCTGGTGACGACGGAATACCGCCTGACCTTTGTGAACCCCGATCCGACCAAGTACCGCTTCACCAAGCCGCTGGTGGGCAGCGACACGGCGATCGACGCCAACCCGATCCCGAACGCCGCTCATACGCAGGCGCAGACCGATTGGTTCACGCTGCAAAAAGACGATATGACCTTTGATTGTGGTCTGTTCCAGTTCAGCGGCATCGGCGACTACGTGTGGGTGGACCAAAACGACAACGGCCTGCAGGATGAGCCCGCGAGCGCCGGTCTCAACGGCGTGAGCGTGGACCTGCTGGACGTCACCGGCAACCTGATCGCCACCACCACCGCCGACAACCCCAACGGCGGCCAGCCGGGCTACTACCACTTCAACTATCTGGCCACCGGCAAGTACTACGTACGCTTCCACATGCCGACGCCCACCGCCACGCTCACCTATGCCTGGGGCAAAGAGGGCGTGGGCTCGGATGAGACCCTCGACTCCGACGGCATCTGGACCTCGCGCAAGCAGCCGAGCGTCACCACGGCCGAGATCGATCTGCCCTACGCCGTGCAGGATCTGAGCAACGACCAGGCGCTCATCACGCTGAACAACTACATCGGCGACTACTACTGGTACGACATTGAGGACGACGGCATCCAGAGCGCCGCCGACATCCCCCTCAACGACCTCCTCGTGGAGCTCATTCCGGCCGACGCTTTGGTGAACGGCGTGCTGAGCGCGACGTACACCACCTTTGACGGCTACCAGGCCACCCTCACCAGCAACGGCAGGCGCGACGCCTCCGCCACCAGCAAGGACGGCTACTATGAGTTCACGGCCATCAAGCCGGGCGATTACGTCCTGCGCTTTGAGAAGCCCGCACCGTCCCTTAAGACCAACGGCATTCAGAACGTGGACTACCGCTTCGTGCAGCCCTTCCAGGGCGCCACGCCCACGGACAGCAATGTCGAGTTCTTCGGCGGCACGGCCGGCTTCGCCACCACCACCAGCTACTTGGGCTCCGGCGATCCCAGCAACACGCACGGCTACACCGCTCCCTTTACGGTGGACGCGGACACGGACAACGACACCTTCGACGCGGCCGTCACCCACGCCCTGGACAATCAGCTGGGCAACTTCGTGTGGTTCGACGAGAACTACAACGGCGTGTGGGACAGCGGCGAGATCGGCATCGAAGGCCTGAGCGTGCAGCTCATCCCCGATGCGACCACGGCGGCCAACGGCGGCGTAACGCGCTCCACGCTGACGGACGCCGACGGACACTACCTCTTCCAGCACATCGTGCCGGGCACGTACACAGTTCAGTTCGAACTGCCCACCACGAGCAGCAACATCCTCCCGACCGACGCATCCCTCACCAGCATTCAGCGCAGCCTGATCAGCTACGCCTTCACCGACAAGGTGAACGCCGCTACGCCCACGGCCTTTGACGAGGACACGGACAGCGACGCGGACGACACGGGCGTTACCCTCGCCTTCTCCATCGAGCGCGACACGGACAACATGCTCGTCGACGCGGGCATCGTACGCTTCGGCGCCATCGGCGACAAAGCATGGATCGACATCGGCTCGAGCCTTGACCTGCAGGACACTGGCGACGACCCGCTGCCCGGCGTAACGGTGACGCTGTACGAGCTGGAAAACGGCGTGCGCAAGGCGACGCCCACCGGCACGGAAATGACGGACGGAAACGGCGAATACCTCTTCGCGGCCTCCAAGGGCTATAAGATCAAGACCGGCCGCGACTATGAAGTGGTGTTCGATATCGGCTCGATCGCCAACCCCGCGAACTACTTCTTCGTAACGGCGAACGTAGGAAGCGACGATGAGATCGACTCCGACGCCCTGATCACCGAAGGCACGGCCACCACCAAGCGCGCCACCCTGCCCTTCAACCTGGACGTGAAGACCCCCGTGGACCTCTCCAACGATGTGGGCGTCATCCTCCTGGACAACAAGCTGGGCGACTTCATGTGGCTGGATGAGGACCCGAACAACGCCTACGAGCTGGACGGCACGCTGAAGGCCGGCTCTCAGGACGGCATCCAGAACGAGACCCCCAAGACACCGCTGCAGGGCCTGAGCGTGTACCTGCTGGGCGATACGAACAACGGCCTCTCCGGCGCGCGCGGCACGCTGCCGCCCTCCGGAACCTACGCGCTGGCTTCCTCCACAACGACGGACGCGAACGGCGCATACCTCTTTGAGCACCTCCTGCCCGGCAACTACAAGGTCGTGTTCACCCGTCCTGTAGACGGCGACATGGTGTACGGCGTGGCCACGAACTACGCCTTCACCCTGCCGAACGTGGGCAACGACAATGACGACAGCGACACGCACGAGCTGGGCAGCTTTGATCCCGCGACGGCGGTGTTTACCCCCGATACGTCGACCATGACCAGCCGCGCAAGCCACGGCATGACCGACATCCGCACCGCGACGCCCTCCTCCAACGACCTGAGCAACGACGCGGGGATCATCCGCTACCTGAACAACGAGATCGGCGATCTGCTCTGGCTTGACCAGGACGGCGACGGCGTACAGTCCGGCACCGCCGACGAGCCCGGCATCGACGGCATGACGGTTGAGCTCTACCGCGGCACCGCGCTGTGGCGCTCCACCACAACGGCCACTGTCGGCACGCAGAGCGGCCTCTACTCCTTCAAGAACCTGCTGCCGGGCGATTACACCGTCAAGTTTGCCATCCCGGCCGACAAGACGCTGCCCGACTCGATCCGCGCGGCGCTGCAACCCTACATCAACGTGCTGGGCGAGGCCAGCTTCGTCTCCCATATCTACTACGAGTGGACCACGCAGTCCTCTGAGCCTGACCCGATGGTCGGCGCGGACGACTCCGACGTGGCGACCGCCACCGGCATCACGCGTACCCTCACGGTACCGATCACCGACGCCTTCATCAACCTGAACACCGACGCGGGCGTGCGCATGAGGACCGCTCTGGGCGACTGGGTGTGGTTTGACAGCAACGACAACGGCCTGCAGGATGTTGGCGAGACCGGCGTGCAGAATGCGCGCGTGGATCTGTACCACAGCGACCCGAGCGGCAAGATTGGCGCTCTGGTGGGCACGCAGTATACGGACGCCACAGGGTTCTACCTCTTCGACAACCTTGACCCGGGCCTGTACGTGGCTGTGTTCAGCCATACGGGCATCACCCTTCCGGCCGGCGGCGATCCCACCCGCTACTTCTTCGCACAGTACAACATCGGCGGCGGCTGGACCGGCAAGAACTCCCAGGCCTACAATGGAACCGGGGCCGACTACGGCAAGACGAGCGCAATTTCCCTTAACTACGCCTGGAACCTGATGGTGGACGCGGGTATACGCTTCATTCCCGACAACCCGCCTCCTCCGCCTCCGCCTCCTCCGCCTCCGCCCCCGCCGCCGGTCTACTACTCGCCCGTTCCCTACGGGCCTCTCGTTGAAGACGACGTACCGTACGGTCTGGTGAAAACCGGCCAGGGCATCCAGGACCTCCTCACCGCGATGTTCATCGGCATGTCGCTCATCATTACGGGCGTGTGCGTGATGCGCCGCAAGGAAAAGAAGCCCGCCGCCGGGCGCGCCCGGTAACCCAACGTGCAGCCAGGAAGCGCCCGCAGCGATGCGGGCGCTTCTTCCTTGCAAGATGAACCGCCTGCAGCTGCAGGCAACAGAGGATCGCCCCGGAGCGTATTAAGGGCGGCGCATACAAAGATTGCGCACGCGTAGCAATTTAGCGCAGCTCAGCGCTGTTCCGGCGCCTGCGGGATGTGCAGGAAACCCGCGCGGGGAGCCGGTCGGGCGGCCCTTTTCATGCCCATGCGGCGCGGCCGTTTCCGCTTGCATTTTTGCCCAGTTTCAGGCATGATTAGGGTGGAAACGGGTATAGGGAGGTTGAGGCAGGGTGTTTGTCGACCGCAGCTACGAAACGATGACGAGCAAGGAACGCGTGCGCCGTACAATGCGTCACGAGGCCGCCGATCGGGTACCCATGCAGTACTACGCCAACGAGGGCATCAACCGCCGCCTGCTTGAGCACTTTCATCTGGGCGAAGGACAGGGCGACGAGCTGCGCGATATTTTGGGCGTGGATTTTCGCTCCATCCACCCGCCGTACCGCGGCCCGCGCCTGCACCCTGAGGTGCCCGGCCGCCACGTGGACCCGCAGTGGGGCATCCGCACGCGCTGGATTGAGCATCAATCGGGCGGGTACTGGGACTATTGCGATTTTCCCCTGGCCACGGCCGACTACGAGACCGTGCAGAACTGGCCCATGCCGAACCCCGACGATTTCGACTACGACGCTGCCCTGCTCGCCTGCCAGAAGTATAAGGACTACGGCCTGTCCGTGGGCTCGCCGGGCCTGGGCGACACGATCAACAAGGCCGGCATGTACCGCGGCATGGAACAGGTGCTCGTGGACCTGATCACCGACGAGCCGGCCGGACTCCTGCTGATGGATCGCTTCCAGGCGATCACCCGCGAGGTAGCGCGCCGCACGATAGAGAAGTGCCGCGGCTACATTGACTTTGTGTGGACGGGCGAGGACCTGGGCACCCAGCGCTCGCCCATGGTGAGCCGCGAGCTGTACCGCAAGCACATTCTGCCGCGCCATAAGCGCTTTATTGACATGGCGCACAGCTTCGATCTGCCCATCATGATCCACACATGCGGCGCATCCAGCTGGAGCTACGAGGACGAGATTGCCGCGGGGCTGGACGGCGTGGATACCCTGCAGCCCGAAGCCGTGGACATGAACCCGCAGAGCCTTGTCAGCCGGTTTGGCACCCGCCTGTTCTATCAGGGATGCATCTCCACGGCCGGGGCGCTGGCATACGGCAGCGCAGCGGACGTGGAGCGCGACGTGCGGCAGACCCTGGAGATCATGATGCCCACGCGGGGCTACATTCTGGCGCCCACCCACTCCATTCAGGACAACTCGCCCGTGGAAAACGTGCTGGCCATGTACCGCGCCGGACACGCTTACGGCCGCTACCAGCTGTAGGGAGCGCCGGAGCTGCGCGCGGCGCTCCGCCGCCCTGTTTTGTGCCGCTGCGCCCGGATCGGCATGCGGCCCCGAGGATCGCCGCACGCGCGCTTTGCAGACCCCGCGGCGTACCCGCTTTGGCGCAGTTGCGCCCGTCCGGGCGCAGGGAAACGGGCATGCATTTGGGCAGGCTGGCGCCCCGTGAGGGCCGCCAGCCTGCCCAAGGACGTCTCCCATTTCTTCGCACCTGGGCCGATGGCAAGTCGCACAAGAAAAAAAGGTAAATCGGCGGCATGCACAGCGATCTTTGAGATATATGCTGAGCCGAGAAGCCAAGACGAAACCAGAATGTGGATAACCCTGCGAAGCGGCGTTTTCCACATTCTGCGGCGGCCCGTGAGGGCCGCCTTTTTTGTATGCGGCGCGCCGTGCGACGGGCGAGCGCGGCCACTTTCCGCCGAAAGTGTGCGGCGGTGTAGACGAGCCCGATTCGTATCGTGTATAATAGATAGAAATATGGCGCGCTGCCAAGGAGAGGGGGACGGCCATGGGCCCCACAAACACCAGCGTTGGCATTATCAATGTGGCCGTATGCCTGATTCCCGCGACGCTCATCGTGTGCGCCCTGTGGCAGCGCAAAAAGCGCCGGGAAGGCGTGTGGGCCTTTATTGCCCTGGCGGCATGCGCGCTTATTTGGGCGGGGGTTTCCGCGCTGTTCTATCTGGTGCCCTCCGACGATCTGGCGCTGCGGCTGCACGAGTACAAATACATCGGCATCGCGCTGCTGCCTGTGGCCTGCATCGCCTGCATCATGAGCGCGCTGGGCAAGGCGGACGCTCTGCGTCCCGTCCATCTGGCGCTGTTCTCGCTGTTCCCGCTCGCCACCATCGCTTTGGCGCTCACAAACAGCCATCACCTGCTGTTTCGGGAGGCGTTCGTGTACGTCACAGCGCCTGTGCGCATCATCACCTCCACCAAAGGCGTATGGTTCATGCTGCACACCGTTTACAGCTATGCGCTTATCCTGCTGTGCGTGTTCTACCTGCTCTATCAGATGCGCGTCTCCGGCCGGCGCGATCTGGGGCGCGTCATTCTCATCGGCATCGCTTCGCTGATGCCACTTGTCATGAACGTGGCGGTGCTCATGGGCGGATTCTTCCGCTCGCTGGACGCCTCGCTCATCGGCACGGCCATCTCGCTTTTTTTGTACTACTGGGCGTGCTATTCCTTCCGCAGCCGCGCCATGCTCGCCTTCGCGCGCGATCTGGTGTTCAAACGCATGGGCAGCCCGGCCTTTATCGTGGACCAGAACCGCCGGATTGTGGACGCCAACCAGGCAGTGGAGGACATCGCGGCGCAACTGGCGCTGCCCCTTTGCGACGTGCCCTTCGAGGACTGGATCAGCGGATACGTGGAAAGGTCCGGCGCGGTGCTTGTGTCCAACGAGGCCGACGTGCGCATCAGGCTGATCGGCTCCGAAGGGGTCGAGCGCTGGCGGCGCATCGACGAGATGCCCATCGGAGGCGCCGGAGGCGGGGGAGCGATCGGTGCGTTTATCGAGCTGACCGATTGCACGCGCGAGCAGGAGCTGCTCAGCCGCCTGCAGGATATGGCCATCCGCGACGTGATGACCGGGCTTTATAACCGCAACCGCTACGAACAGGAGTTATCGGCCGTGCAGGCATACGAATGCCTGCCTTTGGGTATTGTGATCGGCGACGTGAACGGCCTGAAGAGGCTCAACGATTCGGCCGGGCACGAAGCGGGCGACCAGCTGCTGCGCGCCGTGGCGGGCATCCTGCGGCGCAACGCGCCAGAACGCGCCTTCATCGCCCGCATCGGCGGGGACGAATTCGCCCTGCTCATCCCCAACTCGGACGAGCTGGAGATGCAGACCTTTTGCCACGCGGTGTGCGAGGATTGCCAAAGCTGCGGCCGCGAGGAGGGCTTCCCGGTGTCCGTGTCCACGGGCTTTGCCCTGCGGGTGACCATGGACGAACCCGTGCTGACGACCATGTCACGAGCCGACCTCTCCATGTACCTGAACAAACAGCAGGTGGAACCGTTGCGCGATCTTGCGTAGACCTTCTGCCATGCAAAGGGGGTGCGCGCATGTCCGAATTAACCGTGGCCATGCAAGGCTACCTGGAAACTATCTTTCAACTGTGCCGTCTGCAGGGCGGCGCGCGGATCACCGACATCGCCGCGGAGCTTCAGGTTTCCAAGGCGAGCGCGAACCATGCCATCATGGTGCTGGCCGAGAAGGGCCTGGTGTCGCAGGAGCGCTACCAAACCGTTACGCTCACGCCCGGCGGCGAGGAGCTGGCGCAGCATCTGCAGCGCAGCCACAGCGTGCTTTTTCACTATTTTACCCTTATGCTTGGGGTGGACGAGACGACGGCTGACGCGGACGCCTGCGCCATTGAGCACATCATCTCCAAGCAGGCGCTCAACGCCATGAGCGCCGAACTGGAGAAGCGGGGAAAAGCGGGCGGACGTAAGAAGTGACCTTTTTGCGGAATATATGGCAGGCGGCATACGAATGGATGGCCCGTCTGTTGTCCAGAGCCCGAAAACGCGGCCGTGTGTCCTTTGAGACTGTACGCGCGCCCAAGGCGCAGGAGCGGGTTTCGCCCCTGCGCGACGCCGTGCGGCGCGTGCGCGCACGCTTGCGGCCCCGCCTGTCGCTGAAGATGGCCCTGCTTGTGTATGCGCTGGCCGCTGCCGTGCTCGTGACGGGCGCGTGGGCAGGCATTGCCGCGCTTGTGCGCGGAAAGCCCGTGCAGGCGCTGAGCGCGCCGCCGCCCGCCGAGGGACAGACGGTTGCCGGCCCCCTGCCTGCGGACACGCCGGAGCCCGACCCGATCTTTGACTTTGAGACCGGCCCGGACCCGGTGTACGAGCCGCCCGTGGAGCCGCCCGACCCGGCCGCTGGCCAGTTTGAGCGCTTGGACCCGGGCGAGACGGATGAGCGCGTGCGCGCGCTGCAGGAGCGCCTCATGGAGCTGGATTACATGGAGAAGGACGAGCCGACCGACTTTTACGGCTTCGTCACCAAGTACGCCGTGCAGCTTTTTCAGCGGGAGTTTGGGCTTCAGGTGGACGGCGTGGCGGGGGAGGAGACGCTTCGCGCACTGTATTCCGACCAGGCCAAGCCCTACGTGGTGCGCCAAGGCGACCGCGGCACGGACGTTTTGGAGATGCAAAAGCGTCTGCGCGAGCTGGGGTATCTCAAGGCCCGCGCCGGCGGCACCTTCGGGGAGGAGACCACCGCGGCCGTAAAGGCGTTTCAAAAGCGCAACGCCCTATCGGACGACGGGGTGATCGGCTCGCGCACGCGCGAGGCGCTGTACTCGGAAGGGGCTCGCCCCGCGCCCACGCCCAAGCCGACGCCCACCCCCACGCCCAAGCCGACCGCAAAACCCAAGCCCACGCCTACGCTGAAGCCGGGCACAACGCCCGGCCCCACGCCCAAAACAACGCCAACGCCCAAGGACACGCCAAAAAAGGCCACGCCGACGCCCGCAAAAACCGTAAAGCCCAAGGGGAATGACGCGGACGCGCTCATCTCCTTCGCCAAGGAGCTTGTGGGCCGCAGCTATGTGCGCGGCGCGAAGGGGCCGACCTCCTTCGACTGCTCGGGCTTTGTGTACTACGCCCTGAAGAACTCCGGCGTATCGCTTTCCTACATGACCTCCGGCGGGTGGCTCAACTCCTCTTACGAAACGATCAGCAGCATGAGCGACCTGCGCAAAGGCGATATCGTGTGCTTCGACGGGCACGTGGGCATCTATATGGGCGACGGCCGCATGATCGACGCTTCCTCCTCCCAGGGCAAAGTGCGCATCACGGGCGACATACGCGAGAATTCGTACTGGACGCGTCACTTTATCTGCGCCAAGCGCGTGTATTAGCTCTCCAGTTGGTCACGGCCCAGCCTGATAAATGGAAATAGGTGCATAATCCATGCCGAGAGCGCCGGCTTTTGCCGCGCGCTCTCGCTTTTTTCGGCAAAACCCGCGCATGTTCTCAAGTTTTCTGAATAAGTCACGAGTAATATTAGGGCTCATGTGATTGGTCACCGCCGGCTCATACGCAGTGAAGCGAAGAACGCTGTTGTGGCCGGATATTTCTTTGGATATCTTGACATGAAAGTCGAAAGATGTATAATGATTGCATGGCAATCGACAAATATATACACCGCGATGGGAGGCTGCAACGTGATTACCGTCACCTCTCTCACGAAGGTTTATCAGCATGGAGCGGGAATTTCGGACGTTTCTCTCGTCGTTCGCTCGGGGGAAGCGTTCGGGTTGCTTGGGCCGCTCGGCGCGGGCAAGTCTGTCGTAATTCGACATATCCTTGGGCTGGAGTCCCCCACCCGCGGTTCGTGCACGGTCGGCGGGCTGGATTGCCGCGCCGAAGGGGAGCTCGTGCGCCAAAATGTTGGCTATGTGCCCACCAGGGCCATGCCGTTGCACGGTATGACGGGCGAGGAGTTTTTGCGCTTTTGCGAAAACATGCATGGCAAGACCGCTTCGCCCCAGAAGTATGACTTGATCGAGCGCTTCGAAATCGACATTAACGCGAAAATTCGACGAGATCAGCCGGAATTTCGGCAAAAACTCGCGATTGTCGCCGCTTTTATGCATGACCCGTCCATTTTGGTTTTGGACGATCCGGTGGCGTCCATGCCGCCCATCATGCAGCACCGCTTCTACGACCTGCTCATCGCGGAAAAAAACCGGGGCAAGACGCTTCTGCTTGCCTCGCGGGCGTTTGAAGCCTGTGAGCGTATCTGCGACCGCGCGGGGCTACTGCGCGCCGGACGCCTGGCCGTGGTGGAGGATATGCCCATGCTGAAAAAAAACGCTCGCAAGGTGTACACCGTAACGCTCGGGCGCGTGGAGGACATCGTGCGCCTGCGCGCCTGCGGCCTGCAGCTGGAGAACGAGCGCGGCGACACCGTGGACATCGTTGTGCGCAACGACTACCGCGCGCTCTTAACGGCCCTCTCCTCCTGCTATGTGAAGGGCCTCACGGACGTGCAACAGTCATTGCAGCAGCTTATGCCGGCTGTCTACGGCAGGGAGGCGAGCGTATGATCGCTCCCCTTCTGAGGCGCGACGTCTCAGAGAACGCCGTGACGCTGGCCTACGCCGTGGGCGCGCTGATGGGGTGCGTTGCGCTCGTGCTGAGCGGCTTTACGGCCGGGCACGCCGCGGCCTACGAGGCGCTTATCGGGGCGGGCGGCCAGGAGCTGTCCGTCGGCGAGCGCGTGGCCGCGTTTTTGCGCAGCTTCGCCGCGCAGGCCATCCCCCTGGCGGCGTGCGCCCTGGTAAACTACCGGCTGATCGGGCGGCATATCGCAAGCGGCAGCGTCGTCTATCTGCTGCTGGCGTCGCACACGCGCAAAAACGTGGCGCTCACACAGGCCGCCTTCAGCGTGAGCTGCATCACCGGCCTGTACGTGTTTCTCTTCCTTGTGCTGTACGCGGGCGGGGGCATTGCCTCGCACGGCGCGCTGGGCGCTGGACGGCTGGCGGTTTTGTGCGCGGCCGGGTGGCTCGTGCAGCTTCTGGCCGGTTCGCTGGTTTTTTTGTGCGGGGTGGCCTTGGAAGACGGTCAGACCATGCGCGTGCTCAGCGCGGTCATTCCGGCGGCGCTGGCCGTGCTGTTTGCCCTGACGGAGGCGGGCGTTGGCTGGGCGTGCCGCATCGACGCTCTCGCCCTGCTGCGGCCCGAAGTCGGCATCGGCGCGGTCGCGCTCGCCGTCTCGCTTCTTGCGTGCGCGGCCGCGGCGTACGGCGCTGCAGTTTACGTCTTCGTGAGGCGGGATCTGCGCGCGTAAGGGCGGCGAATTACTCGCGCACGGGCGCCTCATGGCGCTTGGCGTGCAGGTAGGCAAGCGAGCCGAGGGTGACGAGCGGGAAGACCGCAGCGAACAGAAGGCCTGTGTGCAGGCCGAGCGATTCCGACGACATGCGCGCCGCCAGCGCCGAGAGCATCGGCCAGCGCGGCGCGTTTTCCGTGATGACGCCCACCAGCCACGGCCCCACGGACGCGCCCATGTCGCCCGCGGCCGCCAAGATGGCAAACATGGACGCCCCGGCGAACGGGAAGCGCTGCGCGGCGAGCACGAGCGTGCCGGGCCACAGAAGCGACGTGCACAGCCCGGTGAGCGCGCACGCCGCCAGCGACAGCGCCGCCATGGAGGATACGCCCACGGCCACATAGCAAAGCGCCGCGCCCGCGGCGCCCAAAGTCATCACGTGCAGCAGGCGGATGCGGCTGCCCTTCGCCCCGTAGATCGCCCGCCCGAGCCCGAGCATCACCGCAAACATGCACATGCCCGCGGAATCGCCTAGGAATTTGGGCAGCCCCAGAGCTTTTTCCATGAAGGCGGAAGACCACTGCGACATGGAGACCTCCGCCATGGCGCCAAAGGCTATGGTCGCCAGCGCGGCCACAAAGTAGGGCTGACGGAAAAGCCGCCGAAGCGGCATGCGCGCTCCGCCTTCGGGCACGGGCGAGCCGAGCGGCACGCGGCTGAAGGCCACGGCGTTCAGCGCGGGCAACGCCGCCCAGAAAAGCGGGATGAGCGCCCAGCGTTCGGTTTTTAGGAGGTACAGGAGGGCGGAGGTGACGAGCACCACGCACACCTGGCCCCAGGCGTAGAAGGAATGCAGCAGCGACATGGCCGTGGCTTTCTCGTCCGTGGGCACGGCGTTGACGATGGGGGAGAGCAGCAGCTCCAACAGACCGCCGCCCACGGAGAACACGATGGTGGGCAGCACGAAGCTTACGTAGGAGCCGCCCATCAGCCAAGGCAGCGCGGCAAACAGCACAAGCCCAAGCGCCGCCGTGATGTGGCCGGCCACGGCGAAGCGGCGGAAGCCGTATTGGTCCACAAAGCGCGCGCAGATCAGATCGACCGTGACCTGCGTGATGAAATTGATCATGACGAGCATGCCCAGCTGCTCGTACGTCAGGTTGTACAGCGTGCGCAACGGGATGAAGAGCACGGGCGTAACGTTGATGACGGCGGCCTGCACGAAGTTGCCCACGTAGCAGGCGCGCACGGTCGAACGGTAGGACACTTGCACGAGAAAGCCCTCCCTGGTACAATGCTATGCATAAAAAGGCTGCGGTTTTCCGCCGCCGGGGCACCTTGCACAGCATAGCACAGTTTGCAGGCGATGGGAAGGGCGTGGGGCGCTTGAACGGCGACGCGGGGCGCGTGGCGGTGCAGCCGCTGCGGGAGAGCGACGCGGCGGCCGTCGTCGCCTGGAACGAAGGACGGGACGCGGACTTTCTGGCGCAGTGGGCCGGGCGCGGTTATGCATACCCCCTAACGCAAGCGCAGATCCTAGGGCGTCTGGCCGCGCCGCAGGGAGCGCGGCTGTACCGCATCGAGCTTCGCAGCGTTATGATCGGCACGGTGGAGTTCTCGGCCGTGGACCTGCAGGCCGGCGCGGCGAACGTGGCGCGCTTCCTGATGAATCCGGCGGAAGCCGGGAGAGGTTACGGCACGGCGGCGCTGCTTGCCCTGTGCGATATCGCCCGGCAAGAGGGGCTGAAAAAAGTCACCCTCACGGTGTTCAGCTTTAACCGGCCGGCGCTGCGCTGCTACGAAAAGGCCGGCTTTGCCGCCGCAGGGCAGGAGGAGCGGCCAAACGGATGGATAGCCATCCGCATGGAAAAGCCCCTGTAGAGAGGCACATGTCGCGCTACGTCGCGTTTTGCCCGCTAAACTGGCGGCGAGGTGAGGCGTATGACGACGCGCGAGGTTGAGGAGATGCTCTCGCTCTACCGCTGGGACGTGTGCGCGATGGAGCAGCTGGCGCTGGACATCGCGGCGCTGACGAGGGAGCGTTTATCGGGTCGCCAGGCGGGGGCCATGGCCGCCGGGCGCGACCCGACCGGCCGCGAGGCGGTGGCCCCGCGCGAGGAGGCCGAGCTTGCGCGGATGACGGCGCGGCTCTTCGCGCTTCTGTGCGGCGTTCGGCGCGTGCAGGCCTATGTGCGCCTGCTGCCCGCGCGCGAGCAGTTCGTGCTCGTGCGGCGCGATCTGTGGGGGATGGACTGGGCGCTGGTTACGGCCGCGTACAACCAGACCGTCCCGCCGGAGGAGCGGCGTCAGGAGCGCACGCTTCGGCGCGACCGCCTGGCCGCCCTGCGGCGGCTGGCGCAAAACATGGAGGCGCTGCGGCAGGGGAAGCGGCCGCCCGCGGCGTATTTGTAGGGGACGGCGGCGGGCTGCAAAGCCGCCTCAAGCGTCGGTCAGAATAAAACTCGCGCGGCGGCGGGCAGCCGCTGTTCGCGCGCGGGGAGGTGCCCCATGCGCCGTACGGACGGACGGGCCATGGACGAGCTGCGCAGCCTGGTGCTGGACACCGGTTTTCACAGGAAGGCGGATGGCGCGGTGCTGGTCACCTGGGGCGGCACGCGCGTTTTGTGTACGGCCAGCCTTCAGGAGGGCGTGCCGCCCTTCCTAAAGGGCCAGGGCCGCGGGTGGCTGACGGCCGAGTACGCCATGCTGCCCGCGTCCACCTCGCCCCGCAAGAGCCGCGAGAGCGGCAAGCCGGACGGGCGGTCGGTGGAGATTCAGCGCCTTGTGGGCCGCGCGCTGCGCACGAGCGTGGATTTTGCCGCGCTGGGCGAGCGCACGGTGTACCTGGACTGCGACGTTGTGGAAGCGGACGGCGGCACGCGCACTGCGTCCATCACCGCGGCATGGGTGGCGCTGAAGATCGCCGCCCAGCGCTGGGTGCGCAGCGGCGCTTTGACGGCGGACCCGGTGAGCGGCGGCGTGGCCGCCGTATCCGTGGGGATGCTGGCGGGCGAGCCGCTGCTGGATCTGTGCTACGAGGAGGACAGCCGCGCGGACGTGGACATGAACCTGGTGATGACGCACGAGGGCGCATGGGTGGAGGTGCAGGGCACGGGCGAGCACCGCGCCTTTACGCCCTGTGAGCTGTCGGCCATGCTGGCCGTGGGGCAGAAGGGCCTGGGCGAGATCGTCGCCCTGCAGAAAAAGGCCGTGGACGCCTGCGGGGTTCGGCCGTGAGGGTGCTGCTTCTGGCCACGGGAAACGCCGGCAAGGCCCGAGAGATGGCCGCGCTCATGGCCCCCTTCTACGATGAGATCCGCACCCTGAAGGAGGCCGGCCCCTTCCCGGACGTGGTGGAGGACCGGCCGACGTTCGAGGGGAACGCCGTAAAGAAGGCCGAGGAGATCGCCCGCGCCGCCGGATGCGACGTGCTGGCGGACGACTCGGGCCTGTGCGTGGATGCGCTGGACGGCGCGCCGGGCGTGCTCTCCGCGCGCTACGCGGCCGCCGAGGGTGGCGGGAACGCCTCGGACGAGGAGAACAACGCTCTGCTCCTGCGGCGCCTGTGCGGCCTCCCCAGGCCCTGGACGGCGCGGTTCGTGTCCGTGGTGGCGCTGGCGCGGCCCGGGCGGGCGACGCTCACCGCCTCTGGCGAGGTGGAGGGAGAGATACTGCCGCAGGGGCGGGTCGCGCCCGGCGCACATTTCTTTGGGTACGACCCCTACTTTTATTTCGCGCCCTACGGACGCACGTTCGGCGAGATCACCCTGGCCGAAAAGAACGCGGTTTCCCATCGCGCGCAGGCGCTGGCCCGTTTGGCGGAAAGGCTTTCATGAGGCTTATGGTTATCTCCGACACGCATGGCGACGACTGGGCGGTGGAGCGCTTCGCCGCGCTGGCCCGCAAGGCCGACGCCGTGGCGCACCTGGGCGACGTGCTCTACGACGCCCGGCATCTTCAGGCGCTGCTCGGGTTTGCCGTGCTCATGGTGCGGGGCAACAACGACGTACTGGCCGAGGAGCCCGACGAGCTGGTGCAGGACTTCGGCGGGGTGCGCGCGCTTCTCACGCACGGGCACAGGTACGCCGTCAAGTCCTCGCTCCACCGCCTGTCCCTCGCCGCGCAGGCCCGCCAGGCGACGCTCGCGTTCTTTGGACACACGCACGAGCCGCTCGTTACGGCCGACGGTCCGCTCGTGCTGGTAAACCCGGGCGCGCGCTACACCTACGCCGACGTGCGCATCGAGGGCGGCGCGGCCGTGCCCGTCATCCGTCGGCTGTAGGCGGCCGGCCGGGCTTTCCCTACCAACAAGGAGGTGAACTGTATGTCGCTTTACGATACTCTTCTTGCCGTGCTGCGGGGCATGGCTCCGTGCGGCGTGGCGTTTTCCGGCGGCGTGGATTCCACGCTCCTGCTGAGGGCGGCGGTGGATGCCTGGGGCTCGGCGCGCGCGTACATGGTGTCCGCGCGGCTGCACGCCTTGTCCGAACAGGCCGAAGCCCGCGAGGTGTCTGCCCGCCTGGGTGCGGAGCTCACCGTCCTCCCCCTGGAGATCGACGGCGTGCCCGGCCTGTCGGACAATCCGCCCGAGCGGTGCTACCTGTGCAAGCGCGCCTGCTTTTCCGCCATGATCGCCGCGGCGCAAAAGGACGGGCTTGCGGGTGTGATCGACGGTTCCAACATGGACGATTTGGGCGAGTACCGCCCGGGCCTCCAGGCCCTGAAGGAGCTGGGCGTGCGCTCGCCCCTGGTGGAGGCCGGCCTGCATAAGGCGGATGTGCGCGCCGCCTCGCGCGCGCTCTCCCTGCCCACGGCGGACAAACCGGCCCTCGCCTGCCTTGCCACGCGCATACCGCACGGCACGCCCCTTACGGCGGAACGTCTGCGCGCCGTGGAGGCCGCCGAGACGGCCGTGTGGGCGCTGGGTTTTGCCGGCGCGCGCGTGCGGCACCACGGCGAAGTCGGCCGCCTGGAGGTTCCCACGGACCGCATCGCCGAGGCGGCCGCCATGGCCGAGGCTCTGCAGCGCGCCATCGCCTCCGCGGGCTTTCGTTACGCCGCGCTGGACCTGTGCGGGTACCGCACGGGCAGCATGAACGCATAATAGAGGGAGAACGCCGATGAACGAAGCGCAGATGATGGACCTGCTCGCACGCGTGCGCTCCGGGGCGGTTTCCGCGCAGGACGCCGCAGCCGCCCTGCGCATGGCCCCCATCGAGGAACTCGGCGGGTTCGCGGTGGTGGACCACCACCGCGCGCTGCGCCAAGGCGTGCCCGAGGTGGTGTACGGTGCGGGCAAGACGCCCGACCAGGCCGCGGCCATCGCTTCGGCGCTTGCCGCAAAAGGCGGCAGCAACATCCTCGTTACGCGCTGCAGCCCCGAGATGGCGCAGGCAATCGCACAGCGAGAGCCGGACAGCGAGTACCGCGACGTGGCGCGCATCTGCATCGTGCGGCCCCAGCCGGCGCAGCATATGCCCGCGGGCACTATTTTGGTGTGCGCGGCGGGCACAAGCGATTTGCCCGTGGCCGAGGAAGCCGCCGTAACCGCCGAAGCGCTGGGCAACCGCGTCGGCCGCATCTACGACGTGGGCGTGGCGGGTCTTCACCGCCTGCTGCGCAGGTTGCCCGACATCATGGCCGCCAACGTCATCGTGGCCGTGGCCGGCATGGAAGGCGCGCTGCCGTCCGTGATCGGCGGGCTTACCGACCGCCCGGTCATCGCCGTGCCCACCTCCGTGGGGTACGGCGCGTCCTTCGGCGGGCTTGCGGCGCTGCTTGCCATGCTCAATTCCTGCGCGTCGGGCATCTCGGTCGTCAACATCGACAACGGCTTCGGCGCGGGCTATCAGGCCGCGCTCATCAACCGGCCGGGCCGCGCGGGAAACGGGCAGGGCGATGGGCCGAAGGCGGCCCCTTTGGGCTAAGCGCTTTGCCGGGCGCCGCCGGCGCGCTGCATGCAGCGACGGGCGGCGGGTTGTCAGCCTAAAAAAGCCGGGGAGGCGTTTTTTCATGGCAGGGTTTTTGTACGTGGACTGTTTTTCCGGCGCAAGCGGCGACATGCTGCTGGGCGCGCTGCTGGATGCGGGCGGCCAGGAAGCGTACCTGCGCGCGCAGCTTGGCCGGCTTGGGCTTGGCGAGGAGTTCCGCTTAAACGTGCACAAGACAGTGAAGAAGGGCGTGGCCGTCACGTCCGCGCACGTGAAGCTGCTCACCCCGCAGGGCGAGGTGGACGCGGACGCCCCCCGGCCCGAAGCGCGCGTGGCCACGGTTCCCTTGAAGCGCGTCAAGCTGCACAAACACGGCCACGGGCATGACCACGGGCATGACCACGGGCATGAGCATGACCATGAGCACGGCCCGCAGGGGCACAGCCACGAGGGCGGGCGGCGTCTGCCGGACATCCTGGACCTCATCCGTGCGGCCGAGCTGCCCGGCCGCGCGGAGAGCATCGCCTGCGCGGCCTTCCAACTGCTCGCCGGGGCCGAGGGCCAGGTGCACGGCGTGGCGCCCGAACAGGTGCACTTTCACGAGGTAGGCGCCGTGGACGCCATCGTGGACATCGTGGGCGTTGCGCTGCTCATCGACCGCCTCGCCCCGGACAAGATCGTCGTGTCGCCGGTGAACGTGGGCAGCGGCTTTGTGCGCTGCAGCCACGGCCTGATGCCCGTGCCCGCGCCCGCAACGGCGGAGATCCTCAAGGGAAAGCCCATCTACGCCGGGCCTCTGCGCGGGGAGATGTGCACGCCCACGGGCGCGGCGCTTCTGTGCGCCATAGCCGACGAGTTTGCTCCCCTGCCCGCCCTTACGGCCGGCAGGATCGGATACGGCGCAGGCCAGCGCGATCTGGACGCGCTCAACGCCGTGCGCGTGTTCGTGTGCGACGCCGAGCCGGACACGGACGAGATCGGCGTGCTGGCCTGCCACATCGACGACATGACCGGCGAGCAGATCGCCTACCTGATGGAACGGCTGATGGCCGTGGGCGCGCTGGACGTTTGCGTTGCGCCTCTCACCATGAAGAAGGGACGGCCCGGGCACGCCCTCACCGTGATGTGCCGCGTAGGCGAGGAACGGGCGATGAGCGCCTTCCTTATGGCCGAATCCACCACCCTGGGCGTGCGCGTTTCGCGCAGCCGCCGCATCATCGCCCCGCGCAACGTGGGCATGGTCGCAACGCCCTACGGCGACATCGCCATCAAGCGCGCGGGCGGCCGCGCCAAGCCCGAGTTTGAGAGCTGCCGCGCGGCGGCTCTTCAGCATGGCGCGTCGCTGATGGACGTGCAGCGGGCGGCCATGCACGCCGCCGAGCTTGCCAAAGGTACGGACGCCCGCCTGCCGTAACGCCCAAAACATTCGCTTTAGTACGAACGATGACATCGGCCGCATCGGCCGATGTCTGTTTTTTCGGCTTTTCATTGGGTATAATAATGGCAGTGATTGAAACTGCACGCGCTGCAGTGAGGAGTGTTGCATATGCAGAGATCCATGATACTCATTATAGACTTTGGCGGCCAGGACAGCCAGAACATCGCCCGCAAGATTCGCGCCGAGCGCGTGTACTGCGAGGTTGTGCCCTACAGCATTACCCCGGCCGCCGTGGCGCAGAAGGCCCCTCTGGGCCTTGTGTTTGCGGGCGGTGGGCAGGCGGACGCGGCCGCGGCCGACGCTTTGCGCTGCGACGCGAGCCTTTGGGCCACCGGGCTGCCCACCCTGGGCATCGGCTACGGCGCGCGGGCCATGGTGCAGGCGCTGGGCGGCAAGCTGGAGGGCGCTCTCATTCAAAAAAAGCTGGAGAGCGTCGCTTTCTCCCAGCACAAGCTGTTTAACGGCGTGGGCGAGGGCACGCGCAGCATTCTGCGCGCCGACGCCCTCACGCTTCCGGCCGGTCACAGCGCGCTGGCCCAGGCGGGCGACGCGGTGATGGCCTTCGGGAGCGAGCAACAGGGCATGTATGGCCTGCAGTTCGTGCCCGAGCAGAACGACCAGGACGGCAACCGCGTGCTGCGCAACTTTGTTGTGGACATCTGCGGCTGCCAGCCCAACTGGACCATGAGACAGTTCATCGCCGAGCAGGTGGACGCCATCCGCGCGGCCGTTGGCGAGGGCCAGGCGCTGCTCGCCATGTCCGGCGGGGTGGATTCCTCGGTTTGCGCCGCGCTGATGCACCGCGCCATCGGCCGGCAGCTCCACTGCATCTATGTGGACACGGGGCTGATGCGCAAGAGCGAGTCCGACGAGGTGGAGCGCGCCTTCCGTGACAGCCTGGGCATCAACTTAACGCGCGTGGACGCCTCCGCCCGGTTTTTCGCCCGCCTGAAGGGCATTACCGACCCCGAAAAGAAGCGCATGGCCGTGGGCGAGGAATTCATCCGCGTGTTTGAGGAGGAAGCCCGCAAGATCGGCAAGGTGGACTTTCTCGTGCAGGGCACCATCTACCCGGATGTCATCGAGTCCGGCGTGGGCGCGCCCAACGTAAAAAAGCACCACAACGTGGGCGGCCTGCCGGACGTGATCGACTTCAAAGCGATCATCGAGCCCGTGCGCGAGCTGTTTAAGGACGAGGTGCGCATGGTGGGCGAGGAACTGCAGCTGCCCGCGTCCATCGTATGGCGTCAGCCGTTTCCCGGCCCGGGCCTGTCGGTTCGCTGCCTTGGCGAGGTGACTCCGGAGCGCATCGCCACCCTGCGCGACGCGGACGCCATCTTTCGTGCCGAAGTCGCCGCCGCCGGGCTGGACCGGCAGATTTGGCAGTACTTCGTGGTGCTCACCAACCTTCAGTCCACCGGCGTACGCAACGGCGCGCGTTCCTACGAGCACACGGTGGCCTTGCGCGCCGTGCACTCCATCGACGCTATGACCGCCTCCGTCGCCCGCCTTCCCTACGACCTGCTGGAGCGCGTCGTGCGGCGCATCACCTCCGAGGTGCCCGGCGTCAGCCGCGTGGTCTACGACATCACCCCCAAGGGCCCGGCTACGATTGAGTGGGAGTAAACCTCGCAGCGTCGCTTGCGCGACACTGGCCAAGCGATTGATGTCAAAATAGGAAGCAAAAGTCAACTGATCTCCATGTCAGTTGGCTTTTGCGTTCATCGCGGAAGCGGTTGCCCGGACACGCGGAACGTGGTTTCGTGCTCCCTTACCGGTTGCCATGTCGCATAGAAACCGGCGATCCCCCATACCAAACTGTGCAGTAAGCCGCGCTACGCACTGCATACGGTCGGCGAAACCATGCGGAGAGTCGTCCCCTTCTTGTTGCCGTGAGGGAACTGCGCCTCGTCGTTGTACCGCCACGCAATGGCATTAACGATTGTGTGGGCGCCATATGCGGCGCGCCGTTTGCGGCGGACACCTCCGGCGGGGTCGCGGTACCGTCGCAGATAAACACAACCTGCCCGGCCACTACCGGCCTGCCTGCCTGCGAAAAGGCGGCAGCGAGCTTGCGGGAGCGTAGGAAGGCGGTGGATCATCGACTGGAACGGCGGGAGAGCGTACACTCAAAACGGCAAATACATGGCGCCGGCCGCTGAATGGCGCAGCGCCGCAAGGCTTGGCCGCCGATGCTTCATCTCGTGCCGAACCGGGCGTTTTGGGTCAAACGAAGACGGCTTTGTCTTCAGTCTGCAGGGCTTTGAAAGAGGCCGCCGTCTTTTTCGTCATGGCGGAACGAGACGGTCGGCGGGGCGCTTTCCTCGCTTTGTCCTGCAGGATACGCACGCCGCAATGCGATGCCCGCGGTCCTTCCGGCCGTGCCAGCGAGGGAGCAAAACTGCAAATTTTAACGAATACGGTAGTCTAATGGGGAATGGCGCGCATGTCGTCCAGCGCCCTTGACGCCGCGCCGCGCAGAGGGTATTATGCGGAATATGGGTTTCTTTGGAAGTCCATGTATGCCAGCGCCGAATACACCGGCAGCGTGGTGAGAATGACGCGAGCAGCCAACGAGCCGGTGCCGTGCATGGCCGAAGGAGGCATGGCGAGGCGGGGCGGAACGGAATAAATGCAATGAGGGTCCGACGCCGCGAGGTTCGCTGCTGAAGCGTGTGAATCGGCCGCAAGAGTGGTGGCAATTGATCATTGAATATGAATCACAAGATTGCCGCTTGTCATCCACGGAGTTGTCTAAACGCTTAAGTACTTCAGAGGTGATCGGCTTGCGGTTTCTGTATTCCGAATTTGCGTATTCTACACATATGCAAGTTCTTCTTGCCGCGGTGACATTCGTGGAAACATTCCTGACCATGTATATGCTCTCCAACGTTATTATGGACGTTTTTAAGATGAAGCTAAGCATAAAGCAGCGTCTGCTGTTTACGTTTATCAACGGCTCGCTTTTGCAAACTGCATTGATATACGGGATCTATATCCTTGGCGGCATGCTGTCCTTCAGCCCGTTCGTCTATCTGGTGGTTGTGAACGTTAACCCGGCGTCGGCGATGATCTACTATTATACCGCCCTGCGGATATTCAGGCTGTCAAATGAGCGTTCCGTTAAGATGATGAGCTATATGCTCATCTTCTGGGCAATCAAGGTGACGGCAGGCAAGCTCCTCCACGTACTGTTTTATATCGAGTCCGGGCCGAGATACAATTACCTGATGGACGCCGTTCAGCAGATCTCGGCGCTGGTCTTGTTCTTTTTGTTGTATAAGAGCATGTTGTATATCCTTGAAAAAACGCAGGCAAGCCTTCGGTTTACCGACAACATGTTTTTTAATAAGCGAAAAGAGCTTGTCATCTATATCTTAGAAGCGATGTTTCTTTTCTGCGCCAGCGTGATTGTCCCAAGCATCGTGACCGATCAGGTGGCTGCGCACGTCATCGTCATCCTGCTTTCGCTTCTTTATACCGTTGTGAGCATTTGTGCGGATATTGTGGCTTACAACAAACAGGTGATCAGCAACCGCGACGCCCATATCGGCGCGCTTTTTCGGGGTATGGAGGATCTGCGCGGGGTGAAGCATGACTTTAACAATATTCTGCAGGCATACAGTGGGTATTTGGAGCTCAAGGAGTATGAGAAGCTGGAACGCTATCACGCTTCCCTTGTGCTGGCGACATCACATGCCGGAAGCATAACGGAGCTGGCGCACAGGATGCAGGAAAACCCGCCGTTCATATCGCTGCTGATCAGCAAGATTGAGTGCGCGGAGCAATTGAGCGTTAAAATGTTGGTTTCCGTCAAATGCAACCTGGAGCAGCTGTATATCGACAACATGGATATCACAAGAATTCTGGCGCATTTGCTGGACAATGCGCTGGAAGCGGCGAACCTTTCTCAGCAGCGCAGGGTGTATGTTACCATTGGGACGAAAGCGAACCGATCCAAGCTCATTATTGTGGCAAACAGCGTAGCGGACTCGCACGCCCGGGCGCGGCCGCCCGAGCGGAGAGACAGCGACACACGCATACTGAAGGTACGCGATATTATGAAAAAATACGGCAACTGCTCGCTTCAGATGGAGTATCGCGATCAGGAGGTGTCCGCTTATGTTGAGCTTCGCAGCACGAAATAACACAGCGGCTATCTAAACGCTTGTATCCATAGCGATCCTGTCGCGGCGCACCTTGGCCGGGCCGGTGCCGATGGCGGCGTGACACCCACTGACGATGACGTGGAGGTCAGAATGGACATACTTCACATATCGCCATATTCCGTGGCCATGCGCAACATCGTTGTTTGCGTGGCCTTCATATACCAGATAGTGCAGATATATATCAAGTTCAGGATGCATCAACGCATGAGCGAAGTGCGCCTGCCGCTGCATACCACGGTGCTGTTTACCCTTATTCTTGGCAGCTTGGTGTTCTTTGGAGACGTTTATAAGCTTGTGCTGGCGGACACTGCCGAGGAGCAGCGGCTTGCCCCGCTTGTGGCTTCGTTGCCGGGCGTTGTGATCACCATCACTTTGTGGGTCTTTTTCGTCAGGTCGCTGAAGTTTACGCCGCTGCACGCTTTGGAGATAGCGGTGTATACGTACCTGTATTTTCAAACGGTCACCGGCGTGACGAGGGTGGTGGGAGCGATCTTCTTTGCGCAGGATCCCGGCGCCATCCATTACGGCAAGTACTTGGGCGCGTATGCCGTCAACTTTGCTGTCGCCACCGCCCTTTATGTCGGGATGCACCATATATTGGAGGTGAATCCAAAGTTCCTGATTATCAAAGGCATGGGCGTCGACCCGGCCAAGAAGAGGAGCATCGCGTTCCCCATTTTTCAGCTGTGTTTCATTTACCTAAGCGCTGCGTGCATCATGATATTTATTCCCAAAACGGTGGCCGGCAGCCTGATCAGTTTATGTATGCTCATCTTGTTCTCCGCTTTTTCCCTTTCGTTAAACAGCAACCGCTACGCGCAGGCCGAGATACGGGAAAAGGACAGGCAAATGGAGTCGCTGTTTAAAAGCCTGAATCAGTTCAGCGCGATCAAGCACGATTTTTATAATATCCTGCAAACGTATAATGGCTATTTTGAGTTGGGCGATCTGGAGGCGTGCAAGCGTTACCACAAGTCGCTTGTGGAGATTACCACGAGGGCTGGCGATTTGCTGGACCTGAGCCGCCGCGCCGTTGAGAACCCCGCGCTGATATCGCTGTTGCTCAACAAGCATGCGCGCGCCGAGGGTCTCAAAATTAAGTTGAGCATCGCCCTGCGGTGTCCCCTGTCCGATCTGTCGCTTGAGGACATCGACATGTGCCGGATCGTCGCATGCTTGCTGGACAACGCCATCGAGGCGGCAGCAGAGTCCAAACAAAAATGCTTGTCGTTTACCATCGAAAGCGAGGCCGGAACGGATAAGCTCATCACGATAACGAACAGCTCGCTCATGCCCATCGAAGTTGCCAAAGCGTTTGCCCCCGGGTATACAAGCAAGAAAGGGCATCAGGGCGCCGGCCTTGCCAATGTGCAAAAGATTATCGAGAAATACCAGCCATGCACGCTGGAGATGAGCAACATGGGCGATGAGGTCGTCGCCCGGCTGCGGCTCGTCAGCGCGGCATGCGCCGAGGCGTCCTTCTGACGCGGGCGAAGGCGCACGCCGACGCGCCGCCGCCGGCGAGTGAGACGCGGGCTTTTCGGACAACCTTCGCTTATACCGCGCGAAAACAAGGTTTCGACGGAATAAGAGGAGGTTTTTTTGTGCAGGAGGAAGGCGGGCGTGCCAGCGACGAGCGCGGGGAACGCGATAATGAGACGCTGCAGGCCGTGCGCGAGGTGGGGAGCGAGCGAATGCCCTCGACAGAGTCGGACATCCACTGCGTGTCCATCATCGGCCAGGTGGAGGGACACCTGAACCTGCCGCCGCAGAACAAGACGACGCGCTACGAACACATCTTGCCCATGCTCGTGGCCATCGAGGAAAATCCGGGTATCAAAGGCTTTCTAGTGCTGATGAACACGGTGGGCGGCGACGTGGAGGCCGGGCTTGCGCTGGCGGAGATGATCGCCTCCATGCGCAAGCCCTCCGTGTCGCTCGTTTTGGGCGGAGGGCATTCCATAGGCGTCCCGCTGGCGGTGGCCGCGCGGCGCTCCTTCATCGTGCCGACGGCCACCATGACGATCCATCCGATTCGCCTGACAGGCATGATCGTGGGGGTGCCGCAGTCGGTGGATTATGTGATACGCATGCAGGAGCGCATCGTGCGCTTCGTCACCGCCCATTCGAGCGTAACGCGCGAGGAGCTCACCCGCATGATGATGCACTCGGGGGACATGCTTGGCGACATCGGCAGCATTCTGGTGGGCGAAGAGGCCGTGTCCTGCGGGCTGATCGACGAGGTGGGCGGGCTAGCGCAGGCGCTGGCCTGCCTGAGGGCGTTTATCGCGGAGGCAGCGTGATGCTCTACACGATTATGCCCATGGACTTAGTGATCGGAAACAGCCCGCAGGGAGCGCGCCGCCGGATGGTGCGGCTGTGCGGTTCGGCTGCGGAGTGCGCGGCCGGACCTGGAAATGAAGTGCATATTTGTCGAATTTATTCATCCAATCCGAAGGACTTTTTGCGCGCCGAGCTAAGCCCTGGCACAAGGTACATACAGGAGTGACAATTTTGCAACCAACCTTTCCTTCTTGTCGAAAGGTTACGATTTTGCGCCCATAAAACGGGCGCTTTTGTGGTTTTTACGCCCGGAACACGCTTGTACCGCCTGGGAGCGGCTGGTATAATTATTACTGATCATCAACGTTATATGATCAATTTTGCAGGAAAGAGAGGGCCGCTCACCGATTGGCAGGTTCGGCATAAAACGACAGGATACATAGAAAGGGGGCATCCGGCCTCCCCGCTGGAACGCGGGGACCGGGACAGCATGCCAGAGTATCTTTCGCCGGGCGTATATGTGGAAGAATTCGAGTCGGGCGGCCGCCCCATGGAGGGCGTCTCGACGAGTACGGCGGGCATGATCGGCCTGTGCGCCCGCGGCCCCGTAGAGGGCGTGCCGCAGCTGGTAACCAGCTTTGCCGATTTTAAGCGCAAGTACGGCAGTTACCTAAGCAAGGCCGAATTTGAGGACTACCGCTTCCTGAGCTACGCCGTGGAACACTTCTTTGTGAACGGCGGGGCGCGCGCCTTCGTTATGCGCGTTGCGCCGGAGAATGCCAAGCCGGCTAAGGGCGCCGCCCCCGCGGAGGGCGCGGCCATCCTCTCCTTTACCGCGCACGACCCGGGCATGTGGGGAAACGATGCGCGCATCATCCTAACGCCCAGCTCCAAGGCGCGCACCCAGGTGTTTGAGGTGTTCGAGGACCTGGGCGAGAAAAAGTACCGCGTGAAGAATTCTGCGGGCTTTTTGGGCGGCGACGTGGTGTGCTTCTTTGACGGGAAGGACCGCGTGTACAACCGCATTGTCAAGTCTCAGGACAACGTAATCAGCTTTGAGAAGCCCTTCGAAGGGGACGTTGTGGACAAAAACCTTGTGGCGCAGAAGACGATCTCCACCTGCGAATTCAACCTGGAAGTGAAGTACGACGACCAGGTGGAGCTGTACGAGAACTGCTCCTTCAACATCGACGCCCCTTCGTTTGTGGAGAAAAAGACCTCGCGCTCAGACATCATAAGCGTGGCTTACCAGGCCCCCGAAAAGGGCGAGACGGTCGCGCCCTTCGCCGCGCTTGCGGGCGACGCGGAGCTGGCCGTGTGCACAGTGGCGCTTTCCGGCGGATCGAACGGGTCGGTGGACTCCATCACCGCCGCGGACTTCATCGGCGTGGACAACGGCCCGGGCAAACGCACGGGCATTCAGGCCTTCATCGACAACGACGTGGTGTCCATCATCGCCGTTCCGGGCGTCACCGACCCCAACGTTCAGCTGACGCTGGTGGCGCACTGCGAGAATCTGGCCTCCCGTTTCGCGGTGCTGGATCTGCCGCAGGCCACCAAGAAGACGCAGGACATACTGACCGCCCGCGACATGTTCGATTCGCAGTACGCGGCGCTGTACCACCCGTGGCTGGAGATCTTCGACCCGCTGGACAAAAAGAACATCTGCATCCCGCCCTCCGGCTCGGTGATGGGCATCTATGCGCGCAGCGACAACACGCGCGGCGTGCACAAGGCTCCGGCCAACGAGGTCGTGCGCGCGTGCGTCGGGCTGGACTGCCAGTACAACAAAGGCGAGCAGGACATTTTAAACCCCAAGGGCGTAAACCTGATCCGCTCCTTCCCCGGCCAGGGCATCCGCGTGTGGGGCGCGCGCACCGTATCCAGCAACAGCCTGTGGCGCTACATCAACGTGCGCCGTCTGTTCATCTTCATCGAGGAGAGCATCAAGGCGAACACGAACTGGGTGGTGTTCGAGCCCAACGACGAGATGCTGTGGGTGCGGGTGAAACGCACGATCGAGGTCTTTTTGAACAACCTCTGGCGCGGCGGCGCGCTGGCGGGCGCGGCGGCAAGCGACGCCTTCTTTGTGGACGTGGGCCACAACACGATGACGCAGGACGACATCGACAACGGCCGCTTGATCTGCGTGATCGGCGTGGCGCCTGTAAAGCCCGCCGAATTTGTCATCTTCCGCATCACGCAGAAGACATCCACATCCGGCGAATAGCGTGATAACCCCGCGTGAAAGGAGATCGAGCCCATGTCTTCTGTGACCTATCCGTACACCAAATTTCGTTTCCGTCTGGAGATCGACGGAATCGACGTGGCGGGCTTCTCCGAGGCGAGCGGCTTTGACGCCGCCATCGATGTGGTGGAGTACCGCGAGGGGAACATGGTGCCAACGCCCATCAAGCTGCCGGGCCTGAAGAGGTACGGCAACCTGACGCTGCGCTGGGGCACCACCTCGAACATCCTGCTGTACCAGTGGCTGCAAACGGGCGTGGAGGGCGCTGTGGAGCGCAAGACCGTTACGGTGACGCTGCTGGACGAGACGGGCGCGGACACGGCCTCCTGGCAGTGCATCAACGCCTGGGCATCGCGCTACACCGCGCCGGACTTCAACGCCACGGCCTCCGAGGTGGCCTTCGAGTCCATCGAAATTGCCCACGAGGGCATGACCCGCGTATCGTAGTGGCAGCCTTGGCCGCGGCGGCGCCCTGGGCGCTGCCGCGGCGCCAATAAAGCGCAGGCGCGGGGTTTGGCGCTAAAACCGCCGAATCCCGCGCGGGCGGTAAGGCCTCAAGGGGACGGCCCGTTGAGACGCCCGCGGATTTGCCGGATATCAGCTGACTTGCACGGCGGGCTAGCCGGAAAGTGATTAGGGGGGCGCGCTATGGCCTTCGAGACGGAATATGCCTTTGTGCTGCCGCGCGGCTATGTGGACAACGCCGGAACGCTGCACCGCGAGGGCGTGATGCGGCTGGCGACCGCCGCGGACGAGATTCTGCCGCTGCGCGACCCGCGCGTGGTGGGAAATCCGGGGTACCTGACGATCATCCTGCTGGCGCGCGTGGTCGTTAAGCTGGGCGATTTGAAGGCCGTGGACACGAAGGTTGTGGAGAAGCTCTTCACCGTGGATCTCGCCTACCTGCAGGATCTGTACCAGCGCATCAACCAGCTGGACGTGCCGGGATACCCTGTTGTGTGCCCGCACTGCGGGGAGGGGTTTGAGCTGCCCGTAAATTTTATGGACGAGGGACAGTGAGCGCCTATCCGCAGGACCGGCTGATGAAGGAATGCGCTTTCATCGCGTACTACCTGCACTGGGCGCACGATGACGTGATGTCGCTGTCCCACCGCGACCGGCGGATGTGGTGCCGGGAGGTTTCACGCATCAACCAGGAACTCTCGGGAGAACCGGACAACATCTTTGCGAAACTGTGAGAAGCGTTGATGAGGTGAGCGTATGGCGCAGACGTTCTCGCGCAGCGGTTTTATCCGGACATACCGCTTTATCTTGACGCTGGGCAGCCTGGAAGCGGGTTTTTCCAACATAACCGGGCTGGAAAATTCCGCTGAGTACGACATGGTGCAGGAGGGCGGGGTGAACGGCCGCGCCCATCTGTGGGTGAAACCGCACGCGGCCGTGCACCGCCTGGTGCTGGAGACCGGATCAGGGCGCATGAACCCGTTTTTGAGCAACCGCTCCTTCCGGCTGGGCATGCGCTTTGAGGAAGGCGGCACCATCGTGGTGCAGTCGGACAAGAAAACGGAGGGCGGGCGGCCGGCCATTGCACGGGTGTACGACTTCTCCGACGCCATGGTGGTGCGGTGGGAGGCCACGACGCTGGACGCCATGCATGCTCAGGTGTCCATCGACCGCCTGGAGATCGCTCATTCCGGGCTGCACTTTCTGCAGTTTCCCCTGGACGCCGAATCGGGCGAGTACCTGCTGTTTGGGCAGAAGCCGGAGAAGCGCAAGCTGCGCTCCGCCGGCCAGCCATGATCGCCACAAGCGCGCGCCGCATCGCCAGGCCCGCATGGCGGCCGCAGGGCGATGGCTTTCCCGCGCCCGGACGCGGGTTTCCCTGGGCGGGCGTGGAGCTCTTCCACCGCCGCAACCGCGAGGAGCCGGCCACCCGCGTTGAGGTGACGCTGCGGCTGCTGCTTCAGTGGCTGAAGGACGCGCTGCGGTTCGCCCCGGCCGGGCGGATGGGCGCGCAGCAGGGCATGCGCGCGATACGCGAGAGCATCGTGCAGATGGCGCACGAGCGGCCGGAGCATGCGGCGGCGCTTGCCGTGATTGCCGCAAACGCCGGGCGGGCGGCAGGGTTTGCCATCCGGCCGGACGCTCGCACGCCCGGGGGGCGCGCGCCCGGCGCGGCAAACGGGGCAGGCGACGGCCGAAGCGAAGGGCCGCAGGAGATCGAACGCCTGACGCGCTTGGTGGAGGAGCTGCTGGAGGGCTCCGCCCGCGCGCCCAAAGCGCCGACAGGGGATGGTCCCTCTCCGGGAGGGATGCGTGC